>CAZTZZ010000020.1:0-20197 GCA_964617905.1 uncultured Ignavibacteriaceae bacterium | reverse complement strand
TCGAAATTCATTCAGCGTAAAGTATTCGCGCAATCGGAAAGATTTTTATTTTATTGCCGATTCTACAACCGCCTCTGTATTTAATGTTAAAAATAATATACAAAGCAGAATTGAGACCGATTATTTTTTTGAAGAAAGATTGGGGAACGATTATGCTTCTACAAATTTAAAATGGAACATTGCCGGCAAATTACTCTGGAGAAATATAGACAGAGATACAAGATATAAAACATCACCCGTCGTATCTTCATCATTGTTTGATACTCAAATCAATGAACTTAGGATTGAAATGGAAAGTCTCCTAAGCTATTCGGGCAGTTTTTTTAACGGTGTTTTAAGGTTGCTGTATAATGAAAGAGACGAAAAAAACATTACAAAAAATATTGAAGATACTCCTAATATTTTGTTTGATGAAAAGTCGGAATTAGAAAGCAGGAAGAATAATAATGCCAAAAGAATATCACTAAGTTTTTCGGGTAATTTAATTTTATCAGAATCAGATAGAATAAATTTCAGTCTTTATCAAAATAAATTGAAATATGATACGCCAAGCAACAATAATTTTGACGACAGGGATGAACTGTTATCAATAGCAAGACTGCAATACTTAAAAACTTTCACTCCTTTCTTCCAAGCATTTATTAACGCCGATGCTACCATTAATCAAACTGTTTACATATTCTCCGAAAAAAGTTCTAACAATAATATTAACAGAGTTTTTACATTAACAACAGGCGGAAAATATTCAGGCAAAATAGTTACCTCAACTAATTCATTTTCTGTATCCGCCAACTATACCGTGTTTGACTTTGAAGATATAAACCCAAACTTCAAAAGTTTTTCTTTCAGACAGTTTACCGCACGCGATTCTACATCTATTAACTTTTCAAAAAGACTTTCTCTGTCATCATACAATTATGTAAAACTTTCGGAACAAGGGAACTTAAAATGGAATGAATTTACAACAACACCGACCAGATATTTAGAAGAAGTTTTTTCAGAGACTAAATTAACTGTAAAACCAAGTTCACTCTCTTATGCTTTTGGATTAAGAATTTTCTTATTAAATACTTTTAATTACAGGGGATCAGAAAAAATAATAGATTCTAAATTTTTAAGCGTTGCTCCTGTTACAGAAATAAAACTAGAATTATTAGATGTTTTATATTTCAGACTTTATGGCTGGTATGAATTTATAACCCTTAATAATGATAGAAATAAACAGGGAACAAATCTAATCATGCAGATGAATTATTATTTTTAATTTAAAATTAAAATAACTATTATAGAACTTTACAAAAATAATTATTGCAAACTTTGCCTGAAAAGAATTATCATTTAGAAATTGAAAGCGACCCCAATAATTTAATTACCATAGAAGAATTTGTAAATTATTTTTCAATGGACCTTCAATTGGGTGAAGAAAAATTGTCAGCTCTTCTCTTATCTGTTACAGAAGCGGCAACTAACGCTATTAAACACGGCAATAAGTGCGATGTTAATAAATTAGTTACAATTGATGTCAATGTTGAAGGTGATACACTTCGTATTATCGTTAAAGATGAGGGCAAAGGATTTGACCCTTCAAAAGTACCCGACCCGACAGAACCGGACAATCTTTTAAAAGATTCGGGCAGAGGTTTATATTTGATGAAAGTTTATATGAGTGATTTGAAATTTAATATTACACCATCCGGCACCGAAGCAATTATCGAATTAAAGATATAATTAAATACTCAGTTTCCTTATATTCCTTTTAACTTCTTCCGCAGAATTTTTTAAAGCTTCCATTTCCGTCGAACTCAAATTCAATTGAATAATTTTTTCAATTCCGTTTGAACCGATTTTAACCGGTACACCGCAGAAAACTTCGTTTATTCCGTATTCTCCTTCAAGCCAAGCTGAACAAGGTAATACCCTGTTTCTATTTTTCGCAATAGCATCCGCCATTTCAACCGCAGCCGAAGAAGGTGCATAATAAGCACTTCCTGTTTTTAAATGATTAACAATTTCCGCTCCGCCTTTCCTTGTTCGGTTAATAAGTTTAACAATTTCATTTTCGGGAAGTAATTCAATTAAAGGAATTCCCGAAACAGTTGTATATCTAATCAGCGGTACCATAGAATCACCGTGTCCACCCAAAACCATAGCGCTGATATCGCTTACTGAAACGTTCAGTGCCTCTGCAATAAATAATCTGAACCTTGCCGTATCTAAAATTCCTGCCATTCCTATTACACGATTCTTTTCAAATCCGCTTGTCTTCAATGCAACATATGACATTACATCCAGTGGATTTGAAACGATAATTAATATGGCTTGGGGAGAATTATCAGCTACGTTCTCTGTTACTTCTCTTACAATTTTTGCATTGGAAGCCAATAAATCATCCCTGCTCATTCCGGGTTTACGCGGAAGACCTGCTGTTATTATCACAACATCCGAATTAGATGTGTCTGCATAGCTGTTTGTTCCGATTACCCTAGTGTCAAATAATTCTACAGAACTGCTTTCCCAAATATCCAACGCTTTACCCTGGGGCACACCTTCAATTATATCAATTAGAACTATTTCTTCTGCAAGATGTTTTTCAGCCAATCTTTGTGCGGTAGTCGCTCCAACATTTCCTGCACCAACCACTGTAATTTTTTTCATAGAAATTTATTATAACTAATTAAAAAAGTTAAAAGTAAAATAAAAAAATAAATCGAATAATTGGGTTAAAAATGATTAATATCACTTATTATATTCACTCACTTTGAAATAGATTTACACATATTTAACTTTGATATACGAATAAAAAATATTTTATTATTATTATTTTAAAAAGGAGCGGAAAAATGGCTAGAAATAAAATTGCTCTAATCGGTGGTGGACAAATCGGGGGAGTTTTAGCCCAGCTGATTGCCTCAAAGCAATTAGGCGATGTTGTGATGTTCGACATCGTTGAAGACCTCCCGCAAGGTAAAACTCTTGATATAGCAGAAGCATCCCGCATTGGTGGATTTGATGCAAAAGTAACCGGTACAAATACATATAAAGATATTGAAGGCGCCGACATTGTTATTATTACTGCCGGCTTACCAAGGAAACCGGGTATGAGCAGAGACGACCTGCTGACAACAAATGCTAAAATTATGAAAAGTGTTGCAGAAGGCGTGAGAGATAATGCACCAGACTCTACTGTAATCATAATTTCAAATCCTTTGGATGCAATGGTAACATTGTTCCAAAAAGTAACCGGATTTCCTACAAACAGAGTTATGGGACAAGCGGGTATGCTCGACTCATCACGTTTTTCATCATTCATTGCATGGGAACTTGATGTATCTGTAAAAGACGTTAATGCTATGGTACTTGGTGGGCACGGAGACACAATGGTGCCTTTAATAAGGTATGCAAATGTTAACGGGATCCCTGTTATAGAAATGCTGGAAAGAAAATACAAAGACAAAGCAAAAGCAGAAGAAGTTATGAATACGATGGTTGAAAGGACAAAAAAAGCAGGCGGTGAAGTAGTCAAATTACTAAAAACCGGGTCAGCATTTTTCTCACCCGCAGCATCTGCAACCGCTATGGCTCAATCAATTATTTATGATGAAAAAAGAGTTATCCCAACTTGCTCTTATTTAAATGGAGAATATGGTGTGGACGGATACTATTTAGGTGTACCGGCAGTACTCGGTGCAAACGGAGTTGAAAGGGTAATCGAACTTTCACTCGATGAAACTGAACAAGCAGCATTGGATAATTCGATTACTGCTGTTAAAGGTCTTATTGAAGCAATGGAAAATTTAGGTTTCTGATTTAATTAAAAATACTTTATAGTGAAAAGCCGGGTTTGTTCCCCGGCTTTTCTTAAGTATCATTTATTACTATTTCAGCAACATCATTTTTCTTGATTGAGTAAAATTACCTGAAATTAATCTGTAAAAATACACTCCATTTGGAAGAGCACCAGCATTGAAATTTACACTGTACTTTCCTTTTGATTTAAACTCATTTACAAGCGTCATTATTTCTCTACCCAGTAAATCATATATTTTTAGTAGAACTAAACCATCTTTAGATAATTGATAATTTATAATTGTACTTGGATTAAATGGATTAGGATAATTTTGATAAAGATAATAACTATCCGGAAATTTATTTGAATAATTTTTGTCGTCTATGCCGGTAATTATGCCACCGTTATTATCTGTATAAAATATATTTCCATTGTCACAAAGAAGCCACCCGTGGTTTTCGTCCGTAAAAACAATATCACGTCCCATTAATGAATCAATACCCAAATCATATTTCTGCCAGGTTCTGCCGGTATCAATTGAAAAATAAAGTCCGTTCTTACCAGTACTCCAAACATTAGATGGTTTACCTGGTAAAAACTCAATGTCGCTCATAAAACCTTCAACATCAGCCTGATATTCTTCCCAGGTAACCCCGCCGTCGGTTGTTCTTTTGAAATAGTATGTGGCGGTTATAGGATCTGTGGAAGTATCATACTCGGTAGAAAAAGTTAACCCAAGGTTCTCGTTATAAAATTTAACTAGGTCTGCCCTGCCAGTAAGATTTGTTTCATTCCAACTTGAACCCCCATCTGTGGTTTTATATAATTTTTGAGGGGAATTACCGCTTTCAAAAAAATAACCTGTGTTTTCATTTACAAAATCCAATCTTTGCCATATCGATCCGGACCAACCGCCAATTGCATAATTCTTATTCATATCCAGCCAATTTTTCCCGCCATCGGTAGTTTTTAAAAATACAGGAATTCCGTTTTCTGATGCTAATGCATCGCCCATAGCAATTCCTATATTTTCATCAAACATTTCTATGTAATTTATAAATTTTGTCTTTGTTGTATCAAAATATTGTTCTTCCCAGTTTATACCTCCATTTGAAGTCGAAAAGATTTTTCCATCACTACATGCACCCCATATATGCATACTATCAATGATTGAAATATCAATTAATTCATCACCCCAGGAATTTAACGGTGAAATATTGCTCCAGGCTTTACCCCCATTTTTGCTTAAATATACTTTCGCGGGCTCGGGATAATTACTCCACTGAACTGAAAAAACAATTGTATTTAGATCACAGGCATCAATAGACCATCCAATCCCCCAATCCGGATGTTGTAGCGTATCTTTTTTAGATACCCATTGGGCGTGGATTGAAATTGCTGGAATAAAAAATAACAGCAAAATTGATATTCTTGTTTTCATAATAAACCTCACTTAATCAACAGCATTTTCTTAATAGAGGAATAATCATTTGTTTCCAAACGATATATATACACACCGCTTGAAAGATTATTGCCATTAAATGAAACGTTATGAAAACCCGGCCCCTGATTTTCATCAACCAAAACTTTTACAAGCTTGCCCGAAACATCGTAAACTGAAAGTTTTACAGAGCCAGGTGATTTTAAACTATAAATAATTATAGTAGACGGGTTAAATGGATTTGGATAATTCTGGAATAATTGATAATCAACTGGGACCAAACTTTCAATTTGATTAGATGATTCAACTTTATTTAGGAAATTATTATTATTATTTGTTCCAGCTAAATACATTCCCCCTCCGGTGATTGTTACAGAATGGGTATCATAAGCTGAATTAGTATAAATATGACTATCTGTCACCGTACTTTTAAGTATAAAATCTCTTGTATCATATCGAACAACGGTTGCTTGCTTTGTTGCTAAAGGTTCCCAGTAGCCGCATGGTGGTGCTAATATTATTCCTCCACTACTATCTTTAAAACTATTATCCGACATCGACATATAGTCACATGGATAATAAATTTGCCAGCTGTATGAATATGGTGTAATTCCTCCGGAAACATTTGCTGTAAATGTACCATATTCATAAGGAGCCAATGTAGAAGGTCCTGAGATTGAAACAGAAAGTGGATATTCTGTTCCATAATAGCTTGAGTAATGTAAACCACTTTCCAATTTACAATAAGCATAATCACCTATTCTATTGCAAACACTATCTGCGCCTATTGCATCCATACAATCCCTGCAGGTAAATTCAACTTCAGGAGTTCCTGCTTCGCAATTAGGTTTTAATATTGCAGTGGAGATATCGTTGCATTGCGATCCGTCACATTGATACATATTACAACATTGTTTTAAAATCTCAGCAAATAAAAATTGCCGATCGCTTAATTGAAAGACACCAAATGTTAAAAATAAAAGTGCACCGAATGTAAAAAAACTTTGAATTAATTTTCTTTTCATATTACCTCCCATATTTTTTTAATTACAGGTTGATTTTATTTCAACCTATTAAATATACTATAAGCTTGAAAATTAGTTACTAAGCCAACCCAAACTTTCACGATCTTGTTGTCTTCATCAACAAGTATAGTCTGTGGTGTTAAATATGCTTTGTACTTTTCAAGAAATAGACTATCGATGGAAGAATATACTTTGAAATTAACAGGGTTGGCATTGATATATTTTCTAACTAGAGTTAATGAATCAATAGAAACAGCAAATATATCCACATCCTTATTTTTTACTTGCTCGGTTAAAGTAATCCAATTTGGAATATTTATGCGGCAAGTTTGACAATGGGTAGAAAAAATATACAGTAGTTTTTTATTATTGGTTGTGCTATTAAAGATTCTTAGTTGACTTCCACTAAGGTCTTTTGCATTAAACGCTATTGCAGTTTCACCCTCACTTATTACATTTTTTTCACTTAACAATATTGCCGTTTTGCTTTTTAATTCACGATTTTGATATGCCAGTGCAACACTTATGAAAATTAAACCAACTACAAAAAATGTTTTCCCATAGGAGAGTATGTTAGCATAAATTAATTTGTACGTATTATTTGATTTGCTTTTATCACTTAATTGAATCTTGAAGCTTAAAACAATAATTGATATTATTATTAAAAGGAAGTTTCTTAATATATTCAAAATACTAATTTTGCCCGTTGACAAATCCCCGAAACATCCGCAGGAAACTTCAGCACCTTCTGAATATTTTACAATCAGGAAAACTGTGAAAATTATTAATATGGTGATTATTGTTTTTAGAGAAAAATTAAGTCTAATATTTAGTAAAATTAACAAACCCAAGATTATCTCTAACGTTATTATTAAGTATCCGATCGGTACTTGCAAAGAATTTGGGATTAAATCAAAAGAATTTATAGCACTAATAAATTTGTTTGTATTTAATATTTTTAATATACCCGAAATGATAAAAACAAGGGCAATTAAGATTCTGAGAGAGTGGAAAAATAAATTTTTGTTTTTAAACGGTACCATTTTTATGGTATCCCCTCCATTTTTTACAAAAAATGTAAAATTATTTTTATAAAGTCAAGCTTAACTTTTTTCTTAAAAAGAAAGTTTAATGACTCCTTATCAATAGTTCACATTAATAAAAAAACCCAATCCGTTATCAAATGGATTGGGTTTTTAATTTTAATTATGTAGTTTGGATTAGTTGTTCAAAGATTCATAAACATTTACATATTTGCGATTATTTCTTTTTACTTCAAACTTTACATATCCGTCTGCAACAGCAAATAAAGTATCGTCACCGCCTCTCATAACATTCGTACCCGGATGAAATTTTGTTCCTCTTTGTCTTACAATAATGTTACCCGAAATAACTCTTTCACCGCCAAATTTTTTAACTCCAAGTCTTTGCGCGTTACTGTCTCTTCCGTTTCTGGATGAGCCCTGTCCTTTTTTATGAGCCATTATTTTTTCTCCTTAGTTTCTTTCTTAGCCGCAGTAGTTTTAGCCTTAGCTGTAGTTTTTGTTTCTTTTACAGCCTTTGTCTCTTTAGCTGTTTTAGTTTCTTTTGTCGGCTTAACAGTTTTTGTTTCCTTAACAGCTTTCGTTTCTTTTTTAGGTTTAGCTTCTTTTGTGTCTTTTTCAGCTTTAGGTTCTTTTCCTGCCTTGGTATCTTTACTTAAAGCAATGTTTGTAATTTCAATTCGTGTTAATTGTTGTCTGTGTCCATTCGATTTTTGATAACCGGTTCTTCTCTTTTTCTTAAAAACGATTACCTTGTCATCTTTTATGTGCTCTAAAACTTTTGCAGAGACTTTGGCACCTTTAACAAAGGGAGAGCCAAAATTTATTTTTTTATCGTTGCTTACCATAAGTACATTGCTAAATGTAACTTTGGCATCAATTTTTTCATTTAATTTTGGGACATAATATTTTGTTTTTTCCGTAACTTTAAATTGTTGTCCGGCTATATCAACAACAGCGTACATTTTTACCTCATATTTCTAAAATTAGTCTGTTAAATTAAACATTTCTCATTTACATGTCAATCAATTTGCAACCGCATCGTTCTAATCATTTCTTTAATATAAAACTAAATTCCGATCCTTTACACAAAGTACTTTTTACATTTATAATTGAATTATGCGCTTCAACAATATGCTTTACAATAGCAAGACCAAGCCCTGTACCGCTCTCTGCACGTGAAAGAGCGGTTTCTGTTCTGTAAAACCTTTCAAATATTCTATTTAAATCAGTTGAAGGAATTCCTATTCCCGAATCTTTAACACTAATAATTACATTTTCTGCAGTTTCCTTTAAACTGATTTCAATCAGTCCGTTATCTGTATATTTTATAGCATTCTGGATGAGGTTATTTAAAACAACTTTTAATCTTTCTTTATCACCGTAAACTTTTAGTCCTTCTTTAGTGCTATCAAATTTCAAGTTTAAATTTTTCTTTTCAATTGAATCTTTAAATTGGTTGATAATTGAAGAAATAAATTCTTTCAAATTAAAATACCGGAAACTCATTTTCATCTCACCCGACTCAATCATAGAAATATCTATAAGATCGTTTATCAGATTGCCCAGATAAACAGCAGAATTTTTTGCTTTGTTAAGGAAATTAAGATTTACTTTTTCGTCATTTATTGCTCCGTCCAGCAAGGTTTCAATATATCCCTGAACTTTAAAAATTGGTGTCCGCAATTCGTGGGAAACATTAGCCAAAAACTGTGTCCTCATTTTTTCAAGTTTTTTAAGATAATTAATATCATTTTGCATTTTTTCATACATCGAGCAAATTTCAACTTCAAGCTTTTTTAAATTGGTATTTAGTTTAATAGACTTATTAGATTCAAATTTGTTTAGTCTTATAGATGCAATTATAGATTGGATTTCATCTAATTCTTTTTTTCTAATTCCTGCAAAATGATAAATAAGTACCGTCAAATAAATTGCAATAATAAGCAAATATAAGTAGAAGGATTTATTTGAAAGATCAATAGAATAAACAATAAATGCAGAAAGAATTGTCCAGCTAATTATTTTTAGATAATATTTTACCGAAGTATTAAACCTGGTAATTATTTTATTCATCGACAGAAAATTTATAGCCTACTCCTTTTATTGTCTCAATTGTAGCTGAATATCTCCCCAATTTTTCGCGTAGTTTTCTTATGTGCACGTCTACGGTTCTCTTAGTTATATATATATCTGCACCCCATATTTCTTTTAATAGAACATCTCTGTTAAATACTTTATTTGGGTGGGTTATAAAATAATATAAAAGTGAAAATTCCTTTTTTGGCAGAGTTAATATTTTATTGTCAATTTTTACTATATGTTTATCTTTGTCAATATTTATTGGACCGGCAATAATTTCATTTAACTGGGAATCATTTTTTGAATTTTGCGGTTTGCGGATATTTGTTTTTACCCTTGCAATTAATTTTTGAGGAGAAATTGGTTTTGCTATAAAATCGTGAGCACCTAAATTCAGCCCCTTTATCTCATCTGTTTCTGAAGATTTTGCAGTTAAAAATATTACGGGTATATCTTTGTAATAATCGCTTTGCCTTATTTTTTTTAGGACATCGAAACCGTTCATATCTGGCATCATGATATCGAGCAAAATAAGGTCAATATTTTTATTTAATTTGCTGAGTGCCTCATTCCCGTTATTCGCACTAACTACCTTAAATCCTTCTTTCTCTAAATTATACTGAAGAAATTCTACAATATCTGCGTCATCGTCTACAAGTAGCACAATTTTTTTCATTTCAAAATTATTTCTTTTTCTTCTGCTGATGACTTATACATAGCTTCAATAATCCTTAACCTTTCAAGAGCTTCTTCTCCCGTAGAAATAACAGGATTGGCTCCCCTAATTGCTCCGATAAAACTTTTTAATTCGTTCAGATAAGATTTTTGAAATAAAACCGCCGAACTTTCGGTTTGTGACGAACCGACCTCTAAATATTCATCTTCATATTTTTTATAAATCCTAAATGGGTTGAGTGTTGCATACCCGTTAGTTCCGTATACAGTAAAATAAGAAGAATCTTTTTCCATTGGGAGTGACCAGCTTGTTTCCAGACTAATCAATCTTCCATTGTTGCATCGCAGGAAACAAATTGAAGAGTCTTCAATGTTTTTTGTGTTTTGATAAAAATTTTGGGTTGTAACAGTTTCTACTTTTGGGTAATCTAAAAGCCAAAGAGCTAAATCCAAAAGCACTATTCCCAAATCAATAATTACACCGCCGCCTGCTTCTTCTTTTTTCATAAACCAATCCTGGTCACTGCTCTGTCTTCTAATCCATCCGCCTTTAACATAAAATATTTTTCCGATTTCTTCGGAACCTACTCCGCTTTTTAACAGCATAGCATCGGGTCTGTGACGAAGATTCATTCCCACAACTACCAATTTACCGGAAATATTTGCTTGTTCGATAACGGGTATGCCTTCTTCGTAAGAACGAACAAAAGGTTTTTCAACAAGTACATGTTTACCATTTTTTAAGGCTTCTATTGCAATTTCTGCGTGAACATTTGTGGGGGTGGCAATTATTACAGCATCAACATCACTATCGGTAAGCAAGTCTTTATAGTCGTGATATCTGTTTTGAATTTTAAATTTATCGGCAATTGCAGTAAGTTTTCTTTTATCAATTTCAGCAACTGAAGTAACTTCGGCATTAGATAATTTGGCCAGGTTCGGTAAATGCACAAGTTGAGCAATTCCACCCAAACCAATTACACCAACCTTGGTTTTTTCCATCACATCACAACCTCAGAAGTTATATTTTTTTTTGAGAAAAATAATTTTACTTTTTCTTTAATACCGTCAGGGTCTATACCGATTTTTCTATGAAGTTCAGCTTGTGTTCCGTGATCAATAAATTTATCGGGTAATCCAATTGTTAGAATTTCTACATTATAATTTTTAGTAGCACAATATTCTAACACTGCGCTCCCGAATCCGCCTATTATAGTGCTTTCTTCAAGTGTAACTATTTTTGAATGTCTCGTTACTAAATTGTCAATATACTCTTCATCAATTGGCTTAATAAAACGCATATTTGCAACTTCGCAGCTAATTCCCTCTTCCTTTAGTTTTTCTGCTGCAATTTCAGAATAATTTACCATCACTCCTACAGCAATCAGAGCAACATCATTACCTTCAATTAGTATTTCACTTTTACCGATTTCAATTTCATCAAAATGTTTTTTTAGAGGAACGCCGAGTCCTGCACCTCTCGGATATCTTAAAGCAATCGGTCCCCCCTCGTAATTAACGGCAGTGTAAAGCATATCCCTTAATTCAGATTCATCCTTGGGTGCCATTACTACCATTCCCGGAATTAAACGTAAATAGGAAAGATCAAATGAGCCGTGATGTGTAGGTCCGTCAGCGCCAACCAATCCGGCTCTGTCCAAAGCAAATACCACGTTTAATTTTTGAAGACTTACATCGTGAATAATCTGATCAAATCCCCTTTGAAGGAATGAAGAATAAACAGCAACCACGGGTTTTATTCCCTGAGTAGCTAAACCCGCTGAAAACGTAACAGCGTGTTCTTCAGCAATTCCTACATCACAATAATTTTTAGGACATTCCTTTTTAACCAAATTCAATCCTGTACCGTCGGGCATAGCAGCAGTTATTGTCATTACTTCCGGTTTTTCTTTTATTATTTGAATCAAAGCATTTCCGAAAACAGAAGTATATGAGGGAGGTCCCGGTTTCTTTTTATATGCTTTACCAGTAACTTTATCAAACGGAGAAGAAGCGTGAAGTTTTTGGGAATCTCCTTCCGCAGGCATATAGCCTTTACCTTTTTCCGTCATAGCATGAATAAGAATTGGCCCTTTTAAATCTTTCACTTGTTCAAAAATTCTTACAAGTTTACCAACATTATTACCATTTACTGGTCCGAAATATCTGAATCCCAAAGCTTCGAATAGCATCCCCGGTGTAATTACAGCTTTAATACCGCCGCCAACTTTTCCAACAACTTTTCTCAACCTATCACCAAAGTGATCCAATTTTCCTGTTAAATCCCAGACCTGTTCTTTTAACTTATTATAATCCGGATGCGCAATCATTTCAGTAAAATAGTTGGCAATCTGCCAACGGTTAGGAGCAATTGACATACGGTTATCATTAAAGACTACAATAAGATCCGAATGTATAAGCCCCGAATTGTTCAATGCTTCATAAGCCATACCGCCTGTCATAGCGCCGTCGCCTGTAACAGAAATGACTTTTCTTTTTTCTTTTTTCATATCGCGTGCAACAGCCATACCCAATGCGGCGGAAATTGAAGTTGAAGCGTGCCCGGCTCCGAAAGCATCGTATTCGCTTTCACTTCTTTTAAGAAAACCGCTGATACCGTTTAAAAGTCTTATGGATTTTAATGCCTCTTTTCTACCGGTTAATATTTTATGTGGATAAGCCTGGTGTCCTGTATCCCAAACAATTAAATCCTGAGGTGCGTTAAAAACCTTATGAACAGCAACAGCTATTTCAACCGCACCGAGTCCTCCTCCAAAGTGTCCGCCGATTTGCGAAATGGTGTCTACCATATATTGTCTGATATCAGAACACAATACATTTAGTTCTGAATTTGTAAGGTCATTTAAGTCAGAAGGATTATCAACTTTTGAAAGTATCTTATATTTATTTTCATCCATATTTATTATTCTTCTCCATCGTCCGTAATTTCATCTAATTGCGTTTTCTCATTATCTAAAACTTCATCAAATTTTTCTTTAAGTTCTGTGATTTTCAGTTCAGCATTTTTTAAAGATAACATGCATTCTTTAGAAAGTGAAACTCCCTCTTCAAACAGTTTGATAGAATCATCCATGCTAACTTCTTCATTCTCAAGCTGTTCGGAAATTTCCTCCAATCTTTTCAGTTTATCTTCAAAATTATTGTCGTTCTTTTTTTTCTTCATAATACAAAATTTTTATTGTGTTAATCAAGTTTTACATCTTTATCAAAAAACTTTAAAGTAGTTGTTTTTTTTGAATTAAAATTTTTAGCCCTTGTAATAAAATTAGAATCTTGTTTTACAAGGACAAAACCTTTTTTCAATGTTTTCTGTAGATCAAAGCTATCAACAGATTTTATTAAAAGAGATAAACAGTTTTTTAAATCGGAATACTTTTTATCAATATTATTAAACAACTTGTATACTAAGTTATCAACTTTTTGGTAATTTTGCCGAACAAAATTTTCGGGTAATTTAAATCCGTATGAATTTATCACTCTCCCGATTTTTATATGTGAATTTACAACTTTTTCTTTCAACCTTTGCCCGGAACTATTTACAAAATCTTCAATAAAATATTTTAACTCAGTCTGATTCGGAGTTGCAAGTTCCATTGCCGCAGTTGGTGTGGGAGCTCTTAAATCCGCTGCAAAATCTGCAATTGTAAAATCAATTTCGTGTCCGACTCCCGATATTACCGGGATTTTTGATTTATGAATTTCACGTGCTAAAATTTCTTCGTTAAATGCCCAGAGGTCTTCTATTGAACCTCCGCCACGTCCAATAATAAGTACATCAACTTCATTCTGTTTGTTTAATTTTTTTATGCAGCTAACTATTGTTTCCGCAGCACCGCTGCCCTGAACTTTTGACGGTGCAATTACAAGCTCTGCAATTGGATATCTCCTTTCAGCTACGCTTATCATATCCTGAAAAGCAGCTCCGTCAATTGCGGTAACTATACCGATTTTTTTTGGAAAGAGGGGGATAGATTTTTTAATATCCGCATCAAAGAGTCCTTCTTCGGACAACTTCTTTTTTAGACGTTCGAATGCTGCTTGAAGTTCACCTTCTCCTGCGGGTTTCATAGAACGGACATCTATTTGGTAACTCCCTCTTGGCGGATAAACTGAAAGTTTGCCGTTAACAGTTATCTTCATTCCGTCTTCGGGAGTGAAGAATACATAATTGTTAAATCCTTTCCACATTGTGCAAGAAATTGTGGCATTTTTATCTTTTAAGCTGAAATACCAATGACCGGAAACGTGAGCTTTAAAATTTGATATTTCTCCCTGAACAGAGATTTTGTCAAAATTTATTTCAAGAGTTTGTTTTATCTGTTTTGTTAACTCTGAAACTGTTAATATGTCATTAAATAAATTCAATTAAATATTTCTTTGCTTTTTATAATCAGAAATGAACAGAAAAAAAGTTTGTATAAAGTCCCATAGATAATTCGCTGAAATTCCTTTCCGAATGAGAAAATTGGAAATTATACCTGTACCGAGTATAAAGTGTAAATGTATCGGCTATATCTAATAAACCGATTGACATTCCAATTCCGAAGCCGTTAAATCCGTCAAAATTAGTGAGAAAATCTAAACCCGGAGAGATAAATTTTAGTGCCGGTATTTCTTTCATATACTTATAACCAACTCTTAAAAAATTACTTCTATCAGCTTTATAAATATGAGTATATTCCAAAGCAAAATAACTTATTGGATAATTGATACTTTTCGATCTAAAAGAAATTAATGGAATTTCCTTTGTTATGCTAAAATGATTCCCGTCCTCAGCAAAGACATAACTTGGTGTTGGAATAATAAATACAGAAGCAAATAACATACCGAATAACAAAAAATTAGATTCCTTATTTACAGAAATAATTTTAGGGTAATCTACTTTATAAGTTCTACTCTTAGATATAACATTGTTTATGTTTTTTACAATTATCTGAAAGGCAAGTACAGTATCATCTTCCTCGAAGTTTGAAATATCAATTATAGCTTTATGCTGTGAAGATAATTTCTCAGATACCTTATATTTAAATTTGTTTAAAATTAATATCTCTGAAGTTGCGGGTTCACTAGTATAAAAAGAAACATTTAATTTTATCGGTTTTTCCGGAGCGATATAAGAATTTATTACAAATATTTGGAGCGTACCGCTTTGACCAAGAACAGTATTAGTAAAAAAAGATAATTGAAAAACTAAAATAAATAATATCAACCAAAATCTTTTCAAAAATAATTATCCTAAAATATTATCAATATCTTCAATTAAATCTTCAACATCCTCAATGCCTACTGAATAACGTACAAGACTTTCTGTAAGTCCCATTTTGTCTCTGTCTTCTTTCGGCACCGCAGCATGAGTCATACTGGCAGGATGACAAACCAAACTCTCCACTCCCCCAAGACTTTCTGCAAGTGTGAAAATTTTTACATTGTTAACTACTTTTTTAGCTGTTTCAATTTCACCGAAATCAACGGATATCATTCCACCGAATCCCCTCATTTGCTTTTTTGCTAATTCGTGCTGAGGGTGATACGGTAATCCCGGATAATAAACTTTTTTGACTTTTTCGTTTTTATCAAAATATACAGCAAGTTGATTTGCATTTTTTTCGTGTCTGTCCATTCTTACAGCTAAAGTTTTAGTCGCTCTAAGGATTAACCAGCAGTCAAACGGTCCCGGAATTGCTCCAGCAGCATTTTGAATATATCTGAGTCTTTCGTGAATTGCTTCATCCTTTGTTACAACTATTCCGCTTACAACATCGCTGTGACCGTTAATATATTTTGTGGAACTGTGCAGTGCAATATCGCAGCCGAGTTCCAACGGGTTTTGAAAATACGGACTCATAAATGTGTTGTCGACTATAGAAATTAAATTACGTCTTTTACAAATTTCAGATACTCCTCTTAAGTCCGTAATCGTCAGCATAGGATTTGTAGGTGTTTCCACATAAACTATTTTAGTGTTGGGTTTTATTGCTTCTTCAATATTTTTAAGATCAGACGTATCAACCCAAGAATAATCCAAGCCGTAATCTTTTAGCACCAATTCATACAGGCGGTATGTTCCTCCGTATACATTATTCGAAATAATTATGTGGTCTCCGGCTTTAACCAGACTCATCAAAGCGTTTGTTGCAGCCAAACCTGAGCTGAAAGCTATACCGTATTTTCCTTTTTCCAAAGCTGCAATATTTTGTTCTAATGCCTCGCGGGTTAAATTCTGAGTTCTAGCATATTCGTAGCCCTTATGTTTGCCGAGTTCTTCCTGTTCGTAAGTAGATGTCTGATAAATAGGTGTTATTACGGCGCCTGTTTTTAAGTCGGGTTCTTGCCCGGCGTGAATTGCGTCAGTTGAAAATCCCATAAATATTTCCTTTTTGTAAAGCGAATCACCGATTCGATTACTTGCTCAATTATTTTTTTATTAAAATGAAACAGCCCGTCTTTCACACTGGCAGGTGTTTCGATTTACTATTTACATTATTTTGTTATAAATCCGAATGTTCAATAATATCATATCTTGTTACAATATCAATTATCCTTCCATATTCTGTAACAAGTATGGCGGGTGAATTACTTAAATAATTTTTAACCGCTGAAATTTCTGTTTTGTCATCTATAGGTGGTAAACTTTTTTCCATTACATTTGAAACAGGCTGCTCTAAAAGACCGGAATCTTTTAAAACCAGTTTCATTAATTGACTTTCTCTTACACTTCCGACAGAGATTCCTTCATCAATTACAGGCAGCTGAGAGAATCCTCTAAAGTTAAGCAGCTCAACCGCTGTTTTAATTTTATCGGTTGATTTAACAGACACTAATTCTTCTTCTTTCCCTTGTCTTTTAGCATCAATTATATCTTTCAGAGTTTTTGTCCCGTTTGTATCTAACCTTTTATCCCTCAGCCATTCATTGCTGTGAAATTTAGTTAAATATCTTTCACCTGTATCGCACACAATAAAAACTATAATAGCATTTTCATCCAATTCTTCGGCTACTTTTAACATTCCCGCAACAATAGTTCCCGTACTTCCTCCGCTGAATATACCTTCTTCTTTAGTCAGCATTCTTGCATATTTAAATGAATCCTGATCGGAAATATTTATTATTCTATCGATATACTGAAAATGAACATTTGCCGGCAGACAATCCTGTCCTATTCCTTCAACTAAATAAGGTTCACCTTCACCCATCTTACCCGTTTCTTTATAATCTTTAAATATTGAGCCGAAAGGATCAGCCCCGATAATTTGAATTTCGGGATTTTGTTCCTTTAAATATCTTCCCACTCCGCTGATTGTACCTCCGGTTCCTATTCCCGCCACAAAGTGAGTTATTTTCCCATCTGTTTGTTTCCATATTTCCGGACCTGTTGTTTTATAGTGTGCCTCCGGATTTGCAGGATTTCCGTATTGATACAAGTAAATTGAATTGGGAGTCTCCTTTTCAATTCTTCTGGCAACGTTTATATAAAAATCGGGATGATCGTGTTCCAAAGCGTTTGAAACCACAATTACATCCGTTCCCAAAGCCTTTAAATAATTTATTTTTTCTGCACTCACTTTGTCGGTGAGCACACAGATTGATTTGTAACCTTTTACAGCACAAGCAAGTGAAAGTCCAATGCCCGTGTTGCCGCTTGTTGCTTCAATTATTGTCCCACCCGGTTTTATCTTTCCCTCTTTTTCGGCAGCTTCCAGCATATTTATGCCTATCCTGTCTTTTACACTACCTCCCGGATTAGATGATTCAAGTTTTGCAAATATTTGTGGCTTAAGTCTTTTGTTTATTCTGTTTATCTTAATTAAAGGCGTGTTGCCTACGGCTTCTAAAATATTGTTCTTAAATTCCATTCAAATTTCCCGATTTGTTTTTATTCCTCCCCGATTGATAAATTATTATTTAATTAGTTAACAATAATAAACATTTGTATATAATTTTAAAAGGAATATAGTTTACAAAATATTTAATATTGTAATAAATTTGTCGATATTACTTTCATTGCTTAAATTGATAAAAAAATTAAAAAAATCTAATGAAAACTAAATTGACTGGGGTTAATTATGTTTACTGAACAAATGCTACAATCTCTAAAAGATTTTGGTCCATCTTTACAAACAGCTGCAAAAACTATTTTTGCTACATTTAAAATATTACATGATGAGGGTGGTCAATTATCTGGTAGAGAAACAATGAAAAAAATAGAAAATATTTGTCCATTTACAGACTGGGAAAAAGAACTTTATGAAAAAACAAATAATATAAGATGGCAATCCATACTACATTTTTACACCGTTGATGCTCAAAAAGCTGGATATTTAAGAAAAAATAAAGGAATTTGGTATCTCACAGAAGAAGGTGAAAAAGCCATTAACTTAGGCCCCGCAAAATTATTAATAAATATTAGAAAAGCATACAAAAAATGGGATGAAGAACGTAAAGAGACTAATAAGATTGAAAAAAATAATAAAAAAGAATTACAAAATAACGAATTAGAAATTGATGATGATGAACAACTTCAAAAAGCAAATTTGGACCAACTTGAAGAATTAGCAATCGAAGGAATTAAAGAATTTATAAAACAAAAAAACCCATATGAATTCCAAGACCTTGTAGCAGCGTTGTTGAGAGCAATGAATTATTATACACCATTTATTGCTCCAAAAGGTAGAGATGGTGGATTAGACATAGTAGCATACCAAGATCCATTAGGAGCTAAATCTCCTAGAATTAAAATACAAGTCAAACATAGACCCGATTCTTCAATAGCAATTGATGAAATTAGAAGTTTAATAGGTTTATTAAATAAAGATGGAGATATAGGATTATTTGTTACATCTGGTCGTTTTACAAGAGAATCAGAAAGATTTGCTAGAGATTCTCATATTCATGTTAAACTTATGGATTTTGAAAACTTTATATCACTTTGGCAAGATAATTATCACAAATTAAATGACGAAGAAAAAAATATGCTACCTTTACATAAAATCTATTTTTTAGGAAGTAACGATTAAATAAAATGATAAAATTATTCGCATTCTTGTTTATTTCTTTTTTCGCTTTTTCTTGCAATACAACAGTCATAAAAAAATTAGAAATCCAAAAAATTATTACTTATCCAGTAAACTCAAGTATTAGAGCTTTAAAAGTTGTAACTGATTCAACTGTTTGGTTTGCAGGTTCGGGTGGAATTTTTGGTTTTACAGAAGACGACGGTGCAACCTGGAAAATTGACAGCATTAAAACAGAAAATATAATTCCCAATTTCCGTTCAATTGTAGTTACTGACAAAGCTGTTTTTTTATTAAGTATCGCTTCTCCTGGACTACTTTTTAAATCAATAGATAAAGGAAAAAACTGGAAAATAGTTTACAGAGAAAATGACTCTTCTGCATTTTATGATGCAATGGCTTTCTGGAATGACAAAGAAGGAATTGCAATGGGCGATCCGATTGATGATTGTCTTTCCGTTATTAAAACAAAAGACGGAGGAATAACCTGGCAAAAACTTTCTTGTGATATTCTACCAAAAGTAGAAAAGGGTGAGGCGGCATTTGCGGCAAGCAATTCAAATATAGCTTTAAAAGGAAATAACGCTTGGATAGTCACAGGCGGGAAAAAAGCAAGAGTGTTCCATTCACCCGATAAAGGAAAAACCTGGGAAGTATTTAACACACCCATTATTCAAGGCGGACAGATGACGGGCATTTATTCCGTAGATTTTTATGATGAAAATAACGGTATTATTTTCGGTGGTGATTGGAATAAAAAGGAACTGAATACAAAGAATATAGCAGTTACAACTGACGGAGGGAAAACCTGGAAATTAATTTCGGATGAAAAAACTCCCGGTTACAGATCTTGTGTAAGATATGTACCAAATAGTGATGGTAAACAAATAATTGCAGTTGGAATTCCGGGAATTTCTTTCTCAAATAATGGCGGAAAAAATTGGATGAATATTAGTAAAGAAAGTTTTTACACAATTAGATTTGGCAGTTCCTACAAAACAGTTTGGATTGCAGGGAATAAAAAGATTGGAAAAATTGTCTGGGTGGGGAATTAATTAAAATTAAACCCTCTTAAAAATTCTTCTGTTGTCATTCTTCTGCTACCCTCTTTT
>CAZTZZ010000019.1:24986-38469 GCA_964617905.1 uncultured Ignavibacteriaceae bacterium | reverse complement strand
GTCATTCCCACGAAAGTGGGAATCTACTGTAAAACTTATGGATTCCCGTTTACACGGGAATGACATTTTGAATATTTCAGAAGTCTCTAGTAATAAAAACAATTTTATTGAAATTGATATTTTCTTATATACCTCATTAAACCTATCTTGTTTTTACTCTGTAATTACAGAGCTGAAGCCGGATTCTTTTCATCATAAATTTAATACGATCATTTACATAACCCAATTTAATTTATCTTTTACCTGTAATGTTTTTGAGCAAACAGTACAACAAATACAGTTCTAAATAATATTTTTAAATCCATACGTAAAGACATATTTTCAATATAAAACAAATCATACTTTAATTTAACCTTGACATCATCAATACTTTCGTCATATTTATGTTTTACCTGCGCCCAGCCCGTTATACCCGGTCTTACTTTTAATCTTCTTTTATAATACGGAATATCAACGACAAGTTTTTCAACAAAGAACGGTCTCTCCGGTCTGGGCCCGACCATGCTCATTTCGCCCTTTAAAACATTTATCATCTGCGGTATTTCGTCAATTCGTAATTTGCGTATTATTTTTCCCACCCTTGTAATTCGCGGATCATTTTTTTGCGACCAGACAGGTCCGCTTTTCTTTTCGGCATCATTATACATTGACCTGAATTTATAAATTTTAAATATTTTCCCGTCAAGTCCGCACCTTTTTTGCCTGAAAAATACAGGTCCTTTGCTGTCCAACTTAATTGCAATTCCAAAAATCAGGCAAACAGGCAGTGAGACAATAAGAGTCAATGAAGAGACTAAAATATCCATCAGTCTTTTAACTTTCTTTTCCCATTCGGGCATTATCTCAGGCATTAAATCAATTAATGGAATACCGTAAAGCTGTGAGGTTCTTGCCTGTCCGGATAAAATTTCATATAGATCGGGGACGATTTTAAGACCGACTTTCTTTAACGAGCACTTGCTCAATAAATCAATCAATAAATCATCATCTTTTTTGTCCAGAGCAATAATAACTTCTTCTATCAAAAAGTCGTCAATATATTTTATTAAAGAAGACGTCTCACCGATTACATTTGTCCCTTTGTATTCTTTGCCTATATTTTCCTCTTCGACCGCAACAAATCCGGAGACATCAAATCCTAAAGCCCTGTGACTGTCGATCTGTTCCAACACTTCTTTAGCTTTTGAGTTAAAACCTACTATAAGAGAATTTTTCCTTCCAATTCCTTGAATCAACAATTTTCTTTGAATGTATCTCACCAATAATCTTCCGGAACCGACAAAAGTAAGGAACATTCCCCAATATATAAGAATAAGTACTCTCGAACCCGAACTTACTCCGTGCAGTGAATCATCTATAAAAATGGCAAAAAAGAGTATAAAAATTCCCATAAACGAAGACTTAAACAGAGTTGAAAGTTCATCAAACCGGGAAGCGGCAAACCAGGTTTTGTACATACCGACGAAAAGAAAAATAAAAAACCAGTAAAGATAAAGTATGTAAGACGTAATTAAAAAGTCGGGACGAATAGTAAATGAAAACAAACCTGATTCTACCCTTAGAACAAAATATAGGTAACCGGCAGCATAAATTGTTATAAAATCAATGGTAAGGATTAGAAATTTTTCTAGTTTTTTATTCATTAATTAATTTAGAGTAGTTTATTTTTCTAATTCGGTTTTTAAATATTCTTCAAAATCGCCGACTACTTTTTCCCAACTTAACATATTTTTAATAAGACTTCGACCCTCTTTTACTTTTTCTCTGGCTTTCTCAGGGCTATCTAATATAGAAATTACTTTTTCCGAAAATTCTAATTCGTTTTCTGCAATATAAACACAGTCATTAATTTCTTTCGGCAGTCCTTGAACAGCTAAAGAAGTTGCAACAACGGGTACTCCCAAAGCAATCGATTCGATAATTTTATTCAATGTGCCGGCTCCAAACCTCATAGGAGCAACATTTACACAGCTTGTTAAATATTCTTTTTTTATGTCATTCACATATCCGGTAACAATAATATTATCAGAGGAATAATTCCTGATTTTACGCGGAGGTTTTTGTCCCACAATATAAAATTTTGCAACCGGTTTTTCCTTTAAAATTTGGGGGAATATTTTTTCAGTGAAAAATGATGCTGCGTCATAATTGGCATAATACGGCATATTGCCCGTAAAAATTATTTTATTTCTGTTATAATCAATGTCTTCAAATTTGAAATTTGAAATATCCACACCGTTTTGAAGAATTTGAATCTTTGCATTTAAACCGTTATTCAACAGATGATTTTTATCCACTTCCGAGCAAATAAAAAGTGTATGGAATTGCTCGGCAATTTTCTCGTATTTTTCCATCCTGTTTTTTTCGGATTTTAGAAACATACATTTAACCGGATTCTTTTCAATCTCTGTAAATCTTTTCAAATATAAAGACACTGCATCTGTAAAATCTAAAACATTTAAAGTAGTTCCTTCTTCTGTATTTGGTTTATAATATTGTGCCGTTCTTACTAAATGATAATAAATAACATCAAAGTTTTGTTTTTTTACATCATCTAATTTTGAAATCATTTTTTTTGAACTATAATACGCCGTCTGAAACGGAATCTTAGAGAATATATTGCCGATTACTTTTAGCAAAGAATTAAGGAGTGAAAATTTAACTGTTATAATTTCAATTCCCAATTCTTTAAAAATCTTTAAATCTTCCTTTTGATTTTTTCTCCTTAAAAAGGTTAAAATAGTTACAGAATTATTTTTAGATAGTTGTTTGGCAAGATTAAATATTTTAAGTTTATCGCCCCTAAAGGGCGGATAAGGAATTCGTGGTGTAATTATTAAGATTTTCAATATTATTTTATTTCAATTATCCTGGTTAATTTAAATAGGAATAATAGTAAAATTACAAACTTCCTCAAACATATAAATGAATAGTTTAATAAATATCTTTAATTTAATGAAACAAGATTAAAAATAGAAAAAACATTTGAATATTTTACACATAAATAATTTCAGTAAAGATGGTGGTGCCGAAACTGTTTTTAACTTAACCCGCTCCATTGATTTAGATGATATAGTTAATTATTCAGGATTTGTAGGTAAGAGTAAAACAAATGAAGAAGCCGATATTGGCTTTTTCAGCTGGGAAAACGACAATAAATTTTTAGGTGTTTTCAACTATATTTTTTCTTTTAAAAATTACAGCTTACTTCTAAATTATTTAAAAAATAATCATATTGACATAATTCACATTCATGGTTTCTTTTCTTCCTTATCCCCATCTATTCTACTTGCAATTAAAAAAATAAAGAAGAACAAATCGTTAAAAGTAATACAAACTTTACACGACTTTCATTTAATATGTCCAAATTCCAGCTTATTTAATTTCAAAAAAAACGAGATTTGTGAAAAATGCATCGGTAAAAGATACAAATGGTTCATCTTCAAAGATCGATGTGACAGAAGAGGGTTGTGGCATTCAATAATAAAAAGTAAAAGAAGTTTTGTCTCAAATAATTTGTTAAACCACAAAAATGTTATTGACCAATTTATTGCACCAAGTGAGTTTTTAAGAAACAAGATGATAGAAGACCATATTCCAAAAGAAAAGATTTCAATAGTTAGAAATCCCGTAATTTTTAGTAAAGATGAACTACATTATAAAAAAGAAAATTTAATTTGTTTCTTCGGGAGATTCACACGGGAAAAAAATATTCCGTTCTTATTGAAAGCCTTTACCTATTGGAAGAAAAAAAACAATAATGATTTTAAATTACTTTTAATAGGCAATGGTGAAGATGAAATATTGATAAAAAATATTGCGGAAAACTCTGAATTTAAAAATTCTATATCTATAAAAGAATTTATGCAAAAAGAAAAATTAATAGATGAAATTAGGAACGCTAAATATTTTTCGATGACATCAAAATGGTATGAAAATGCTCCAATGACAATCTGGGAGTCTATTTCATTAAATATAATTCCGGTTGTTCCAAATTTTGGCGGAATGAAGGAAAGTATAGAAATAACAAAAGGAATCGGAAGGACTTATATTTCTAATAGTATTAAGTCTTGGAGTGATACTATAGATGAATTGGAAAATAATTATTTGAATGAATATGAAAATTTAATCAAATTAAAAAATGAGATATTGATTAAATATAGTCTGGAAAATTATTTATTGAGTATTAAAGAAGTATATGAAAACCAGCTTACAAATACTTAGGCTAACTGCAAGTTAGGATTAAATGACTTTGAATCATTCACTGATCTTGTTACAAAATAAATTATAAATAAATTAAAAACGAAATTCAGCCAGCTTAAAATTGGAATAAAGAAAGAAAACATTAATACGAATGCAAATAAACCATATAAAGAAATAGAATTAAAATTTAGATTATTCCTCATCTTGTAATAAATATTGGAAATTCCAAATCCGATTATAAATGGTATTATGCCTGCCCCTACTGGACCAAAATCCCTGTAATAATAAAAAAACATAGAATATGTATTAAAGCCGCTGTTCAAAAAGGGTAAATTATCTATACTTGCATATTCTGCAAGCCAGTGCTTCAAACCGGAAAGAGCCATTATAAAATCAAAAGTAAAATAACCAAATGTAAAATTTTCTACTTTTGTTACTGCTCTAGCAAAATTTTCAAGATTCATAACAACGTACATATAAGGTTCTGTAAAGATTGCATACTTAACACTGTATTTCATTTTACTGATGTAATAAAGTAAATTTACCACCCATTTGCTCGTTCGAACCTCAGATATTCCGTAAAGAAGCGCAATTATAATTAAACTAAAAATTATGATTCTTTTAAAATTTAAAAAGTTTGTGTTATAATAAAGAAAAATTCCAAACAGGATAATTCCGAATATTAAATTAAATCTTTGGAGCAAGAAGAAATATGTTACAAACGTTGATAAGAAAATAAATAGAGAAAAGTATCTGTAAGTCTTTCTTTCTTTGTTAAGGTAAAATGAAATTAATGAGAAGTATATTATTGTAGGGCTGGTTTGTATAAACAATCCGAATCCGAAAATACCCCAAGTAGTTCTCACCAAATCAGGGCGTAGCGTAAAAAGTGGAATTACACCAGTTACTAGGTAAGAAACCAAGTACGATATTAAATAAATTATGAACAATAAGAATGTAATATAAAATAATTTATTACGGTTTATTTTTTCTTTTTTAAAAATTGAACGATATTTGTTTATGCTGACTATCGGTTTGTTAATATTTATAACATATACAACAAAAATGCCTATCAATAAAGAAATAATACTTAACAGAAGTATATACCAACTGTAAAAGTTCCACTCTGATTGCAGGTAACTTAATTTTAGATTAGCTAGACCAATTGCCAATGACCATACAATTAACACTAACCTACCGGGTGATAATACATCTGTATCACGAAATGTTAAAGTATAAATCAAGACAAGAAATATTATAAAACAGATAATTGAAACTATTGGCATAATAATTTATTTGATTTTTATTTCAGTCCTGCTATTAAAGAATCTCTACCAAGAATTGTTTTCTTTTCCTCTTTTGTAAAGAATATAAAGCCAGCTGTTGTATAAATAATTATTATTGATAAAATACCAACAATGAAATTTATTCTCATAAAATTCCAATAAAAATAAAATATAATGACCGTAGAAAAGAATAACAAAAAAGTTTTAAAATTTATCATCCATTCAAAAAATAGTGAAGCATTGAAATAAATATATGTGATTCCAATACACGTATTTGTTATTAGAGAAACCACAGCCGCGCCTTTAACACCATATCTTGGAATCAAAAAATAATTTAATGTAAAATTGAATAAAACCGCAAAAATTACAACAAACATTCTTATATGCTGCCTGTTAGAAGTTGTAAGCAATAGTGCATAAGTTTCCTGAAGAAATCGTACTGCCAAAATAACTGCAAAAATCCTAAGTACAGGTACAGCATCTGAATATAACTTTGAACCATAAATAAGATTTATAACTTGATCAGCATAAATAAATAGAATCAAAGCTATCGGGAAAATGATGACGGTCAGTATTTTGTTCATTAAATATCCGATTTTCTCCCAAAGAATTTTATTTTCAAGATTTAATCTGGACAACACCGGAATTAAAGTATTATTAAAAATATCTGGTAAAACCAACGGTAGTAATATTAATTTAAAAACCGATTGATAAATACCTACTTCATGATCCCCTTTCCAAAGTCCAAGAAGTATAGTATCTAATTGAAAATATAGATTGCTGAAAAAAAGATGGAAGCCGAATATTAATATTTTTTTTCTAACCTCATAAATTCCATTAAAATTAAATTTATAATTTATTTCAGGTAAAATTTTGACCGAATAGTACAGCCCTGACAAAAACCCTATAAATCTTGATAAAACAAAACCAACACTTATTACAAAAATATTTAGTTTGAAAATCAAAAAAATAATCGTAATAAATAACAATCCGACGTTTATTATAAAAGCTACCTTAGTTTCATACTCTAATTTTTCAAATCCTTTATAAAAAGCGTAAAGAAAATTAGTAAGCGTTGTGAAGAGCATATAAAAACTGAAAATAAGAATCAGCAGTTTTGTATCAGTACTAAAATCACCAAACAGAGACAAGCCCCACATTAATAATAATGCAGTAAATGAAAATAAAAATTTCAATGAGTAAAATTTTTGAAATAAAGCACCTGCATTATTCCTATTTCTTGAAATTTCTGTTGTCAATAGTAGATCAAGTCCGAAATCGCCTAAAAGGATAGAAATAGTTGCAATAGTATGAGCAAGCGAAAATTGTCCGAAAATTTCAGGTCCGTAGTATCTGGCAATTATCCAAAATACAATAACATTGGCTATAAGTCGTGAGGATATTGATAAAAAAGAAAAAAAATAATTTTTCCTTATTCTTTTAGCTTCAGTCATTGTTTATATAATTTTGTGAAATTTTAGAATTATTGAAATTAACTTACATGCGAGAATTTTTCTTCTATAGTTTGTTTATAAATTTCAATTAGTTTTTTAGAATATATATCACTATTAAAATTCTGTTTTGAAAATTCCAAAGCATTATTTGAAAAATTTATATAAGCCTGCTCATCCAATCCTGCAGCTTTAGAAATAACAGCACTCAATTCTTCAGAATTTTTTGCTTCAAATATAAAACCTGTTTTACCGTTTAAAATAATTTCAGGTATCCCGCCTAAATTAGATCCTATTACAGGAACTCCAAAAGAATATGCTTCAATAATAGACATTGGATTGTTTTCATACCATTCAGATGGTACAATTACAAAGTGGGCATTATTAATAAAATCTTCAAGTTCTTTCCCTTTTTTATAACCGAGTAATTCAACATTGGGTGGTTTATTTGTAATTAACTCTTTTCTTAGCTGTCCATCGCCAATTATTAATAACTTTTCCTTATTTAAATTTTTAAAAGAGTTTATCAAAGTATTTACACCTTTTTCACTTTCAAGTCTTCCGAAATAAAGGAAATAACCTCCCTTCTTTTTTTTAACATTCGGCTTAGATATTTTATGAAAGTTATAAAGTTGATAACTTCTTTTTTCTATTTTGGGATAATATTCTACGAATTTATCTTTTGCAAAATTGCTCACAAAAATAAATTTATCTATAAGTCTTTGAAAAGGGAAAATATTTTCTCGTAAGTAACTTTCGAGTGTTATCAGAGAACTTTTAAATATACTTTTATTTGAACAATTATTTAGAATACAATTATAAAATTTACCTCCACCGCATTTTTCACAAATTTCTTTTTTACTATTTACAAAGATGTAAGCCGGACATAAAAATCTGTAATTATGGATAGAAGAAATTACGGGAATACCCATTTTTTTTAATACAGGTAGTATTGAGAAAGAAATTCCACCTACAATATTATGAATGTGCGCAATATCAGGTTTATCATCAGCAATCAATTTTGATATGTTTTTTTTTGCATGAAAAGAATAAAAATTATTATGTGATATGTTTTTAGTAGAAATGAAATATTTAGATTTTTCTGTTTTTACATTTCTTGGATTATTGATGCTAAAACCTCTAACTTTATGTCCTCTCTCTTCTAATAACTTAATAGTATTCAAATATACTGCTTCTGTCCCACCGCTGTAATAATGATTATTATTTATTTGCAGTATTTTCATTTATTGTAAAGTTTTAAAATTAACTTTTTTTCTTAATACCAAATTTATTAAGATCATTTCGTATTGAAGAGACAATAAATGAATATTTGCTGGGGTCTGTTGCTTTTAATTTATGGAAAAGTTCTATCAAAAAGACTAAAAAATAACCAACTATTAAAGATGAGACAAACGATATCAATGCATATAATGTACCCCTTGGTTTTGATTTCCTGTCTGCGGGAACGGCTTTATCCAAAACTAAAACCGAAGGTGTGTTTCTTACTTCCTCTACTTTTGCCTGTTCGTACATTGGCTGTACAAATTCCAAAATTTTGTATTGAATTTCTAAATCTCTGTAAATTTTTAAATACTTGTTGCCAAGTTCCGGGGCTTGCTTAAAGGGTATTAAAAGTTTAACATCACTTTCAGAAACACCTGTACCGTTTTTTAAGCTGTTGATTTTTCTCTGTATTTCTTCAACCCCTATTTTCGCTTTTTGTACCAAAGGACTTTCTTCCCCGTATGTTCTTTTCAGTACTTTAAATTCAATTTCTTTTTTAAAAAATTCAGAATAAATGGTAGCCATTGTTTTTATTGTGGACTCAATTTGTTCGGGCACGGCAACAACTCCGTATTTTTCCTGAAACTCTTTCATCTTAGTCTCTAAATTATTGATATCGTCCATATTTTGATTATATCTTTTCTCTATAAATTCCCTGTTATATTTTGCGTTTTTAATACTAAGTCTTGTGTTAATTGCGCTCAATTGTGCCACCATATAATTAACTACATCGGCAGCTTTTTGGGGATCTTTATCATAAAAACTTATCTCTAAATTTCCTTCGTTTGCTACTTCCATATCAAAATTGGAAAAGAATTTTTTAAAGATTTTTTCGTGGTAAGAATCTTCTAAATCATATTCTTTCTTTAATCCGAATCTTTCAATAACATCATCTACAAGCGTAGTGCTCTTTAATATTGCCATATATTTATCGAAATCCGAATTGCCGGTTAATGCAGCTAAACCTCTGGATGGGGAAAATCCTTTAACCAAAGAAGACAATCCGCTCAACGAGCTTAACAAATCTGTTTTTTCTGCGGGTAATACGGAAGCGGTAGATTTGTACCATTTAGGGGATAATAATGCAAAAGCTGTTGCTGCTGCCGTAATTATAAAAACAAACCAAAAAAGGAACCATCTGTGTTTTACAGTTACGGTTAAAAATTCTATAAAAGTATTCCCAACAACTTTATTGTCAACCGTTTGCCGTTGATTTTCTTCCGATGGTTTATTATCCATTCTTCTTTCCTGTTATAAAAACATAATAATTAATAGAAAAATACAAATATATTCTCATTCAAGCTAAAATCATTTAAAAATTATTCCAATAATTTTAAACTTTGCATAAACAAAAAACCTGTAATTTTTGATTTAAATCTCTTTTAAAAACCAGACATTCTAAAAATATTGACTTTTCATTTCTTTAATTGTTAAATATAAAAAAACGAATCTCACGTAACAAAATCTTTAATCGGTTTATTCATTTAATGGGAATTTATTTTATAAATTTTTTGTTCTTGTATTAAGGAACAAAAAAATCATCAAAATAGTCTACTAAGTTACAATAATGTTAATGGATTTTTATAAAATTACTCACAGGATTAGCCTATGAAAACAATAAAAGCAAAAATAGATAACCCTTTGAATGATTTGATTAGTGACGATATTTACGAACTTTTAAGCGCTCATGGTTTAATTGATGAAAAATCCGTGCGTGATTACAGGATAAGGAAAAAATTCAAACAACTGAGATCTACAAAAATCAGTGCAGGCGATGCGATAGATGTTATAAGAGAGGATTATCCTTATTTACAATTTGATACAATCAGAAAGATAGTTTATCAAATAAACAAGTAAATACAAGCACAAAAACAAGCTTGACTATTTCATTTCAGCAAATTATATTTCCAACGACTCTTTTAAAGGGTTCTCCCCTGCCCTTTAAAATGAATGGGTCGGGCCCAGTGATATCCCTATCATTGGGCTTTATTTTATTTAAGGACTTTTATTATGACAAAAAAAGTTAAAAGAAAAAAATCTCACACTACGGTAAAAGTTGCTTCACCGTTCAAAATTTACTGGACTAAAAACAATTATTATCTGCTCTTTTTGGGTATTGGGGTACTTATCTTTGGGTTTTATTTAATGTCGGTCGGTAATTGGGACAGCACTGTTTCTCTCTATGTTTCACCGTTTGTTTTAATGATCGGCTATCTTTTGGTTATCCCTTCCTCTATATTGTTTCGTAAAAAAAATAAAGAACAAAACACCCAGGATAAATAATTGCTTTTAGCAAAAGTTACCGGTAATGTGGTTGCAACTCAAAAGAATTCTTACTTAGAGGGTCATAAACTTCTTATTATTCAAAAAGTTGATTTAGAGGGAAATTTTATCGGCAAAAAAGATGTAATTGCTTTGGACTTTGTGGATTCAGGAATAGGTGATACCGTACTTGTAGTTCAGGAAGGTGCCGCAGTTAAACAAATATTGGGGCATAGAAAAACACCAGTACATTCTGTAATAGTTGCAGTTGTTGATAAAATAGACGTTAAAAAATAAACTTAATTTTATTAGAAAAATAAGTTGTCTAACTTAGATTTAAATGAACTAACTAATCTAAAATTACTTCTTAACGTTGCGCAGTTAGGTCCCAACAGAATAAAAAATCTTCTCTCAAAATTTTACAATACGGAAAAAATTTTATCATCAAATTTTAATCAACTAATTGCTACCGAAGGAATAAGCGATAACCTTGCAATCAGGATTCAAAACGCAAATAGAAAAAGGAAAGAAGTTGAAGAATCACTAAAACTTGAAATTGAAAAACTTGAAAAAATCGGGGGCAAAGTAATTACAATTTTAGATGAAGGTTATCCTTTCCTTTTAAAGAAAATTTATGACCCGCCCATAATTTTATACAAATTAGGTGAATTCAAAAAAGAAGATGAAAATTCAATTGCCGTTGTTGGGACCAGAAGACCGAGTGACTACGGAAAACAGCAGACGGAAAGATTATGTAAAAATTTAGTTGAAAGAAATATTACAATTACCAGCGGCATGGCACGCGGTATCGATTCGGTTTCTCACAGGACCGCATTAACAAACGGCGGCAGAACAATTGCGGTGCTCGGCTCGGGACTAGATGTTATTTATCCGCCTGAAAACAAAAAACTTTTTTCAGAAATAAAAAATAGCGGAGTTATACTATCAGAATATTCTCCCGGCACAAAACCCGATGCAATGAACTTTCCTAAAAGAAACAGAATTATATCCGGTTTATCAGTCGGAACCGTAGTTATTGAAACAGGATTAACCGGTGGTGCATTGCAGACAGCTTCGTTTGCACTTGATCAGGGCAGAGAAGTATTTGCACTCCCGGGAAATGTATTTGCAAAAACCTCCGAAGGAACTAATAGGCTGATTCAAAAAGGTGAAGCCAAACTAATTACAAAAGTAGAAGATATTTTATCTGAACTGAATTTAAAAATTGAATCATCAAAGAAGAAAAAGAAATCGATTGAAAATATAGACCTCAATATTTTTGAAGCCAAAATTATAAATGTGCTTGACAATGAACCGGTTCAAATTGATAAAATTGCTGAATTAACCAAACTAACGACTTCGGATTGTCTTGTACATTTATTATCATTGGAGTTTAGAGGACTGGTGAGACAGCTTCCGGGAAAAACTTTTTCATTAATTTAACCGGTTCTCTCCAAATATATTACAGCTTGGTCTGCACCCCCGTTTTCATTTAATCTTTTAGTTTCTTCTTCAAACTCTTTAATTTCTTCATCAGAAAAAATCGATTCCTTGGGATTGATGAAATATGATTTTTCATCCATTAAAGCAATATCTTTTTGATATTGTATACTTGCCCAAAATTGAATGCTTCTGGAATCGTATGAAATATTTTTAATTTTAAAACCGTGCGTTTCTGCAAGCAATTCTATCGATTTTTCGGAATGCAGGAAGTAGTGTCTAGGTGCTTCCAAAGCAAACCAGTTTTCCTTGAATCGATGCCAGGCAACAGATGAGCAAATAGGTATTCTTATTAAAAGTGTTTTCCGGGGTTTTAAAAGATTGTGCAGTTTTTCAAAAACCTGATTCTGATCCTGCATATGTTCAAGTGAATGATGCAACATTATAAAATCAAATTGTTCATCTAAATCGAATAAACTTTTCTTTAATACTTTCACACCGTTTTTATAATTGATATCTTTATCAATAAACAAATCGATACCCATAACATTCATAAATCCTGCATTACCAATCCTGTAGATCAAACTTCCGGAGCCGCAGCCAACATCCAGTATTTTATCCTCAAACCCAGCTTTTGAATTTATTAACCAATTTGTGTATGTGGGTTTTCCATAAATTTTGGTTAAAATATTGCCTAAAATATTTTTTCTGCCAAGTACGTGTTTATCTCTAAAAATATTAAGCTTTTTCTTTAATGATGATTCTGTTTTCTTTTGAAATGAAAAATAATTTTCCGGATAATATTTTGAAATATCCACGGGAGGATTTATTATTTGCAGGCAGCCGCATTTTGAACATTCGAAGTAGATAAATTTATCCCTCATTCCGAACTGCATTTCTCTAACGGTGTAAAGAAAATTATTTTTATCATTGTTACAGATTCGACAGGAATAGTTTGTCAATACTTTTTCTTTCCTTTCCAAAGTGCTTTTAATCTTTCGAGTAATTTTTTTTCCTGTCCGTTTGAAGAAGGAAAGTAAAATTGTTTGTCCGAAATCTCATCGGGAAGATAATTATCCTGTACAAAATTACCATCGTAATTATGGGCATATTTATATTCTTTCCCGTAACCGATTTCTTTCATAAGTTTTGTCGGTGCATTACGTAAATGAATAGGAACGGGATAAAGTTTGTTGTTTTTTACTTCTTGAAATGCTTTACTTACAGCTTTGTAAGATGCGTTGCTTTTGGGTGACGATGCCAGGTAGGTTACGCATTGCGCCAAAATTATTCTTGCCTCCGGCATACCTATTTTATTTACGGCGCTAAAAGTAGCTTCAGCCAAAACGAGTGCATTCGGCGAAGCATTGCCGATATCTTCGGATGCAAGCACAACCATTCTTCGTGCAATAAATAAAGGGTCTTCCCCACCTTCAAGCATGCGTGCCATCCAGTAAAGGGCGGCGTCTGGGTCGCTTCCCCTAATACTTTTTATGAATGCAGAAATAATGTTATAGTGTTCTTCCCCGCTTTTATCGTAAATGATATTTTTTTGCT
>CAZTZZ010000019.1:4347-24886 GCA_964617905.1 uncultured Ignavibacteriaceae bacterium | reverse complement strand
GAAATAATGTTATAGTGTTCTTCCCCGCTTTTATCGTAAATGATATTTTTTTGCTGGACAACCGTTTCAAGTATTTTTTTACTTATAACTATCTCTTCGCTTTTAATTTCGTGGATTGCGGCCGCTTCCAAAATATTCAGCAAATTTCTTGCATCACCACCGGAGAGATAAATTAAAAAATCTTCGTCTATTGTTTTTATGTTTACCGATGAAAGGAACTCATCTTTTTCCAAAGCTGAATGCAGAATGGTTTTTAGCTCTTTTGCGTTTAACGAATCGAGTATAAAAATTCTTGCCCTTGAACGTAGAGCAGGTATCACTTCGAATGAAGGATTTTCCGTAGTTGCACCAATTAAAATTATTGTACCGGATTCAACTGAGTTTAGAAGTACATCCTGCTGAGATTTGTTAAATCTGTGTATTTCATCGATAAAAAGTATTGTCCTTTTGCCAATTTTTTTATTCTCTTCTGCCAGTTCAATTACTTTCCTTACATCTTTAACACCGGACGAAACAGCGTTAAGTCTGAAAAATTCTGATGCAGTCTGCTCTGCAATAATTTTAGCAATTGTTGTTTTGCCCGTACCTGGAGGTCCCCACAGAATGAAAGAACTTAACGTATCATTTGTTATCATTAAATTGATTGGAGAACCATCTGACAGAAGAGAGTTTTGTCCGACAAAATCATTCAGTGTTTTCGGTCTTACTCTTTCGGCCAGGGGAATCCTTGGTATTTCAATTTTTATGTCTTTCACTTTTCTTTTACTTTGATAACCTGTTCATTATGTCTTTTCATATTATATTTCTCGCGCGCTAATTTTTCAATTTTGGCTGGTATTCCTCTTTTTAACGAATCAATTTCGGCTTCAAGTATTTTATTTTGTTTCTCAATTAATGATATTTTTACTTTCAGGTCGTTAACCTTTTTCTCAAGTTTCCAATACTTAAAAATTCCGTATTTATTAAAAAGTACGTAGGATAAACCAACAAGGGTTATTATTATAAAAAAGATGTATTTTATTTTTTTTCTTTGCACCTCAAAAATCACAAACTTAGTTTAATTATTTTATCTATTAATTCATCAAATGAAATGCCTAGGGCTTTTGCCATTTTGGGGACTAAACTTGTCGAAGTCATTCCGGGTAGAGTATTCACTTCAAGACAATAAGGAACATTACTTCGGGATAATCTGTAATCCAATCTGCCATATACCGAACAGCCTAAAGCATTAAAAGCCGTCAATGCTTCTCTTTGTATCGATTTAGCTACTTCGTCAGGAATTTCTGCCGGAACTAAATACTGACTTTTACCCGAAGTATATTTGCATTCATAATCATATAATCCGTGTTCGGGTTTTATTTCCAAAACAGGTGAGGCTATATTTTCCAGTACTGTCACAGTTAATTCCCTGCCCGAAATATATTCCTCAATTAAGACTTTATTCGATAAACTTAATGCAAGTAATATTGCTTCTTCAAGTGTACTTTCATCTTCGCATATCGTTAGTCCAACTGTCGAGCCTTGATCATTTGGTTTAACCACGCATGGAAATCCAATTTGATTTTCTGTTTTTGAATTTATTTCCTTTAGATCAAAATTTTTATTTAGGGATATCCATTTGGGAGTGTTCACGTTAAAATGATTGAACAATATTTTCGCCATTTCTTTATTCATTGCATTTGAGCTTGCGTTCACATCGGAGCCGGTGTATTTAATTCCGCGAAGCTCAAGTAATGCTTGTATTAAACCGTCTTCTCCGTATTTACCGTGCAGTCCTAAAAAAGCAATGCCAATTCCGTCAAACAATTTTGAATTAACCGCATCTACATAATTACCCGAAGAAATTTCGTCGATATTTTTCTTTTCAAAAAATTCTTCAATTTCATTCGGTTGATTTTTTCCGTATGCAGGATCTATAAGTTTTACATTATAACCCAAATTTATTAAAGCATTGTAAATTGATCTGCTTGAATCTTTAGATACTTCCCTTTCGGGTGAAAACCCGCCGACAAGGAGTGCAACATTTAATTTATTATTAGTCATTTATTTAATTCTGTTTTATTCCGTAAACTTTTTCTGAAATGTTTTTTAATTCTTCAATTTTTTCTTGAGGAAGTTCCGTAACTCCGCCAAGACACCGCGCAATTGAAATTATTTTTGCAGTGTGTTCAAGCTTTTCCATTTTATAATAGGCATCATAAATATCGGTGCCCAAGGTAACCGCCCCATGATTTTCAAGCAGATAGGCCCAGCCCTCTGAAATATATTCCTGCAGACTTTTGGGCAGATCGTCGGTTGAAGGTGTTGCGTATTTACACAAAGGTATTTTACCCAAAGACAAAATCACTTCGGGAAAAACATCGTTTACAATTTCGTTTTTGCTGCTTGCAAAAGCAGTGGCATAAGCAGAGTGTGTATGAATAACGGCAAATATATCCTGCCTGTAAGCGTAAGCAAACTGATGCAATTTTAACTCTGTTGAAACCTTCCCGTTTCCGCTTATTACATTTCCATTTAAATCTAATTCTAAAATGTCTTCTAATCCCACAGCGCCTTTACAAACATTGGAACGCGTAATTAATATAGTGTTTTCGGGTGTAAAGACAGACAAGTTGCCGTCGAAAGCAGAAACAAAACCCTTGTCGTAAACCCTGTGGCAAACATCAATCAACTGTTCAACTAAGAGCATTTTCTCTCCAGTTCTTCCATTATTTTTAGATTTACAAATCCGTCCTCACCGGTTATAAGAGGCTCATAATTTTTCAGGAAAGCTTTTTGAACGGATCGAAGCATATACAGCATTTTATTCCCGCGTTTTCTAAACATTCTCTTGGCTTCATTATTTATCATAATTGATATTTTTGCAGATTCATTTTTCGCGCCGATAAAATTATCAATTGAAATTGCACCTTTGCTACCGAGTATTTCAATTCTGTTTAACGCCCTTTTATTGCAATAAGAAACATTAAAATGACCGTATCCTGAATCCTTAAACTTTACGGTTGCGTATGCGTAATCTTCAACTTCTTCTTTATAGACTATATTATCCAATCCTCCGTTTATTTGTTCAATTTCACCTCCGAAATAAAGGAGCAGGTCGATTATGTGTGTGCCTATATCTCTTAAAGCTCCCCCGCCGCTTAGTTTTTTATTATATCTGAAATTTTCACCCGGAGGTAAATTAATATTGAAGTTAATATTTATTGAGGTAAGTTTTCCAATCATCCTCGAATTTACAATTTCTTTCGCCTTCAAAATTATCGGGTGATAGCGCATAACGTAATTAACAGACAGCTGGACGTTGTTTTTTTTGCATACATCAATCATTTCTTTCGCCTGCTCAGAGGTTAATGCCATGGGCTTTTCACAAAGAATATGTTTACCTGCATTTGCTGATTTTAAAGTTTGTTCGTAATGATTATTATTGGAACTTGAGATATATACTGCATCAATGTCTGATTTTAAAAATTTGTCAAAATTGGAGAAATAATTTGATACGGAAAATTTATTGGCAAGCTTTTCCGCTCTTTGTTTATTATTTGAGAATAAGGATGTAACTTTACCTTTTCGAGATATCAGTACAGCGGGTAAAAAAGAATGTTCTGCAAAATGTCCGCATCCTGCTACGCCCCATTTTAATTTTTTAATAGGTGAATTTATTTTTTTACTTAATATTTTCTTTTTCAATTATAAATTCCAATTTTGAAATTGTCAAAAAAATCTCATCCAGGTCATTCTGAAGGAATCCGGAATCTACCGGATGACTGAAGAATCTCTATTTTTACTTTAGCTTGGAGATTCTTCCCCCGACCAGTCGGGGTCAGAATGACATTTAAGTCCTGTTGATAGTTAATACAACAAAAATTAAAATATTTCTAATCTATCCATTAGCATACTTATTGGTTTTGAATTAAGCATCACGTAAAAATGAATACTCGGTACACCATTTTTAATCAAGTCTTTTACTTGCGAAGCTGCCCATTCAACCCCTACTTCAAGTGTTTTATCGCTTTCCGCATTCATAACTTTTTCTGAAAGTTCTTCAGGAATATTTATATAAAAATTCTTTGGAACTGAAGTAAGGTTTGATTTTGCAGTAATTATTTTTAGACCGGGTATTATAGGTACATTTATACCTTGTTCTCTGCAAAGGTCAACATATTTAAAATAATATTCATTATCATAAAACATCTGTGTTACTATATATTCAGCTCCGGCATCTACTTTCTGTTTTGTATATTTTATATCTGTCAATAAATTTGGAGCCTCAAAATGTTTCTCCGGGTAACCGCCTACACCTATGCAAAAGTCCGAAGGCTGCGCATCCAGTAAATTCTCTTCCAGATATCTTCCTTTGTTCATATCATTTATTTGTTTTACTAGATCAGCGGCATATTGATTTATGCTTTTTCCCTTTGGAACAGGTTTTTGAAATCCGTGATCATCTCCTCTAATTGCCAGTACATTATCAATACCCAAGTAACTGAGTTCAATCATAAAGTCTTCTGTTTCTTCCCTAGTAAATCCGTTAGTAAGTATGTGCGGGACAGCATCAACGTTAAATTTATGCTGAATCAACGCACAAATGCCGAGAGTTCCGGGTCTTTTACGTTTTACTTTCTTTTTAATGCCGTCTTTTGTTTCGTCATATACAACTTCGGCGGAGTGTGAAGTAATATCAATAAACGGAGGCTTATATTGAACTATGCTCTCCAATACGTTTAACAAACCTGTAATATCTCCGCCTCTTTTAGGAGGAATAAGCTCAAAACTTATGAATGGTTTTTCAGCTTTTTTAATGTGGTCAATAACTTTCATAATTCACTTGTTAATAATTAGATAAAATGTAATATGATTAAAACTTTTATTTATGTAAAGTAAGTGATAATATTAATTTAACTTTATAAATTTAAGAAGATTTTTATTCTTAAATATTGAAGCTGTGTCGGTTCTTACTTTTACATAATTACCGTTTAACCATAAGCCTGTCATATCTTTGTAATGGTCGCTTAAAATTTGTCCCGACTGCCCGGTGGTTAGCACCATTAAAAATTCATCGGGTTTACTGAAATCATAAATAAACCTCATTGCAGGTCCAAGATTATTCTCAAATTCCCCGTGCCTGAACCTCGGATATTTATCAATACTTTTTGCAAAGGAATATTCGGTGTTGAATATTGTTGTACCATCACCACCAATTTTAAATGGTCCTATGTTTATAAGATTGTCCAAAATGGACGAATTACCGCTGAACATATGTTTGAAAGTTACATTGTGTAAATTGCCCCACTGCCAGCCCGACATATCTTTGCCCAATTTTCTCTCCAGTTCATCAAGCGCGTCTGTCAAACTTTTCCTTAAAATAATATTTTTAGTCTCAATTTTTTGTGTGTTAATATTATCAAACCAACTGTTGGAATTTTGATTTAGCAACTGCTGCACACTTCTGTAAGGTACATTTGCGACAAAAACAAAATCGTTAAAAAGTCCCTCCCCCATTTCGTCTTTATAAATATTTTTCAAAAGATTGTTAAAAAATGCAGCATATATTAAGGGTGTTTGACTGTATTTGTTAAAATTAAAATCCCATTGCTTTAATAAGCTCAAAGAATTTTTCAAATTCTCATCCACTACTTTTATATTCTTAAATGCTGAAAGAAGATGACTTGTTATTTCTTTAGCATAGGGAGATATAAAATCCATCTGGTATTTTTTAAAATCACCCGCAGAATGTTCCTTTTTTGATTGTAAAAGTTGAGTAATCCTGTCAATTCTGGAAGAAGGCTCCCAAAGGTTTGAAATATATCCTTTAAATTTTTTAAACATTTTGTTGTTTGCCGAAGCAATGTAACTTTTTTTGGGATTCAACAAAAAAGGGATATTATTCCTTTTAATAAATCCCTTCCAATCATTTTTTGAAGTTGTACCGTCAACAACAAAACTTGCATTGGCATAATTTCTAATCGGAAGACTTGCACCAAATACGTAACCGATATTCCCCTTTTTATCGGCATAAGTAAAATTCTGTCCCGGAACGGCAAAATCATTCAACGCTTTTTTAAATTGATTGAAATTCTTAGCTTTGTTCACATTATAAATTGCGTTCAGTTCATCGCTGAATTCATTACCCAGCCATCGCATCGATATGGGAGGAAATTCTTCCTTCTCATTTTTGTATAAAAAAGTTAACGGGTGAATATCCGAAATTATGGGACCGTTACTTGTAATTTTAGTTATATTTAAAACAGGAGATGAATTTCTGACTTTAATAGTGTCCTTCACAATTTTTAAATTTTTCCACCTACCGTCGTATAAATATTTTTTACCGGAGCTGTCCAGCTTTTCGCTGTAAAAATCAGCGTCGTCTGCCATAACATTTGTCATTGTCCAGGCAATAGAATTGTTTTTTCCGATGACAATTCCGGGAACACCGGGCAATGTAAACCCGGCAGCATCCCAATTTCCTGCTTTAATTACAGAAGCAAACCATTTATCCGGTGCACTGAAAGCGAGGTGTGTGTCGTTTGCAATTATTGGTTTACCGGTAACTGATTTTTTACCCGAGACCACCCAGCTGTTTGAACCGATGTGTGTGCCTCGCAGACCTAAAAAATTTCTGAATTGTTTTTCAATGTTAACAAACGAATTGTTTAGCTTTGATAATTTTGCAATTTTTTTGGGAACAATAATGGGACCATTTTTCTGATAACCGGGCAGTATTTCTTTTGCTTTATCTATTCCGACTTTTTGCACTAGTTCCGTGTAGGCAAAATCCGTCCACCAACCAATGTTCAGCTCCCAAGCCATCATTCTCATAATAATAAGACTATGAACGGGCTTCCATTTTTCCGGCTCATATCCCAAAACACTGAACTCAATCGGGAGTTTACCCCCGGCATTTTGAATGTAGTAATTTACACCTTTGGAATAAGCTTTAAGAATTTTAATATCGTTGCTGCTGAACTTAGAATAATTTTTAAGTATGTTTCTTTTTATCCCAACGGTTAAAAACATTTTATCAAACGGAACTGTATCTTCTCCGAAAATCTCACTGAGTTTGCCCTCGCCGGCTCTGCGTGCAATATCCATTGTAAAAAGTCTTTCCTGCGCGTGAACATAGCCCATAGCAAAGGCTGCATCTTCTTCTGTTTGTGCAATAATATAAGGAATGGCCAGACTGTCTCTGTATATTTCTATATTTCCGTCTATTGCAGATATATTGATTTCATCATTATAATTTGGTAAAGAGGAAAGAAGCATATTGTAAAGTATTGCTCCACCGATAATTATTAAAACAATTAAACTTATGATTACAGATAATGTAGTTTTAAGCCAGGTTTTCATTTAATATCTATTATTTGAAATTTATTATTGAAGATTTTTACAGGATGTAAAATAAGAAAGTTATTGATAATTAATAATTTAAGAATGTACAATTAATAATTGGTAAAGCAACTACTTTTATTATAAAATAATTGTTCATTGTAATTTGTTACTTGTAAATTATTTAATCATAATGGAATCTACAGCTATAAATAAAAATAGTGTTTTTCTCAAATTGGTAAACTAACCTATGTTCTCTGTCTATTCTTCGTGACCAAAAACCGGCTAAATCATATTTTAATGGTTCCGGTTTACCTTTCCCTTCAAACGGTGTACGTTGAATATCTTTTATCAATTCGTTAATTTTTTTTAGAATTTTCTTATCTTCGTTTTGCCAAGAGATATAGTCTTCCCAAGAATTTTTCGAAAAGATAATTTTCATTATTCTTCGATTAATTCTTTTTCAAGTCCCTTACCGTCTTTTATTTGTTTTATGGATTCGTATATTCTATCTGCATTTGTTTTTGAACTTAACAAATGAACCGTCTCCATTAATGAATTATACTCCTCTAAAGAGATCACAACGCTTCCTTTTCCTGTACCTCTTTTAATTATCAAAGTTTCATTATTTTTTTCAACATTATCTAAAAACAGTTTTAGTTTTGTTCTGAATTCAGTGTAATTAGCAGCAATCATTTTTATTTCCTTAAGTTATTAAATCAGTACAAATATAAGTACTTAATTAGTAATAAACAAATCTGAATCCTAAGTGCAAGCAGTAGAATTTTTGGTAAAATAATTGTAATTGGAAATTAGACAGGTTGATTTCTTGTTAGTCTAATATCACTACAATTTTGGACTAAAAGATGGATGATAATTATGACCCGTTCCATTTGTTAAGTTCATCTTTTCGCCACTTTTAAGTTTTATAATAAATATATCTGGTCTCTGTTCATATACTATATTTAGTCCATCCGGTGAAAATTTTGGGTTATCTTTCATAGTGATATTATTTGTTAATCTTTTTTGATTTGTTCCATCTACATTCATTGTATATACTTCAGTATTATTATCTCTATTCGATATAAATACAATTTCTTGTCCAGATGGAGAGAAAGAAGGCTTTATATTATATTCAGATGTATTTGTTAATTGTTGCTTATTACTTCCATCACTTTCCATAATGAATATTTGACCTTTACCGCTTTTATAAGAAACATAAAGTATTTTTGAATTATCCGGAGAAAAAGAACAAGAACCATCAAATGATGAAGAATTAGTCAATCGTTTTACATTATTTCCATCGACAGACATAGTGTATATATCATAATTATTATTACGGTTTGAAATAAATAATATTTTTTGATCATCACTTGAAAGTTGAGCTGGAAAATCTTGCCCTAATGTATAATGAAAATTATCTGCCCAGTTAGTAAGGGTTTTTTTATTGCTTCCGTCAATATTTATTATACCAATTAATCCAAATGTCTGAAATAAAACTTTAGAGTTATCATTAGAAAATTTTGGGTTTTTGCCAGCGCCTAAACTTATAATATAAGTCCCATCATTATTCATAATATTTATGTCTGACATTAGCCAATCGGTAGCAGCTGTATAAGCAATTTTATTTCCATCTGGAGAGTATATGGGATTAAAATCCCAAGTATTATTTTTTGTAATACGGGTCTGATTTATACCATTAATATCCATTGTATATACTTCAGATTTTGTTCCTAATTCAATGTGAATTTGACCATCAGAATCTCTGTCTGAGACAAATACAATTTTATATTCTTTCTCATTATATTCTATCTTATTTTTTGGGGAAACTGGACTTTCACTTTTGCATCCCTGTAATAAGATCAATAAAAGTATAATAATTGTGGTTCTCATATTATACCTCATTTAATAGACTAACTATAAATTATATAAACATTTTTAGAGGTTAAGGCACATAAGTTTTTTCATTACACTGCCATAAAAGCAAAAAAGAGAATAACACAATGAATATGAAAAAAAATTTATTCCTTTTCATTTTATTTCATCCTTTGTTATAAAATAAACAACATTTTTTAGACAAAAAAAGTTTTATAATATGTTTAAATCTTAACATTTAATCCAATTTGCCAGGCTGAGTATGTCCCTTTAGTACTCAAGAATCCAATCTCATCCCCGTTAAAATTTGAGTTAATCTTAAATGATAATATTACATCTAATGATTGAGTTAGTGAGTGTGAAAGCCCTGTGCCGATACCAATATTAAAAAGATTATAACTTATTTCCTTTCTACTATTTAGATCAACATCATAGGATGTTACTTCGCCGGTAATAGGATTCACAACTCTAACATTCCCATAACTATCAAAACTTAAATGGGAATAACCAACCTCAAAAATTAAAAAAGAAGTAAAAAATTTATTTGAATGAAAATTATATTTAGCCCCGATATTCGAGTGTGCTAATGAATGATTATCTTCATTATATGTTCTAAAATATTCTTGGCGCTGGGGAGGATTTAGTTCTTCTCGATATGTCACATAAAATTTATCCCAAAATGAATAGCCTGCAGAAAAATACAGATTGATTTTTGAACTTAACATATAATTATACTGCATTGAAAATGATGCCCCATCAGACGAACGCCTAGCGAACATAATACCACCATTAAATTGAATTGAATTATTTCCTTGGGCAAAATTTATATCAGACAGCAAACCAAAAATTAGCACTAATGAAACTAAAATTATTTTTTTCATTTTAACCCCAAATAATTTATGATTATCAAACAATATTCATACAATAATTAATTGATACTGCTTTGAAGAAATTGCAGAAAAGTAGTACCCCGAAGAATTTTATATAATAACTTGGCTAAAATTTAAGAAATTTACAAGACAGAAATAAAATTGCAAATTATTTCATCATCGGACTGATAAAAGGTATTCCTAAATTTAATCCCCTGAGAATAAATAATAGGGCAAGAATTACAGCAAAATATGGAACAGATTTATTAAATTTATTTCTTAAACTTTGGTTAAAGTATTTGCCAAAGATTGATAAAACGAAAAGAGCAGGTACCGTTCCCAACCCGAATAAAACCATATACAAACTGCCGCTAAAATAATTACCGGTAGATGCCGCCCCTGCCGCTCCCATATAAACAAAACCACACGGCAGAAATCCGTTTAGAATTCCAATGATGTAAAAAGACAGAAAATTTTGCTTTGTAAAAAGTCTGCCTATAGAATTCTGCAAAAGCCTAAATCCCTTTTTGATTATTTGTAGATCAGTAATAATTTTATGATATGTTTTGGGTATAAATACCCACAGCAAAATAATAACACCAATTAAAATAGAGAGCACCTGCTGGAAACCCCACAACTTTACACTTTGTCCAACGTAACCTGCAAGTAGTCCGATTAGGAAATACGTTGTGACCCTGCCAACATTGTACAAAAGTCGTTTTAAAATAAAAGCTATATTTCTGGAATTGATCTTAGTCGGCAGAGCCAGAACAATCGGTCCGCACATTCCCACGCAATGCAGGCTGCCTGCAATTCCTATAATAAATGCTGTCCAGATTTCCATTCTATTGAACTATAAATGATTTCTCAGTGTAGAATTCGTGACCGCTTTGTTCCCAATGAATTTTCAATCTCCAAAATCCCCTAACATATTTTTTCTTTTCGATTAATTGTTTGTTGCTTCCATTTAATCTAATCGATAATTTAAAATCCAACTTAGAATCCGAAGGTCTGTAAAAGTTCAATTCACCCGAAATACTGGTTGAATCCGGGAAAGAGATAACCACATATTCATTTTCAACCGAAACATCTACATCTTTATTTAAATACTCAGTCTTCTTTTCTTTATCAATCTGTTTTTGGTATTGCAATTCTTTTTGATAATAATTTTTAGTTACCAAGTCCACATCCTTGTTCATCGAAAAAATTATGAGTACAGCCATAATCATCAAAAAGATAACTATAGTGAGAAAAATACCCCAGCCCCAATTAAATTTAAATTTTGCCAAATTTTATTTACCTCCGGGAGGCATATGATTCATAAGATAACTTGTAAGTAATTCCCTCAAATGTCTTGATGTATTTTTCCCTTCGTAAATACCGTGTGAACGGTTCGGATAAACCATTACTCTGAACATTTTATTTTGTTTTATCAATTCATTTATAAGCGCTTCGGTTCCCTGGTAATGTACGTTGTCATCACCTGTTCCGTGTACTATCAGTAAATTCCCCTTCATATTTTTAGCGTATGTTATCGGTGAACCTTCAATATAATTGGCTTTGTTTTCTTCCCACAGACTCATATATCGTTCCTGATAAATGGTATCGTAGTACCACTGCGTACTCACCGGGGCTACTGACATTCCCGTTTTATAAATTTCAGGATAACGGAACATCATATTCAGTGTCATCGAGCCGCCACCGCTCCAGCCCCAGATCCCTATTCTGTCAGTATCTACAAAAGGCCATTTGCTTATTATTTTTGCAGCGGCGGCCTGGTCTTTTGAGGCAAGAATACCGATTTGTTTGTAAACAATTTTTCTCCAATCCCTTCCTCTTGGTGCAGGTGTTCCTCTGTTATCGACACTAATTACAATGTAACCCTTTTGTGTTAACATTAAATACCACAAATAACTGCTCCCCATCCATCTGTCCATAACCGTTTGTCCCGCCGGCTCTCCGTATACATAGAAAAGTACGGGATATTTTTTATTCGGATCAAAATTATATGGCTTCATCATCCAGATGTCCAACAAAACTCCGTTACCAATATTTATCTTAAAAAATTCAACCGGGCTTTTCTTTAAAACCGAAATACTTTCCTTAAGTTTTTTATTATCAAATAATTTTCTTTCAGATTTATGATCCGGTAAATTGACCAGATCAATCGTGTTCGGTGTTTCAAAATTTGAAAAATAATGAAAAGCATATTTTGCTGTAGAAGAAATCTGGTAGAAATTAACACCTGCAAATTTATCTGGTGTTAATTTTTCTTCTTTCGGATCCCCGTTTATGTTCACTCGGTACAAATATCTCTGTCCTGCATTATCAGGTGAAGCAATAAAATATACATAACCGCCTTCTTCATCTATTTTTTGAATATTTATTACATCAAAGTTTTCAGGTGTTATTTTTCTTATTTCATCCCCGTCTCTTGAAACAATATACACGTGTCTCCAGCCATCCCTTTCACTTACCCATGTAAAATTATCACCTTCATCCAGCCATTTTAGATCATTATTAATATCCACCCAAGCTTTATCTGTTTCGGTTAAAACGGTTTTAGATTTTCCGTTTGTTCTGTTGCATAGCATTACTTTATTTGTATTTTGTTTTCTGTTCAATTGCTGGATAACTATTTCATCGGAGTTTGCCGCCCAGTCCATTCTTGCAATGTAGTGCTCACTCGGGTTCCCGGGCACTTTCATCCAATTTGTTTTACCTCCGTTTGCACTAACCACACCGACTCTGCAAGTTGAGTTTTTCTGTCCTACTTTTGGATATTTAATAGGTTTTAATGTTGGATAAAGTTTTGAGGTGTTGTTTATCAGATAAAAAACGGGAACTTCTTTAGAATCAAGTTGCCAGTATGCAATGAACTTGCTGTCGGGACTCCACCTGAAACCGTCACGCAAGCTGAGTTCCTCTTCGTATACCCAATCGAATGTGCCATTAATTAAAGTTTCTGTACCGTTTGTTGTTAAGGGAACAATTTTACCGGTTGCAAGATTTTCAACATAAATATTATTTTCTCTTACATAGCCGACTTTTTTATTGTCAGGTGAAAATTTTGCAAACATTAGTGTAGAAGGTTTGGCCTCTTTACCGCCAAGTTTTTTCATATCCCATGTTCTCAAATCAACTACCCAATAGTCGCCTTTCGTGTTTCTTCTCCAAACTCTTTTTGTATTGGTAAAGATCAAAAGTAATTTGCCGTCACTTGACCAGTGATAATCTGCAATCCTTAATGGTTTTTCTTTCCCTTTTGGGATAAGATGTTTAGCATCAATTAATAAACTTCTTCTCCCTGTAACGGTATTATATTTAACTATATCTCTTGCTCCTTTGAATTCTTTAGAAGGCTCAAGTGTGGTATATCCTTTATCATTGTCTATCCATCTGGCAGGTCCGAATCTTTGAGAAGAGAACTCTCTCGAATTGTAAATTCTGTCCAATATTAATAATGAATTATCTTTAGTCTGTGCTTGAACTAAAGGTATGAACAACAAAAAGATTAAAGTAATTGATAGTAACTTTTTCATAATTTTTTACCTTTAAAATTTCAATTTATTTTTATGCTGCTTTTCGGATCAATGTATTGTCTTAAAATTTTGGTTTTAAGATAAAACAAATTTTCTGCCACTTTAAAATCAGATGGATCTAATCCTTTAATATTTAATGATTTCCAAGTTGTTGTAGGATAAATGAATTCGAACTTATCTTTTGCGGTTGTTACCTTAACCGGCATTTTAAAATTATTAACATTTGTCTTCCATCTGAAACGCAAATTTGTATCACCGCCTTTTTTTGTAACTATCATAATTAATTCGGGTACTGTTATATCTCTAAAATAGAGATCGTAGAAATAGTTCAGATTTTTCCCCGTCTTTTCATTTATGTAATTAAATATATCTGTTCCGTCAATGGTTTTATGGTAATATTTTTTTTGTATTCCTCTTAAAATTGAAATCCAAAGAGAATCGTTATCTATTACGCTGCGTAATGTGTTAAGCACTAGCTGACCCTTGTTGTACATATCTCCGGAACCGGATTTGTTTACATTGAACGGACCAATAATTGGTTTATCATTCCTTATGCTTTGTCCTTTTCCGTTTATATATTTCAATCCTTCTTCTTTCCCCCAAAAATATTCAACGAACAATCCCTCAGCATACGCGCCAAAACTCTCGTGCACCCACATATCCGCAACATCGTTCGAAGTTACACTGTTACCCCACCATTCGTGTGCGCTCTCGTGAACAATTATAAAATCAAATTTCAATCCCACAGCCGAAGAAGCCCTGCCCACATAGCCATGCCAATAACGGTTGCCGTAAGCTATTGCACTCTGATGTTCCATTCCGTTGTGAGGTGCTTCAATTAATTTATAACCGTCATTATAAAATGGATATTTACCGAAATAATATTCAAATGCCGTCAACATTTTTTTTACGTCTTTGAACTGCTTTTTTGCTTTCTCAAGATTCTGAGGCATTACATAGTAATCGAGTGTTAAATCCTCCCCATCTTTATTTGTATAAATATCACTGAAATGAGAGAACTTGCCAATGTTAACTGTAACATTATAATTATTAATAGGTGCGGAAATGAACCAATTATATTTTGTCCATCCGTTCCCGAGATCTTTTGTACTTCTCAGCCTTCCGTTTGAAACATCTTGAAGATTTGAAGGAACTGTTACGCTTAGCAGCATGCTGTCGGGCTCATCTGATTGATGGTCTTTGTTGGGCCACCACAGACTTGCACCCGTTCCCTGGCAGGTTACAACTACCCAGGGGTTGCCTTCTTTGTCCTTTCTCCAGGAAAATCCACCGTCCCAGGGTGGACGTTTTGCTACTTGCGGATTTCCCGAATAATAAAAATCAATAAAATGTGTTTCTCCTTTTTTCAATTTTTCAGGTAAAGTAATAAATACTGCACCGAACTCTCTTGTGTAATTGCATACGGTTCCGTCTTCAAAAAGAATTTTTTCTATATTCATGTTGGGGAAAAGATCTATCTGCATTTTATTAAAATCTGACACAACCTTAAATTGGATTCTGTTCTTACCTTTTATGGATTTGTTGGAGGGGTCTATCTTAACATCCAAGCCATAATAAGTTACATCAAAACTTGTGCGAAGAGGTGTTAGCATTCCTCTGAGTGTGTCTTGTCTTGTATTTGCTTCCCAAGTAAAATTTAATGCCTGCTGTGATTTTATTTGGGTCGTGGTTAATAAAAAAATTACAAATATTGAATAACCAATTAGTTTATTCATGGCGATTCCTTAATTTTTATTAATTGTTGTTCTTGTTAACGGGTGCCAAAAAAGAAGTTTCTAATTGTTTTAATAATTTACCCTCTGAATATACGGCAATTTTAATAGGGGTTTTCAATTTTTTTATTTCATTACCGGGAAGCATCACCAAAATTTTGGCATCGTAGTTTTGCTGTGGTTTCAGATCTTCTTTGTTTCCAATAAGTTGAATAGTGCCGTTTTTATTTTCAAGTTCAATATTAAAAGGCAGTGGATCAAAGGTTTTATTAACAATATTCAGATCATAAATATTACTTATCATATTGTTAGCCTGCTTCTGAAACATAAGACCCGGTGTACGTAATATGTTTATACTGTAATCGGTTCTTGAGGTTATTAAATACCCCAAAACAGACAATAGCAATATTAAAAGAACGGAGTAACTCTTCATTCTTGCCGTAAATTTAAATCCTTGATTTTTTTCAACACCGTTTATAGAATCGTACCGGATAAGACCTTTTGGTTTATTGACCTTAACCATTACATCGTTGCAGACATCAATGCAGGCAGTGCAGTTTACGCATTCAAGCTGAATGCCGTTTCTTATGTCAATTCCGGTGGGACAAACATCCACACAAAGATGACAATCAATGCAATCGCCTTTATCTGATTGATCCTCATTCTTTTTTATTTTGCCCCTCGGTTCACCTCTTTTATCATCATATGTTATTACAATTGAATCCCTGTCAAGTAAAACTCCCTGCAGTCTTCCGTAAGGACAAACCATTGTGCAAACCTGTTCTCTAAACGAGGCAAATACCCAGTAAAAAACCCCTGAAAAGGCAACTATTCCTATCAATCCGTTTATATGTTGAGAAGGAGGATCGGTAATGATTTTTATAAGTTCATCCATTCCTATTATATAAGAAAGAAATATGTTTGATATTAAAAAAGAGATCGCATAAAAAATTGAATATTTTGAAAGTTTTTTGACGATTTTATTTAAATTCCACTTTTGTTGGTGCAACAAAATTTGTTCTTTGGCACTGCCTTCTAACCAATATTCAATTTTTCTGAATACCATTTCCATAAAAATTGTCTGCGGGCAAACCCAACCGCAAAATAATCTACCGAATACAACCGTAAATAAAATTATAAAAACGATTATAGTTATCATTGCAAGTACGAATATGTAGAAATCGTGAGGACCGAAAGGAATACCGAAAAGAATGAAATTTCTTTTCAGAACATTAAATAGTAAGAAAGGATGCCCGTTTACTTTTATAAAAGGTGTTAAAAAAAGTACCAACAGCAAGAGCCAACTGAAATAAGTTCTTGCATTATACAGTTTGCCGGAAGGCTTTTTGGGGTATATCCAATTCCTTTTCCCCTTTTCATTGACTGTCTCTAAAGAGTCTCTAAAACTTTCACTAACGGAATTATGATTACTCACCTACGTATTTATCTCCCTGTGGAGGTTTGGGATTTTGTGGATTCGTCCCGTGCAAGGAAATAATGTAGCTGGCAACTTCCTGTATTTGTTTTGAATTCAACTGTGACTTCCAGCTTATCATTCCTTTTTCGGGAACTCCGTTTGTAATGGTTTTAAAAATATTTTTTATTCCTCCACCGTGTATCCAATAGTCGTCTGTTAAGTTCGGTCCGACTAATCCTCCGCCGTCTTGTCTGTGGCAGGCAACGCAATTTGCTGTGAAAATTTCTTTACCTTTATTCAAATCAGCAGCATCCTTCAAAACCGTAACTGTTTTTTCATTTAACAAAGCACCTGATTTAAGGTTTTCTTCTTTTTGTATTGAAGCTAATTTCATTTCCATAGTATATTCTTCAATTTGTGACGGACTCGATTTGAATATTTCGTAATCGAAGAAATAAATTATAGCAAAAATTATAGTTGCGATAAACAGGTAATTGAACCATGGTGGAATTCTGTTGTCAAGCTCTCTTATTCCGTCATACTCGTGTTCCATTAGTATGTCAGCTTCTTTTTCAATTGGTGTAGAACGGATAAGTCTTTGTTTAATTTTATTTAAAAGTTGGTAGCTTTTTCTAACTTTTTTATCGGCAAGTTCAACTTCTTCCTCAGGTTCTTCTTCCATTCCAAACATAAATAACAATACAAATACAAAAACGATTGAAGCAACAAAAAGAAGAATTATAAAATTTACATAACCTTCGCTTATGCCATTGTTCCCATTTTCGCTTTGTGCAAAAACATTGTTAAACAACGGATTAATTAAAAAGAGAAATAGACTGTATAATATTTTTTTTGAAAAAGATTTATTGATTTTCATTGTTGTCCTCAATATAATTTTTGCCATTAATATTTTGAGATTGAAGTTTAGTGTTCTTTAAATCTAAGGGAAGATTGCTCATTTTTTCAATATATTTTTTATCGACCTTAAATAACCAAACAATAATCACTACGAAAAAGATAAAGAAAACCAAAAGGGAAAATAAAGGATAAACTCCTATTCCTTCTATTGTTTTCAAATAATTACTAAACATGTTGCGTCTCCTTATTTACCAACATTTTTCTTTACTTTAATATCAGTTCCCATTCTTTGAAGATAGGCAATTAATGCAATTATCTCTTTGTCTCTGGATGTTGCAATACCGTTTTCATTCAGATTTTTTGTTATTTCATCCGCCTGTTTTAGCAGTTCTCTATTTGCAATATTTTCATATCCTTCGGGATAAGGCACTCCTAAACTTCTCATAACCTCTATTTTTTTGGATGTAGTAGATATATCCAATTTCTGACTTAAAAGCCAAGGATACGGGGGCATAATTGAACCGGGTGACATTGAAGTCGGATCTTCCATATGCATATAATGCCAAATGTTTGGATACTTTCCGCCTATTCTTTCAAGATCAGGTCCTGTTCTTTTTGATCCCCACAAAAACGGATGGTCGTAAACAAATTCTCCGGCTTTTGCATATTCACCGTATCTTTCGGTTTCAGATCTGAAAGGTCTGACCATTTGCGAGTGGCATCCAACACATCCTTCTCTGATATATAAATCCCTTCCCTGCAATTCTAAAGGTGTATAAGGTTTCACACTTGCAATTGTAGGAATATTTGATTTAACCAGAAAAGTAGGTATAAATTCTACTAAGGTTCCTACCAAAATAGCGGCAGTTGCAAGTGTTAAAAATAAAATAGGTTTGCTTTCCAACCAGCGGTGTCTTATTCCTCTTTTAAAAGGGTCTTTTGTTTTCACTAGCGAGGCAGCTTCTGTTTCTTCATTAGCTTCAAAATTTCCGCTCTTTGCTGTTTTATACAAATTATATACCATTATTATCGCACCGGATAAATACAGTAATCCGCCAAATGCCCTTATCATATACATCGGAATTATCTGCAGCGTAGTTTCTAAAAAGTTAGGATATTGAAGAACTCCTAAATCTGTAAATTCTTTCCACATTAATGACTGAGCAATACCCGACCAATACATTGCGGATGCATAAAAAACAATTCCCAATGTGCCAATCCAAAAATGTACATTAGCTAATTTTTTTGAAAACAATTGTGTTTTAAATAACTTTGGAATCAACCAGTACAAAACCCCAAATGTTAAAAATCCATTCCACGCTAACCCACCGATGTGAACGTGAGCAATTACCCAATCCGTATAATGAGCAATAGCGTTTACATTTTTTAATGCCATCATCGGTCCTTCGAATGTTGACATTCCGTAAGCCGTTACTGCCACGACCATAAATTTCAAAATAGGATCTTCTCTTACTTTATCCCACGCACCCCTTAAAGTTAGTAATCCGTTCAGCATTCCGCCCCAGGAAGGAGCTATAAGCATAATTGAAAAAATTACTCCCAGTGTTTGTGCCCATTCCGGTAATGCAGTGTACAATAAATGATGTGGCCCAGCCCATATATAAATAAAAATCAATGCCCAAAAATGAAGGATGGATAATTTATACGAAAAAATCGGTCGGTTCGCCGCTTTGGGCAGATAATAATACATCAAACCCAGATAAGGTGTGGTTAAGAAAAATGCAACGGCATTGTGTCCGTACCACCATTGAACAAGTGCGTCCTGTACCCCTGCATAAATAGGATAACTTTTTAGAAAAGATGCCGGTACTTCAATTGAGTTTACAATATGTAGAATTGCTACGGTAACCCAGGTGGCAATAAAAAACCAAATAGCTACATAAAGATGTTGTTCCCTTCTCTTAAAAATAGTGCCGAACATATTTATACCAAACACAACCCAAACAAGAGTGATTGCAATATCTATCGGCCATTCTAATTCAGCATATTCCTTACTTGTTGTGAAACCCATTACTAAGGTTATTGCTGCAGCAACAATTATAAGCTGCCAACCCCAAAAATGAATTCGGCTAAGCTTATCACTAAACATTCTTGTTTTACATAATCTTTGCAAGGCATAATATGCACCCATAAAAATTGCATTACCGACAAAAGCAAAAATCACAGCATTTGTGTGCAATGGACGTAATCTTCCGAATGTTGTGTATTGTAAGTGTAAGTTTAGTTCCGGGATAAAAAGTTGGGTAGCAATCAATAAACCAACCAGCATTCCGACAATTCCCCAAACAGTGGTTGCAATCCCAAAGTCTCTTACTATTTTATTATCATAACTGAACTTTTCCAGTCCCATAAATTATCCTCCGAGTAAAGAATCTGATTTATTATTAATATTCTTTTGATTTTTCTTATCTTCAAATAAAACTCTGATTGATGGTGTGAATGTATCTTCGAATTGCCCGGTTTTTACTGCCCAAATAAAAGCTATTAAAAAGCCCAAGGCAACAAGCAGACTAGATGCTATTAAAATAACTACGACAGAAATTTCAGACCTCTCTTTTTTGCCAATAAATTTGTAGTAACAGTTGCAAATAACACAACTGATATTGAACTAATAGGCATAAGAATCGCCGCAACAATAGGTGACAACAGACCCTGGACAGCAAACCATAATCCAATAATATTATAAAGAAAAGATATTATAAAACTGATTATAATAATTTTATAACTTGAATTAGAAAATTTAATAAATTTTGTAAGTCTACACAAAACATTTGAATCCAATAATGCATCACAAGCCGGGAAAAAATTGGTGATTTTATCCGAAACGGAGACTCCTACATCACTTTGTTTTAAAGCACCGGAATCGTTTAACCCGTCGCCTACCATTAGTATTTTTTTACC
>CAZTZZ010000019.1:0-4247 GCA_964617905.1 uncultured Ignavibacteriaceae bacterium | reverse complement strand
CCGGCATAAATTACCTCGCCGGATACTTTGGGTACAACCAGCGATTCACCCGTTACAAAACTGTAATCAATATAGCCAGTTCCGTTAAACAATATTGAATCAGCCGGTATCAGTTCGCCGCTCCTTACCAATATTCTATCCCCTACCTTCAGATCTTGAATTTGTACGTGTTCTTTTTTCTCTTCCTTAAGAACAGTAGAAGAAATAGGGAAAAAAGATTTATAATTCCTCTCAAAGTTTATTGAGTCATAAGTTCTTTGTTGAATATATTTCCCTATGAGTAAAAAGAAGACCAAGCCGGAAAGTGAATCGAAATACCCATGTGTTGAAAACAAAGTCACATCAATTACACTTCTAACAAATAGAACTGTAATACCCAGAGCCAGGGGTATATCAATGTTAATAAATTTATTTTTGATTGCTTTGAAAGCGGATATAAGATAATCTGCACCGGAATAAAAAAAGACAGGTAGTGCAAGCAATAAATTCAGATAGTTAAATAGCATCACATAAAATTCATTCGATTTATCAATGCCCAAATAACTAGGAAAACTGAAAAGCATAATGTTACCAAAACAAAATCCAGCAACCCCTATTTTAAGTAGAATTCTTTTATAATTATTTTTTAATGCATCACCGTTTTGGTTATCTATGATTATTTCCGGTTCATATCCTACTGAGGTTAGCAAAGATGCAATTTCTTTTAATGAAATTTCTCCGGATAAAAATCTGATTTTTACCTCTTTGTTCAAAAAATTTACAGTGGATTGGATAATGGAGCTGTCCAGTTTGTTCAAGTTTTCCAAAAGCCAAATACAAGAACTGCAATGAATTGAAGGTATAAAAAATTTAACAACTGAATATTTTCCTTCTCTAAATTCTAAGATTTTATCTGTAATTTTTTTATCGTCTAGAAAATTAAATTTATCTGAATGTGTTATTTTAGGTTTAACCCCCGGATTTTCAGAGAGGTCATAATAGTCGTAAAGATTGCTGTTATTAAGAAGCTGATAAACTGATTTACAGCCATTACAGCAAAAATATCTCTCGCCTAATGAAATAGAATTATCATTACAATCTAGCCCACAATGGAAGCATTTTATTTTTGTATCAATTTTGTTCAAAACCGTAAAAAAATTTAATTAGGTAGAAAATATTATCAGCTATTAGAAACTTAAAATTACAATTAATTGAGATAAAAAATTATTTGGGATAACAATAAAACTTTGTTTATAAAATTATTAATTTTATATTGTACACAGTTCTTAAAAATAATTGTCGTGATTTAAAGCAAATTGCAGCGACAAAAAATAAATTGCTAAATAGCTAATGAGTTTTGAACCCGCTATTTAGCGGGTTTTTTATTTTCTACCCGCCAATTTGTAAATAAATCGAACAGTCGTGATTTGTAACATATTGCAACGACTATAAATATATGCTAAAAAGTTAGAGGTAAAATTTAACCCCGATCTTTTTAGGTCGGGGTTTTTTTTCTGTTAAATAAAAATTTTTCAACAAAAATTATAAGGAAAACAAAATGAAAGAGATCACTTCCATAATTAATTCAATCCCGGTTGACCCTTTGACAGGAGCAATAGCTGTACCTATATATCAGACCTCAACATTTGTTCAAGAAGCACCCAATGTTAATAAAGGCTTTGATTATACAAGAACTAACAATCCTACACGCAAAATTCTTGAAGATATTATTGCCAAGCTTGAAAACGGTAAACAAGGAATGGCATTTTCCAGCGGTTTGGCTGCAATTGATTGTGTGGTTAAGTTATTAAACAGCGATGACGAAGTACTTGCTGTAGATGATATTTACGGTGGAGCACACAGATTATTTACTACAGTCTATAACAGACTTGGAATTAAAATAAATTTTGTAGATACAACAGATTTGGAAAGTATCAAGCAAGCTATTACTCAAAAAACAAAATTAATTTGGATTGAAAGTCCAACAAATCCTTTGTTAAAAATATCTGATATTGGAAAGATTGTAGAAATTGCCAAAAGAAATAATATACTTGTCTGTGTAGACAATACCTTCGCTACGCCTGTATCACAAAAACCCTTAATAATGGGTGCGGATATAGTTCTACATAGTGCCACAAAATATTTGGGAGGTCATACAGATGTTCTGGCAGGTCTAATCGTTACTAAATCAGATGAATTGGGCGAAAAACTGAAATATATTCAAAATGCAACTGGAGGTGTGCTGTCTCCGTTTGACAGTTGGTTAATAATAAGGAGTCTGTCAACTCTTAAGTTAAGGTTTGAGAAACATTCTTTAAATGCACTAAAAATTGCAAGATATCTGCAATCGAAAGAAGAGATAAAAATTCTAAATTATCCGGGTTTGGAAAGCCATCCAAATTATAAAGTTGCAAAAAAGCAACAGTCGTATCCCGGAGGGATTATATCATTTTCATTAAAAGATGATACAGAAGAAAATGCTATAAAATTCATAACAAGTACAAAATTATTCAAACTAGCCGAAAGCCTTGGAGGAACAAAAAGTCTACTTTGTCATCCGCCTACAATGACACACAAATCTATTCCAAGAGAAGACAGGCTAAAATCCGGAATTTCTGATAGTTTAATTCGGTTATCGGTCGGTCTGGAAGATGCAGATGATTTAATAAATGATATTGACCAGGCATTAGATAACAATTCAAATAAAAAAAATAACCTACGAAATATATGTTCAATAATTAAAGGATAAAAAATGAAAAGAAATAATGTTAAAATTGGTTTGTTTGGTTTCGGATGTGTTGGTCAAGGATTATTCAGTGTCCTGAAAAACAGTAACGGTTTCAAGCCAGAAATAAAAAAAATATGTGTTAAACATAAAGAGAAAGACAGAAATATAGATGCTGAGCATTTAACTTTTGATAAGTATGAAATACTTGATGATCCGGAAATAAATGTAATTGTAGAGCTTACCGATGATTTTGAGGCTGCTTTTGAAATAGTAAAAGAAGCCTTAAAAAAAGGTAAATCCGTAGTAACTGCAAACAAAAAAATGGTATCAGAATATTTTAGAGATATACAGTTGCTAATTGAAAAATATAATCGTCCGTTTTTATATGAGGCAGCTTGCTGCGCAAGTATACCCATTATAAGAAATTTTGAGGAATATTATGACAACGATATTATTTACTCGTTCTACGGTATAATGAACGGAACTACAAATTTTATATTAACGGAAATGAGTAAAGCCGGAAAACCATTTAAAGTTGCATTAAAAGCAGCACAGATTAAAGGTTATGCCGAAAGTAACCCTACCAACGATATTGAAGGTTTCGATTCTAAATACAAATTATGTATACTATTAAACCACGCATTCGGAGTAACAGTTAAACCAAAAGACATACTCAATTTCGGTATTGAAAGAATTAATGAACAAGATATAAGATTTGCAAGCGTAAAAAACGGTAAAATAAAATTGATTGCCTTAGCTCAAAAATTAAAAACAGGTGGTATTGCTGCATTTGTAATTCCACAATTAATACTTGAAAAAAGTGAATTGTATAATATTGACGGTGTAGATAACGGAATAGTAACAGAGAACTATTTTGCAGACAAAAATATTTTTGTTGGTAAAGGTGCAGGTGCCATACCAACAGCGGCGGCAGTCCTATCGGATTTATCTGCTTTGAGTTACGATTACAAATATGAATATAAAAAAAATAGGCAGCTAAATAATCATTTTATTGATAATGATTTTATAGCAGAAGTATATGTAAGATTCCAGAATAACCATAATGATATAAAAGATAATTTTGAAAAAATTCAAGATGAACATTATTCAAAAAATCATAATTATATAACAGGAAAAATTAAATTTAATAAATTATTAGAACTGGGATGTTTCAAAAGGGATGATGTAAATGTTATACTACTTGATAATTATATACAATAGAATATGACTTAAATTAAAACTGCGGTTTTGTTTAAAATAAAAAATGGCGACTACCGGATTTTATCCGGCGAAGTTCTAATTTATTAGAACGAAGACGGGCTCCCACGCATATATTTATTGATAAATATATTTTCTTAAAATATTGAATACTGATTAACGATTTGTGAAATTAAAAGATTGAAAATTTAGGAATGGATAGTTTAAAATAAAAAATGGCGACTACCTACTCTCCCACGCAGTTGCCCACGCAGTACCATCGGCGTGCAGGGGCTTAACTTCTCTGTTCGGAATGGGAAGAGGTGTAACACCCTGGCTATAG
>CAZTZZ010000018.1:0-42200 GCA_964617905.1 uncultured Ignavibacteriaceae bacterium | reverse complement strand
TTTCACAGAACTATCCCAACCCGTTTAACCCGGAGACTAAAATAAGTTTTCAAATCCCTGCAATCAGTAATGTTACTTTAAAAATATATGATGTGCTTGGCAGAGAAGTTTCAATTCTTGTAAATAAAGAAATGAAAGCCGGAAGTTATAAAGTTGATTTTAATGCTTCACAACTCTCAAGCGGAATATATTTTTACAGGCTCACAGCTGTCGCTTCGACTGGCCCTTCGACAAGCTCAGGGCATAGCTCAGCAACCGCATATACAGAAATAAAGAAAATGGTTTTATTAAAGTAATTTAAGTTGGTCGCTACGGTCGTACCGTGGCGATTAGAAATAAACACGAGAGAATAAAATTGTCACTCTGAACTTGTTTCAGAGTCTTTATTTTTCAGTATTAGATCCCGAAACAAGTTTGGGATGAAAGTTGCAACCATTTGAAAAAAATAATTCATAATTCATCATTCAAAATTCGTAATTCATAAGTCAGTTCTTCTTTCCAATCTTGACTACCGCTGGCACTTTCAATATATTTGAACGCTATATTTTTTATGAATTTACAGATTTTTTACTGATTTGAGTCGATATAAAAAAACCGTCCTTCCGAATGGGGTTAAAATCATAACCGAGACAATTCCCCACGTAAAATCCTTCTCATTAGGCTTTTGGTTTAATGTCGGCTCGCGTGATGAAAACCCTTCAAACAATGGGATTTCGCACGTTATTGAGCATATGCTTTTTAAAGGAACAATAAACCGTTCGTCAAAACAAATAGCAGAAGAAGTGGAAGCCTGCGGCGGATATTTAAATGCTTTCACTTCAAAAGAACATACATGTTATTACGGGCGCGGACTTGAAGAACATCTTGAAACCACATTCGATGTGCTTTCCGATATGATTCAAAATTCTGTTTTCAAAACCACGGAATTAAAACGTGAAGCAAAAGTAATTATTGATGAACTGAACGATATTGAAGACAGTCCCGAAGAATTAATCTTTGATAAATTTGAAGAACAACTTTATTCCGGAAATTCACTTGGGCAACCCGTTATTGGAACAGCTGAAAATATAAGTTCATTTTCATCGGAAAATCTATTTGATTTTCTAAAAGAAAATTACAGTTCAAACAGGCTGATAATTGCCGCTTCGGGTTCTATAACTCACAAAGAAATTGTTAAACTGACTGATAAATATTTTAATAATCATTTGGGTCAATCTGTAATTAACAGGGAAGAAAATGTAATAAAAGTTAAAAGCGGATTAAAGATAATTGAAAAAGAGATTCAACAAATACACGCAATTATAGGCAAGTCATCCTTCGGATTTAATAATGCAAACAGATTAAAACTGCTTTTACTTTCACAAATATTGGGCGAGGGCAGCAGCTCTCGTTTATTCCAAACTTTGCGCGAAAGAAACGGAATTGCATATCAAATAAACACATTTCTAAATTCTTTTTACGACGTTTCTTCTTTCGGTGTTTATTTTTCGACTAATTACAAAATGGTTGATAAAGCTTTGGGATTGGTATCAAAAGAATTTAAAAAATTGAGAGAAAAGAAGATTTCTTTTAAAGAATTAACAAGAGCAAAAGAATCTTTCAAAGGAAGTCTTTTGTTATCTCTTGAAAATACGTCCAACAGAATGATAAGAATGGCACAATCGGAATTGTACTTCGGCAGAGTTGTTCCTATTGATGAAGTAATTAAAAAGATTGATGCTTTTACACGTGAAGATATAATTGAGATTGCAAACGAAGTTTTGCAGGAAGATTCATTTATTAAATTAATAATAAAATCAAAAGACGCGGCGTTAAAGTCAGCCGCATAAAACAGAGGTATAATATGATAATCGGTGTACCTAAAGAAATAAAAACAAATGAAAACAGGGTTGCGCTTTTACCCGTTGGTGCGGCAACATTAATTGCAAACGGACATAAAGTAGTAGTTGAAACAAATGCCGGATTGGGCAGTTCATTTACAGATGAAGATTACAAAAAAGCGGGAGCGGAAATTGCCTCAACACCCGAAGAAATTTTTGCTAATGTTGATATGATTATGAAAGTAAAAGAACCTATCAACAATGAATATAAAATGATAAAAGAAGGACAAATTGTCTTTACGTATTTTCATTTTGCCGCCGATCAAAAATTAACCCAGGCAATGATTGATTCAAAATGTATTGCTATTGCTTACGAAACCGTTCAAAGAAAAGATCGTTCTTTACCCCTGCTGATTCCCATGAGTGAAGTTGCGGGCAGAATGGCTCCGCAGGAAGGTGCTAAATATTTGGAAAAAGCTTTGGGCGGAAGAGGCGTTTTATTGGGCGGAGTTCCGGGAACAGGAGCCGGTGAAGTGATTGTGCTGGGCGGAGGAATTGTAGGAACTAATGCAGCAAAAATAGCATCGGGTTTGGGAGCAAAAGTTACAATCTTTGACAACAATCTTTACAGGTTAAGATATTTGGACGACGTAATGCCAAAAAATGTTTTTACAATGATGTCAAACGAATATTACATAAGAGAAGCATTACCCAAAGCAGATTTGGTAATAGGTGCAGTATTAATACCCGGCGGTAAAGCTCCTCATCTTATTACAAGGGATATGCTTCCATTAATGAAAAAAGGCAGCGTACTTGTAGATGTTGCAGTTGACCAGGGCGGATGTATTGAAACAACAAAACCTACAACTCACGATAACCCTACATTTATTATCGATGACGTTGTTCATTACTGTGTTGCAAATATGCCCGGTGCAGTTCCGCATACTTCAACTCTTGCACTTACAAATGCCACGCTTCCTTATGCAGTTGAAATTGCAGATAAAGGATATGAAAAAGCCGTTAAAACAAATGAAGAAATAAAATTAGGATTAAATGTTATTGACGGTAAAGTTACTTACAAAGCAGTTGCAGAAGCTTTTGATATGGAATATCATTCGGTAGAAGAGGCAATTGGATAATTGTAAAACAGAAAATGAAGCAGGATAATAAATGCCAAAGTTCACATTAAACGATAATGAAATAGAATTTAAACACGGTCAGACTATAATGGAAGCCGCAAAGGATAACGGAATTTCTATTCCTCATTTTTGCTGGCATCCCAAATTATCAATCTCCGGTAATTGCAGGGTCTGTTTGGTGGAAGTTGAAAAAATTCCCAAATTAGTAATTGCTTGTTCAACCGTTGCCACCGAGGGAATGGTGGTTCATTCAGAATCTGAAAAAACACTTGAAGCAAGAAATGCCGTTATGGAATTCCTGCTTATAAATCATCCGCTTGACTGTCCTATTTGTGACGAAGCCGGTGAATGTAAACTTCAAGATTATGCTTACAAACATTCTACCGGTGAAAGTCGTTATGTTGAAGAAAAAACTCACAAAGATAAAAGAGTTCAGCTCGGACCGAGAGTTATGTTTGACGGCGACAGGTGCATTTCCTGTTCCCGCTGCATCAGATTCTGTGATGAAATTGTGGGCGAACCTGAGCTAACTTTTGTAAACAGAGGAAACAAAGTTACTATTTCCACTTTCCCCGGCAAACAATTGGAAAACAAATATTCGATGAACACAGTTGATATTTGTCCGGTTGGTGCTTTAACAAGCAGAGATTTTCGTTTTCAATCAAGAGTTTGGGATCTTTCTTCCAATCCTTCAATTTGTACCGGATGTTCAAGAGGCTGCAATACGGAAGTCTGGGTGAGAAACAACGAAGTAAAAAGACTGACACCAAGATTTAACGATGATGTAAACAGCTTTTGGATGTGCGATGACGGCAGAATAAATTCATTCAAACACGTAAACGCTGAAGACCGGATTGACGGCGCTCACATAAGAAAAGATGGTCAATTAATTGAAGTCGGCTGGGACGAAGCTTTTGCAAACGCATCTTCCGAATTGAAAAATATTTCAAGCAAAGAAATTGCATTTATCGGTTCAGCTTATTCAACTTGTGAAGATAATTATCTTTTATCAAAATTTGCAAAAGATATTATCGGTTCAAAAAATATTGATTTTATAAAGCACAATGATCCCAACTTTGGTGATGAATTGCTGAGACAAAATGATATTACCCCCAATACTATGGGGGCAGAACTTACAGGCATTTCACCTAAACAAGGCGGTTTGAATATTGATGGAATAGTTGAAGGAATTAAATCCGGGAAGATTAAGGGGTTATTTATTATGGAAGATGATCTCTTGGCAGATTATCCGGAATTGGAAAAGTCAATAGCTAATCTTGAATTATTAATTATCCTAACTTCAAACTATAACAAAACAACTGCCTTTGCCGATTTTGTTTTTCCGGCTGCAACGTTTGCTGAAAAGAACGGGACTTATGTAAATTTTGAAGGAAGAGTTCAAAGATTAAAACCTGCAGTTGAAACAACAGATTTGGATAGAAGCCTGGACGGCATGGCTATGAGCAGGCTGGATAAATTCGGAACAAGTTTTGACCGTTGGGCAAAAGGCAACAAACGAGATGCTCGGGCAAGTTGGAAAATAATTTCAAGTTTGTCTGTTATTTTCGATAAAAAATTAAAATTTAAAATGGCTGAAAATATTTTTGATGAAATGTCAAAAACTATAGAAGCATTTAAAGGCTTGGATTACGATTTAGTCGGTGATAAAGGTGTTTCACTTAAAGATAAATTAAATGAAGTGACTAAAACTGTTTAAATGGGCAATATTTTATTATGAGCATACTTGAAATTATTTTATTTACTTTAGGCAAGATAGTAGTTTTATTAACTTTGATTCTGCTTACTGTGTCCTACCTTGTTTATTTTGAAAGAAGAATCAGTGCGTGGATTCAAAACAGGCTTGGTCCCAACAGAGTTGGCTGGGAGGGAGTATTGCAGCCTTTTGCAGATGTTTTAAAATTACTGTTAAAAGAAGATATTGTACCCGAAAATGCAAATAAAAAAATTCATGCTCTCGCGCCAATTATTGCTTTATTTGTAGCGTTCAGCACTTATGCTGTTTTGCCTTTTGGTCCTACTGTGACATTGTTCGGATATTCTGTTCCGCTTGTTGTTGCAGATGTAAACATCGGAATTTTATACGTACTTGCGCTTACATCAATAGGCGTTTACGCAATTACTTTTGCCGGATGGTCATCGGGAAGTAAATACTCACTACTCGGCGGAATTCGTTCTTCCGCACAAATGATATCTTACGAAGTCTCAATGGGATTTTCTATAGGCGGAGTATTACTTTTATCGCAGTCGTTACGTCCGACAGAAATTGTATTAGCACAATCAGGCTGGATGTGGAATGCATTTATTCAGCCGATTGGTTTTATAACTTTTTTAGTTTCAGCATTTGCAGAAACAAACAGACTGCCTTTTGATCTTCCCGAAGCTGAACCTGAGTTAGTCGGCGGATTCCACACTGAATACAGCAGCATGAAATTTGCAGGATTCTTTTTAGCAGAATATGCCAATATGATAATTGCGTCGGCGCTAATAGTAACGCTGTATTTAGGCGGCTGGCAATTACCATTGGTTGATTCTTTAGGATTGCCAAGCGGAGTTGTAATTGCACTTCAGATTTTAGGATTTTTATTTAAGATGGGGTTAATGTTATTTTTCTTTTTATGGATAAGATGGACACTTCCCAGATTCAGATACGACCAGCTTATGAATTTAGGGTGGAAAGTTATGTTCCCATTATCATTAATAAATTTGATTTGGGTCGCAGTTTTAATTATGGTATTTCATATTTAAGTAAGAATAGTTTTTTTTCGGAGAATAAATGGCAGAAAAAAAGAGATTAAAAGATTTAACGTTTTGGGATAAAATTTATATCCCTGCCATATTAAAGGGTTTAGCTCTTACATTTAAAAATTTACTCGGACCAAAATACACTTTAAAATATCCCGAAGAAAGATTTGAACCTCCCGGTTCTTACCGCGGCAGACCGGTTTTAGTTGAAGAGAAAAACGGTGCAGAAAGATGTGTTGCCTGCGGACTTTGCTCAAGAGTTTGTCCTGCCTTGGCAATAGAAGTGCAAGCTGCCGAAACGGAAAGTGAAAAAGAAAGATACCCGGAAAAATTTGAGATAAATATGCTGCGTTGTATTTTCTGCGGATTCTGTGAAGAAGTCTGTCCCGAAGAAGCAATAGTGATGAGTAAGGATTACGAAATGGCTTTTAGCAATAGAGAAGACGGTATATACGGTAAAGATAAATTACTCATTCCCGTTGAACAACTAAAGGACAGAATTGAGTTTTTGAGAAGGTATAAATAAAAACATAAGACGTAAGATGGTAAGATGGCAAAGACAAGAAATTTTCTATTCATACTTCCACTTCTTTAATTAATAAATTCATAAAATAATTTTCAAATAGTTTATCTTTTCGTAAATTACGCATTGAATATGAATTCAATAACATCGGGGGTCAATAATTGTTTTCAAAATTATATTCGAGTGCAACTCTAGGAATAAATGCTTATTTAGTTGAAGTAGAGACACATTTCCAAAGCCAGGTGCCAACTATTACTATTGTAGGTCTTCCGGATAACGCTGTTAAAGAGAGCAAAGAACGGGTAACGGCTGCAATTAAAAACAGCGGATTTGAATTCCCTATAAAAAGAATAACAATAAACTTGGCTCCCGCCGACATTAAAAAAGAAGGCAGCGGATTTGATCTGCCTATTGCACTGGGGATACTTTCTGCAAATGAGGTTATGAAAAAAGAAAGTTTAGCAGATTCTGTTTTTTTAGGCGAGCTTTCCCTGGACGGAAGACTGAGAAATATAAAGGGAGCTCTTTCAATTTCAGCCGAAGCAAAACAAAAGGGAATACACAGAATTTTTTTACCGCTTGAAACAGCAAATGAAGCTTCTATTGTTGACGGCATTGATGTTTACGGGGTGGAAACTCTGAAAGAAACTGTCCAATTACTGAACGGTGAAATAAATAAACCGCCAATAAAAGCCCATACAAAAGAAATTTTCTCACAGATAAATAAATACCATCTTGATTTTTCGGAGGTAAAAGGACAAGAAAATGTTAAACGTGCTTTGGAGGTTGCAGCTGCAGGTTCTCACAATATTTTAATGATTGGTCCTCCGGGTTCGGGTAAAACAATGCTTGCCAAAAGAATTCCTTCAATTCTTCCTCCAATGACATTTGAAGAAGCACTTGAAACTACAAAAATTCATTCGGTTGCGGGAATTCTTTCTTCAAAAAAAGCTTTGGTAACAGAGCGCCCTTTCAGAAGTCCGCACCACACTATATCAGATGCAGCGCTTATCGGCGGAGGATCATTTCCGAAACCGGGTGAAGTCTCTTATGCAAATCACGGGGTCTTGTTTTTGGACGAATTACCCGAATTTAAAAAAAATGTATTGGAATTAATGCGTCAGCCTCTCGAGGATAGACGAGTGACAGTAAGCCGTTCTAAATTATCTTTGGATTTTCCTGCTAATTTTATGCTATCGGCGGCAATGAATCCCTGCCCGTGCGGATTTTTTACTGACCCCAATAAAGAATGTACTTGTGCGCCCCCGCAAATTCAAAAATATATGTCTAAGATTTCCGGTCCTTTATTAGACAGAATTGATATTCATATCGAAGTACCAGCAGTTAAATATAAAGAATTATCCTCGACTGTAAAAGGAGATACATCCCTACAGGTAAGAGAAAGAGTAATAACCGCTAGAGAAATACAGTACGAACGTTTTGAAGATATTCCAAATATTTTTAACAACGGGGGAATGAACTCTAAAGAAGTCAGACATTTTTGTAGATTGGATTCTGCAGGTGCTGAGTTACTAAAAATGGCAATGACAAAACTGGGTTTATCGGCAAGAGCTTACGACAGAATATTAAAAGTAAGCAGAACAATTGCAGATCTTGAAAAATCAGAAAATATTTTGTCTCAGCATATCAGCGAAGCAATTCAGTACCGCAGTTTAGACAGGGAATTGTGGAACCATTAAAAATTTCGAAAGTTCAAAATCTTTGGATTGAATTATGAGAATTCGTTATTTAAATTTAGATGAAGAAATATTTATCCATCAAATCAAAATAATTATGAAAAAATACAATCTCATTTTTTTATTATTTTCAATTCTTTTAGGTGCTTGCGGAAGTAATTCTTTTTTAAGTAAAAACCCAAAAAATAAAATAAAAATTGACGGAAAATTAAATGACTGGTCGGGTGGTCTAAAATATATTGAAGACCAAAATTCAGCTGTAGGAGTAAAAAACAACGATGATTACCTTTTTATAAGCTTTACTTCCTCTGATCGTATAAAAATTGAACAAATATTTTCAATGGGGTTTACGGTTTGGCTTAAACCTGAAGATTCAAAAACTTTAGGCATTCTATTTCCGTTAAAATCAGATGAAAAAACAAGATTTAATCCCGGGAATAGATTTAGAACTAGACAAAATTCTACTAGAATGATTAAAAATTATCTAAATAAACATAATGAATTTTTAATAATAAATGATGATGATTTCCCCCTTTATGGTGCAAAAATAGACAAAAACACGGGTTATAAAATAAGTTTAAGTTATAATAAAGGTAAATTTATTTATGAGTTAAGAATTCCATTTAAATTACATCAGGATAAAAATATACCTTTAATTAAAATCCCTAATAAAAAATTGGATATTGTAATTGAAACGGGAGAAAATGAAGTAAATTTGAATAATAATAATGTTGCACAGCCAGGTGGAGGCGGAGGATTAGGTAGAAGAAGCCGACCAAGAATTTCGCCTTTCGGAACTACCGGATTACAAGAGAAATTAGAGATCTCATTAAGTGTTCAGCTAAATTAAAATATTGCTCTGGCTGAGAAATAGAAAATTAGATAATATTTTGTAAATCGTTATATTTTAATGACATCACACTAAAAACCCACTGAAAAAAGTACCAATTTATAATTTGCAATTTTAAGAAAATAACAATATATTTGATGCTCGTTTATATTTTTGGGCGGACGCCGGAGTTGGAGAGCCGGGGCGGACTGTAAATCCGTTGGCTGACGCCTTTGGGGGTTCGAATCCCTCGCCGCCCACAACTGAATATCCCCTTATTTTTAGGGGCTATTTTATGTTTTTTAATGTAATGAATTAATTTAATGTGCTGCTTGTGGGTATTAATGGAATGATGTACTTGGCTGGTACTGTCCTGTTGAAACCGGATTGAGAAAGGGATAAAATAAAGTTGGTTCTTAATAAAATTGAAAAAAAATTAAGCTTGCGGGAGTAACTCAGTTGGCTAGAGTCACAGCCTTCCAAGCTGTTGGTCGCGGGTTCGAGTCCCGTCTCCCGCTCAATTAAAAATTATGCTGACGTAGCTCAGTCGGTAGAGCACATCCTTGGTAAGGATGAGGTCACCGGTTCAATCCCGGTCGTCAGCTCACCGATTAAGTTTAAGTAAGGTCATTAAGGCAGACAGAAATCATCATTTGAAAGAAATAAAATTTTAATATAAGAAATTATTAATCGAGAAATATTATGAGAGATATAATAACCTTGGAATGTACGGAGTGTAAGAGAAGAAATTACACTACTACAAAAAATAAAAGATTACATGCCGGTAGAGTAGAATATAAAAAATATTGCCGGTGGGATAAAAAACATACTATTCATAAGGAAACAAAATAATTTTTTTTAGCTACGTCAGTAGCTCAATTGGCTAGAGCAGCGGTCTCCAAAACCGCAGGTTGGGGGTTCGAGTCCTCCCTGACGTGCTGCTTAAAAAAGGATATTAAAATATGAAAGAAAAAATAGTTCGGTTTTTTGACGATGTAGTAAAAGAGATGAAAAAAGTAACTTGGCCCACAAAAGAAGAATTGAAAGAATCTACTAATGTAGTAATTGTTGTTTGTCTTTTAATTGCCGGTTTTACTTATTTAATTGATATGGTAATAACTCAACTCTTTAAAGGACTTTTTTAAGTTGGGAGAAGTAATGGAAGCTAAGTGGTATGTTGTAAGGACTTTTTCGGGTCACGAAAATAAAGTTAAAAACTTTATTGATACCGAACTTGAAGAGAATGAATCTTTAAAAGCAAAAATTCACGAAGTGCTTGTACCGATGGAAAAAGTTTTTGAAGTAAAGGAAGGGAAGAAAAAAAGCAAGACTAAAAACTTCTTTCCAGGTTACATTCTTGTTCAAGCAGATTTAGATAATCAGGTTAAGGAGTTTATCCTTAACACTCAGTCTGTTATGGGATTTTTAGGCTCAGGTAAAAATCCAAATGCGCTTCAACCGGAAGAAGTAAAAAGAATTATTGGAAGGCTTACACAGGACGAAACAACAGAGAGAATGGAAACTATTTTTCAGAAAGGTGATTTAGTAAAAATTGTAGACGGTCCTTTCAATAACTTTAGCGGAACGATTGAAGAAGTTAATGAAGAAAAAATGAAAATTAGAGTAATGGTTTCAATATTTGGGCGTAAAACTCCGGTTGAAATCGATTTTGTTCAAGCAGAATTAGAAAAGTAATTTAGAATTTATTTTTAAAAGGTACATAAAATGGCAAAAAAAATAGCTGGATATATAAAACTTCAAATACCTGCCGGAAAGGCAAATCCTTCACCACCAGTTGGACCTGCACTTGGTCAAAAAGGTGTGAATATTATGGAATTTTGCAAACAATTTAATGCTAAAACTGCTGACAAAAACGGATTGATCATTCCCGTTGTAATAACTGTTTTTGCCGATAAATCTTTTACATTTATTACAAAAACACCACCGGCGTCGGTTTTATTAAAAAAAGCCGCAAAACTTGAAAAAGCTTCACCGGAGCCAAATAGAACAAAAGTTGCTGCCGTAACTAAAGAACAGGTTAAAGAAATTGCGGAAGTTAAAATGCCGGATTTAAATGCATATGATATTGAACATGCAATGAGTATGGTAGCTGGTACGGCAAGAAGTATGGGAATTACGGTAAATAAATAAAGTTAATTTTTTTGATTATAAGTAAATGGTGCAATAATGCAAAAGACTAAAAGAAATAAAAATATTTTAGAAAAAGTTGATACTACAAAAGAATATGCTATACTTGATGCAATAAATGTATTGAAAGAACATTCTGGTGTAAAATTTGTAGAATCACTTGATTGTGCGATGAGACTTGGCGTTGATCCAAGACACGCAGACCAAATGATAAGAGGTACTGTTTCACTACCCAATGGAACAGGTAAAGATGTTAAAGTTCTTGTAATAGCAAAAGAAAACAAAGCAAAAGAAGCGCTTGAAGCCGGTGCTGATTTTGCAGGTTTAGAAGAATATCTAGAAAAAATAAAAGGTGGATGGGCTGATGTTGATGTAATTGTAGCTACACCTGATACTATGGCAGATTTAGGTAAATTAGGCAGGATGCTGGGACCTAAAGGTTTAATGCCGAATCCAAAAAGCGGAACAGTAACGATGGATGTTGCTAATGCCGTTAAAGAAGTAAAAGCAGGTAAAATTGAATTCCGTGTTGAAAAAACAGGAATTGTTCATTCATCATTAGGCAAATTAAATTTTGAGTCAGACAAGTTAGCAGAAAATGTGGAATCATTTATTAATACAATAATAAAAATGAGACCATCATCTGCAAAAGGCCAATATGTTAAAAGCGTATATCTTTCAAGTACAATGGGTCCGGGATTAAGGATATCAAAAGAAGAATTGGCTAATTAAAAAAGTTTACGCACTCGTAAAATGCTTCAAAAAAATAACATATGATTAACTTAGAATCTATATTGGAAAAGTTATGAATAAAAATGAAAAAGAGGAAATTGTTTCAAAAGTAAAGGATATTCTCAATAATTCCAAAGCTGTTTATCTTACAGATTATAGCGGAATTGCCGTTGAAGAAATCAATGACTTAAGAAATGATTTCCGTAAAGAAGGTGTTAAATACAAGGTTATTAAAAATACTTTGTTTAACAGGGCACTTTCTGAAGTAGGGAAGTTTGAAAAACTTTCTGAACACTTAGAAGGTATGACCGGTTATGCTTTTACAACTGAAGACCCGGTTGCACCCGCAAAAATTATCAAAAAGTTTTTTGATAGTACAAAAAAAATGTCTTTAAAGGCTTGCTATATTGAAGATCAATATTATGACGGTGGACAACTTGCTACTTTAGCATCATTGCCAACAAAATCAGAAGTTGTAGCTTCAATATTAAGTAGTATTAATGCACCTATTTCAGGTATAGTTGGTTCTATAAACGCTGTTATGAGAGATCTTGTAAATGTTATAGACCAAGTATCGCAAAGAGGTGAATAAAATTTTTATAATAATTTAATTATTAGGAGAAAATAAAATGGCTGAAAAAATAGCTGAAATTGTTGAAAAAATAAAACAATTATCACTTGTTGAAGCTTCTGAACTAAAAACAGCACTCGAAGATGAGTTCGGAGTAACTGCTGCCGCACCTGTAATGGTTGCAGGCGGAGCTGCACCGGGAGCTGCTGCACCCGCTGAAGAAAAAACAGAATTTGATGTTGTTCTTTTAGGAGCTGGAGACAAAAAAATTAATGTAATCAAGGTTGTTAGAGCTCATACCGGTTTAGGTTTGAAAGAAGCTAAAGACCTCGTGGATTCTGCACCAAATCCTGTAAAAGAAGGAATTCCAAAGGAAGAAGCCGAAAAGCTTAAAAAAGAATTCGAAGACGCTGGCGCAAAAGTAGAATTAAAATAATTAATAAATATATATCGCTATTATTCAAAGAGTGGTAAGTCGGAGAATTCCGTCTTATCGCTTTTTGTATTACTGATGTCGTTGAATAATGCAAAGAGAAATTAGATAATGAAAATTAATTGGAGGTTAACAATTGGATAATAAACGAATATCCTTCGGGAAAATATCCTCTGTAATAGATGCTCCGGATTTATTAGATATTCAAACAGCAACTTTTGAAGATTTTGTTCAATACAAAGTTCCTTTGTCAAAAAGAGAAAACAAAGGTCTTCAAGCTGTATTTACTTCTAATTTTCCGATCTTTGATAACAAAGAGAATTATAGATTAGATTTTATAAATTACTTTTTTGAAAAACCTCGTTTTTCTGTAACTGAATGTATGGAAAGAGGACTTACTTTTGCTGTTCCCCTTAAAGCAAAATTACGCCTTTCTACTAAAGATAGAGAAACGGAAGAATTTGTAAACAGTGTTGAACAAGAGGTCTATCTTGGTAATTTACCGTTTATGACGGAAAAGGGAACATTTGTTGTTAACGGAGCTGAGCGTGTAGTTGTTTCGCAGCTTCATCGTTCACCTGGTGTAGCTTTTTCTCAAACTGTTCATCCAAATGGCACTCCAATATATTCTGCTAGAATTATCCCCTTAAGGGGTTCGTGGGTAGAATTTGCTACTAACATTAGTTATGTAATGTTTGTATACATTGACAGGAGAAAAAAATTCCCCGCAACAACTTTGTTAAGAGCTTTGGGCTTTGAAACTGATGAAGAAATTTTAGCTCTTTTCAATTTAATTGAAGAAGTTGACACTAAAAAAGTTAAACTTGAAAATTTTATAGGCCGTACTATTGCCAGCGATGTATTTGATATGTCAACAGGCGAAATATTTCTTGCCAAAGATTCAATTTTTTCTGAAGAAGATATTGACAGAGTTAATGAAGCAGAAATAGATGTATTAAAATTTATTAATTCCGAAACTTCACCTGATTTAGACCTGATTGTTAACACATTAAAGAAAGATACTTCACACTCACGTGAAGAAGCTTTGTATGCAATTTACAGACAATTGCGTTCCGGTGAAGCACCTGATATGGAAACTGCAGAAGCTTTAATTGAAAAATTGTTTTTTAATGATAAAAGATATGATTTAGGAGATGTCGGCAGACATAGAATGAACGACAGATTGAACTTAAATGTTGACGAAAAAACAACTATTCTTACAATTGAAGATATAATTGAAATTATGAAATATATCATAAAATTAAGAATAGGAAACGAACACGTTGATGATATTGATCACTTAGGTAACAGAAGAGTTAAAACAGTTGGTGAACAACTGGGTCAACAGTTCAATATAGGTATGTCCAGAATGGCAAGAACAATCAAAGAACGAATGAATATTCGCGATACGGAAAATTTCACTCCTCAAGATTTGGTAAATGCCAGAACTATCAGCAGTGTAATCAACGCATTCTTCGGTACAAATCAACTTTCACAATTTATGGATCAAACAAACCCGCTTGCCGAAATGACTCACAAAAGAAGAATGTCAGCTTTAGGCCCAGGTGGTCTTACCAGAGAGAGAGCAGGATTTGAAGTAAGGGATGTTCATTACACACATTACGGACGTCTTTGTCCAATTGAAACACCCGAAGGTCCAAATATCGGACTTATTTCATCATTAACTATTTTTGCAAGAGTAAACAGATACGGATTTTTAGAAACACCCTACAGAAAAGTTGAAAAAGGTAAAGTCACAGGTGATGTTGAATATTTAACTGCTGAACAGGAAGACTTTTATACTATTGCTCAGGCAAATGCCTTGCTGGACAACAAGGGTAAGTTTGTTCTTGAAAGAGTTAAATCAAGAAATAAGGGTGAATTTCCTATTACCTACGGAACAGATGTACAATATATGGATGTGGCACCCGCACAATTAGTAAGTGCCGCTGCAGCTATGATTCCATTCTTAGAACACGATGATGCTAACAGAGCTTTAATGGGTTCAAATATGCAGAGACAGGCTGTTCCTTTATTAAAACCGGAGGCTCCTATAGTTGGTACAGGAATGGAACAGAAATTAGCACGAGATTCCAGAGCGGTAATTATAGCTGAAAGTAACGGTAAGGTAGAATATGTAGATGCAAACAGAATTATTGTCAATTATGAAGTTAACCCTAATAGTATTGAAGCATTAACAAGCTTTGACGATACACATTCAGTTGAATATGAATTGATAAAATTTAGAGGCACTAATCAAGAAACATGCATAAATCAAATTCCAATTGTAAAGAATGGACAGAAAGTAGTAAAAGGGGATGTTCTTGCCGATGGTTGTGCAACTGACGGTGGAGAAATTGCTCTTGGAAGAAACGTATTAGTTGCGTTTATGCCTTGGAGAGGTTATAACTTTGAAGATGCTATTATTATAAACGAAAAAATAGTTGCAAACGATGTATATACTTCTATTCATGTGGAAGAATTTGAACTACAGGTAAGGGAAACTAAGAGAGGAGAAGAAGAACTTACAAGAGAAATTCCAAATGTTAGCGAAGATGCAGTTAAAGATTTAGATGAAAATGGTATAATAAGGGAAGGTGCTCAGGTTAAAGAAGGTGATATTTTAATAGGAAAAATTACACCTAAAGGTGAAACAGACCCTACACCGGAAGAAAAACTCCTCAGAGCCATTTTTGGTGATAAAGCTGGTGATGTAAAAGATTCTTCTTTAAAAGCACCTCCTGGACTTAAAGGAACAATAATTAAAACTAGGCTTTTCAGCAGAAAAAAAAGAGATGCAGAAGCAAAAAAAGCAGAGAAAAAAGTTCTTGAAGAACTTGAAAATAAGCATAATGTAAAATTAAAAGAACATTATGAGAAATTAGTTTTAAAGTTGACTAAACTTACTCAAAATGAATCAACTTCAGGTATTAGAGACCTCGATGGAAGTATTGTTCTGAGAAGCGGTACGACTATAAAAGATACAACTTTCAGTGTATTAGATGATGTGACAAAATTAGATTATACTTTGGATTGGTTCAGTTCAAAAAAACTAAACAGCCACATTCAAAAATTATTTGTCAACTACTTTGATATGCTATCTGATTTCGAAGAAGAATATAAAAAAGAAAGAATTAAAGTTACAAGCGGAGATGAACTTCCACCTGGAATTATTCAACTTGCAAAGGTTTACGTTGCAATAAAACGTAAATTATCAGTAGGTGATAAAATGGCAGGAAGACACGGAAACAAAGGTGTTGTTGCTAAAATAGTTCCGCCGGAAGATATGCCGTTTTTACCAAACGGAAAACAAGTGGATATTATTTTAAATCCGCTTGGTGTACCATCAAGAATGAACCTGGGACAGCTTTACGAAACTGCTTTGGGTTGGGCAGGTAAAATGCTGGGTATTAAGTTTGCTACCCCAATTTTTGACGGTGCAAAAATAGAAGATATTGATAAATGGCTTGAAAAAGCTGGTATTCAACACGGAAGTAAGACTACTCTTTATGATGGTCGTTCTGGTGAGAAATTCCATCAAGAAGTAACTTGCGGTTATATTTATATGCTTAAGCTTCACCATCTTGTTGATGATAAAATACACGCAAGATCAATTGGACCATATTCATTAATTACTCAACAACCACTTGGCGGTAAAGCACAATTCGGTGGTCAAAGATTTGGTGAAATGGAAGTTTGGGCATTGGAAGGTTATGGTGCTTCTAATATCCTGCAAGAAATCTTAACCGTTAAAAGTGATGACGTAGCGGGAAGATCAAAGGTTTACGAAGCAATAGTAAAGGGTGAAAATTTACCCGAGCCAAATATTCCTGAGTCGTTCAACGTATTAATTAAAGAGCTTCAAGGATTGGGGCTTGATATAAAAATAAATTAGTGCGGTGAACTAACTTTATTACTTAGAAATTAGGAGATAGAAAATGGCTTATAGAGTTCAAGAAAATGCAATGAAAAATATAAATAAGATAACTATATCGCTGGCAAGTCCGGATGATATTTTATCAAGATCTCACGGTGAAGTAACCAAACCGGAAACTATTAATTACAGATCTTTTCGTCCCGAAAAAGACGGTCTTTTCTGTGAAAAAATATTTGGTCCTACCCGTGATTGGGAATGTTATTGCGGCAAATACAAAAGAATAAGATACAGAGGAATTATTTGCGATAGATGCGGTGTTGAAGTAACACAGAAAAGTGTAAGAAGAGAAAGAATGGGGCATATTGCTCTCGCAGTTCCAGTTGTTCATATATGGTTTTTCAGGGCACAACCCTCAAAAATAGGTAATATAATAGGTATTAGCTTAAAAGAATTAGAAAAGATTATTTATTATGAATCTTATGCTGTTATAAATCCAGGTCCTACAGGATTAAACAGAATGGATCTGATTTCTGAAGATCAATATTTTGAAGTATTAAATTCACTTCCTGTTGAAAACGAAAAACTTGAAGATGATGATCCTAATAAATTTGTTGCTAAAATAGGCGGTGAAGCTGTAAAAGAAATACTCAGCAATACTAATGTAACTCAGTTAGCAAAAGAATTAAGGGAACAACTGAAAGTTGAAACTTCCCAACAGAAAAAAGCTGATCTGTTGAAAAGGTTAAGAGTACTGGAAGCATTTAAAGAAGAAGAAGGAAAAATTGAAAATAAACCCGAATGGATGGTATTGGATTACATACAGATTATTCCTCCGGAATTAAGACCTTTAGTGCCTTTGGAAGGAGGTAGATTTGCAACCAGTGATCTTAATGATCTTTATAGAAGAGTTATAATAAGAAACAACAGGCTAAGAAGACTTATTGATATAAAAGCTCCGGAAGTAATTCTTAGAAACGAAAAAAGAATGCTTCAAGAGTCAGTTGATGCTTTGTTTGATAATTCAAGAAGAGGCAGTGCTGTTAGAAGCGATAACAACAGACCATTAAAATCATTAAGTGATATGCTTAAAGGTAAACAGGGTAGATTCCGTCAAAATCTTCTGGGTAAACGTGTTGATTATTCTGGACGTTCTGTAATTGTGGTTGGTCCCGAGTTAAAACTTCATCAATGCGGTTTGCCAAAGGATATGGCGGTTGAGCTGTTCAAACCTTTTATTATAAGGAAATTAATTAGCAGAGGTTATAATAAAACTGTAAAAAGTGCTCGTAAAGTTGTTGATAGAAAAGATCCGATAATTTGGGATATATTGGCCAAAATTATTGAGAGTCATCCTGTAATGCTAAACCGTGCACCAACACTTCACAGACTTGGTATACAAGCATTTCAACCAATTTTAATAGACGGTAAAGCTATACAATTACCTCCTATGGTTTGTACTGCTTTTAATGCTGACTTTGACGGTGATCAAATGGCGGTTCATTTACCGCTTTCTTACGCTGCACAATTGGAAGCATCATTGCTTATGCTAAGCAGCCATAATATTCTCTCACCTCAGAACGGAAGTCCAGTTGTAGTACCGACCCAGGATATAGTGCTTGGATGTTATTATATAACAAAATCTAAAGATGGTGAAAAAGGCGAAGGAATGTTATTTGCTTCACCAGAAGAGGTTTTGATTGCTTACAATAATAAAATAATTAATCTCCACACAAAAATAAAAGTTAGAATTGAAAACGAATTAATAGAAACAACTACCGGACGTGTAATATTTAACCAGATTGTTCCAAAAGAAATGGGCTTTTATAATCAATTGCTGATTAAAAAAACTTTTGGCGGTTTTATTGGAAAAATGTTCATGAAACTTGGTAATAAAGTAACGGCTAAATTTTTAGATGACCTTAAAGAATTAGGCTTTAGATATTCTACAGCCGGAGGACTTTCTGTAAGTTATGCCGATATGATTATCCCCGAAGAAAAAGCTGAAATGATTTCCAGTGCTAATGAAAAGGTTAACGGAATATTAAATGAGCATGAACAGGGTGTTATTACTGATGCTGAGAGATATAATAAAATTATAGATGTTTGGACTCATACAACAAATGATGTTGCCCGTGCATTAATGAATAAAATTAAAAAACATAATAGCGGATTTAATTCACTCCACATGATGGTTGATTCCGGCGCTAGGGGCTCACAAGAACAGGTTAGACAGTTAGCCGGTATGCGTGGATTGATGATGAAACCTCAAAAATCTTTATCCGGTCAAGCCGGTGAAATTATTGAAAATCCTATTGTTGCAAACTTTAAAGAAGGGTTATCCGTACTTGAGTACTTTATTTCAACACACGGTGCAAGAAAAGGTCTTGCCGATACAGCTCTAAAAACAGCTGATGCAGGTTATTTGACAAGGCGTTTAGTTGATGTTGCTCAAGATGTTATTATTACAGAAGATAATTGCGGAACAATTCTTGGCATTGAAGTAAAAGCAATTAAAGATGTTGAACTGGAAAGAGAACCACTTGCGGAAAGAATAACTGGTCGTATTGTACAAGAAGATGTTTATGATCCTAGAACCGATGATTTGATTATTGAAGCCGGTGAAATGATTACAAATGAATTAGCAGAAAAAATTGAAGATGCTAATATTGATTCGGTATATATTCGCACAGTACTTACATGCGAATCTAAACACGGTGTGTGTGCTAAATGTTACGGAAGGAATCTTACAAACGGAAAATTAGTTGAAATTGGCGAAGCAGTTGGTATTGTTGCTGCTCAATCAATTGGCGAGCCCGGAACTCAGTTAACACTTAGAACTTTCCACTTGGGCGGAACTGCTTCAAGAATTGCAAGCCAGTCGCAAGTTGAAACCACAACCGAAGGTAAAGTTAAATTTGAGCACATAAATTTTGTTGAAAAAACTGATTTTATGGGCTCGGTAAAAGTTGTAACAGGCAGAAGAGGATCAATTGGTATTTATGATGAAAATAACAGACAAGTAAAGAATTTTGATGTACCTTATGGTTCTGAATTGATTGTAAATGACGGAGAAATGGTTAAAAAAGGCAAAGCTCTTTTCACACATGATCCTTACAATGCTGTTATATTATCTGATATTAATGGAATGGTAACTTTTATTGATATGCAGGATGGAATATCTATTAAACAAGTAACCGATGAACAAACGGGTCACGTACAAAAAGTTGTTGTTGAATCTAAAGATAAAACTCTTACACCGAGTATAGCAGTTGAATCAGATGATGGTACAAGAAAAACTTTTAACATACCCAACGGAGCATATTTATCGGTAGAAGACGGAGAAGATATTGGCGCCGGAACTATTTTGGCTAAAATATCTAAATCAGCATCTAAAAGTAGAGATATTACCGGTGGACTTCCCAGAGTAACAGAACTTTTTGAAGCAAGAAGTCCTCAAGAATCTGCCATAGTAAGTGAGATAGAAGGAAACGTTAAATTTGGTGCAAGGAAGAAAGGTTCGAGAGAAATTTTTGTAATAGCACCCGATAAATCAGATGAAAAGAAATACAATGTACCTTTGGGTAAACACATTCTTGTGCAAGACGGAGATGACATTCCTGCAGGTGAAAAAATAACTGACGGACCTATTGATCCTCACGATATCCTTAATATTAAAGGTACAAGTGCAGTACAGGAATATCTTGTTAATGAAACTCAAGATGTATACAGACTTCAAGGTGTAAAAATTAATGATAAACATATTGAAGTTATTGTACGCCAGATGTTACAGAAAATTAAGATTGTTCATCCGGGCGATACTAAATTCTTGGAAGAAGACGTTGTGGGTAAAATTAAATTTTTAGAAGAAAATCAAAAAATAACTTCTATGGTTTATATAGAAGATAAAGGCGATTCAAAATTTAATGAAGGTCAATTAGTACCAAGAAGTATATTTAGAAAAATTACTTCAGAATTAAAAGCCAAAGATAAAAACCCTCCAATTGGTAGGGATGCAGAACCTGCAACATTTGAAAACCTATTGCTTGGAATTACACAGGCAGCTTTATCAACGGAAAGCTTTATTTCTGCAGCTTCTTTCCAAGAGACTACCAAAGTTCTTACCAATGCTGCAATTGCTGCAAAAGTAGACAATCTTTTCGGTTTGAAAGAGAATGTTGTGATGGGACATTTAATACCTGCTGGTACTGGAATTAAGAAATATAAAGATATAATATTCCCTTCTGACGAAGTAGTGGAAGAAGAAGAATCTGAAGAAAAAGTAGAGGCATAAAAAAAAATAATTTGTACATCCGGCTCTGTTTAAAAAGGGCCGGATTTTTTGTCTTTAAACATAAAAAATAGATAAATATTTTAAGTTTTTATCTTGACTAAATTTTCAATAAAGGCTATATTAGGAGTCTGAAATTTTTTGAAATACACATTTAATTTTGAGGAGTAATTAGTGCCGACAATAAATCAGTTAGTTAGAAAAGGACGTGTGCAAATATTTGCAAAAAAGAAGGCTCCAGCATTGGAATCTTGCCCGCAGAAACGCGGAGTTTGCACTAGAGTTTATACAACTACACCCAAAAAACCTAACTCTGCATTAAGGAAAGTTGCAAGAGTACGTTTAACTAACGGAATGGAGGTAACTGCTTATATACCTGGGGAAGGGCACAACCTACAAGAGCACTCAATAGTTTTAATAAGAGGCGGAAGAATAAAAGATTTACCGGGTGTACGTTATCATATTATTAGAGGTACATTAGATACTGGCGGTGTTGAAGATAGAAAAAAAGGCCGTTCAAAATACGGCGCAAAAAAACCTAAGGCGAATTAATAAATGAGAAAGAAAAGAGCAGAAAAAAGATACTTAAAACCGGATCCGATTTATCAGGATTTAATGGTTGCCAAATTTGTAAATGCAATTATGCTGGATGGTAAAAAATCTATTGCAAGAAAAATTGTTTACGAAGCATTCGATATTATTGAAAAAAGAACCAAACAACCCGGTATTGATGTTTTTAAAAAAGCATTAAACAATGCTCAACCACTTATTGAAGTAAGAAGCAGAAGAGTTGGCGGAGCAACATATCAAGTACCTACTGAAGTCAGACCTGAAAGAAGGCAGGCACTTGCTATGCGTTGGCTTAAAAATTATGCAAGAACAAGAAACGATAAATCATCTGCATTAAAATTTGCTGCTGAGCTTATTGCCGCTTCTAATAATGAAGGTCAGGCTGTAAAGAAAAAAGAAGAAGTTCACAGAATGGCAGAAGCAAACAAAGCATTTGCACATTTTAAATGGTAAAATAAAAATTAGGTTGATTAGATAAATAGATGGCAGCAAAGAGTACAAATATAGAAAAAGTAAGAAACATTGGTATTATGGCACATATTGATGCTGGAAAAACCACAACTACCGAACGAATTCTGTTTTATACAGGTAAAGTTCATAGACTGGGTGAAGTGCACGATGGAGCTGCTGTTATGGATTGGATGGATCAGGAAAAAGAACGCGGTATTACTATTACTAGTGCTGCCACTACTTGTTACTGGAATGACCATCAAATTAATATTATTGATACACCAGGCCACGTTGATTTTACAGTTGAAGTTGAAAGATCGTTAAGAGTATTAGATGGTGCCGTAGCATTATTTTGTGCTGTTGGCGGTGTTGAGCCACAATCTGAAACAGTATGGCGTCAAGCTGATAAATACCGCGTGCCTCGTATTGCTTTTGTAAATAAGATGGACAGAACTGGTGCTGATTTTTATGCTGCAGTTCAAATGATGAGAGACAGGCTTGGTGCTAATGCAATTCCATTGTATCTACCAATTGGTGAAGGAGATATGTTTAGCGGAATTATTGACCTTGTGACACTGCAAGCAAGAATGTATCACGAAGAAACTTTCGGAGCTACATATGATGAAATTGAAATTCCCGAAGATTTAAAAGAACTGACGAATAAATACAGAACAGAAATGCTTGAAGCAGTTTCAGACGTTGATGATTCACTGTTAGAAAAGTATTTAGAGGGTGAAGAAATTACACCCGATGAAATTATGAAAGTTTTAAGACAAGCAACTATTGAATTAAAAATAATTCCTGTAATTTGCGGTTCTGCTTTTAAGAATAAAGGTGTTCAAAAGCTGCTTGATTCTATTATTGATTTTCTTCCTTCTCCCATTGAAACCAAAGAAATTGAAGCTATACAAGTTCATACTAAGGATACTATAAAAAGAAAGGTTGATAAAGACGAAAAATTTACGGCTTTAGCTTTTAAAATTATGACCGATCCGTTTGTGGGTAAGTTAACTTTTTTTAGAGTTTACAGCGGTACGCTTAAATCAGGGTCATATATATATAATTCTGTCAGCGGTAAAAAAGAGAGAATTAGCAGACTGCTTTTAATGCATGCTAATCACAGACAGGAAATGGAAGAGGTTAGAGCAGGTGATATTGCAGCAGCTGTAGGTTTAAAATTTACAAAAACAGGTGATACTTTATGTACAGTGGATCAGCCTGTAATGCTAGAACAAATAGAATTTCCGGAACCTGTTATTCAAATAGCAATTGAGCCAAAAACTAAATCTGATCAGGACAAACTTTCTGAAGCACTTGTAAAGTTATCAGACGAAGATCCTACTTTTAAAATTAAAGTTGATGATGAAACAGGTCAAACCCTTATTAGCGGAATGGGTGAACTTCATCTTGAGATTCTTGTAGACAGAATGAAAAGAGAGTTTAAAGTTGACGCTAATATTGGAAAACCACAGGTAGCTTATAGAGAAACAATTAGTGAAACTGTTAACTCAGAAGGAAAATTCGTCAAACAATCCGGAGGTAGAGGCAAGTACGGTCACGTTTGGGTTGAACTTGGACCAAATGAACCTGGTAAAGGATTTGAATTTGAAAATGCTATTGTCGGGGGTTCAGTACCAAGAGAATATATTCCGGCTGTTTCAAAAGGTATTGAAGAATCTATGAGAAACGGTGTTGTTGCAGGTTTTCCTGTAGTAGATATTAAAGCAAAGCTATATGACGGTTCTTATCACGATGTAGATTCTGATGAACTATCATTTAAAGTTGCCGGCTCTATGGCTTTTAAGGACGGTGCAAGAAAAGCAAAACCCGTTCTATTAGAACCAATAATGTCAGTTGAAGTAGTAACTCCAGAAGAATATTTAGGTGATGTTATGGGAGACCTTAATTCACGAAGAGGTAAAATTGAAGGTTTTACTGCACGAAAAGATGCACAGGTTATTAAAGCAGAAGTACCTCTTTCAGAAATGTTTGGTTATGCAACCATTTTAAGGTCAATGACTCAGGGAAGAGCAATTTATTCAATGCAATTTCTACATTATCTGAAAGTTCCAAAATCAATTTCAGATGAAATTGCAGAAAAAACTATTGGAAAGAAAACTGAAACTACAGTATAAAGAATTATAAAAGCATTAACATTTAAAGGAGATAAAGATGGCTAAAGAAAAATTTGATAGGAGTAAACCTCACGTTAACGTAGGTACAATTGGTCACGTTGACCATGGTAAAACCACATTAACGGCTGCCATCACAATGGCTCTCGCTAACAAGGGCTTATCAGAAACTAGAACTTTTGATAGTATAGATAATGCCCCTGAAGAAAGAGAAAGAGGTATTACAATTGCAACCGCTCACGTAGAATATTCAACAGAGAATAGACACTATGCTCACGTTGATTGCCCCGGTCACGCTGATTATGTTAAAAACATGATTACCGGTGCTGCACAAATGGACGGTGCAATTTTGGTTGTTGCTGCAACTGACGGACCAATGCCTCAAACAAGAGAGCATATCCTTTTAGCTCGTCAGGTTGGTGTTCCAAGAATTGTAGTTTTTATGAACAAAGTTGATATGGTTGATGATGAAGAATTAATTGAATTAGTTGAAGTTGAATTAAGAGAACTTTTAACTGAGTACGAATTTCCAGGAGATGATATACCGATTATCAAAGGATCAGCTCTAAAGGCATTAGAAGCTGCTACATCAAGTGCTAGTGCCGATGATGAAAGATTCAAATGTATTTGGGAACTTATGGATGCAGTTGATTCATATATACCTGTACCAGAAAGAGATACAGACAAACCATTCTTAATGCCCGTTGAAGATGTTTTCTCAATAACAGGTAGAGGTACAGTTGCAACTGGTAGAGTAGAAAGAGGTCAGGTTAAAATTCAGGAAGAAGTTGAACTTATCGGTTTAGGTTTACACAAAAAGACAGTTGTAACCGGTGTAGAAATGTTCAGAAAAGAACTTGAATCAGCAATGGCAGGTGATAATGCCGGTATACTTTTACGCGGTGTTGACAAAAAAGAAATACAAAGAGGAATGGTTTTAGCTAAAACAGGTTCTATTACACCTCACCATAAATTTGAAGGTGAAGTATATATTCTTTCAAAAGATGAAGGTGGAAGACATACACCATTCTTTAATGGTTATAGACCTCAGTTCTATTTTAGAACAACTGATGTAACCGGTGTTGCTACATTACCATCAGGTACTGAAATGGTAATGCCAGGTGATAATGTAAAATTAAGCGTTGAGCTTATTACAGATATTGCTATGGAAGAAGGTTTACGTTTTGCTATCCGAGAAGGAGGCAGAACAGTTGGTGCAGGTGTTGTAACTAAAATTATTGAATAATAAATAATTCTATACAGAAAGGGAGATTTTCTCCCTTTTCTGTTGTTAACGTTTACTTGAAGGAGACTTTAATTGGCTGGACAGAAAATAAGAATAAAATTGAAATCTTATGATCATATATTGATTGATAAATCAACCCAAAAAATTATAAAGACAGTAAGAAGTACAGGTGCTGTGGTTTCTGGACCAATTCCGCTACCTACAAAAAGAACTTTATACACTGTGCTGAAGTCTCCACACGTTGATAAAAAATCACGTGAACAATTTGAAACACGTGTACATAAAAGAATTATTGACATACATAATTCTAATAATAAAACCGTCGATTCTCTTAGTAAATTAGATATTCCGGCGGGTGTAGATATCGAGATAAAGCTTTAATGAAATTGGAGAAATGATGTCGGGTATATTAGGTAGAAAAATAGGAATGTCAAGTATTTTTGGCGAAGAAGGTCAAATGATACCTGTTACTGCTATTAAAGCGGGTCCTTGTAAAATTGTAACTATTAAGACAAAAGAAAAAGATGGTTATGAAGCCTTACAAATTGGCTTCGGAACAAAAAAAGAAAAGAATTTGAATAAACCAATTTTAGGACATTTTAAAAAAAATAATGTTAACCCGACTGCTTGTTTAAAAGAATTTCGTTTTGATGATACATCTAAATACAAAGTAGGTGATGAAATTAAAGCAGATTATTTTGTTGAAGGTGAAAAAATTAAAGTTAGATCTAAAGGTAAGGGAAAAGGCTTTCAGGGTGTAATGAAAAGACACGGGTTTGGCGGTGTTGGTGGTACTACACACGGTCAAAGCGATAGATTAAGAGCGCCGGGTTCTATTGGTCAAAGTTCAGATCCATCAAGAGTATTAAAAGGGATGAGAATGGCAGGAAGAACAGGCGGTAAATATATATCAGTTAAAAATTTGAAAGTTGTTAAAGTAATACCAGAGGAAAACATAATATTAGTTAATGGTTCGGTTCCTGGTTCAATAAATACAATTGTAGAATTGATTAAGCAATAAGCTTTTTAAAAAAGAAATAATATAGATTATGAAATTAGAAGTATATAAAACAGACGGAAAGGCAGCAGGAGAAAAAATTGAACTTGCCGATGATATTTTTGGTGTTGAACCGAACGATCACGCAATTTATCTTTCCGTTAAATCTTATTTAGCTAACCAAAGACAGGGAACGCATAAAGCTAAAGAAAGAAGTGAGGTAAGAGGCGGAGGTAAAAAACCCTTTAAGCAAAAAGGAAGAGGTGGCGCAAGAGCAGGTACAACCAGATCTCCTTTATGGGTAGGCGGTGGAACGATTTTTGGTCCACGTCCAAGAAATTACAGACAAGATTTACCTAAAAAAGTAAAAAGTCTTGCAAGAAAATCTGCTTTAAGTTATAAAGTTAAAGACGAACAATTAATGATTGTTGAAGATTTTAATTTTGATGAACCTAAAACAAAAGAACTTATAAAAATATTAAACGCTTTAAAAGTTCAGGGTAAAAAGGTTCTTATTCTAACAAAGGGAAATCTTACCGGTGTTTATAAATCCGGTAGAAATATACCTAAAATAAAAGTATTAGAAGCTGATAAAGCGTCTACTTACGATATAGTGAATAATCAAATGATGATAATTCAAAAAAGTGCTGTAGAAGATATAATAAATACTTTTAGAACTAAAACAGAGGCGGTTAACTAAAATGCATCAAATATTAATAAAACCTTTGATTACAGAAAAAATGACCAATCTATCTGCTGATGAAGGGAAATATGGTTTTATTGTTAATCCCCTTGCAAACAAAATTGAGATTGCAAAAGCAATAGAAAAAAAATTTCAAGTAAAAGTTGTAAATGTTCAAACATTAAACTATGCAGGCAAAACTAAAACCCAGTTCAGAAAAAGCGGACGTTTTACAGGCAAAACTGCAAAATATAAAAAAGCAATAATTACCCTTAAAGAAGGGGATACAATTGAATTATTTGAACAAGTATAGATATTGTTATTTAGGATAGATAAAAATGGCTATTAAAAAATTAAGACCAAGAACACCGGGTACCAGATTTATGTCACGCTCATCTTTTGATGAGATTACAAAAACTACTCCTGAAAAATCGTTAACTGTTTCTCTTAAGAAATCAGGCGGACGTAATAATAAAGGAAGGATTACTTCAAGACATATAGGCGGCGGACACAAAAGAAAATATAGAATAATTGATTTTAAAAGGGATAAACACGGAATTCCGGCTAAAGTATTTTCAATAGAATATGATCCGAACAGAACCTGCAGAATAGCATTACTGAACTATGCTGACGGTGAAAAAAGATATATTCTTGCGCCAGAAGGATTGAAAGTTGGAACAACTGTTGTTTCAGGCAGCGGAAGTGAAATTAGCGTTGGAAATGCAATGTATTTGAAAGATATGCCTTTGGGAAGTATGATTCATAACGTAGAAATGAGACCTGGCAAAGGTGGTCAATTAGGTAGAAGTGCAGGAGCTGCAATTCAGGTTATGGCTAAAGAAGGTAAATATGCACAATTAAAAATGCCTTCGGGTGAAGTAAGACTTATTTCTTTAGAATGTATGGCTACTTATGGAGTAGTTGGTAACACTGAACAGGAAAATATTGACTGGGGAAAAGCAGGAAGAATGAGATGGAAAGGAAGAAGGCCTAAAGTAAGAGGTGTTGCTATGAACCCTGTAGATCATCCGATGGGCGGCGGTGAAGGTAAATCCTCAGGTGGCGGGCATCCAGTATCACCTTGGGGTCAAGCTGCTAAAGGATTGAAAACAAGAAAACATAAAAAAGAATCAAATAAATATATTATAAAAAAACGGACTAAAAAGTAGAGAAAATTTATGCCACGTTCAGTAAAAAAAGGACCATATATAGATTATAAGCTTAATGCCAAAATAAATAAGCTAAATGAATCTAATCAGAAAAAAATTGTTAAAACTTGGTCTCGTGCTTCAACAATTACACCTGACTTTGTAGGTCACACAATAGCTGTGCATAACGGGAATAAAATGATACCTGTTTATATTACTGAGAATATGGTTGGTCATAAACTTGGAGAGTTTTCTCCTACTAGAATTTTTAGAGGACACCCAGGAACCAAAGCAGAAAAAGCTGCAAGAGGTAAATAAAGATTTAAGGAAATTTGAATATTATGGAAGCAAGAGCAATAAATAAATATATACCTTCATCACCAAGAAAAATGAGATTAGTAGTTGATCTTATTCGTGGTATGTCGGTTGAAAAAGCGATTGAAGTTCTTCATTTTCATCAAAAACATGCTTCAAATGATGTTGAAACTACATTAAGATCGGCTGTAGCAAATTTGTTGAATAGCGAAGAATCAACTAGAACAGATCCTGCAGACTTATTTGTTAAAGAAGCTTTTGTTGATCAGGGACCTACAATTAAAAGAATTATGCCGCGGGCAATGGGAAGAGCTTACAGAATTAGAAAAAGATCTTGTCATTTAACTATAATTGTTGCTACGAAGGCAGAAAATTAGGAGGATAATTTTTGGGACAGAAAACACATCCATTAGGATTTAGAGTTGGCGTAATTAAAGGTTGGGAGTCTAACTGGTTTGAAAAAAATAGTTATGCATCCAAGCTAAAAGAAGATGCAAAAATAAGAGAATATGTTAGAAACAGATTAAAAAAAGCAGGAATCTCTAAATTAATAATTGATAGAACTACCAAAAAAATATTATTAACAATTCATACATCAAGACCTGGTGTTGTTATTGGTAAAAGCGGTAAAGAAATAACACAATTAGAGCAAGAATTAAAAAGTATAACTGAAAAAGAAGTAAAGGTACAGATTACAGAAATTAAAAGACCTGAATTGGATGCTTATTTGGTAGCTGAAAATTTAGCTCACCAATTATCAGGAAGAATGTCCTTTAGAAGAGCAATGAAAATGGCTATTACAGCCAGTATGCGTATGGGAGCTGAGGGAATAAGAATTATGTGCTCAGGCAGATTAGGCGGCGCAGAAATGGCAAGAACGGAGCAATACAAAAAAGGGAGAATTCCTTTGCATACTATAAGAGCCGATATTGATTACGCCAACGGAAGAGCGGAAACAATTTATGGTTCGATCGGCATAAAAGTATGGATATGCCGCGGAGAAATTTTAGATAAGAGAGTTACAGACTAATTACTTGGAGATTTTAAAATCATGTTAATGCCGAAGAGAGTAAAATTTAGAAAATCACAAAGAGGAAGAATGACCGGTAAAGCACAGCGCGGTAGTACCATATCGTTCGGAGATTTTGGACTAAAAGCTTTAGAACCTCATTGGATTACAAGCAGACAAATTGAAGCATGTCGTGTTTCTCTCTCAAGAAAAATGAAAAGAGACGGTAAAGTTTGGATTAGAATTTTTCCTGACAAACCTGTTTCTAAGAAACCATTGGAAACTAGAATGGGTAAAGGTAAAGGCGCACCAGAATTTTGGGTAGCAGTTGTAAAACCGGGTAGAATTATGTTCGAAGTTTCAGGTGTTCCTAAAGAATTGGCATACGAAGCACTAAAAAGCTGTTCTTATAAATTACCTATTAAAACAAAAGTTGTGCAGAGACCAGATTTACAACAATAATTTGCTATTTAAGGAAATAGATATGAAAGCCCATGAAGTAAGAGAATTAAAAAAAGAAGAGCTTAAAAAAAGAATAGCTGAAGAAGAAAAAAATATAATTGATTTACGTTTTGCACATCAGCTTAAACAGCTTACTAATACATCAAAATTAAAAATTGCTAAAAGTGATATTGCAAGAATGAAAACAATTTTAAAAGAAATGGAATCTACTGAAGATAAAACCGTAGATACTACAGAAGGAGTTACTGCTTAATTATGGAACAAAGGGCTTTAAGAAAAACCAGAATCGGAACTGTTGTTAGCGACAAAATGGATAAAACAATTACTGTTACAATAGAAAGAAAAGTTCCGCATCCTATTTATAAGAAGTATTTTAAGAAAACTACAAAGCTTATGGCTCACGATGAAAAAGGTGAGTGCAGAATTGGTGATAAAGTTAAAATTATGGAAACTCGTCCTCTAAGTGCTAAAAAAAGATGGCGTTTAGTTGAAATTATTGAAAAAGCCAAGTAGTTAATAAGGAGTAGTATAAAATGATTCAGGAAGAAACAAATTTAGTAGTTGCGGATAATTCCGGTGCCAAAAAGGTAAGATGCATTCGTGTACTTGGCGGCAGCGGAAGAAGATATGCAAGCATTGGCGATTTAATAGTTGTATCAGTAAAGGCTGCTATTCCTAACGGTAATGTAAAAAAAGGTGAAGTCTCTCGAGCAGTAATTGTAAGAACTAAAAAAGAAATTAAACGCAAAGACGGTTCATATATAAGGTTTGATGAAAATGCGGCAGTATTATTAAGCGCCCAAAATGAACCCAGAGGAACACGTATTTTTGGTCCTGTTGCAAGGGAATTAAGAGACAAACAATATATGAAAATTGTTTCTCTTGCACCAGAAGTTTTATAAGGATTATCAATGAAAGTTAAAATACACAAAAATGATAATGTAGTAGTAATTGCCGGTAATGACAAAGGAAAAACAGGTAAAATATTAAAAGTATTTCCTAAAAAGTCCAGAGTAATTATAGAAGGTGTGAACATTAGAAAAAGGCATACAAAACCGACTCAAAATAATCCTCAGGGAGGAATAATGGAGAAGGAAGCACCTATTCATATATCTAATGTTATGTTGTTAGATCCTAAATCTAACGAACCAACAAGAATTGGCGCTCAAATAATACTGGACGAAAAAACCGGTAAAAAGAAAAGAGCAAGGGTTAGTAAAATAAGTGGAGAAATGATTTAAATTCAAATAAGGTTTTTATCTGAAGATGGCTGAGAAAAAAGAACAAAAAAATAAAAAAACAAAAACACCTAAAGTAAAAACAGAAAAATCTGCAGCAAAAAAAACTATTGCTCAGGTTAAAATTCCTGTAAGACTTGAAGGTGTTTACAAAAAAGAAATAGTACCGGCTCTTATGAAAAAATTTAATTATAAGAGTGTTATGCAGGTACCTAAACTTTCAAAAATTGTTTTGAACATGGGTGTTGGTGCGGCTGTTGCTGATTCAAAAGTACTTGACGAAGCAATAAAAAGTATTGAAACTATTACCGGACAAAAGTCGAGCGTTAGAACTGCTAAAAAAGCTATTTCTAATTTTAAACTTCGTGCAGGAATGAAAATAGGCACGATTGTAACTTTAAGACGCGACAAAATGTATGAGTTTTTAGACAGAGTTATAAACATTGCTTTACCGCGTGTGAGAGATTTTAGAGGACTATCTGATAAATCTTTTGACGGAAGAGGTAATTATACATTAGGTATTAAAGAACATATTATTTTTCCCGAAATAGATATCGATAAAGTAAATAAAATTTTAGGAATGGATATAACTTTTGTTACCACTGCTAACAGTGATGCTGAAGCTTATGAATTACTATTGGCATTCGGCTTCCCATTTGTAAAAAAAGAAGTTAAAACAGCTTAATTAGGAGAATAAATGGCTCGTAAAAGTTTAATAGCAAGACAAGAAAAAAGAGTAAGACTTGTAAAAAAGTATGAAAAATTGAGAAAAGAATTAAAAGAGAATGGCGACTTTGAAGCTTTACAAAAATTACCAAAAAATTCTTCTCCTGTTAGACTAAATAACAGATGTATGTTCACTGGTAGAGCAAGATCATTTTACAGAAAATTTGGTATTTCAAGACTTGTGCTAAGAGAGATGGCTTTAAAAGGCGAAATACCCGGATTAAAAAAATCAAGTTGGTAGAAGGAGATAATATATGCCTGTAACAGATCCAATTGCGGATTTATTAACAAGAATTAGAAATGCAAGCTCAGCTAAAAAAAGAAGAGTAGAAATACCTTCTTCTAATATGAAATTAAGTTTGGTTGAAATTTTAAAGCAACAAAATTTTATTGAAGAGTATGATTTGATTGAAGATAACAAGCAAAATGTTATCGACGTTAAATTAAAATATATAAACGGTAAAGCAGCTATTAGCGGATTGAAAAAGATTAGTAAACCTGGTTTAAGGGTTTATGAAGGTGCTGATACTTTACCGAGAGTTTTAAATGGTTTAGGTATTGCTGTTATTTCTACGTCAAAAGGTTTGATGACAGAAAAACAAGCACGAAAAGAATCAATTGGTGGCGAAGTAATTTGCCATATATGGTAAATTTTATAACGGAGTTTGAATAGTGTCAAGAATAGGTAAAAAACCAATAGAAATTCCTGACGGTGTAACAATTGTTAAAGAAGGCAGTTCTTTAACTGTTAAAGGACCAAAAGGAGAGTTAAAAAACAGTTTTAATTCTGATATTTCTATAGATGTAAAAAAAGAAGAAATTGTCTTAACAAGGCCTGATGATACAAAAGTGCACAGAGCTTTACACGGGTTAACACGTGCATTAATCCAGAATATGGTAACGGGTGTGCATACTGCATATTCAAAAACTTTGGATATTGTAGGTGTTGGTTATAAGGCCGAAATGAAAGGTAAAAATTTATTATTGAATATTGGTTTTTCGCACCCTATTTATTTTATGCCTCCGGATGAAATTACTTTACAGACGCCCACACAAACACAGATTGTAATTACAGGTATTGACAAACAATTAGTCGGTCAGGTTGCTGCTAAATTAAGATCAATTAGAAAACCTGAACCATATAAAGGCAAGGGCATAAAATATTCTGATGAACAAATTCAAAGGAAAGCAGGTAAAACTGCGGGTGCTTAATTTTAGTGGAGAAATTTAAAAGATGAGTAAAAAAAATATAAACACAAGAATGCGTTCAAAAATTAAGATAAGAAAACATATATCGGGAACATCAAGCGTACCCAGATTAACTGTTTACCGAAGCTTATCAAATATTTACGCTCAATTAATAGATGATTCGGATGGTAAAACTTTAGCCTCTGCTTCTTCGCTTTCAAAGGAAATAAACGAAGATTTAAAAGGAGCTAAAAGTAAAATTGAAAAAAGTAAAATTGTCGGCAACTTACTTGCAAAAAAAGCTTTAGATAATAAAATATCCAGAATAGTATTTGACAGAAACGGATATAAATACCACGGACGTGTTCAAGCTTTAGCTGATGGCGCACGTGAGGGAGGTCTAAAGTTCTAATGAGTGGGAATTTTAGTTTTGCCGGGTCGTCTAATGGCAGGACTACGCCCTTTGGAGGCGTCTGTAGAGGTTCGAATCCTCTCCCGGCAGCAAATATTTTGTATAATAATTAAATAAATAAATCATTAGAGAGAAAAATTGAAACCAATTAAAGCAACAGACGTAGAGAATTTAAAAGAAAAGGTTGTAGAAATTAACAGAGTAGCAAAAGTTGTTAAGGGCGGGAGAAGATTCAGCTTTAATGCAATTGTTGTTGTTGGAAACGGAGATGGTATTTTGGGAGTGGGACTAGGAAAAGCCAACGAAGTTACTGATGCAATTTCTAAAGGAATTGATGATGCTAAGAAAAGTCTTGTTAAAATATCACTGCATAAAGGAACTATACCTCATCAAATTATTGGAAAATATGGTGCAGGTAAAGTTTTATTAAAACCCGCTTCACCTGGTACCGGACTTATTGCAGGCGGAGGCGTACGTGCCGTGTTAGAAGCAGCAGGTGTGCAGGATATATTAACAAAATCTTTAGGATCAAGTAATTCACACAATCAGGTTAAAGCTACATTAAGCGGCTTACTTAATTTAACCGATGCTAAAAAGATGGCAGCTAAAAGAGGTATGAATGTAAGTGATTTATTCACTGCATAATTGAGGTGGAAATGGGCAAAATAAAAGTAAAACAAATAAGAAGTGTTATTGACAGACCTAAAGACCAAAAGCTTACTATTGAAGCATTGGGTTTAGGAAGACCGAACTGGGAAAAGATTCACAACGATACTCCTCAAATAAGAGGAATGATAAAAAAAGTGAATCATTTAGTAACTGTTGAAGAAATAAAGAAGACAAGTAAAGGTTAATCATGGATATTCTAAGTAATCTTAAATACGCAAAAGGATCGAGAAGAAACAGAAAAAGAGTTGCAAGAGGTGCAGGATCCGGAAGAGGTAAAACTGCAACAAGAGGAAGCAACGGACAAATGTCACGTTCGGGTGCAAAGCATAAAGCCTGGTTTGAAGGCGGACAAATGCCTTTACAAAGAAGAGTCCCCAAATTTGGATTCACTAATATTTTTAAAGTTTATTATCAGCCGGTTAATCTTGCTTCAATACAAAAACTGATAGATGATAAAAAATTAAAGGAAGGTGTTGTAAATATTGAAACAATGAAATCTTTAGGTTTAGTTTCAAACAAAAAACAACCTGTTAAAATTTTAGGTAACGGTGATATTAAAAGTAAACTTCAGATTGAAGTAAATGCTTTTAGTAAATCAGCAAAAGAAAAAATTGAAGCCGCTGGCGGCACAATAAAAAAAGTATAATCCGGTAGAATATGTCAAAATTTACTGATTCATTCAGAAACGTATTTAAAATACACGAACTTCGTCAAAGAATTATTTATACTTTGGCTCTGTTAGTAATTGTAAGAATTGGAGCTCATGTTACTTTGCCTGGTGTTGATGCATCGTTATTAGCTGCAAGCACTAGAAATCAAACATCGGATAACCTTTTCGGGTTGTATGATTTATTTGTAGGTGGTGCTTTTTCAAATGCTGCAATTTTTGCTCTTGGAATTATGCCTTATATCTCCGCTTCTATTATTATTCAATTAATGGGTGCAGTTGTTCCTTATTTCCAGAAGTTACAGCAGGAAGGCGAGGACGGAAGGAAAAAAATAACACAGCTTACAAGATACGGTACAATATTAATTTCCGGTCTGCAAGCCTGGGGTGTTACAATTAGATTATTAAATATCAATGTTCAGGGTGCCCCTATAATTCCGGTTGGTGTACAGGGTATGATGTGGACGGTTTCCACTATACTAATTCTTACATCGGGAACCGTATTTATGATGTGGCTCGGTGAACAGATAACGGATAAAGGTATTGGAAACGGTATTTCGCTAATAATATTTATAGGAATTATTAATAGATTCCCGTTTGCAATGTTAGATGAATATAGATTGATAGCAGCCGGTACAAGAAGTCTGGTGATTGAGATTGTTATACTTGTTTTTATGGTGTTTATTATTGCTGGTGTTGTACTAGTAACGCAAGGAACCAGGAGGATTCCTGTTCAATATGCCAAGAGGGTTGTTGGAAGAAAAGTATATGGTGGTGTTACACAATATATTCCATTGCGCGTAAATACAGCAGGTGTAATGCCAATTATTTTTGCTCAGTCAATTATGTTTATACCAAATACAGTTTTATCGTTTTTTCCAAACAATGATTTTTTGCAAAGTTTAAGCAGGTATTTTATTTACACGTCACCTGTTTATTCATTTATTTATGCATTGATGATAATATTTTTTACATATTTTTATACAGCAATTTCCTTCAACCCAAAAGATGTTGCTGACAATATGAAGAAACAAGGCGGTTTTATTCCGGGAGTAAGACCTGGAAAACAAACATCTGAATTTATTGATAATATTTTAACTAAGATTACTCTACCTGGTTCTTTCTTTTTAGCCATTGTTGCAATATTGCCGGCATTTGTTTCAGCTTACGGAGTATCTGGGCAGTTTGCTCAATTTTTTGGCGGAACAAGTTTGTTAATTATTGTGGGTGTTGCTTTGGACACTCTTCAACAAGTTGAATCTCACTTGTTAATGAGACATTATGACGGATTTATGAAATCGGGCAAAGTAAAAACCCGGAGATAAAGATTAGTTTTGATTTTAATAAAAACTAAGAAAGAGATTGATTTTATACGAGAAAGCTGCAAAATAGTAGCGGAATCATTGCAGCTGATGAAAAAAAATGTTAGACCGGGTATTACAACCGGTGAATTAGACACTATTGCAGAAGATTATATTCTTAGTAACAATGCAAAAGCGGCGTTCAAAGGATATTCACAAGGAGGAAGTTCGATAGATTTTCCTGCTTCTATTTGTGCTTCCGTAGATGATGAGGTTGTTCACGGTATACCCGGAAGCAGAGTTCTTAAAAATGGTGAAATAATAGCTCTTGATGTGGGTGTTTACAAAAATGGCTACTTTGGAGATGCTGCACTTTCAGTTGCTGTTGGTGAAATATCAGATGAGAAAAAGAAACTTATGGAAGTAACCGAAAAATCTCTTTATCTGGGCATTGAAAAAGCAATTGAAGGCAACCGGGTTCACGATATTTCTTTTGCGGTTCAAAACTATGTTGAAGAAAACGGATTTTCAGTTGTAAGAGATTTGTGCGGACACGGTGTCGGCAAATACTTACACGAAGATCCTGCAATACCAAATTTTGGCAGAAAGGGAACAGGAGCAAAATTAAGAAAGAATATGACCATTGCTATTGAACCTATGATTAACATAGGCAAATACAATGTTGTTCAAGCAGATGACGGATGGACTATTTTAACTGAAGACGGTTCGCCTTCTGCACATTTTGAGCATTCTATTTTAATAACAGATAATAAACCGGAAATATTGACAATAATATAATGGCAAAACAAGGACCAATAAAAGTAGACGGTGTTGTTTTAGAAACACTGCCAAATGCACATTTCAAGGTAAAACTTGATAATGGTCACGAAATTTTAGCGCATATATCCGGAAAGATGAGAATGCATTTTATAAAAATCTTGGTCGGCGATAAAGTTTCAATTGAAATGTCGCCTTATGATTTGACCAAGGGCAGAATTACTTATAGATATAAATAATGGAGACTCTATGAAAGTTAGAGCATCGGTAAAGAAAATTTGTGATAACTGTAAAATTATTAAACGCAAAGGCGTTGTAAGAGTTATCTGTAAAAATAAAAAACATAAACAGCGTCAAGGCTGATAATAAAATAAGGAGATAATTTTGGCTCGAATAGCTGGTGTTGATTTACCTAAAAATAAAAAAGTACTCTTTGGTTTACAGTATATATTTGGTATTGGTAAAAGTATATCTGCAGATATATTAAAGAAAGCTAAAATTGATATTGATAAAAAAGTTGTAGATTTAACTGAGGAGGAAGTTGCTCAAATAAGAGCAATACTTCAAGCTGATTATAAAGTTGAAGGTGCATTAAGGTCTGAAGTACAACAAAACATTAAAAGATTAATGGACATTGGTACTTACCGCGGAATTAGGCACAGAAGAGGTTTACCCGTAAGAGGGCAAAGAACACGTACAAACTCACGTACACGTAAAGGCAAGAAGAAAACCGTTGCAGGTAAAAAGAAAGCAGCAACTAAGAAATAAATTTGATTCATCGGAGGCAAGCATTTGGCTAAGATAAATAAACGTACAAAAAAGAAAGCACATGTTGACGCAAACGGTGTTGCACACATAAAAGCAACATTCAACAATGTGATGGTAACAATAACAGATATTTACGGAAATACTATTTCGTGGTCATCAGCAGGTAAAAACGGATTTAAAGGTTCAAGAAAAAACACTCCGTTTGCAGCTCAAGTTTCTGCACAAGCTGCTGCTAAAGAAGCTTATGATCTTGGATTAAGAAGAGTTGACGTATTTGTAAAAGGACCCGGATCCGGACGTGAAGCGGCAATAAGAGCATTAAACACAGTTGGTCTGATTGTAAGTTCGATTAAAGATATTACACCAATTCCTCATAACGGCTGCAGACCACCTAAGAAAAGAAGAGTATAATTTATTTTTGGAGATTTAATTTAATGGCAAGATATAAAGATTCAGTATGCAAATTGTGTAGAAGAGAAAAAGAAAAACTCTTCTTAAAAGGTCAAAAATGTTTTACTGATAAATGTCCTATTGAAACAAAGAATTATCCACCCGGACAACATGGTAATTCAAGAAGAACTAAAATTTCTGAATATGGAATTCAGTTAAGAGAGAAACAAAAAATAAAAAGAATTTACGGACTGTTGGAAACACAGTTTAGAAATTACTTTTATAAAGCTAATAAACAAAATGGTATTACAGGTGAAAACCTGGTAAAATTATTAGAAAGAAGATTGGATAATGTTGTTTACAGATTGGGATTTGCTTCATCAAGAAAGCAAGCAAGACAATTAATAAGACACAGGCATTTTAATGTTAACAACGGAATAGTTGATATTCCATCGTATATTGTAACACCCGGTGATGTTGTGCAAATTAGGGATAAAAGTAAAAAATTAGATGCTATTCATGATTCATTAAAAAGAATAAAAGACAATACCTATTCTTGGTTATCTGTAGATAAAGCTGCACTTGCAGGAACATTTATCGAAATACCGGAACGAGCAGACGTACCGCTTAATGCTAATGAACAATTGGTAGTTGAGCTTTATTCAAAATAAAATAAATTTTTAAGATTATTGTTAAAGGATTAACAAATGAGTGTTACAAGTTTAAGAATTCCTGATTTAGTGGTTTTAGACGAAGCAAGTTATACAAATACATATGGAAAATTTTTACTTCAACCTTTGGAAAGAGGTTACGGTGTAACTCTTGGTAATTCATTAAGAAGAGTGCTTATTTCTTCATTACCTGGAGCCGCAATAACATCTGTAAAGTTTTCAAAAGTATTACACGAATTTACTACGGTAGAAGGTGTTGTTGAAGATGTTTCAGAAATTATATTAAATCTAAAGCAAGTAAGAATTAAATTATTGGAGAAAAAACCGGAAGCCATCAAATTTTCATTTGAGGGCGAGGGAGAATTTACTGCAGCAGACATACAAAAAAACAGTTCGGAAATTGAAATATTAAATCCCGATCTTCACATTGCAACATTAAACAAAAAAGCAAAATTTGACGTTGAATTAACTGTTGGTAAAGGATATGGTTTTGTGCCTGCAATTCAAAATACTTCTTCGGAACAGACAATAGGTGTAATTCCAATCGATTCTATATTTACTCCTGTAACCAATGTAAAATATAACATTGAAAATGTTAGAATAGGAGATAGAAACGATTATGAGAAACTTGTTTTAGAAGTAGAAACAGACGGATCAATTACACCGGAAGATGCACTTACGGAAGCTGCAAAAGTTTTAAGAGATCACGTTCAATTGTTTATCAATTTTGATATCGATCAGGAAGAAGAACAAGCAGTAAGCGAGAAAGACAGCGAAAGAGAAAGAATTAAGAAAATTCTTCTTACAAATGTTGACGACTTGGAATTAAGCGTACGGTCACACAATTGCTTAAAATCTGCGGATATAGATATTCTGGGTGATTTAGTAAGAAAGGACGAATCTGAAATGCTAAAGTTCAGAAATTTCGGAAGAAAATCACTTGCGGAATTGACAGAGATAGTTGAAAATTTCGGATTGGAATTCGGAATGGACGTTGATAGTTATATCAATGATGAAGTTGAATCAAATTAAATATTGTTAAAGGTTGATTAATGAGACACAGAGTAAAGGGCAGAAAATTAGGAAGAACAGCAAGCCATAGAGCTGCGTTAATGAGTTCACTTGCAACTTCTTTGCTAAGACATAAAAGAATAAAAACAACTTTGGCTAAAGCAAAAGAAACAAGAGGTTATGTAGAAGCTTTAATTACAAAAGCAAGAAAAGGCGATCTTCACAACCAAAGGCAAGTAATGCGAGTTATTCATGATAAAGAAGTTGTTAAAGAATTGTTCAGCGAAATAGTTCCTAAAATAGGCGATAGACCCGGCGGTTATACTAGGCTTGTAAAGATTGGTTCTCGTAAAGGGGATGCTGCAAGGATGGCTATTATTGAACTGGTTGATTATAACGATGTTATAAATAAATCTGCCGAAGAGAAAAAAGAAGCCAAGGCTGAAAATGAAGATAAAGTGAATAAAAAAGAAAAAGCTGAAGCAAAAGAAGAGCCAAAAACAAAAAATGTTAAAACTGAAAAAACTAAAAAAGCTGACAAGAAAGATGTAGAAGAAGCAAAAGTTGTTGAAGAAACTCCAGCTGATAAAGGAACTAAAGAAGAAGATACTGCTTCAGAAGACAAATAATTTTTCTTTAATCAAATTTAATAAAGAGTAACCGGCAAAGCCTGTTGCTCTTTTTTTTTCTATGTTCAAAAAATTAGAATTTATTAAATCTGCATACACGGTAGATCAACTTGATAAAAGTGATAAACCGGAAATAATTTTTTGCGGCAGATCAAATGTTGGCAAATCGTCTCTGATAAATACACTTTTGAACAGAAAAAATTTTGCCAAGACAAGTTCCACACCTGGTAAAACGAGGTCAATAAACTATTACCTGATTGACGAAAAATTTAAACTTGTAGATTTACCCGGCTACGGTTATGCTAAAATTAGCAAAACAGAAAGAGAAAAATGGGCAAAATTAGTTAAAGATTTTTTAAATAAATCTGAATTTGTAGAGTTTGCATTCCATTTAATTGACAGTAGGCACAAACCTACTGAGCTGGATGACAAACTGAATGCTTTGCTTAAAGCATCATCCATTCCTTACATAATTATTCTGAATAAAATTGATAAATTAAATCAATCTGAATTAGCGCAGGCAAAAAAAAGAATTATTGCACACTATCCCGGATTTACATTCGGCAAAAACCTCTTTGTGTTTTCCTCAATAAATAAGCGGGGAAGAAGAGAATTGATGAGTTTATTGAATAATTTGTATTATAGTTAATAGATTCATTTTATTAATAATTGTTGATATTATTAAACAGTAAAACTATATTTCATTTTAATTTTGTATAAAAAGTAGTTATTATGGATAGAATACAGCGCAAAAGAATATTGATATTCCTTATAGTACCTGTTTTAGCTGTATCCTTGTTTTTAACAGATGATATTGTCATTCGCATTATAGCCGCAACATTAATTGTTGTTTATGTTGCTTTTATAATTTTTCTTCGCGATTCCTCAAAATACAACCCTAATTTTAAAGAATCTTTTGATGAACCCGAGGTATCTCATACAGAACCGACACCCGATTTAAATGAATCATTTGAAATTCTTTCCAAACCTGAGAAAATTGAAGTAATAACACAGGATAACTACCGACCTGAGTTTAGAGCATCAAAAACGGATTTAAAACCACCCGACTTGAAAGAAAGGTATGAAGAAATTGCAAGAGAAGAAGTGCCTAAAGGAATAGGACAGGACGGGCAGTTTTCATTTGCATTGGAAAAAATGTTAACCGTACTGAAAGAAGCTTATGCGGCACACACGGCTATATTCTTTTGGTATAACAATGAAGATGATAAACTTTCTGTAGAAAAGTTTGTTTCAAGTTCTAAACAGATAGCAAACAGAAAATTTGATATCGAAGATGATATTTTAAGTAAAATAATTCAGAAAGGTGAGCCCGAACATTTAACTCACATTCCCAGCACTGCCGAAGCTGATGTTATCAGATATTATGAATCACCGATAGGCATTAAAAGTTTTGTGGGTGTGCCGCTTTATTACGGGAATTCCCTTATTGCCATTCTTGCTCTCGATTCTTTATTGGAAGATGTTTTTGGTATTGAAACAATTTATGTACTTGGAAGTTTTGTCAGGGTAATAACAATTCTAATTACAATCTTCGAAGAAAAGTATTCCGATACGATTTCTCAAAAAAGGCTGAACGGAATATTAAAACTAATATCACCCGAAAAGCCCATCCAAAATTCTGATGATGTTTTATTTGCCCTGCAAAACACATTGGATTCATTTATCAATTGGGATTCTTTTGCTTTGGTATTATTCGACCCAATTGAAAAAAAATTCAGAGTAAAAAGAATAACTAACAAAACATCTTTAAAATATATCGGCGAGGGACTTGAAGTAGAACTGGCAGGTACTTTGGCAGGTAAATCAATTAAAACAGGTATGCCGATTAAAATAGACGATACTTCAACACAGGAATACATAAGATATGCAAAAAGAGAAGACATAAGTTTTGAAGGTTCTTT
>CAZTZZ010000017.1:35715-42258 GCA_964617905.1 uncultured Ignavibacteriaceae bacterium | reverse complement strand
AGAAGAAATTATTGAGCATTTGAAAACTACTGCAAGTAATTGGACTGGCGGTAAAAACCCTGATGACGACGTCACGTTTGTAGTACTAAAAATGAAGTAGTCTTTGTCATTTCGAAGGAATGAATGAAATGAGTGACTGAGAAATCTTTCCTTAAATATTTTAGTGAAAGATTTCTCCTTTCAGTCGAAATGACAGTTATCTAACATTTGTCATTCTGAGGACCAAGAACGAAGAATCTAACTGATGAACAGAATGGAGATTTTGAAACAAGCCTGCCTTGTCGGCAGACAGGTTCAGAATGACAGGAGGGGAAAGAATGACAGAAAAAATTAAAATTGTAATTCTGAGAATGCTAGTCCGCCTATGGCGGTACTTCACTTTTAATGAAGTAATATATAAGTATTTAATTAATCTTTAATGAAAGTATTAATAACTATGTATGTTTCCAGTTTGTTGGATCACTGTTTTCGTTAGGCGATAAACCAAGGATATCACCTTTTGTATTCACCCCTAATCCCAAAACAGTTCTGTTTGCATAATTAAAATAACTTGTAACCTGGTTTATTTCCAATATTTCACCATCGGAAAAACCGTTGACTCTTAATTCAATTATATCTTCTTCTTTTATGTCATTTGGTGTAGTGGTTAGTTTCTCTGAGTATTTAAGTGCTTTTTGGTATTTTAGCTCAATTACATTATTAAATGATCTTTTTTGAATTGCTTCTAAGATATTATCTAATTTTTCTTCATTATTAAGTAATTTTGCTAATCCTTTTGAATGGTGTTCAACACAATAGTTGCAATTATTCAGATGGCTTACGTAAACACCGATAGTCTCCAAAAACCATTTTGGCAGTGTATTGTTAGAATTATGCAAGACATTTTTATACAAGGTTAAATGTCCCGTCAGAGTATGAGGTCTGAGACTGTGCGCAATTAAAATATTATCAACATTATTATCGGGTCCTTTAACTCTGTTGTACAATTTTTTTAATTGATTATCGGCTTCATCATAATTGATTTCTTTTATCCAACTCATAATTACTCATTTATTATTGATAGAATTTGCTTAAAATAATTTTTACTAAAGGAAGGGATTTCTTTCCACTCTTTCAATTCTATTTTTTTGCTAAGTTTTAAAAACCTGCATTTGCTGATAAAATTATAATGCTTATTATTTAAAAGTTCATAATTATCATCTTCAAAATTGTATTGCCAGGGAGTATTGTTTACGCAAATATATATATCTTTATTGTATAAAAAATCGATATTATCTATTATCTTCTCTCTATATTTATCCAAAAAATACCCTTGCAGATGCAGAGTGGAACTGAAAAAATTTCCCCACCAGAACATTGTTCTGTATGCAAATATATCTTCATTTGAGAAAAATGCAGGGAAGTCCAAGACCAAATAGGGTAGATCTTTGTAGCTTTCTCCCTTTGATATTTTCGCTTTATTTAAATCAATTTGTTCGGGTAAATTGAAGTCACTATTATTTAAAAAATTTATCAATTCTAATTTTGAATTCTCTAACAGACGTTCGATCTTTTTTATAATATTAACTTTTCGTAATAGAACATCGGAATCTTCTAAAAGTATCAAATCCTCATTTGTTATATTAAGTTTTTTATCCGTCATTTCTCGTCTGTTTTTTCATCCACTTGTTTGTTTCAGTTATTTTTTCGAATCCGAATTGTTCATAAAGTCTGTGTGCATCTTTTGTTGCAAGGAACCAGGTTTTTATTCCGATCAGTTCAGGATGATTTAATATCTCTTTCATCAGCTTTTTAGAGTAGCCATTACCTCTTTCTTCTTCAACAATAAATACATCCATAATATATGCAAAAACAACTTTGTCTGTTATCAGTTTGGCAAAGCCAATTTGTTCATCGTTGTGAAAAAGTCCAAAGCAAATTGAATTATCAATTGATTTACTAACCTGCTCAATGGTTCTACTTTTTGCCCAATAAGAGTTAGTTAAAAATGAATGGATTAAAGGGATGTCTAATTTATCTTTATCAGTCGAGATAAAAAGATTAGTATTTGAGTCCATAAAATTCCTATAATTAAAAAAATATGGACTCAATTTAAAAGCTATTTATTAAAAATCATATTTTCTCTTTTAATAAAAAAAAATCTTAGTTTGAATCTAATATTACTTGACGTGCATTTAGTGATTGTGTCGGTCTATAATTATGATCATATATAGCCTTAAAAGTATCAATTTGTGCTTGCGATATATCAACAATAGATTTCATCATAAACCACTTTACGCCTTCTGTGCAAGGAGGAGTTGTAAAAGATCCGGAATATTGATAGCTCCTTCTGTCTGACGGAAGGATATTGTCGATATTAAGATTGGTATGTAAATCAAACTCTTCTTCTGCCTTTGAAGGCATATGATCCCATATAGGTTTAAGATTAGGATTTTCTACTCCGACTTTAAATAATATTCCAATAACTGAATAATCACCATTCCCTGCTTGGTTTACAAAATGTGCTTCAAGAGGATATTGCATACCGTCAATTTTGTGTTCACTTAAAGAATGAAAATGAAATTGAATCAAATTATATTGTAAACCATTTATCATCATATAACTACCTGAGTCAACAACTGCTTCAATTGTATGTCCATTATTCTCAATTTTTAATGCTGATGGTTCATAATGAAACTGAATATTTGGTACATCACTTAAGATTACACTTGTTGTAACAATATCAATAGGTGATTGGTTTTTGCCATTTTTACAAAACCAGTTATCAGGATCTAAATCACCCCAAAATGCAGGTCCTGTATCTCCATCATAACTCCAATGTTTTACTTCCGGTTCAGGATTTGTCGTAATGTCATTATTTACACATTGAATTAAAATTAATGAAAACATCAAGACTAAAATAAATCTTAAAGAGATTAATTTAATTTTTTGTGAATTCATTTTTAATTGTTCCTTTTTGTTTATTCGTAAAAATTAGTTTATCAAAAAAAAATAGAAAGTTGAGGAAATTATGTAAGTAAATTTTCTATAATTTAAGAAAAATATTGATGAATAGGCTTTAATTTATACTTTTAATAATAGTAATATATTTTTTGCAAAGCAAGAATTATAATATAAGAAATTTGCTTATGATATTTATACATCGTATATTTACGATTAACGATAGAGGAAATTATATAATGGCTTTTTCTAAAAAAGAAGAGTTCACTAAAAACGACATTTGGCTGGCGGATGTAGGCAAAGCTCTGTCTCATCCAGCAAGGATTAAAATTTTGAAAATATTAACAAATTTGAACGCCTGCATGTGCGGTGATATTGTAGAACTTCTGCCATTGTCTCAGTCAACAGTTTCTCAACACCTTAAAGAATTAAAAAGAGTGGGACTAATTACCGGAGAGTTTGAGGGTCCTAAAGTTTGCTACTGTGTTGATAATAAAAATCTACAAAAAGCAAAAAAAGAATTTGACAAATTATTTAAACAAGTTTGTGAATGTTAAAAGGAGTAAAAAATGAGTAGTGATAATAAATTAAAAAAAATTGTAAAAGATAAATATGGTAAAATTGCTGCAAAGGGAGATGAGAATTGCTGCGGACCGACATCGTGCTGCGGAACTTCTGATATTACGGATTATTCTGTTTTTAATGACGATTATACAAAATTAGACGGATATGTCGCCGATGCTGATCTTAATTTGGGCTGTGGTTTACCTACCGAATTAGCAGGGATTAAAGAAGGTGATACTGTCCTCGATTTAGGCAGCGGTGCCGGAAACGATGTGTTTGTTGCAAGACAATTAGTCGGTGAAACCGGTAAAGTTATAGGATTGGATTTTACAGAAGAAATGTTGAGTAAAGCTAATAGAAATAATGAAAAACTTGGTTATCGAAATGTTGAATTCAAACTCGGTGATATTGAAAATATGCCGATTGATGATAATTCAATAGATGTTGTAATAAGTAACTGTGTTTTAAATCTTGTACCGGATAAACAAAAAGCATTTTTAGAAATGTATCGTACATTAAAACCTGGAGCTCATTTTTGTGTCTCTGATATAGTAATAAAAGGTGAGTTAAATGAATCGTTAAGAAAATCGGCAGAAATGTATGCGGGATGTGTCTCCGGTGCATTAAAAGAAGCAGAATACCTCGGTATTATAAATGAACAAGGCTTCAAAAATGTTGGAATAAAAAAAAGAAAGAAAATTGAAATACCTGAAAATGTGCTTAAAGAGTTCTTGGATGAAAAAGGATTGGAAGATTATAAGGAGAACATACAAGGGATATTCAGTATTACTGTTACAGGGTTAAAGTGAAAAAGAGAATATTAATATTATGCACAGGGAATACCTGTCGTAGTCAAATGGCAGAAGGATTTTTGAAATCATTTGACAGTGAGCTTAAAGTTTACTCTGCAGGTGTAAAAGCAGAAGAAAAAGTTAATCCAAATGCCGTAAAAGCAATGAACGAAATAGGAATTGATATAAGCAAGGGAATTCCTAAAGATGTAAATGTTTTTTTAAATGATTCATTTGATTTTGTAATTACAGTTTGCGATCATGCAAAAGAAACTTGTCCTGTGTTTACAGGAGATGTGAAACACAGATTGCATATCGGTTTTGATGATCCTGCTGATGCAACCGGAACTGAAGAAGAAATTCTAGAAGTTTTCAGGAAAGTGAGAGATGAGATAAAAAGAGATTTTTACAATTTTTATATAGAGACAGCTCAAAAGGGGAATTAATGCCAAACAAATCAAGGCTTAATTTTTTAGATAGATATTTAACACTCTGGATATTTTTAGCAATGCTTACCGGGGTTTTCTCAGGATATTTGTTCCCGAAGATTGCAGACTTCTGGGACACATTCAGCAGCGGTACCACAAACTTTCCCATTGCAATCGGTTTGATCGTTATGATGTACCCTCCGCTTGCCAAAGTTAAGTACGAGGAACTTGGGGATGTTTTTAGAAATACAAAAATACTTTCCCTCTCACTTGTGCAAAACTGGGTAATTGGTCCAATATTAATGTTTGCATTGGCAATAATCTTTCTGCAAGATCATCCAAATTATATGGCAGGGCTTATAATGATTGGGCTTGCGCGTTGCATTGCCATGGTAATTGTATGGAACGATTTGGCCAACGGCGACAGAGAATATGCCGCAGGACTTGTGGCATTAAATTCTATTTTCCAAGTATTATTTTATTCGTTATTTGCATATATCTTTTTAACAGTTGTTCCGGATTGGCTCGGTATCGCTTCATTCAAAGTTGATATTGCAATAGGACAAATAGCAAAAAGTGTGTTGATATATCTTGGTATTCCATTCTTTGGCGGAATGTTTACAAGATTTTTCCTTCTTAAAGCAAAAGGGAAAGAATGGTACAACAGAAAATTTATAAAAAAAATCAGTCCTCTTACTTTATACGCTTTACTGTTTACAATATTTGTAATGTTCTCTCTCAAAGGTGAATACATTGTTAAAATTCCGATGGATGTTGTAAGAATAGCAATTCCGCTTATACTTTATTTTGTAATTATGTTTTTCATTTCATTTTATATGAGCAAAAAATTTGGTGCCGATTATCAAAAAACAACTACGCTTTCATTCACTGCTGCAAGCAACAACTTTGAACTTGCAATTGCGGTTGCAGTGGCTGTATTCGGCATAAATTCCGGTGAAGCATTCGCAGCAGTTATAGGTCCTCTCGTAGAAGTTCCGGTAATGATTCTGCTGGTTGATGTGGCATTAAAATTCAGAAAAAGATATTTTGCTGCTGTTTAATATTTAATTTTGTTATATGTCTTCAAAACTTATAGAGATAGATTCACTCGGCAAAATTCTTTTTAGGAAAAACCGCCGATCAAAAAGTATCAGTATTAGAGTTAGACCTGTAACGGGTACCGTTGTTTCGCTTCCATATTATGTCAGCTACAAAACCGCCGAGGATTTTGTCCATTCAAAAAAACATTGGATAAAAAAGAATATTGAAAAACTGAAGAAAATTGAAAACGAGAAAATGGTTTTTGATGAGTCAACTCAATTCCGAACCAGAGAACACACATTAAAAATTTGCCCGACTAGTACAGATAGAATTTCAACGTATGTATCAAAAAAGCAGATCAATGTTAAATATCCTCAAAGTGTTGATGTAAGATGCGAGGAGGTGCAAAAAGCGGTAAGGGAAGGAATTGTAAAAGCTCTTAGAAAAGAAGCAAAAACATATCTGCCGGAAAGAGTGAATTTCCTGGCAAAGAAATACGGCTTCAAATACAATAAACTATTCATAAAAAATCTACGCTCAAGGTGGGGAAGCTGCTCTAATAAAAACAACATAAATCTCAATCTTCACTTAATGAGACTGCCGGATAAGTTGGTAGATTATGTTATTTTGCACGAACTTGTTCACACTGTTGAGAAAAACCACGGCAAAAATTTCTGGGCAAGACTGGATGCAATTACAGATAATGCAAAAATACTATCCAAGGAAGTGAAAAAGTATTCCACTGTGTGGTTCTAAAAGTTAGAAAAGTAAATGTCATT
>CAZTZZ010000017.1:0-35615 GCA_964617905.1 uncultured Ignavibacteriaceae bacterium | reverse complement strand
AAGTGAAAAAGTATTCCACTGTGTGGTTCTAAAAGTTAGAAAAGTAAATGTCATTCTGAGAAGTCCCGATGAAATCGGGACGACGAAGAATCTAAATGTTTATTTTTAATGAAGATTCTTCAGTCGTTTTACTCCTTCAGAATGACGGAACAAGCAAAAATACCCTTCTGGAAAATCCCGATTATCTTCCTTAAATTGCCGGTTAAGTTAATAGGCATTAATGAAGAAAAAAACTAAAAAAAACGGTAATATTGTGGAAATATTCTCCATACCTGAAGAGCTGAAAGAGGTAAAACTTCCGCTTTTTCTTACAAAAATACAAGCCGGTTTTCCTTCCCCGGCAGAGGATTACATCGACCAAAAGCTAGACCTTAACGAATATGCCATAAAGCATCCTTCCGCTACATTTTTTGTAAGGGTGAACGGCGAAAGCATGATCAATGCGGGTATTTTTCACAACGATTTGCTCATAGTTGACAGGTCGCTTCAGCCGCAGAACAATTCAATTATAATTGCCAATCTTGACGGGGAACTGACTGTTAAAAGATTCAGCAAAAAAAGAAATAAATATTATCTTGTTGCGGAAAACGAAAATTTCCCGGCTATCGAGGTTAACGGAGAAAGGAATTTTGAGGTTTGGGGAGTTGCAACATTTGTATTACATTCATTAAAAAATATATGAGCAGACCGATTTTTGCACTGATAGATTGCAACAATTTTTACGTCTCCTGCGAGAGAGTTTTTAATCCGAGATTAAATAAGCTTCCCGTTGTGGTTCTCTCAAACAACGACGGCTGCGTCATCTCTCGTTCCAATGAAGCAAAAGCGATCGGCATAAAAATGGGCGCACCGATATTCAAAATTCCTCACATAGTAAAAAGATATAACATACAGGTGCTCTCCAGCAATTACACACTTTACGGTGATATGTCGCAAAGGGTAATGGACACGCTGAAAAATTTCAGCAGTGAAATTGAAGTTTACAGCATTGACGAAGCGTTTATAAAAATCAGCAGCTACACATTTGATTCTCTTGCAAATTATGGAAGAGAAATTAGAAACACAGTCAAACAGTGGACGGGGATACCCGTAAGCGTGGGAATATCGCCGAACAAAACTCTCTGCAAAGCAGCTAATCATCTTGCAAAAAGAATAAATAAATTTAACGGCGTACTCGATTTAACTGACCACAAAGATGTCGACAAACTGCTGGACAAAATTGATGTGCGCGATATTTGGGGGGTGGGAAGGCAGTACACAAAATTCTTAAAATCCTATAATATCAACACTGCCAAAGAATTAAAGTATGCTGATGAAAAATTCATACAAAAATATATGACGAAGGTTGGCAGACAAACAGTGCTTGAACTGCAAGGTATTGCATGCAAGAAACTTGAAGAGGAAACTTCCGACAAAAAAGGGATCTGCTGTGCAAAAAGTTTCGGGCAAAAGCTGGAAGAACTTTATTTGATAAAAGAGGCTCTGGCAAATTACGTAAGCATTGCGGCAGCAAAACTTCGCAGGCAAAATTTGGCAACCGGGGAAGTAGCGGTTTTTATTGAGACAAACAGATTCACAAACGACAGACAGTATTTTAATTCCGCTTCTGCGGGACTTGAAATACCGTCCTCTTACACACCCAAGCTTATAAACACCGCTCACAAACTGCTCGATGACATTTTCCGCAAAGGCTATAAATATAAAAAAGTCGGCGTGCTGTTCAATCATTTGGTAAAACAAAACACAATACAATTCGATCTGTTCAAACCGCAGCCCACTGTGGAAATGTTTGCGCTTATGAAAACTGCAGACAGAATAAATCATCTTTGGGGAAGGGACACGGTTAAATCCGCCGCTTGCGGAGTGAATGTGAAAAGCTGGTGGATGAACCAGAAAAAACTTTCAAAACGCTACACTACAGTGTGGAGCGAACTTCCGTTGGTGAGTTGATATGTGCGGAAGATTTGAAAATAAACAGGTTCCTTTTGAAATTATAAATGCACTGGAAGAGGAAGGGTACGAAATAATTGACGGAACAGAAGGGAGAGAATATCCAACCGAAGACATACGTCCCACAAACAAAATAATGACGCTTGTAAAAGATGATAAAAAATTAGCTCTAACAACTACAAAGTGGGGGATCAAATTTTCCGATAAATCACCGCTCATCTTTAACTCACGCATTGAAACAATAAAAACAAAAAAATTCTGGACAGATTTGTTTGAGAAAAACAAAGCTGTTGTACCGATGACAGCCTTTTATGAATGGCCGAAAGTAAACAACAAGAAAGTACAGCATAAAATTTATTTAAAAGATATTCCGCTGTTTTACGTAGCGGCTATTTCATTTGTAAAAGATGGTGAAGTCTGCACATCGCTTATCACCGTTCCGCCGAATGAATTTATGGAAGGTATTCACAACAGAATGCCCGTTATACTTGACCTTAAAAATGCTTTATCTTTTTTAGAAAATTCTGTTGAAGAAAATTTTAATATTTGTGTCCCTTTTCCCGATGGCAAACAAATGATAATTGAAGAAGCAGACTTGGCAAATTACAATGAAAAGAAGAAAGTGCTGAAGTTGAGGAAGAAAGAGTAAAAAATGTATAGGCTGTCACGGTTGTACCGTGACAGTGAATAATAATTTTACTACTTCAAAATATTGTGGACAAGAGGAAGAAACAATCTTACTGAAGGACTTTAATCCAAGTTTATGATAGATAAAAAAATAAAAAAAATTTAGGTTTAAGAATATATTTTTCGGGATTACCTGCGGTGATCCCAAAAGGGAAGCCCGTCACCGATAAAAAAGTATGTTTGCTTACGCGACCATACTTTTTTTATTTATCAATTGATAGGTTGATAAATGTCCAAATTTAATCAATTTAAACATTGAAATATATCTTGCATAATTCAATCTATAGCTTTATATTTAGGGAAAGCAATAGGTGAAATTATGAAAACAGATAAACAAAAATTAATGATTGATCAACTTGATAAGAAATTAAAACAACTACAAAATGTTTCAAATTCTATTATAACTCCTTCCAGAGGCTGGGTTTATACAATTAGGAAATCATTAAATATGTCTCTAAAGCAGTTAGCTAAAAGACTTAATGTTACATTTCAAAATATTAATCAACTCGAACTAAGAGAGAAGAGCGGTACAATTTCTCTGAACAAATTAAGAGAAGCTGCTGATGCGATGGAAATGAAATTTGTTTATGTTTTTCTTCCCAAAGAAGGTTCTCTTGAAAAAATGATAGAAAAACAGGCATATGAAGCTGCCAAAGAAATTGTATTACGTACATCTCATTCAATGAGTTTGGAAGATCAAGAGAATCTTCCGGAGAGAATTCAAAAAGCAATTAAAGATAAAACAGAACAAATTAAAAATGAATTACCGAGATATCTTTGGGATTAGACATAGAATATATAAATGGTCAAACTCCTTTAGATGAAGATGAAAAAGAAGGGTTAAAAATTATCACAATTACAACGCGCGGCGAGCAAGATGAATTTGAACAACAAAATAATGAAAAAGCAATTGAATGGACATTGAAAAATAAATTCAAACTTGGAAAAATATTGACTGAAGATTTTATTAAAAATTTACACAAAAGAATGTTTGGTGATGTCTGGAAATGGGCAGGTGAATTTAGAAATACAAATAAGAATATCGGTGTTGATAAATATCAAATTGGAATTGAATTAAAAAATTTGATTGATGACGGTAAATATTGGGTAGAGAATAATACATTTACAGGCGATGAATTTGCTGTTCGTTTTAGTCATAGAGTTGTGAAAATTCATCTTTTCCCAAACGGTAACGGAAGACATTCAAGATTGCTTGGAGATATTATAACTAATCATGGTTTTGATAAACCGGTTTTTACTTGGGGCGGAAAAGACCTTGTCCATAAAGGAGAGGCTCGGTCATTATATTTACAAGTACTTCGTGAAGCTGATATTGGTAATTATAATAAGTTAATTGAATTTGCAAGAAAGTAAGATGTGGGCAAGTTAAATATTATCGCCTATTTTAATGGTTTTAGGGGATTACCTGCGGTGATCCCAAAAGGGAAACCCGTCACCGATAACAAAGTCCGTTGCTAACGCAACTTCCCTTTTATTTTTTTTCGCTTATGGAAACTTCGTTTCCAACACTTTAAAAAATAAAAAGCCCTCCTTTGGAGGACTTTGTTATCGGTGCGGAGAGGGCGGGATTCGAACCCGCGATACCGCTTTACACAGTATGACGGTTTAGCAAACCGTTGGTTTCAGCCACTCACCCACCTCTCCGTTTATTCCGGCATAGTTCCGCTATAGCGGAACGAAGACGGAAAGCTATATAGGTGAAGTTCTGTACAAAATTTAGAGTCAAAATATATGAAATTTTATTTTGACTATGAAATATTTACCACCTATTTCTAGAACAAAATACTTCTCTGCAGTTTTATTTATTTATTTCAATAGTAATTGAAATAAAGTTTTTTTATTTTATTACGAAAATATTTGAAAGATCTTGAAAAAAATTAATAAATATTCAAAAATATTGTTGCTTGCTGCATCGCTTGTTTTTTTATTCCAATTTGCAACAATACCATTTGTACATAATCACCCGGCCGATCTGCAGAACCATTATAATTGTCCCGCATTTATTTTAACAATAACATTTGTTTCATTCTTAACGGCAATAATTATTAAAATTAATTTGTCCGTACCTTTTTTAAAAAGAATAACTTTCAGGTCTAAATTCCAACACGTTCAATACGTAGACAGATTAACAGTCAAAAACAAAGCTCCGCCTTTCTAAAATTTCCTCCATTTACTTAACCAACATATAAAAATTACATTAACGCCACACTAATATTTAGTAAGGAGTGTAGCTATGAAAAAGATTATATCATTATTGATATTTATTCTTTTAACGTCAACATTAGTTAATGCACAGGAAAGTGACTCAACTAAAATTGCTCGTTTAGAAGAAAGGATAAAGAAACTTGAAGAAAAGTTTCAACAAAACGAATTAGAAAAAATATTAAAAGAAGCTAAAACAGTTTCTACAGAAAAAAAAGTTACTAAAAAGAAAACCAAAGTGTTTAAAAGCGGACAACGTTCACTACAGGCAATAAATCCTGAAATAAGCGTTACAGGTGATATGTACGGAAAGTACATTACTAACAAAAATAATTTTACAAAAACAGAAAGAAGCGGTGTATTTTTTAGAAAGATGGACATACACTTTCAAGGCGGACTCGATCCGTTTAGTTTTACAAAAGCTATAGTGGAATTTAATCCCGATGGCGTTGAACTTGGCGAAGCATATATTACGTTAAATAAATTTGTTTCAAATGTCAGTTTAACTGCAGGAAAATTTCGACAGCAATTTGGAATAGTAAACCGCTGGCATGTTCATTCTTTGGATCAACAGGACTATCCTCTTGCTTTAAAAACAATTTTAGGTGATGACGGGCTCAACCAAATTGGAGTTTCTTTAGATTGGACAATGCCTGCTTTTACTTCCGATGCGAATAACTTGATTATTCAAATAACTAACGGACGAAATGATAATCTCTTTTCAGGACAATTATTTTCATTCCCTTCAGTACTTGGTCATTTTAAAAATTACTGGGATTTAACATCTAACACGTATCTTGAATTAGGGTTTACGGGAATGATCGGTAAAAATAATTTAAAGGGATACGATACAAATAATAAGCTAATTCTGGATGACACGAGGATCACAACTTTGGGTGGAGTCGATTTAACATTATTCTGGCAGCCTGCTAACCAGGCACTCTATAAATCATTTTTGTGGAGAACAGAACTCTATTATGCCAATAAAGAATTGTTAAATAGCAGAATAAAAACTTGGGGCGGTTACAGTTATATAGAATATAAATTTGCAGAACAGTGGCAGGTCGGCACTCGTTTTGATTATACACAACCGTTTGAAATAAATAACAGCTCCAGGTATTCTTACCAAATTGTACCTTACATAACCTGGTGGCAAAGCCATTGGGTAAGAATGCGTCTGCAGTATAATTATCTTAATGGTACTGATATTACGGATCCAGTAAGTACATTACGTTTACAAATGGTTTGGGCAGTAGGTCCACATAAACATGATAGATATTAATGAGGTAAAAATGAAAAAGATAATTTATTTATTAGCTGTTTTGATAAGTACAAATCTATTAATAGCACAAAAAAAACTTAATGTTGTTACAACACTAAGCACTTATGCAAATATAGTTAAATATATAGGGGGAGATAAAGTTGAAACACATTACATAGTTCAAGGAGATCAGGATGCACATTTTGTTCGTCCGAAACCAAGTTACGCCGTGATGCTAAGCAAAGCAAATTTATTTGTCTCTACAGGCTTGGACTTGGAACTGTGGGTGCCTTCTCTTGTGGATATGTCTAAAAATGGAAAAATTCGTTCCGGGCAATCAGGGTTTGTAGCAGCTTTTGACGGAATTAATTTACTTGATAAGCCGACTGTACTCTCAAGAAGTGAAGGCGGTTTACACATTTACGGTAATCCGCACATTACAACTAACCCTCTTAATCTAAAAATAGTTGCTGAGAACATTGAAATTGGACTTGAAAAAAACGATCCAAAAAATTCAGAATTTTACAGAAAGAATTTAAAGAAATTTAAGAATGAGATTAACAATAAAACATTCGGTAAATATCTTGTAAAACTAATGGGCGGAACTCTCTTAACTAAACTTGCTTACAACGGTCGATTGATAAATTTCCTCCAATCAAAAAAATATAAAGGAAAGAAAATGATTGATTATCTCGGCGGCTGGATGAAAAAAGCATTGCCTTTGCGAGGCAAAATAATTGTTACCTACCATAAAAATTGGATTTATTTCAAAGATGTTTTCGGTATAGAAGTGATCGGTCATGTGGAACCCAAACCGGGTATTCCTCCTTCACCTAAACACGTTGAGGAATTAGTTCAGGATATGAAGAAAAATCATGTGAAAGTTCTGTTAGCTGCAAATTATTTTGACGAAAATAAAGTAAAAAGGATTTGTAAAAAAGTAGGGGCTGAACCTGTTATAGTTCCAATGTTTGTTAACGGTGCGCCAAACACTGAAAGCTTTTTTAAGTTAGTTGATCTTTGGATAAAAAAATTAAATGATGCATTTGCAAAAGTTAAATAATATTATCAATAATAACTAAGTGATGTAAAAAATGAATTTAAGTATTTGGGATATAATGGCTCCGGCTTTTTTTGAATGTCTAATTTTGGTCGGCATTCATTCATACCTTGGTCTTCACGTAATAAGAAGAAAAGTAATTTTTGTAGACTTGGCTCTTGCACAAATTGCAGCATTAGGAACCACCGTTGGATTTTTATTCGGTATAATGCCTGACACAACAGGTGCATATTGGTTCTCTTTATTATTTACATTTATTGGTGCTGCAGTTTTTTCAATATCTAGATTTAGACACGAAAAAATACCGCAGGAAGCAATTATAGGTATTGCTTATGCAATTGCGGCTGCAGTTGCAATTTTAGTAATAGATAAAGCACCGCACGGAGCCGAGCATATAAAAGAAATATTAACGGGCAGTATTCTTTGGGTAAAATGGGAAACTATACGTAATGCTGCTATTGTATATTCTATTGTCGGTATTTTCCATTTTATTTACCGTCGTCAATTCTTACTGATTTCTGAAAATCCGGATAAAGCGTACAAAAAAGGAATGAGTGTACGCTTTTGGGATTTTTTATTTTATGTTAGTTTCGGTGTTGTAATAACTCACTCGGTTGGAACAGCAGGCGTCCTTTTAGTTTTTGTATTTTTAGTTGTACCTGCAATTACATCAATGCTAATTACCGATGTACTTTGGAAACAATTAATAATTGGATGGTCTATGGGTTTGGTTGTAAGTGTTATGGGGCTATATTTGTCTTATTCTGCCGATTTACCAAGCGGACCGACCGTAGTTGCTTTTTATGGTTTGATGTTAATCATTGTTGCTATCTTTCTTTATGTCTTCCGTGCAGAAGCAAGAAAAAGAGCTTTATTAAAAGTTGCACTTGGAATTGGTGTGCTTATTATAGTCATTTTTGGGTTTTACCTATTAGGCAATGCATTTAAACATTCCAATAATAAACATAATAAAGTTGAGAGGATAATTAACCTAGAAGAGGATAATCCTAATCTGAAAGATTTAAATTTTAACACAATGTCAGAGCAAGATATTGATAAATATCTTTCTAAAGAAAATGATATTTCTTTACTTGAAAAGTATTTTAAAAAGGTAGATGAATACAACAAATATAAAATTGCTTCAAAAATATTAGAACTAAACAAGAAAAAAGGTCTTGAATTATTAGTCACTATTTTGCAGCGGGGCAAACTTCCGTTCGTGAAAGATGAAGTATACTCAAAAATAAAAGATTTTACTGGTAAAGATTTTGGGTACGATCCGTTATATAATAAAAAGCAAAATAAAAAAGCAATAAAGGAAATTATTATTTGGAAGAATAAACTAAAAAATTAATATTTTGCCAATTGTGTTTTATACTGAATCTAACAAGTTATTTTTTGCATTCTGGTTTGTTAACTTGTAAATTTACTAATCTTATTAATCAAAATGTAACAGTAAACAATTATGAACGACTTCAAAGGTGTTGATTATTATAATATAGCTTCACTTCTTTCTGAAGAAGAGAAAATGGTACGTAACACAGTTAGGGAATTTGTCTCAAAAGAAGTTGTACCTATCATAGAAAAATATTACAGTGAAGGAAGTTTTCCGTTACATTTGGTACCAAAAATGGCTGAATTGGGATTTTTGGGATCTAATTTACCTGAGGAATTTGGTTGTGCAGGTTTAAATAACGTTGCTTACGGATTGATAATGCAAGAACTTGAAAGGGGGGACAGCGGGATAAGGAGTTTTGCATCGGTACAGGGTGCACTTGTAATGTATCCAATATTTGAATTTGGTTCAGATGAACAGAAAAATAAATGGCTGCCTTTATTTGCAAAAGGAGAAAAAATCGGCTGTTTCGGGTTGACTGAACCTAACCATGGTTCAAATCCAGCTGGAATGGAAACTAAAGCAGAATCTGTCGATGGCGGTTATGTTTTAAACGGTGCCAAAATGTGGATAACAAACGGCTCAATTGCCGATATTGCAGTTGTTTGGGCTAAATTAGAAGGAAAGGTCAGAGGATTTCTTGTTGAAAAAGGATTCAAAGGTTTTTCAGCTCCGGAAATGAGGGGTAAACATTCTCTGCGTGCTTCAGTAACTTCTGAATTGGTTTTTGATGATGTTTTTGTACCAGAAGAAAATATTTTACCCAAAACTACAGGTTTGAAAAATCCGCTTATGTGTTTGAATCAAGCCAGATACGGTATTGCATGGGGAGTCGTGGGAGCAATGATGACTTGTTACGAAACAGCATTAAATTATTCAAAAACAAGGATACAGTTTGATAGACCTATTGCAGGTTTTCAGATGACACAAGAAAAATTGGTTTATTTTTTAACTGAGATAACAAAAGCTCAATTATTGAATATTCAGTTGGGACGTATAAAAGATAAAGGACAATTAAAATTTACACAAGTATCATTAGCTAAACGAAATAACTGTGAAAAAGCGTTGGAAATAGCAAGAATGAGCAGGGAAATTTTGGGAGCAAACGGAATTTCAAACGAATATCCTGTTATGCGTCACTCTGCTAACCTTGAATCAGTGAAAACTTACGAAGGAACTCACGAGATGCACACCTTAATTATTGGTGAAGATGTTACAGGTTATTCTGCTTTTAAATAAGGATTTATAGAATTTAACTAATATAATAATAGAATATAAAAATGGCAGCTAATAAAAAAATATTAGAGGGACTTACTTTTGATGACGTACTTTTAGTTCCGAGAAAATCTTCTGTGCTCCCAAGAGACGTAGATATTTCTACATATTTAACTCCCGAAATAAAATTAAATATACCTTTAATTTCTGCTGCAATGGACACTGTAACGGAGTCCTCCATGGCAATTGCACTTGCAAGAGAGGGCGGAATTGGAATTATACATAAAAATATGTCTATTGAATCTCAATGCAAAGAAGTGGACAGAGTGAAAAGATCTGAAAGTGGAATGATTAGAAATCCAATTAAATTAAGCCCAGAAGATACAGTTGAAACAGCTTTGCAAATAATGAAAGAATATCATATTTCAGGAATACCGATTACTGATAAAAATTCTAAATTGGTTGGAATTATTACAAACAGAGATTTACGTTTTGATCCGAACAGGAAATCAAAAATAAATGAGTTAATGACAAAAGAAAGCCTGATAACAGCCAATGAATCAACTGATCTAAAAAAAGCAGAAAAGATTTTGCAGAAATATAAAATTGAAAAACTTCCAGTTGTAAATAAATCGGGAAAGTTAGTTGGGCTTATAACTTTCAAAGATATTCAAAAGAAAAAATCTCACCCGTTTGCCTGCAAAGACGAGCATGGAAGATTAAGAGTGGGAGCAGCAGTAGGTGTTACTGCTGATGTTGCTGACAGAGTACAAGAACTTGTCAATTCAGGAGTTGATGTGGTAGTAATTGACACTGCTCACGGACATTCTTTAGGTGTATTAAAATCTATTAAGGATATAAGAAAGAAATTTAAAAATGAGCAGCTAATAGCCGGTAATATAGCAACTTATGATGCTGCACTTGATTTAATTAAATGTAAAGTTGATGCAATAAAAGTTGGAATTGGCCCGGGTTCAATTTGCACAACAAGAGTTATTGCAGGAATTGGTGTGCCGCAGATAACAGCTATTATGGAAGTTAGAAAAGCTTTGGGAGCAACTAAAATTCCGTTAATTGCTGATGGTGGCATCAAACAAACAGGTGATGTTCCAAAGGCTATTGCTGCCGGTGCGGATTCAATTATGATCGGCGGTATGTTTGCAGGTGTTGAAGAAAGTCCGGGTGAAAAAGTTCTGTATGAGGGAAGAAGTTTTAAAATGTACAGAGGAATGGGGTCGATAGGTGCTATGAAAAAAGGCAGCAAAGACAGGTATTTTCAGGATACGGAAGATGAAATCAAAAAATTAGTACCGGAAGGAATAGAAGGAAGAGTTCCATATAAAGGATTCTTATCGGATACGGTTTATCAATTAACCGGAGGGCTTAGGGCTGCAATGGGTTATTGCGGAACTAAAAATATAAAAAATCTTCAAAAAAATGCGGAATTTATCAAAATTACAGATGCGGGTATGAAGGAAAGCCATCCTCACGATATTTTTATCACAAAGGAATCTCCAAACTATCATTCTTAATTTATTTTACAAATTTTAGTAGTTTTATGTGCATTATAATTACTTTAATTCTTATTATTCAGATATAAATATAAATTTTTTATTTCGGGGTGCAATTAACAATGCGTAAAGTTTTAGTCATTTCATATTATTTCCCACCAATGGGTTTAAGTGGAGTCCAACGAACATTAAAATTTGTTAAATATTTTAAAGACTATAATTGGGAACCAACTGTACTGACTACATCTGATATTGGTTATTATGCCCATGATAATTCATTATTAAAAGAAGTTGAAGAAGCAAACGTTAGAATTGAAAGAGTCGGCGGCGGTGATATAAATTCTCTTTTAAAAAAGAACGGAACCGTTAAAATTCCAAGAGAGAAAATAAGAAAACTTTTTTCTTACGTAAGTTCCACTTTTTTTATTCCAGATAATAAAATTGGGTGGTGTAAAAAAGCATTAGTAAAGGCTAAAGAAATATTAAAAAAAGAAAAATTTGATATTATTTATGTAACCGCTCCTCCATTTTCAACTGTAAATATGGCGGTTGAATTAAAGCAGGAATTTGATATTCCTTTGGTGATAGATTACCGTGACCTTTGGTTTGACAGTTATTTCTCATTTTATCCCACCTTATTCCATAAATCAATGAATAAGAAAATGGAATACAGTGCATTAAGAGAAGCCGATAAAATTACTGTAACAAACAGAAGTATTAAAGAAAAACTGCTTAATACTTACCAGTTTTTATCCTTTGAAGATGTTACAATACTTTCACACGGGTTTGACCCGAAAGATTTTGAAAATATAGAACCCATACCTAAAACTAATAACAGGCTAATAATTTCTTATTCCGGAATATTTATGGAATACAACACTCCAAAATATTTTTTGCAAGCCTTCAAAGAAATTGCTTTAGAAAAACCGGAAATTGCTGCGAATATTGAACTTCATTTTATCGGATTTTTAAGAAAAGAAAATCAAAAACTAGTTAGGAAACTGAAATTGGATGAGTTTGTTAAAGACTTCGGTTATTTAGAACACAAAGAAGCAGTTAGACAAATTATCTCGAGTGATGTTCTTTGGTTTATGATTGGTAATAAGAAAAATATTGACGCTCTTTTACCGGGGAAATTATATGAATATGCGGGTGCAAAGAAACCTGTAATTGCGTGCATCCCGGAAGGTGCTGCTAAAAATGCTCTTCAAAAATATGGTGCAGCATTTTTTACTGATCCTCTAGATATAAATGAAATAAAAAATACAATCTACAAAGTATTTGAATTATACAAGAAAAATGAACTGCCCAAACCCGAAGATGAATTTGTTCAACAGTTTAGAAGAGATTTTTTAACCGAGCAGCTATGTAAAGAATTTCAATTCTGTATGAAGACGGAAGTAGAATGAATGTTGCAATAGTCGGTTCAGGCGGTAGAGAACATGCTCTTGCATTAAAAATAAGTCAAAGTCCTACCCTGAAAAATTTATACATAATTCCTGGAAACCCAGGGACTTCATTGTGCGGTGAGAATACTAATTTAGACTTTAACGATTTTGACGGAATTATAAATTATTGTAATGAAAAAGAAATATCGTTAGTTGTAATAGGACCGGAAGCCCCTTTGGTTGCAGGCTTAAGTGATTTTCTTAGAGGGAAGGGAATTAACGTATTCGGTCCTTCGGCACAGGCAGCCCGAATAGAATCGGAAAAATCCTTTGCAAAAAAGTTAATGCTTGAAAACAATGTGCTCACTGCCGCTTATAAAGAATTTTCATTAGAACAATATGAAGAAGCAAAAAAATATTTTGATGAAACACAATACCCGGTTGTTATTAAAGCAGACGGTTTAGCCGCCGGAAAAGGAGTCTTGATTTGCGAAGACAAAAAATCAGCACTTTCCGGTTTGGATGAATTATTCCTTGATAAGAAGTTCGGTTCTGCAGGAAATAAAATAATTGTAGAGGAGTTTTTAGAAGGAGAAGAGGCATCAATATTTGCAATTACGGACGGAGATAAATTCATCTGCCTGCCTTCCTCTCAAGACCATAAACGTATAGGAGAAAATGACACTGGACTAAATTCTGGCGGAATGGGAGCTTATTCGCCGGCGCTAATTGTTACAGATGAAATTTTGGGAGAAATAAAATCTAAAATCATTCAACCTGTATTAAAAGAAATGAGAGAAAATGGAAACAAATTTATAGGTTGTTTATACGCGGGTTTGATGTTAACAAAAGCAGGCGTTAAAGTAATTGAATTTAATTGCAGGTTCGGTGATCCCGAGACACAGGCTGTTCTGCCCTTACTAGAAGGGGATTTCTTAAAATTATTATATTCTGCTTCTGACGGTAAACTTGATAAAAATGCTGTCACATACAACGGCGGCTGTTCAATCTGCGTTGTGGCTTCTTCAAAAGGATATCCTGAAAAATATGAAAAAGGATTTGAAATAAATGGACTGAATAACATTACTGATACTTCAATTATTGTTTACCACGCGGGTACAAAAAAAGAAAGTGATAAAATTGTCACTAACGGTGGGAGAGTTCTAGGAGTTACTGCATTTTCAAAAGAAATTAATTTTGAAGAAGTAAAAAACAAAGTTTATGAAAATATAAATAAAATTAATTTTCAAGGAATGTATTACCGCGGGGATATTGCTCACAGGGTAATAAAAAAATAAGCGAATCCCGGTGGGGGTAGTCCCGAGATTCGCTGTCAGTAATGGGTGATAAGAGTTACATAGTAGGTCTACATTACCACCCGAGTAAATAAAATTATTTATAAAACACTAAAAATGACCAGGGTTTAAGCTTTGTCTTTATTTGGTCGGCAATTGTCTCCATTTTTTTATCAAAAAGTACATTATAATTACCGATTAATTTCTTACCTGCAATTGTAATAAATTTTTTTGAATTCGACAAGTTAAAAATGGCAATAATTTTATTTTCGTTTTTTTCTCTCAAAAAAGCAAAAATATTTTTATCATCATTTGTATTTAACCTTTGCATCTCGCCGCCGTAATTTCCGTTCCATAAAGCTTTGTTTTTTAATTTTAGATCAATTAGAGTTTTATATATTTTTCTGTAGTCACTTTTTTTCCAATTTATAGAGTCTTTATCAAAAAACGATAATCTTTTATCCAATCCTGCTTCCTGCCCGCTGTAAATAAGCGGCATCCCTTTTACTAAAAAAGTCATTACTGCAAAGGTTCTTTGGGCTTTACCGAATCTTTCTTTTACAGTCCCGTTCCAAGAGTTTTCATCGTGATTTGAAGTGAATGTCAATCTATAAGCTTTAGGATTAAATCTTTTTCGCTCCTTTTTGAGATAAGTATCCAAATTAGATACATTCATTTTTCCTTTATAGATCTCTTTCATTATGTGATGAATTTCCCATGCGTAAGTCATATCAAATGCTCGTTCGTGCAGATCTTCATTCTCCCATTCGGCAAGCATAAAAACGTGTTTTACTTTGTCCAATTTTTTTCTTGCATAATTCCAAAATTCTGTAGGAACCATTCCTGCTACGTCGCATCTGAATCCGTCAATATCAGTTTCTTTTATCCAGTAAATCATTGCATCGGTCATATAATTCCAAAGCTTATGATTGTTATAGTTAAGGTCTATTACATCCGACCAATCTATTACGGGAGGTGCAAAATTACCTTCGGAATTTCTCGTGAAAAAATCCGGATGACTTTTTACCCAAACATTATCCCATGCAGTATGATTTGCAACCCAGTCAATAAGTACTTTAAAACCTAATTTATGTGCATTGTTTACTAATTCTTTAAAATCATCCAAACTTCCGTATTCCGGGTTTACAGCTTTATAATCTTTAATAGAATAATAACTGCCCAAAGTGCCTTTCCTGTTTTTCACTCCAATTGGGTTGATGGGCATTAGCCACAAAATTTTTACTCCGAGTTTTTTTAACTGCGGAAGATGTTTCTCAAAAGCCTTGAATGTTCCTTCCGGAGTAAACTGACGAATGTTAACTTCATAAATTGTTGCATTCTTTGACCACTCCGGTGAGTTGACGGTTGTAGCTTTTTGTGCGAATAAGTTTAATGAAGCAGCAAAAATAAAAATAATTGTTAAACAGGTGTTTAATTTTTTATTTCTTTTGTCATAATAAAACATATACTGAACTCAAATTTTAAAAATAAAAAAGCTGTATTATTTAACACATTGCTTAACTGAGGTGGTAAAGATAATAAATAAAATTTGTGGTATGCAATAAGCAACTTAAGAACTACCCAAACGGAGTGTATCAGTTGAAATAAAAAAATTATTATATTCGTTTGTTTAATTATAGCATTCCAAAAAAATAAAAGGAGCTTGTCCGATGGAAAAACCCAGACTTAGTTTTTGGCAAATATGGAATATGAGCTTCGGCTTTTTGGGGATTCAATTTGGCTTTGCACTGCAAAATGCTAATGTCAGCAGGATTTTTGAAACCCTTGGGGCAAAGATAGATGACATACCGATTTTATGGATAGCCGCACCTGTTACGGGGCTGATTATTCAGCCTATAATCGGACACATGAGTGACAAAACCTGGGGTAAACTTGGAAGAAGAAGACCTTATTTTTTAGCCGGTGCAATCTTAGCTTCTCTTTCTTTATTTATTATGCCCAATTCTCCCGCACTATGGATGGCTGCAGGTATGCTTTGGATAATGGATGCATCAATTAATATTTCAATGGAACCGTTCCGAGCTTTTGTCGGTGATATGCTTCCTTCCGAACAAAGAACAATCGGCTTTTCAATGCAAAGTTTTTTCATCGGCATAGGCGCAATTGTTGCATCAGCATTGCCTTATATGATGACTAATTGGTTCGGTATCTCTAATACGGCACCTTCGGGTGAAATACCTGCTTCAGTAAAATTTTCATTTTATATAGGCGGAGCTGTTTTTATTTTATCGGTTTTGTGGACTGTCTTCAGCACCAAAGAATATTCTCCGGAAGAATTAAAAAAATATTCTGAATCTGAGAGTGAAAATTCAATCGTGACAAACGAACTTGAAAATATTCCCGGAAACAAATTTTATCGTGCAGGTTTAATTTGGACTTTAACGGGACTAATAGGTTCAACAGTTTTATATTTTATTTTAAATGAAACCGATTACGGATTATATGTTTTATTTGTCGGTTCTATTATTTTTGGATTGCTTCAATTATTAGTCGGGTTACTCTCCAACCAAGGTAAAAATGAAGGCGGGTTTGTTACTGTTTTTAATGATTTCTACAAAATGCCAAAGACAATGAAGCAGCTTGCCGTTGTACAATTTTTTTCCTGGTTTGCATTATTTGCTATGTGGATTTATACAACTCCGGCTGTCACACATCATATTTACGGAGCCACAAATCCGGCTTCAGAATTATATAATGAAGGTGCGGATTGGGTCGGTGTGTTGATGGCTGTTTATAACGGATTTGCTGCAGTGATGGCTTTTGTACTTGTTTGGCTTGCAAGAAAGACAAACAGGAAAACCGTTCACATGATAAGTTTGGTTATCGGTGGATTAGCATTTCTTTCATTCTATATCATTAAAGATCCAAATATACTGCTTGTATCTGAATTGGGAATCGGACTTGCGTGGGCTTCTATTCTGGCAATGCCGTATGCAATTCTTGCCGGCTCACTGCCTGCGGAAAAGATGGGAGTTTATATGGGAATTTTTAATTTCTTCATAGTTATTCCCCAAATAACGGCAGCGGCAATTTTAGGCTGGTGCGTTAAAAATTTATTCGGCGATAATGCTATTTATGCTTTGCTGTTGGGCGGAGCTTCGATGATAGTTGCCGGAATTTTGGTGATGTTTGTAAACGATATTGACGAAAGAAAAGCTTAAATAATTAGGTCTGAATTTTTAGACTGTTAATATTACCGTTTTTAATTAATTTATTAAAAAGATTTTTGATTGTATAAAATTGAAATGGGGAGAGGTTACTAAATGAGAATAAAATATTTCACACTTTTTCTGTTTGTCTTTGCACAGCTTACTTATTCACAACTTATCACTTCTTTGCCTCAGTTTCCGACCGAGAGCGATTCCATAACAATTTTTTTTGATGCCACAAAAGGTAACCAGGGTTTAATGGGATATACAGGAGATGTATATGCACACACGGGTGTAATTACAAATTTAAGTGTCGACTCGCACGATTGGAAAAATGTAATTGCTGATTGGACTGTTAATTTACCGAAAGCAAAACTTACAAGAATTTCTACTGATTTTTACAAACTTGTTATCGGTCTCCCCAAGGTATTTTATAATATGACTTCAAGTCCGGATACAATTAAGAAGTTGGCTTTTGTTTTTAGAAATAGCGACGGTTCTAAAACCGGCAAGGATGTGGGGAATGCAGATATATTTCTGCCTCTTTTTGTCTCCGGTACCTATTCTCTTGTTTTAACTTCTCCCACAATTACGCTTGGTTTGGGAGATTTTTTAAGGTCACCAGTTTTTGCAAATCCAACCGACACAATAAATATTATTTCAAAAGCCGCTGCGCTGGGTACTGCAAGCAAAAATATAACGCTGTTTGTTAACGGAGTTCAAAAAGCGCAGACAACAACCGATTCATTAAATTACAAATTTATTGCCTCCGATTTTGCAAGCAGTCCATACCAGGTTTCTATTATTGGAACGGATACAACAAATTTAGCCGATACGGTTAATTTTGCAATTATGGTTAATCCTGCTGTTGTTAAACAATCTTTACCTGCAGGGAAGATATTGGGAATAAATATAGACAACCCAACTACGGTAACTCTTGCACTTTATGCGCCTTACAAAAGTTATGTTTATGTGATAGGTGATTTTAATGACTGGAAGGTTGATAAAAATTATTTTATGAAAAAAGACGAAGCAACTGCCGACAGTGTTATTTGGTGGTTGACTTTTAATATCCCCACACCTGGGCAGGAGTTTGCTTTTCAATATTTGGTAGACGGTAATTTAAGAATTGCAGATCCTTTTACCGAAAAAATTTTAGACCCCTGGAATGATAAAAATATTCCTGCAAGTATTTATCCTTCTACTTCAATACAATATCCAACAGGCAAAACAAATCAAATTGTTTCAATTCTGCAAACGATTCAGACTCCCTTTAACTGGCAGGTAACAAATTTTGTAAAACCGAAAAAAAAGGATTTAGTTATTTATGAATTGCTGGTTAGAGATTTTGTTTCAACTCATTCTTACAGAACATTAAAGGACACACTGACTTACCTGAAAAATCTCGGCATAAATGCAATTGAACTGATGCCTGTAATGGAATTTGAGGGAAATAACAGTTGGGGATATAACCCGGATTTTGCGATGGCTCTTGATAAATATTACGGAACTAAAAATGAATTTAAAGCTTTTATTGATGCGGCACATTCAATGGGCATTACCGTAATTCTTGATATTGTTTTAAATCATACAATGGGACAATCCCCGTTTGCAAGATTGTACTGGGACTCGGGTAACAACAGACCTGCTGCAAACAACCCTTGGTTAAATCAAATTGCCAAACACGATTTTAATGTCGGAAATGATTTTAATCATGAAAGTGCACAAACCCAGTACTTTGTTGACAGGGTTACAGACTATTGGCTGACCGAATATAAAATTGACGGCTATAGGTTTGACCTTTCTAAAGGCTTTACACAAAATAATACTCTCGGAAATGTTTCAGCCTGGGGAAACTTTGATCAATCAAGAATTAATTTGCTCGAAAGAATGGCAAACAAAATATGGCAAAAACATACTGATGCTATTTTAATTTTAGAACACTTTGCCGATAACAATGAAGAAACGTTACTTGCTAATTTTGGTTTTTTGCTTTGGAGCAATATGAATTTCAATTACACTGAAGCTTCTATGGGATATGTAAACAATACAGATCTGAGATGGACATCTTATAAACGTAGAGGTTGGACTGTACCTCATTCACTTACATATATGGAAAGCCACGACGAAGAAAGAATGATGTTTAAAAATGAACAATTCGGAAACAGCAAAGGGAGCTACAATACTAAAAATATAGCTACAGGACTTGACAGAGTTAAATTGGCTGCGACTTTTCTTTATATGATTCCGGGTCCTAAAATGCTTTGGCAGTTTGGTGAACTGGGTTACGATATTTCTATTAATCAGGGTGGAAGAACAAGTCCTAAACCAATATTATGGAATTATTATAACGATGCAAACAGAGTGAGATTGTACAAGACAATTGCAGCTTTAATAAAATTAAGAACAAATTACGAAGCCTTCAGCACTACTAATTTTACTTTAGCAGTAAACAATACAGATATAATTAAGAAAATTTATTTGAACGGTGATTCAATGAAGGTCTCGGTATTTGGTAATTTTGATGTGTCTGATCAAAGCTTCAATGCTAATTTTCAGTATCCAGGTATGTGGTATGATTATCTTTCCGGCGATAGTTTGAATGTTGTTAATCCCAATGCAGTTATTAATTTTACTCCGGGTGAATACCATATTTATACAGATGTTAAACTACCGAAACCAGATTTAGGCATAATAACTGACGTAAAAAAAAATGATAATTCGATTGTAACGGATTATAAATTGTTTCAGAATTACCCGAATCCGTTCAATCCGTCAACATCTATCAGTTATCAGCTTTCGGCTATAAGTAAAGTTACACTAAAAGTGTTTGATGTACTTGGACGTGAGGTTACAACATTAGTAAATAAAGAGCAGCCTTCGGGAAATTACAATGTCCATTTTAATGCCTCTCATCTTTCAAGCGGAATTTATTTTTATACTTTACGAGCCGGAAAATTCGTGCAGACTAAAAAGCTGGTGCTTTTGAGATAAATTTTTCTACATAGCGGAAATTATTTAAACCCGATTTGTTTATTTATGAATCGGGTTTTTATATTATTTTTGAAACATGGCACAATGGTAAATAAAATATTAAATTGAAGAAAAAATAGGGAATCATTTTTAATTATTTCTAATACTTATGCCAAAAAAGAAAGCACATATTTTATTCTTCTTTTTTATTTTTTCCGTAATATTTAATCTCATCTTTGCTCAAGAAAAACAATTTAATTTTTCTCATCTATTTAGTGAAAACGGGCTTTCACAGAATACAGTGCATAGTGTTTTGCAGGACAGCAGGGGCTTTATGTGGTTTGCTACCGAAGATGGGCTTAATAGATACGACGGGTATAATTTTAAGGTATATAAAAACAATCCACAGGACTCTACTTCTATTTCCGATAATTTTATTTGGACTATTTTCAAAGATAAAAGCGGTATCTTATGGATAGGTACAAACAACGGCGGTCTTTGTAAGTATGATGAACTATCCGATTCTTTCATTTCTTATAGAAACGATCCTGCTGATTCAAACAGTTTAATATTTAATAATGTAAGGACAATTACTGAAGACAGTTACGGGATACTTTGGGTAGGGACTGAAAATGGGTTGGACAAATTCGATACAAAAAATGAGACTTTTACTCACTATAGAAATAATCCTAATGATAAAATGAGTTTGAGCAACAATGTTGTTCTTGCACTTTTTGAAGATATTGACCGCAATATTTGGATTGGAAGTGACGGGGGACTAGACAAGTATGATAAAGAAAATGATCGATTTGTAAATTATTCAACGATAAATAATAATTTTGAGAATGCAGTAGTTTTATCCATTTATCAGGATAGCAATAGAAATTTATGGATTGGTACGGTCAACAATTTGGTCAGGTTAGACCTGTCAACTAATAAAATTAAAAAATATGTAATGAATCCGTCCGAGAACAAGAATGGAAACAGTAACAGGGTTAATGCAATAATTGAAGATGATGAGAACAAACTTTGGGCAGGGGCAGGAGATGGTTTTTACGGATATGATCTACAAAAAAAATCATTTATAAAAACAGTACCCGATATTTCAAACACAGATATTTTACTTAACAATAATATACTTTCATTATTCAAAGACAAATCCGGATTGATTTGGATTGGTACTGCCGAAGACGGACTGGTAAAGTTAGATAGAGAAGGATTAAATATAAGACACTTCAAACATGATCCGTTTGATAAAATGAGTCTTAGCCATAACACCGTGCGTTCTATTTTTCAGGAAGAAAACGGACGGCTTTGGGTGGGCACTTTAGGCGGAGGGCTAAACAGATTAAGAAAGGACGGGAAACATTTTTTTGTATATAAAAATAAACTTAATAACAAATACAGTATAAGTGATAATTCCATTTCAGCAATTTATAAAGATAAATTGGGATATTTATGGATAGGAACTTGGAGCGGCGGTTTAAATCGAACCATCACTCCGATTAAATCACAGAATTTGGAAAAAATAAAATTCATAAATTTTAAAAAGACGAATTCCAATACAAATAAAGGCAGTACTAATATTATACAAGCCATTTATGAAGACACTAATGGTCAGTTGTGGATTGGAACTGGAATTGGACTTGATGTTTATGACAGAAAAAGTAATAAATTTATAAATTTTAGCGAGAACCCTTCTGACAATAATTCTATTAGCAGTAATAAAATACAATCTTGTTTAATTGAAGATAATTATGGCAATCTTTGGGTTGGAACCTGGGACGGATTAAATAGACTTTCTAATAAGTACAGAAAAGATATTTTAAGAATCAATTCAAAGGAAGTTAAATTTGAATCATTCACAATGAATCCGAATATCAATTTCAGTTTGAGTGATGATAGAGTTATTTCCGTATATAAAGACGAAGAAGGGAATTTATGGTTTGGTACATACGGGGGCGGAGTAAACAAACTTCCTTTGAATGAACAAAATTCAAAAAAACCTAAATTCAAAAGATACAATATCAACGAAGGTTTGAATAGTAATATCATTTATTGCATTCAGGGTGATAATAATGGTAATATTTGGATGAGCTCTGATAACGGACTGTCTATGTTGAATCCCCAAAATAATACCGTACGAAATTATGATACAAATGATGGTCTTGAAGGAAATCAATTTTTTTGGGGTGCAAGTTTCAATGGTTATGACGGCAAATTATTTTTTGGCGGAACTAAAGGATTTTATATCCTTAATCCGGAAAAAGTAAGAACAAATAAAAATATTCCAAATATTGTAATTACGGATTTTCAAATTTTCAACAGACCTTTAAAAATTAATAAAAACGGCTCGCCATTAAAGCAGTCAATAATTACTACTGATAATATAAAGCTTACCTCTAAACAAAATGTTTTCTCAATTGAATTTGCGTCACTCGATTTCATTTCACCGAAAAAAAACTTTTATGCTTATATGATGGAAGGATTTGATAAAGAGTGGATTTATTCGGGGAACAGAAAATTTGTCACTTATACAAATTTAGATCCTGGTTCGTATGTATTTAAAGTTAAAGGAACCAATAATGACGGAATTTGGAACGAAAAAGGTATTGAACTTAAAATAATTATTACCCCTCCTTTTTGGAAAACCTGGTGGTTTATAGCCTTTGCTACATTATTGATAGGCGGGTTAATTACAACAATTATATTTTTAAGAATTAGAAATCTTTTTAGAATAGAGCGGATAAAAACAAAAATAGCCGCAGATTTACACGACAATATAGGTTCTAGTCTGACTGGAATTTCTATTTTAAGCGAAGTTATTTCTAAAAAAATTAAAACCAATGATAATGATGTAAAGTATTCGATTAAAACAATAAGTGAGAATTCCCGTAAACTGATAGATGATTTAAGTGATATTGTTTGGCTTGTAAATCCCAAAAGAGAGTCCTTGTATGACCTCATTTTACGTTTAAGAGATACTTATGCAGAGTTATTAACTTATACAAGCATATCTTTCAAATCAGAAAATATTAAATCTTTAGAAAAAGTAACCCTCACAATGGAACACAGGCAAAATATTTATCTAATATTTAAAGAAGCCATTAACAACTGTATTACTCATAGTAACTGCTCAGAAATTATCCTTGATGCACATGTTAAGGGTAAAAAACTTATAATGTCGGTAAAAGACAATGGCGATGGATTTAATATTTCGGATAATACAAAAGGTAACGGACTGATAAATATGAAAAAAAGAGCCGGTGATATTGGAGGTGATTTACAAATAATAAATAATAAAGAAGGCGGTACTCTGATTATATTTAAGGGAAATATTTTGTAATAAAATATTTTTTATTATCTTTATAAAAAATGGAGAGTTGATATTATGATAAAAGTTGTTGTTGTTGAGGATGACAATGAGATACGTGAAGGATTAAGAATTTTAATAGACGGAACAGAAGGATATTCCTGTGTTGATACATATTCCGAGTGTACTTCCATGTTTAAAAATATTGTAAACAATGACCCTGATATTTTGCTGATGGATATTGGTCTCCCCGGTATTAATGGTATTGAGGGAATAAAAAAAGTAAAAGTTATTTTACCGGAAATTACAATTCTTGTTTTAACTGTTTACGAGGAAAATGAACTAATATTTGATGCTTTGTGTGCTGGTGCTTCGGGCTATCTTATTAAAAAAACTCCTCCATCAAAATTACTTGAAGCCATAAAAGAAGCCCACAACGGGGGCTCACCAATGAGTTCGCATATTGCCAGGAAAGTGATAGAATCATTTCAAAAAAAGGGCAATAATGTAGACAAGAGAAATCAGTATGTTTTAACTAAAAGAGAAAAAGAAATTTTGGGCGGATTGGTTGAAGGAAATAATTTTAAAGCAATTGCCGATTCACTGTTTATAAGTGTAGAAACCGTACGTTTTCATTTCAGAAATATATATAAAAAACTGCATGTTCATTCACAATCCGAAGCAGTTGTAAAAGCAATTAAAGAAGGCATAGTTTAATACATTGTATTACTTATTAAAAATATTTAATTACCACTTCATTTAGGTGGTAAAAAGCCTTTAAAATATTGAAATACCTACAATTAGGTAGTAGAATGATGAACTGTAATTCAATACATTGTACTTTATAATTATATAAAACCGAAAATAATTATAGTTTGTGTTTGTTACTCAGTTGCCAAAGAATCTTTGGATTTTATAGCTATTAGAACTTTTTAGGATAATTTTTTAGAATAAACAAAAGGATTTGTATCGAAAAAGTTTTACTTCATTTCTAATTTATATAAATAATATTTATTAAATAACTTCTAAACTTTTTCAGATAATTACTCCATTTATTATGAGCACAATAAGGGAAAAAATATTTGTGTGGAGTGTGTGATGAAAATGTTAAAAATTATTATATCCGCATTTACCATACTTTTTTTTATAACAAGTAATTCTTTTTCTCAAACAGGTAAAATCTCAGGTAAAATTATCGATGAGAATTCCGGTGAACCGTTGCCCTTTGTTAATGTTATAATAATGAATACAAATTACGGTGCTGCTACCGATATTGACGGTAATTATGCTATAATTGGTCTTTCTCCCGGAAAATATAGTATTAAAGCATCTGCTTTAGGTTATAATCCTGTGACTTATTCAAATGTAAAAGTTTCAATAGATCTTACAACTAAAATTGATTTCAAGCTTTCATCAACTGTCTTAAAATTAAAACAAGATATTGTAATTGTTGCAAAAAGACCGTTAGTGACAAAAGATTTGACATCTTCAACATCTATAATAAGCTCTGACGATATAAAAGAACTGCCTGTAACTGAATTCCAGGAAGTACTTCAATTGAAAGCAGGATTTGTAGGTGGAAATGTTAGAGGTGGAAGATCGGGAGAAGTAGTTTATGCTATAGACGGTGTTCCTGTTACAGATGTATTTGACGGTTCAACAGTTGTAGATGTAAATGCAAACAGCATCCAGGAACTTCAGTTTGTAAGTGGTGCTTTTAATGCTGAATATGGAAGAGCGCTCTCAGGTTATGTAAATATTGCTACAAAAGACGGCAGCAATGAATTTCATGCTAACATTTCATCATATATTGGGACTTATGTAAGCAATCATACCGATATTTTTAGGAATATTGATAAAATTGAACCTACGAATATAAGAAATGTTGAACTTACCTTGAGCGGCCCATTAGTTAAAAATAAAATATACTTAAGAACTACAGGCAGATGGATTTATTTTGGTGGATGGATGTACGGTAAAAGGGTTTATACACCTTATAATATAACTGTTAATAAAGGTTCTTCGGTTCCGTTGGATTCGAGATACACATTAATTGCCGATAGTGCTCTAGGTAAAGGTGATGGTGCTATTGTTCCTATGAATGATAATGAAAAAAAATATTTACAAGCTAAATTAACTTTTAAAGTAATTCCAAAAGTTAAAATAACATACAATATGATTTATGATAATGTCCATTTCAGGGATTTTGATTTGGCTTTTAGTTTTAATCCCGATGGAAATTTTAAGAAAGAAAGAACCGGATTCACTAATATTTTAGGGATTACTCATACTTTATCTAATTCAACTTTTTATAACTTGAATTTTAGTTATTTCAAAAAGGATTTTGAACAGCGAGCTTTTGATTATAGCCCTGATGGTTTATATCCAAACGGACTTTTACTCGGGCAACAGCCTTCTGAAGTACCCAGCTTTTTAACGGGCGGCGCTCAACTTTCTGCCTTTGAAAGAAGTACGCAAACAATTGGTGTAAAATTGGATATTACGTCTCAAGTTTCTCAGACCCATATGGTAAAAGCAGGTTTCGAGTATAATAGACATCAACTTTATTTTGATAATATAAATTATATACAAGAACAAGGACTTCAGGATCCGGAAGTAACTTTAAATCCTTTTGTGCATTTATTTATTCCTAATTTAAATGACCCAAATGAAAATTTAAAAATTGATCAATACACACGTAAACCGGTAGAATTTTCTGCGTATTTGCAAGATAAAATTGAATTGGATAAAATGATAATTAACATTGGGATAAGAGCCGATTATTTTAAACCCGATGGGTTTACGCTCGCTGATCCATCTGACCCTGATATTTACAGACCAAGAAAACCCGGGAATTTAGCCCTTACTCTCGCTCAACGAAGAGTTAAATGGTACATAGACTCACCAACTTCTTGGCAGTTTAGTCCAAGATTAGGTGTAGCGTTTCCGTTAACGGACAGGGGTGTTGTACACTTTTCATATGGACATTTTTTCCAGGTGCCTAATTTTAATCTTCTTTACACAAATCCGGAATTTAAATTTGGAGGAGGAACCGGCAATATAGGCATTGCAGGAAATGCCGCTTTGAAACCTGAAAAGACTATAAGCGGTGAAGTAGGATTTCAGCAAGCATTATCGGACGATATAACTGTTGATGTTACAGGGTATTTTAGGGATATTAGAAATCTTACAGGAACAAGAGCAGACGATATTACATTATTTGGCGGTTCGGCATCTTACAGCCAATTTGTTAACAGCGATTTTGGTTTTGTAAAGGGAATTGTGGTTACATTAACAAAAAGAATGTCAAATAACTGGTCGGCAACATTAGATTATACTTTACAACTAGCAAAAGGTAATGCCTCCGATCCGCAGGCAACAAGAAATCAAAGAGTAAGCGGTGAACTTCCCGAAATACAACTAATAAGATTAAACTTTGACCAGACCCATACAATAAATGCTACTTTTGCTTATGCTTCCGATGCAGGATGGGGGTTTAGTTTTATAAGTAAATACGGCAGCGGATTTCCGTACACTCCTAATCAATCTATAAATGTTTCCGAACTGTTGACAAACAGCGAATTAAAACCTTCAACATTTACTGTTGATTTAAGAGCTTATAAAGATATAAATCTTGGCGGAGTTAGAATAAGTCTTTTTGCAAGAGTTTATAATTTATTCGATAGAAAGAATCAATTTAATGTATATAATGACAGTGGTACTGCTGATTTTACAATTGAGGAATTTTTAAGAAGAAAAAGCAACGTCCCTGAATTAGTAAATACATTCGATGAATATTATAGAAATCCAAGTTTTTATTCTGAACCAAGAAGGGTGGAATTAGGAACTTCAATATTTTTTTAATGAAGGATAAATATATTTTTGAAAAATAATTTTATAAAATACGCTAAATTTTTAATTGTTGTATTTATAGTAATTACAGCATTTCCATTAGTAACTAATGCCCAGCAAAGAATTACGGAAAGAGGCTCATTTGTTTACAGAAAGGTAGGTATTCACCGCGGTAATCAGGTTAGGACTGTATTTACAAATTATGGTGTTATAGCTCAGCCTGGCGACCAGGGACCCAGAGCAGCCTGGAAATTTGACACTAACGGTTATGTAGGTGATGTATCTCCTTTAGTAGGTTTAAAACTTCCGGTAAAAGATTATGACAATGATAGTGTATTAGATACCATTGTTAATGTTGTAATCACACCGGTAAGCAGACCGGGTGGCGGGCGTTCAGGACCAGGAGGTCAGTTTTGGGGATTTGAACCAATCCCAGGATTTGCTAATCCGGTATTAAATGAATTGGGTAAAGGTGTAGCAATGAGTCATTTACCCGAAACTTGGCCGAACAGCTGGCCGGATCAACCAACTTGGAATTACACAGGTGAGCCCATACTTGTTAATGGAAAAAATGTGACACCAAAAGTGGACTGGAATGGCTTCTTCGGGAGAGCACAATTTAACGCCGACCAAGAAAGTTATTTCTGGATGGACGATAATTCTGACGAATCAATGTTCCAGCGAAACGGTTTTACTCCCGATACAACAGACCTTTCCAGAAGGGGGCAAGCATTGCAAGTTTCCGTAAGAGGCCTTCAATGGTCAAATTTCCTTGCACAGGACGTACTTTTTTGGCTTTATAATATTACCAACGACGGAACTTCAACATACGATCAGGCTGCATTTGGTATTTTAGTCGGTACATATGTTGGTGCAAGCGGTGACGAATGGAATGATGATGCTTCTTTCTTTGATGTTAGACAATCAATAACATATTCTTGGGATATTGAACCGGGTTTTGGAGGAAGGGAGTATATTAGACCATCGGCAAACCCGCAATGGCAACCCGATCCTTTTGCCGTAGGATATATTTCTTATGCATTTCTGGAATCACCTGGAAATAAATTTGATGGAATTGATAACGATGGCGATAATATTAATTTCAGTACTAATTCTCCTTTTTTCCAGGATAGTGATTTTCGTCCAAAGATTGTAAGAGCAGGAGATAAACTGGTGTTAATAGATAAAAACAGTAATAACAGTAAATCTTTTAAAAGAACAATTTTTACGATGCCTAATGATACCGTAACTGTTTACTCTATGGGTGTTCCTTTCTTTTTAGTCCCCAATGTTACAGGACTTGTTGAAGGTAATGTAGATTTTCAGGGTAATGTTAATCAGAATGCTTATGACGGTATAGACAATAATCTTAACGGAATAATAGACGAAAATTCAATACAACATTACAGGCAATTTAAACAATCACCTCAGGGAGTTGTTTTAATTGATACATTAAATCCTGTACAACATTTTAATTACGTAAGCGGAAATATTATAGACCCGATGGTAGATGAAGCAAGGGATGACGGTTTGGATAATAATAGCAATTGGAATGTACTTGGAGATGATGTAGGATTGGACGGCAAACCAAATACTGGAGATATAGGAGAAAGTGACGGTAAACCTACTTCAGGTTTTCAATTGGTAAACGGTAAGCTTGTTGATACAGGATTTCCGGGTGAACCTAATATTGATAAAACAGACGTAGAGGAATCCGATCAATTAGGATTAACAAGTTTTCAATATTTTGTTCCTGCCGGTGCCATCACTATGGCTGATGAACGTGATATGTGGAGGAGATTAAGACCTGGATTTTTTGATGTACCTTCATCGGTTGTAAACAACGTTGCTATTAAAGGTGAAGACGGAGACTTTATTTATGGAACCGGGTATTTCCCATTATTACCGCACTCTACAGAAAGGTTTTCACTTGCATTGGCTTTTGGAGATGATTTAAGAGATGTAATTAAGACAAAAAGTGTTGCACAATTAATCTTTAATGCAAATTATAATTTTCCCAAACCTCCAAAAAAACCTACATTACACGCTGTTGCCGATGATGGCAAAATAACTCTTTATTGGGATAAAGCAGCGGAGACTTCAATTGATCCAACAACGAAAAAGATGGACTTTGAAGGATATAAAATTTATAAAGGCACAGACCCCGATTTCACGGACGCTCTACAAATAACTGACGGAAATGGAAAAAAAGTATTTTTTAAACCAATTGTTCAATTTGATTTGAAAAATGGAATCTCGGGATTTTTTAATCCTTCACCTGCTCTGTTCGATTTAACAAACGGAGCACCGTATTTCTTGGGAAATGAAACAGGAATTCAAAATTTTTACATTGATACAGATGTTACTAATGGAAGAACTTATTACTATGCTGTAGTTGCCTATGACCACGGTGAAGTTGCAACTGATATTTTTCCTTCAGAGAATACAAAATTTATTTCAAAAGATGCAGCCGGAAGAATATCCACTGATAAAAACACTGTCGCAATTAAACCTCACGCTCGTGTGTTAGGCTATGTTCCCCCGAAACAAGGAACAAAATTAACAAGGGTTAAAGGTATTTCGAATGTAACTCCTTTCTATGACGTAATTGATCCGACAGAAGTCAAAACCGCAACATACCGAGTTAGCTTTGAAGATTCTTTAGTCAGCGGCGTAAGAATTGCTTATGCCTATAATGTTAAAAACGTTTTAAATGGTAACATTTTATTAAAAGACAAAAAACTGCTGCCTTCAAATGCAAATGTTTTTGACGGTGTGAGTATTTCAATTGATACAAGCTATCAAATATTGGACAGTGTAATTGTAGATACATTAAAAACAAAGTGGAATACTAAATCTGATAACAAACTTGAATTTGTCCTTTCTCAATTTAAATTTCCACCTATATTCGGTATAAAAACACCCAGTGATTTTCTATTTACTTTTTCTGACAATTATAATGATTCTTCAAATGTACTTTCTAATATTTTCGGTGGCATTGCACCTCCGGCAAGAACGAATTTAAATTTCAAAATATTCGATATTACGAATAAACAAAGACCTAAAAGGTTAAAGTTTGCTTTTACAGAGGCAAATTCATTTAAAAGAGATACCTTATCATTTTTAGACCAGGTAACCCTGACTGATACTACAGGAAATAATGTAACGTGGAAAATAATATTTGTCGGTGACAGTTCTGTTTATGTTCCAAAGGGAGGAGATTCATTATTTATTAGTATGACAAAACCGATAACTGCAGATGATGAATTTACTTTTAATACTGAGAAAGCAGGTTTTGATATTGGAGCCGTCGCAAATCAATTGAATAAAATAAAAGTTGTACCAAATCCCTATATAGTTAGTAATGTATTTGAGCAACCACTTCCCCCTACTGTGCGAGGAAGAGGTGAAAGAATTATAAATTTTACTCATGTACCTAATAATGCATCGATAGATATTTATACATCAAGCGGAGACCATATTAAGTCACTCAAACAAAACGGAAATATAAACGATGGTACTGTTTCTTGGGATGTAAGGACTAAAGAAGGTTTGGATGTTGCCTATGGTGTTTATTTTTATGTTGTTCAGGTACCGGGAATTAGTGATAAAAAACTTGGTAAGATTGCAATCATTAAATAATAAAACTTATGAAATTTAATTTAAAATTAATTAAAAAAGTATTTACTTTTGTTTTGCTTACTCAGGTATCGATTTTACCGCAATCTAAAGTAGGAACAACGGCAGCAAATTTTCTTACCATTCCTATCGGAGCCAGAGCAAGTGGAATGGGCGGTGCTTATGTTGCAGTTACAAATGATGTTACCGCAGCATTTTGGAATCCTGCTGGTTTAGCTATGTTAGAAAAAAATGAATTAAATGTTTCCTACTCTGAATGGTTGGTTAATACTAAACATAATTGGGTTGCATTTGGGATGAAATTAGGTGAGTTTGATGCATTTGCAATAAGTTTTAACCAATTAGATTTTGGAAATGAAGAAATAACTACTGCCGATCAACCTAATGGCACAGGTGAATTTTGGAGTGCAGATGATTTAGCTATTACACTTTCGTATGCTCGTAACCTCACTGATAGACTTTCTGTAGGAGGTAATTTTAAATACATAACACAAAATATTTATAATGAATCCGCAACTGCTTTTGCATTGGACGTCGGTCTATTATTTTATACTCAAATTAAAGGATTGAAATTGGGAATGAATATTTCTAATTTCGGTAATGAGATGCAATTGAACGGAAAAGATCTATTACAGCCTGTAGATATAGATCCTTCTAAGACAGGTAACAATGCTAATATCTCTTCAAGATTATCAACTGATTCCTGGCCTTTACCTTTAGTCTTTTCAGTAGGAATTGCTTGGGATGTAATTCAAAATAATATATGGGGAATTACTTTTGCAGTTGATGCTAATATACCGAATAACCAAGATACTTATGTGAACACCGGCGGTGAAATAGTTTGGAATAATACTCTTTCTATCAGAGGTGGTTATTATGCACTAGGAAAGGACGCCAATATTGCGGGAATAACAGCAGGTTTTGGAATTAAACACGATTTTGGAAGTTTTATGGGAAAAGTTAATTACAGCTATACAGATTACGGTATTTTTAAAAGTATTTCAAGAATTTCTTTATCAATCGGATTATAAATAATTAAATAACTTAGTTTAACTAAACAAGAGGTGATATATGAAAAAATTTCTAATTCCACTATTTACCCTCGTTCTTTCAGTGGCTGTATTTGCCCAGAGTTCCACAAATGTGGTATTTCAGGTAAATATGGGTGCAAGTACTTTCCAGGGAGTTTTTACACCCGGAAGTGATTCACTGACCGTAAGAGGTGATTTCCAAGCTGCAGCAGCAGACCCTGGAGGTGATTGGCAGGGTTACTTCTTTAAGATGAGTCCCAAATCTACAGGTGATTCAATCTATAATGTAACTGCAACTATTCCTAATTCTAACAGCGGTACAACGTATCATTTTAAATTTGTTAAAAATGATGGTGGTTGGGAAGGAATTGCAAACAACAGAGAGTTCACTTTGGATACTTCATCTGCTACACAAACTCTTCCCGTTGTATATTTCAATAATGACAGTACTTTTACTGCTCCAATTCCAAAGTATTTAAACACTGTTAAATTTATAGCCGATTTAGGAAGTATTTTGGGTTCAGGTGTTGGAGCTTTTGATCCAAGTACTGATTCTATTCAAGTTGCCGGATTAGACTGGGATGGTTTAGGCTCTGTAGAAAGTCCAGCTGCTGATAGATGGTTAGTGCAAGATCCTTTCCAGGCAAATTTGTTTTCTGCTACATTAAAATTCAGAGGAACAGGATTGGCAGACACAACTAAATGGAAATTCAAAGCTATTCCTGGTGCAAGATTTACAAATGGCGGTTGGGAAACAGGTGCAGACAGATGGTATAAATGGGTAAGTGATACTGTAAATACTCAAACTGTCGGCCCAATTGTGCCTAATATATTCCCTGTAGCACCTGCACTTGTAAATCCTGTTGATGTTACATTTTCTGTAGATATGAACGGTGCAAAAGATGTAAGAAACAACAATGTATTTACAAATTTACAATTTGTAGGAATGCGCGGCGGTGCAAGTTTCTTGGGTGACTGGACTAACGGCGGTGACTGGCAGCCAACAGATACAATCGGTTTAGCTCATATGCTTGTTCTCTATGATGACGGAACACATAGTGATGCTACAGCAGGTGATAATGTCTGGACATTAAAAATTACAGTTTCTGCAGGTACAAACGGCGGATTTTACGAATATAAATTCGGCGCATGGTATACCGGAGCTGATACAATAAATGTTGGTTCAAGTTCGATGGACAACGAAATGCCATTTGGAATTAACCATTTCTTAATACTAAAAGATGGATCTGCGATGGTTCAAATGCATAAATTTGGTACGAGAAGTGTAATTACAGGTATTGAAAGATTAAACAATACTATTCCCGATAATTATACTTTATCACAAAATTATCCGAATCCGTTTAACCCGTCAACACTTATTAATTACAGCATTCCATCACCGGGATTAGTAACTCTTAAAGTATTTGATATGCTTGGAAGAGAAGTTACTACGCTTGTAAATACTCAACAAGCTGCCGGTAATTACAAGGTTTCATTTGACGCTTCACAATTAGCAAGCGGAGTTTATTTTTATAGAATATCTACTAATAATTTCGTTTCTACTAAAAAGATGTTGTTAATGAAATAATATCTTACCTTAAAACGGTAAAAAAGTTAAAACCCGATACTGAAAATTTAGTATCGGGTTTTTTTTGTTTTAAAATAAATAGTTGAAACTCTATTCCCTTTCTTTTTCTGCAAAAGACTTTAACTGATTATAATATTGTAACGCGGATTTATTTTTCGGGTTTAGCTTTAAACTTTTACTAACCGCATTAATTGCTCTTTTATATTCTTTATTATAAAAATAAGCACCTGATAAATTATACAATAACTGGAAATCGGCTTCTTTATATCTACCGGCTGCAATTAAATATTTTAATGCGGTTTTATATTTTTTGTTTTGGAGGTAAATAGAACCTATCCATTTTTTATTATAATATGATGGGCTAATTGTCTCAAGTTTAATTAAATACGGCAACGCATCGCTGAATAATTGTGCTGTGATTAAATGCTTACCCGCATATTCATAAGGTGTATCGTCAAACGGCAGCATTGCAATTATAGAGTTGATCTCTTTTTCAAATTTATTATACTTTTTTTCATTGTAAAATCTGTCTGCAAGATAAACGTGTGCCCTCTGCCAAAATATTTTTTTCTTTACAAATTGAAGCGCAAGCGAGTCTGTGTAATCCTTTGGTTTGAAATTTATCATTTTATAATTTGGAGTACTTTTCGGGACAAAAGGATAGGAACCGGTAAGTATATTTATTTTTAATTGTGCAATTGCCGAATCAAATTTTGTGAACGGGAAATTTGCATTTAATAGACTGTCCTGTATTATTTCCGGTATTATAGGTTTAATTTTACCCGGAAGTAATTTTAGCCGGAGAATTTTTTTATAATACGCTTTAGCTATAATTTTATAACCTTTCAAATTGGGATGCAAATGGTCTACAGTTAAATTATATCCGACAATTCCATTGGGGCTGAAAGAAGAGAATAACGAATCTATATCAATAACTGGATAATTATATTTTTCTCCCATGTTCGAGATTACATCATTAAATATTTTTGGTGCTCTGAATCTTAATGCATCCAAATCTTTTGCCTGAAGCAGCAAACTATGAGCAGCTTTGTAATTTTCTTTTCTATATTCATTTAGGCCTTTTTTATAAACAATATCTGCAGAAGGATATTCTTTAGTCTTTGTTGATATAAAAGGTTTCTTATCGAGTAAATTAGAAGTTAATTTTCCAAGAATTACAGGAATTTCAGCTTCTTTGAAATAATATAAAATATCATCTAAATTTCCTTCAAATTGTTCAACACCTTCGTTAAATACTTTTGAATTTAGAACAATTTTTGATTTACCAATTACCCGCGACATCAATGTGCCTTTATCAGCAGATGAGTTATGCTCACTGTTAGCGAAAAAAGTATATATTTTTGAAATTACTTTGTTCAGCAATTGAACTGTTCTGAAATTGGAAATTGATATGTAAAAATTTATTAGTGAACGCGAACTGCCCAATGAAACCGTGGAGCCTACTCCGAGTGCGCCGTAAAATTCATTGTGCCCGCCGTAAAACAAAATAAGATCAGGGTCTTGTTTAATAATATCCGGAACTATATCTCTGATAGTATAGGTATTGATGGCGGATATTCCGCAATTAATTACTTCAATATTTTTATCTGGATATAAAAGTTCTAATCTTCTTTTTAAGATTGCTGGAAAAGAACCGGTAGAAACATAAGGCCAGCCCTCAGCGCTGCTTCCCCCAAGAACAAATATCCTGTATGTGTTTTTAGTTTTATCTTTTAAAAAACTATCTGCAAGCGGCGAAGGATAATTATTTAAATTTGAAAAATATTTTAAAGTTAACTTAGGATTTAATGCAAGACGGTATTGAAAATCTTTTGATAAAGGAGTGAAAGTCTTAAAGTCTTCACCATAGCCGAAAATCCTTAAAGATATTTCAAAAAGTAAAACTAAAATTACCGGCAGCAGTATTAATACAAGGTAAAACCATCTGGGCGATTTTTTAAGTGATTGAGTACTTTTTGAAGATTTATTTGAATAAGGCATTGGTTAAAATAAGCTCCTATTACATATCAATAAAAACTAAACTATGATAGAAATTTATAAAT
>CAZTZZ010000016.1:35968-42964 GCA_964617905.1 uncultured Ignavibacteriaceae bacterium | reverse complement strand
ACAAAAATATCGGAATTCTGGTTTGATTTTAATAAGGCAATTATTGAGAATCATTTGATTAGTACGAGTGTGGAAGATTTTCCGTCGGAATGTCAAGAATATAAAACCGATTTGGAAAGCAGGTCAATGCTTGTAAAAAAAGCGGAAGTTATTCCAATTGAATGTATTGTCAGGGGATATATTTCAGGTTCGGGCTGGAACGATTACAAGAGAACCGGAGAGATTTCGGGAATAAAATTACCGGATGGATTAGTCGAATCAGACAAACTTGAAGAACCGATATTTACTCCCTCCACAAAAGCTGAAATCGGCTCACACGACGAAAATATTTCTACTGCTGAAGCGGAAAAATTAGTTTCAAAAGAGATTATAAATAAGTTGGAAGAAAAGTCAATAGCAATCTATAAAAATGTCGCTGCTTATGCCCTGAAAAAGGGAATAATTATAGCCGACACTAAATTTGAATTCGGACTTATTAACGGGGAAATGATTTTAATTGACGAGGTTCTGACTCCGGACTCATCAAGATTTTGGCCTGAAAATGAGTATAAACCAGGAGGTACTCAACAAAGCTATGACAAACAATTTGTCAGAAATTATTTGCTTTCAATAAATTTTAATAAACAGCCTCCGCCTCCCGTACTTCCTGAAGAAATTATAAATAATACAAGCAAAAAATATCTTGATGTTTTAAAAAAATTAACGGGAGAAGAATTAAATTAATGTATCCCAAAAAGATAAAAACTGCAGAAGATAATTTAATAATTGAATGGGATGATGATAAGGAGACAAAAATTTCTTTAAGGGAATTAAGAAAAGTCTGTCCGTGTGCAACTTGTTTAACTGAGAGGGAACATCAAAGCAAGGATTTTATCCGTATTTATAACCAAAACCAAATATTGTTAAAAAATATAGAAAAAGTGGGCAGTTACGCTGTTAAATTAACCTGGAAAGACGGCCATTCTACCGGCATATATGAATATACTTTTTTAAAAAGATTATCTAATCTTTAAAATCATTTTATAATATGATACTTCCCAATCAATTAACAATATTAAGAATTATTTTAACTCCGTTTTTTTTATTTTTTTTCTTGTCTAATAATCCGCTCTATAATCAGATTGCGCTCGGAATTTTTATAATTGCAGCTCTTACGGATTGGTACGACGGTTGGCTGGCAAGAAAATTTAATTATATTACCAATTGGGGGAAGTTTTGGGATCCTCTCGCCGATAAAATTTTAACATCAACTGCATTCATTGGTTTTTATGTTCTTGGAATAATTCCTCTTTGGATGGTAATTGTTATTATTGTTAGAGATTTTATCATTACAATTTTAAGAGCTTATGCAGATTATAAAGGTAAATCTTTCACGACAAGTTATTATGCAAAATGGAAAACTTTTCTGCAGATGACCTTCCTTTATTATTTGCTTATAATTCAAACCTTACAAAAAATACAGCAAATTTATAAAGGAAACGAAAAAATTTTTCAAATCCTTTTTGATTCTACATTCATTTACATTACAATGTTCATCATAACAATAATTACTTTTCACTCCGGTGTGACATATATTTTAAATAATAAATATTTAATTAAGAGATTATTTGTTGACAAAAATTAATATTATTGAAAAGACTGTCGGATCAGGTTTCTTTACCGGGTACATTCCTTTTGCTTCGGGTACTTTTGGCAGTTTAGCAGGTCTTTTAATCTATTATATCCCGGGATTTGAGGGACTTCAAATATTGATTCCCGCAATAATTATTTTTACTTTCTATGGGATATTTTTAGGATCAAAATTTGAGATGGCTTACGGGAAAGATCCAAGGCAATGCACAATAGATGAAGTTGTAGGGATGTGGATAACGCTTTTATTTCTTCCTAAAACTTATTTGATTTCTATAATTGCTTTTTTTGTTTGGAGAGCTTTTGATATAATTAAACCTTATCCTATAAAAAAACTTGAAGACATTGAAGGAGGATTGGGAATAATGATTGATGATGTTGTCGGTGGAATTTATTCTTTAATTACTATGCACGTAATTTTAGTTTTTATAATTAAATAATTAGTTTAACAATTTAATCTAATAACAAAATCAATAAACAAATATGAACGCACATATTATTACAATAGGGGATGAGATTTTAATTGGACAGACTTTAAATACAAATGTTGCCGATATAAGCAACAAACTCGTAAATATTCAAATCTTCGTAAGAAAAGCTTCAATAGTGGCTGATGATGAAAAGGAAATAGTTGAAGAATTTAAAGACTGCTGGGAAAAGAATGATTTAATTATTGTTACCGGCGGACTGGGACCGACACATGACGACGTTACAAGGCAATGTGTAGTAAAATTTTTTAATTCAGAACTTGTTGAAAATCCTGAAGTATTGGACGATGTAAAAAAGATTTTTGAAAAACGCGGTAGAAAAGTAGATAAAATTAATGAGGGGCAGGCACTTGTGCCCAAAATTGCAAAACCAATTAGAAATATGCTTGGCACGGCACCGGGAATGTACATTGAAAAAGACGGAAAAATATTTATAGTTTTACCCGGAGTACCTGCAGAAATGAATTATATGATGGAATCTTTTGTAATTCCTCATTTAAAAGAAAAAATGGGTGAAATTAAATCCTATTCTGTGCGAAGTAATTTGCTTACTACCGGAATACCGGAATCTCATTTATTTAAAAGACTCGGTGATTTGAATGAATTATTGGGCGGCGCTAAGATGGCTTTTCTTCCAAATCAATTTGGTGTAAAAATGCGTATAACCGCTCACGCTGAAACAGAAGAATTGGCAAAAAACAAACTATTGGAAGTAGAACAAAAAATTAGAGGAAGAGTTGGCAGATATATTTACAGCAGGAATGAAGAATCACTTGAAGCTGTAGTCGGTCGGTTATTATCGGAAAGGGGATTGACAATATCTGTGGCTGAATCATGCACAGGCGGGAATTTATCTAATTTAATTACAAATATTCCCGGCGCAAGTAAATATTTTGAAAGGGGAATTATATCATACGGTAATGTTTCTAAAGTTGAAATTCTTAATGTAAATGAAGACACATTAAATGAATACGGTGCAGTCAGTCATCAGGTTGCGCAGCAGATGGCAGAAGGTGTAAGAGCAATTAGCGGAACAGACATAGGACTTTCCATTACCGGCATTATGGGCCCAACGGGTGCCACCACAGATAAACCGGTCGGATTTGTTTATATTGGTTTTTGTGATGAAAAAGTTTGTACTGCCAAAAAATTTGTATTCGGCGAGAACAGGATTTTTAATAAACAACGAACCACACAGGCAGCTTTAGAAATGATTAGACGGTATATTTTGGGGATTGAATAATAGAAGATATCTATTATTGATTTTGATTTGAATACGAATGAGATATTAAGACGGATAGTTTGTATGATTGTATGGATGTATGTACTTAAATAAGTATTTATTAAAATTTGATAATTAAAATAGTGATAAAATTTTCTATAAGATTCTAAAGTAATTCCCTTTCAGCCATACGGAAATATATTCATACTTCCCAAGACTTTTGAAGTACTTATAATATATTGGAATGCAACTTTTTGCCATGGAAATTGGAAAAATAATTATATGAGAAGGATTTTTATTGCATTAAAAATTCCTGAACATATTCAAAAAGAAATAATATCTTACAGAATAAAGGCTTATCCTAATTATCAAAGTTTTAGGTGGGAGCCTATAAATAAACTACACGTAACCCTTAAATTTATCGGCGATGTAGAAAATAATACTGTTGATAAAATTATTGAATTTTTGGGGTTTATCTCTAATTATAAAACACTAAATTGCACGTTAGATAATTTCGGTTTCTTTTTTGGTAAAAGAGGACCGAAAATATTGTGGATCGGGGTTAAGGCAAATCCATTATTGAATAAAATAGTTAAAGATATTAACAATGCTTTAGAAAATATTTCTATTTTAAAAGACGAAAAAGTTTTTAAAGCTCATATTACATTGCTTAGAATAAAAAAGAATGTTAAAAGTGATTTTATTAAATCATTTAAAAATTATAGTGTACCTAAGGTAAATTTTATTTCTGATGAAATTGCAATAATCGAAAGTAAACTTTCACCTCAGGGCTCAAAATACAAATACTTGAAAATTTTAAAATTAAATTGAATCGGAGGAAAAATGGGATCGGAAAGAGAACAAAAGTTAAAAATAATTGATGATGCAATTGCCAGTATAGAAAAGACTTACGGCAAAGGATCAATAATGAAATTGGGTGACGGTGTAATTAATAATATTGAATCCATACCGACCGGAGCTCTTTCACTGGATTATGCACTTGGTATCGGAGGTGTACCGAGGGGCAGGGTTACCGAAGTTTACGGACCCGAATCTAGCGGTAAAACTACGCTTTGTCTTCACATAATTGCAGAAGCACAAAAGAAAGGTGGGCTGGCTGCATTCATAGATGCCGAGCACGCACTTGATGTAAATTATGCGAAACGCTTAGGAGTTGACACTCCCAATCTATTAATTTCTCAACCTGACTTTGGTGAGCAGGCACTCGAAATAACCGATACACTTGTTCGAAGCAATGCCTTGGATGTAATCGTAATTGATTCAGTTGCTGCTTTGGTGCCGCGTTCCGAAATTGAAGGTGAAATGGGCGATGCAACTATGGCAGTCCAGGCAAGATTGATGTCGCAGGCACTTAGAAAGTTGACCGGTGCAATTTCAAAATCAAAAACATCATTGATTTTTATCAACCAATTAAGAAGTAAAATTGGGGTAATGTTCGGAAGTCCAGAGACAACTACCGGCGGTAATGCCCTTAAATTTTATGCATCCCTAAGAATGGATATAAGAAGAATTGCCGCAATTAAAGACGGGACGGATGTAATCGGAAACAGGACAAAAGTAAAAATAGTAAAGAGCAAAGTAGCTCCTCCTTTCAAGCAGGTGGAATTTGATATCCTTTATAACGAAGGCATAAGCAAAACCGGTGATTTAATAGACCTGGGCGTTGAACACGGAATAGTAAAGAAAGGCGGAGCCTGGTTTACCTACGGAGAAGACCGTTTCCAAGGTAGAGAACAATTTAGAAGGAAATTAAATGAGGACTCTGCAATGTGTGAGGCATTGAGAGAAGAAGTAAAAATAAAATTAGGGATGGTTGACCAAAAAACTGAAGCAGTAACCGAAGAAAGTAAAAGTTAATTAAAATCTTTATATGATTTGTTTTACATAATTTCAGCACTCAATGAAAATTGAGAAGATATTTAAAAAGAATGATAGAAATGTTATCGTTCAATTAGAAAACGGAGAGAAATTATTTCTTGTAAAAGAGGTCGTTTTGAAAAATGGTCTTCGTAAAGGAGACGTGATTTCTGACGACCTTTCTTCATCTTTAATTAAAGAAAACCAGTTGTTTTTTATCCGACAAAGAGCTTACTCCTACTTGGGCAGACGCCCTCATTCAAAGTTTGAACTAACCACAAAATTAAAAACTAAAAAGTATGAAACTGATTTAATAAACTCTGTGCTCGATGAATTAGAAAATAAAAATTATTTAAATGATTATGAATTCGCATCTGCTTTTGCAAGAGACAAAAGATCGTTCAAACATTTCGGCAGCTACAGAATTAAAAACGAACTGATAAAAAGAAGGGTGAATAAAGAAATAATTGAAAAGGTCATTAGTGAAATTTTTCCGGAGGGGAATGACTTGGAAGAAGCAGTTTATCACATCAATAAGAAAATAAAAAACAAATCTGTCGATTTGCAAAATGATGTCAATGCAAGAAACAAATTAATTACTTTTATTATTAGTAAAGGATTTGATTATCAAACTGCAAAATCAGCAATTAAAAAAGTGCTTGAAAATAATGAGACTTTATAATTAATGCTTATTCTTCAATCCTTTAAGTCCCTCTTTATATAAGAACTGTAATCTTTTATTTTTCTTTCATAATTCTCATCCATCAACTTTGAAGATATCATAAAATCTGCTGTTGATCTGTTGCATGCAATTGGAATGTTATAAAGAACAGATATTCTAAGCAATGCTTTCACGTCTACATCGTGGGGGTGGGGCTGCATTGGATCCCAGAAAAAAATCATAAAGTCCACTTTATTTTCAACAACTAAAGCACCCATTTGCTGGTCACCTCCCAACGGTCCGGATTTTAATTTTTTTATTTTTACTTCTATATCTGTTTTATTTTCTATCGATTTATTATTTAAAGCTTCTTCTACCAATCTGCCTGTTGTACCCGTACAAATTAGATTATGAGGTATTAAAGTTTTATAATTCCAGGTTACCCATTCAATCAAATCGGTTTTTCTGTTGTCGTGTGCAACAAGCGCTATGTCTTTTATATTCATTATAACTCCATAAAATATTTTATTTAGTAAAGTTAATAAATATGATTTAATTTGTATTTTAAATAATTGTTAAATTATTAGTTGAATAAATTCAAGATTGAAAAATCATTTCTAATAGATTCGATATAAAATAATGCAAATAAAGAAAAACATATCTCTTAAAAATTTTAATACTTTCGGTGTGGATGTAGTTGCAGATTATTTTGTTGAAATAAAAAACGAAAAACAAATTGAAGAACTTTTCTCAACAGATTTTGATTATTCAAAAAGGTTTATTCTCGGCGGCGGTAGCAATGTCCTTTTCACAAGTGATTTTGATGGATTGATAATAAAGAATTCAATCCCCGGCATAAAAATAATTTCCGAAGATGATGAAGAGGTAATTGTTGAAGCAGGTGCGGGAGTTATTTGGCAGGAGCTTGTAGAATATTGTGTGCATAATAATTATTGGGGGATTGAAAATTTATCTTTAATTCCGGGTACGGTTGGTGCGGCGCCCATTCAAAATATTGGAGCCTACGGGCAGGAGCTGAAAAATAAGTTTCATAGTCTATCGGGTTATGATTTATCCGGAATAATAAAAAAGAGTTTTAATAAAGAAGAATGCGAATT
>CAZTZZ010000016.1:15881-35868 GCA_964617905.1 uncultured Ignavibacteriaceae bacterium | reverse complement strand
GACAAATGCGGCTGGAAAGGTAAACGTAAAGACGATGTTGCTTCTTTTGAAAAACAGGCGCTTGTGATTGTAAATTACGGTAATGCAACTGGCAAAGATGTATTGGAATTTGCCCAGGAAATTAAAGAATCGGTAAAAGAAAGATTTAATGTAGAACTGAAAGAAGAAATAAATATAATCTAATTGTTAATTGCACGATATTTAATGACTCAAATAAAAGTTATTTTTTTATTAATTAGATTGAATTTGTGTCGATAATATAACAAATTGTTATTTTCAAATAACTTACATAAAAAAGCCTAATTCAGTTGCTCATATTTTTAGTTCAACAGAGTATTTGTAATTAAAAAATTTTAAGGAGTTAAAATGAAAGAGGGTATTAAAGATCCAAAAATTTTATCTGCATACGAAAAAGCTGCCAAAGAGGGAATAGATCCTAGATGTATTCCGCAAAAACTTAATGGAAAGGTTCCCGTTGGTAATGATATATTATATCCGACTTATCCTCAATCCGATAATGAAAATTGGAAGTTTCTCTTTGATAGGCAGACTCACTTTCTACCCGGTCGAGCATGTGACGAATATCTGGAAGGCTTAGATAAACTGCAATTCACACCGGATAAAATTCCTAATTTAAAAGAATTAAGCAAAGTATTCACTGAAACAACAGGCTGGAGTGTAGCAAGAGTACCGGGACTAATTGACCCAAATGATTTTTTTGAGTTTTTAAGGCAAAGAATATTTCCTTCAACTGATTATATCCGTGGAAAAGAAGAACTCGATTACACTCCGGCACCTGATTGTTTCCACGATATGTTCGGACATATGCCTTTGATTACAAATAAAGATTTTGCATCCTTCTATCAAATTTTTGGTGAAGCTGCATTAAATGCCAAGGGAGTTGACAGTAAATATTTAGAAACATTTCACTGGTTTACTGTTGAATTCGGACTTATTAAAAATCCCGCCGGACTTAGAATATATGGAGCCGGTATTCTGTCTTCGAAGGAAGAAGTACAACATTCACTTTCTGATGCGGTTGATGTTGTTGACTTTGACGTTGAAAAAATTATTCACCAGGAATATGATGTTTGGCATTTACAGCCTATTTTATTTGCAGTTGAATCTTTAAAACAATTGGAAGAAGGATTCAGAGATTGGACTAAAAAGAAGGGGCTAATTACAAATTAAACTTGTCCGTTTTTTTGAAATTAACAATTAGAATTTTATGGAAAACAAAATAAAATCATTTCAAGAATTTTATGTTTATTATTTATCGGAACATAGAAATAAAACTTGCCGAACACTTCACTTTATAGGAACTTCACTTGTTTTAACTTTTTTGCTAACTGCTATCTTTTACGGTACTTTATTAAATTGGTTATTAATACCCGTTGTGGGCTACAGTTTTGCTTGGGTTGGGCATTTCTTCTTTGAAAAAAATAAACCGGCAACATTCTCATATCCTTTTTGGAGTTTAATATCTGACTTCAAAATGTTTTTTGAGATTTTATTGAGGAGTAAATCTTTAGATACATCAAAGGATTAAATTAAGTTAATTAAATCACACCAAATTCATTTTGTAATTAGTAGCTTAAGATTTATAAAAAATGTAAATTATTATTCTACATTAACAAATTAATTATTTTACAGGAGAATATATGGCATTAAAAGTAGGCGATAAAGCACCCGAATTTAGTTTATTAAACAATAATGTTGAAAGAGTTTCATTGAGTGATTACAAAGGTAAAAATGTAGTCCTTTTATTTTTTCCATTGGCAAACACTGGAGTCTGTACGAAAGAGATGTGTACTTTTCGTGATGAATTGAAGAGTTACGAAGATCTTGATGCACAGGTTTTAGGCATAAGTATTGACAGCCCTTTTGCATTACAAATGTGGGCAGAAAAAAACAATTATAATTTCCCGTTATTAAGTGATTTTAATAAGGATGTTTCTGAAAGCTACGGTGCGTTATACGATGTTTTTGTTCCAGGTAAATTAGATTTTAAAGGAGTAGCAAAAAGATCTGCATTTGTAATAGACAAAGAAGGAATCATTAAATATGCAGAAGTTTTAGAGAACGCGGGTGATGAACCGAGTTACGAAGCAATTCAAAAAGCTTTGGGCGAACAATAAAGGAGTAAATTAATGTTAGAATTTGGTAAGAAGGCACCACAGTTCACTTTAAAAGATCAATCGGGTAAATCAGTATCTTTAAAAGATTTTTTAGGTAAGCAAGTTATACTTTATTTTTATCCTAAAGACGACACGCCCGGATGCACAAAAGAAGCGTGTAATTTTCGCGATGATTTTAGCCAAATCAAAAAAGAAAATGCGGTAATATTAGGTGTTAGTGCTGATTCGGAAGGAAAGCACAAAAAATTTGCCGAAAAATATAAATTACCTTTTACATTGTTAAGCGATGAAAATAAAAAAGTGCTTGAAAAATACGGCGTATGGCAGGAAAAAAGTATGTATGGAAGAAAATATATGGGAATTGTCCGTTCAACTTTTATAATTGATGAAAAAGGAAAATTGAAGAAAATCTTTCCGAAAGTAAAAGTTACTAATCATAATAAAGAAGTATTGGAAGCACTGAAGAGCTGATTATGGTTTATGTAACAAGAAGAGAGACATTTAATGCTGCACACAGATTATTTAATCCCAAATTTTCCGATGAAGAAAATTTAAGAATATTTGGAAAATGCAGCAATCCAAATTGGCACGGACACAATTATGTTTTGGAAGTTGTTGTAAAAGGAGAAATTAATGAATCTACAGGATTTGTTATAAATCAGAATGATTTGAAGAAAATAATTAATGAAAAAATAATTGATAAGATGGATCATAAGAATTTAAATATTGAAACTGATTTTATGAAAGACGTGATCCCAACTTCTGAGAATATAGTAATTGCCGTTTGGGGACAATTAGTAAATGAAATAAAGCAAGGCGAACTTTTTTCTGTTAAGCTTTATGAAACAGAAAAAAATTACTTTGAATACAGAGGCTAAAATGTTAGATAAAAAGGAAATAGAGAGATCTATTAAATTGATTTTGAACCAAATTGGAGAAGACCCGAATAGGGAAGGATTGTTAAGAACCCCCCACAGAGTTGCTAAATCGTATGAGTTTTTAACTTCAGGTTATAAAAAAGATATCGATAAAGTCCTTAACGGAGCAATCTTTCACGAAAAATATGATGAAATGGTTCTTGTAAAAAATATTGATTTTTACTCTCTTTGTGAACACCATATGCTCCCGTTTTACGGTAGAGTTCATATCGCTTATATACCTAACGGTAAAATTGTAGGATTGAGTAAAATTCCAAGAATTGTTGATGTTTATGCCCGACGTTTACAAGTTCAGGAAAGAATGACGCAGCAAATTGCAGATACTATTAATAAGTATCTTGAACCACAGGGTGTAGCTGTTGTGTCTGAGGCGTTTCATATGTGTATGATGATGCGAGGTGTACAAAAGCAAAATTCTTCTGCTACAACAAGCGCTGTTCATGGAATATTCAAAGAAGATGCCAGGACAAGAACCGAATTCTTAGATTTAATATCACATAAAAACTTATGAGCAAGAAAGAAACAAACTGTGTCTGGATAACCGGTGCAAGTTCCGGTATCGGAAGGGCAACATCAATGGAATTTGCCCGCATAGGCTGTAAAGTAATTGCATCTTCAAGAAGAATCAATGGACTTGAAAAACTTAATACCGACTTAAAAAAAGAAAAATTAATTGTGGAAGTTATACCTTGTAATGTTGCTTCATCTTCAAATGTTGTTCAAGTAGTTAAAAAAATAACTGTTTCTAACACTGTAAATTGCTTGATAAACAATGCAGGTATTTCAACTTTCAAAAATGTAGAAGACAATTCTATTCAAGAAATTAAAGATGTAATCAACACAAATTTGATGGGTTCAATTTTTACAATTAAACAAATTCTTCCGCATATGATTAAAAACGGCGGCGGTACTATTATTAATGTACTTTCGGTTGTTGCTGAAAAAATTTTTAAAAGAAGCAGTATATATACAGCCTCGAAAATGGGACTGCTTGGTTACACCAAGGTTTTAAGAGAGGAAGTAAGAAAATATAATATACGTATTATTAATATATTGCCCGGTGCTACAGAAACACCTATGTGGCCGCAGGAAATTAGAAATAAAAAAACAGATGAAATGATGAAGCCGGAAGATTTAGCACAACTTTTGGTCTGGTTATTTTTGCAGAAACGAAATATGGTGACTGAAGAAATAACTCTTCGTCCTATTCAGGGAGATATTGATGAGTGAAAAAAAATTAGCGGTAGTTACGGGTGCAAGCAGAGGAATAGGCAGGTCAATAGCAATTCGTTTGGCAAAAGAAGGAAATGATGTTATTATTTTCGGAAGAGATGAAAATGCGCTTAAAAAAGTTAAAGCTGATATTGACGAATATTTTGTCTCTTGCGAATTTTATTCCGGTGATGTTACTGATGTTGAATTTGTAAATAAAGCGATAGGAAAAATTTTAGCCGAACATAAAAAAATAGATATTTTGATTAATAATGCCGGCATGGGAATTTTCAAGAAATTTGTGGATTCAACTTTAGAAGATTTTCAAAAGCAAATTGACGTAAACATATACGGTGTTTACAATTTTACTAAAGCAGTTATAAACCAAATGATTGAAAGACAGAACGGATACATTATTAACATTTCTTCTTTAGCTGGGAAAAATTCTTTTGTAAGCGGAACAATGTACGCCGCAACCAAACATGCACTTATGGGATTTACACGCTCACTTATGCTTGAAGTAAGAGAATACGGAGTAAAAGTAGCGGCAGTATGTCCGGGATCAGTTGATACGGAATTCTTTTCGGGACACAGAATGGATAACCCAAAAATATTGCAGTCTGATGATATTGCAGAAGCTGTTTCCGTTATTTTACGTCTGCCCGATAATGCCTTGATTAGCGAAATTGATATCCGCCCTGCTAATCCATAAAATAAAATTATTAAGATAGGAGTCTAGTATGTCTGTAAAAGCATTTGCCGCAATGAACAAAGGGGAAGAACTACAAAATTTTAATTATGAAGCGAAAACCCTTGAACCTCTCGAAGTTGAAGTAAAAATAACACACTGCGGAATTTGTCATAGCGATGTTCATTTGATTGATGATGATTGGGGATTTTCAGTCTTCCCGCTTGTTCCAGGTCACGAAGTAGTGGGTATTGTGTCAAACGTTGGGAATGATGTGAACAGGATAAAAGTAGGAGATAGAGTTGGGGTTGGTTGGCAGTCCGGAAGCTGCCACGAATGTGAGTGGTGCGATAAAGGTGAAGAAAATATGTGTGATAAAGCACAGCCGACGTGTGTTGGAAGATACGGAGGTTTTGCAGATAGTATTATTACCGATAGCAGATTTACTTTTTTAATACCCGATGCTTTGGAATCCGAAAATGCAGCCCCACTGCTTTGCGGAGGGATAACAGTTTATTCACCTATGAAAATATTTGGTCTTCAGGCACACCATAAAGTTGGTGTAATAGGTATTGGAGGTTTGGGACATTTGGCAATTCAATTTGCCTCAGCAATGGGCTGCGAAGTTACTGCATTTTCTACATCACCGGAGAAGGAAAGTGAAGCAAAACAATTCGGTGCACATAATTTTGTTGTGAGCACAGATGAAACACAAATGGAAAAAGCAGTAAATAGTATGGACCTTATAATTTCTACTGCATCAGCTTCAATAAATTGGACTCAATATGTTAATATTTTAAGAAAAAACGGAAAAATTTCAATTGTGGGTGCTTCACCTGGTAACCTTGATGTACCTGCAGTTATGCTATTAATGGGTCAAAAATCTATTGGCGGCAGCGGTATTGGCGGCAATCCCTTAATGAGGGAAATGCTTGAGTTTGCCGCAAGGCACAATATTAAAGCCAAAACGGAAGTAATGCCAATGGTTAATGTTAATGACGCTATTCAGAAAGTAAGGGATTATAAGGCACGATACAGAATGGTACTTGAAAATTAAATAAAAAAAGCTGTCGAGGTTTCCCTCGACAGCTTAATTATTTAATAAATAATATTTGCTTACTCAGTGCATTCTTTTCTTCATCATCTTTTTCATTTTCATCATCTTTTTACCGGCATTTCTATGCATCTTAGATTCTTTCCAGATTTTCCTTTGTTCAGGTGTTAGAATTTCATACATATCCATCCTGTGATTAGCTTTTGCTAATGCAATGGCATTTTTGTTCCCGTTAATTTTTTTTACTGCACTAATAACATCGTCACGATTTATGTTGTTGTTTAACTGTAAAGCTTTTAAATCCAACGCACTCTTTTTAAGATTTGCTTTTAAGTCAATCATCTTTTTTTCAAAAGTTATTTTCATTTTTTGAAATTGTTCTTTCTGACTATCAGTAAAATTTAGTTTATTAAACATAGTTTTCATTTGATGCATTTTTTGCATTCCTGGTCTTTTAGGCGGAAATGGTTTGTCGGGTGCCTGTGCAAGACTTAAAGACGAAAGTAGTAGGGTTACTATTACAGTCACTATTACTGAGATATTTTTGCTTTTCATTTTGTACTCCTTTTTATTTGATTAAGTTGATTTTACCTATTTGACATTAGTATTTTACTTTTGGTTTAAAAGTAAAAATAATTAAACCTTACACATTCAAATTTTGTCCAATATTATAAAGATAGTTGACTAAATGAGTAATGCCGAAGAAGACTTAGATTTAATAAAAGCATTTATTGGCGGCGATGAAACAAGTTTTAACAGGCTTGTATTAAAATATCAGCAAAAAATTTATTGGCATGCCCGCAGAATGACCGGTAATCATTTTGATGCTGATGAAGTTGTTCAGGAAGTATTGATGGTTATGTATAAAAAATTGAAGGATTTTGAACAAAGGTCTTCACTTTATACCTGGATTTATAAAATTACTTCTACAAGGAGTATAAATTTTATTAAAAGGAGAAAACTAAAAGAAAATTTTTCTATTGATGATGATTCCTTCTCAAATATGGAGACGGATGAATCAATCGCCGATAATTTGGAAGTAAAAGAAAAATTAAAAAAGCTGGATTATGTTTTGCAGAAATTACCCGATAAACAAAGAGAGGTCTTTATTTTAAGAAATTTTGAAGAGATGAGTTATAAAGATATTTCAAATATTACAGGGATATCTATCGGTGGATTGAAAGCAAATTATTTTCACGCTTTTAAAAAAGTTGTTGGATTAATGAATGAGAAAAACAATGGATGAAAAAATATTACAATATTTAGAGGGTGAATTATCGGAATCCGAAAAAAAAGATTTTGAAAAAGAACTACTTTCGTCACCGGAATTAAAAATGAAATATGACGAATTTCTATCCGTGAAATCAAAGATAAATGATTTGAAGAACATAGAAATTGACAACACATATTTTAACGGAATTATTCCAGAGTTTAGAAACAGAGTTGAAGTAAAAAAGAAAGCGAAGAAAATATTCTCTTTTAGTTTTGCAAATTCTTTAATTGCAATTATTCTTTTATATTTTGTCCTAAAACCAGGAAGCAATACATTGAATCTTAATGAAGCTGTAAAAAAATGGACTGATAGCGATTTTAATTACGCAATTGAATATGTAAATCAACAATACACGGGTTTTGATATCTCGGACACCTATAATGTGTCTGATATTGATTCTGTTATTTCAACAATGTTGACCAATGAATTAAATTTATCCAATAATTATAATACAGACCAAATAATTGATAATTCTTTAGATTATAACAATATTAAATCACAGATAAACATTTATGAGTCAGAAAATATTTACAGCAAAATTTTAAATAAAAAATATTTTTAAGGAATAAATATGAAAACAATAATATTAATATTGTCACTTTTAATTTTACCTGCAGCGCAGGCTCAGAAAAAAATGAAAATGCACAGAGACAGAATGAATAAACTTGAGCAATTGGAAAAACTAAAATTAATTGATGTCCTGGACCTCGATGAAGAAACTACCCTTCGTTTTTTTGCAAGACAAAAGAAATTCAGAAACAGTATGGAAGAGAACAAGAAAGAGGGAAAAATTCTTCTTGGTAAAATTAAGAAATTGATAGCCGATGGTAATAAAAAAGACGAGCTAAGAAAAATTATTGTTTCATACTTAACACTCGGAGAAAAGATAGCTGTTCAAAAATCTGAGTTTATAAAATCCTTAAATGATATTTTAACAGAAGAACAAATTGCAAAATTGTTGGTTTTTGAAATGAAATTCAGGGATGATATAAGGGGTATGCTGTTCAAAATGAGGAGAAAACAACCAGGAATGTTTCCTTAGCAGCAGAAATTATATTTGTCGTTTATTATTCAAAGTATAAAAATTGTCTTGCATTTTTGCTTACATCACTATATTTTTACCACCAAATTTGCGGAAGTGGTGAAATTGGTATACACGCTATCTTGAGGGGGTAGTGCCTTAATTGGCGTACGGGTTCAAGTCCCGTCTTCCGCACCATAAAAAAACAAATTATTAAAATAAAAAAAGGATTAAAGATGAAGATGAGATTCTCAACAACTGCAGGATTAATATTGGCAGTTTTATTTTCGGTTTCCGTATTTGCTCAGGATATGAAACCTGAGGCTGGAAAACTATATAATGCCGGAAATCGTATGTTAAAAGCGGGTAATTATACAGGTGCAATAACAAATTATGATAAAGCCTTAAAAATAAACGAAGACTACAGAATTTATTACCAAAGAGGTGTTGCACTCAAAAAATCCCACAAATATATAGATGCTAAAAATTCTTTTGAATTATGTGAAAAACTAAAGCATAATTTTAGTCCAGTCTACAATGCATTGGGCGGTGTTGAGTTTGCACTTAAAAATTATGAAGCTGCAGCACAAAATTTTGAACAAGTTTTAAAAACTTCTAAAAAGAATAGTGTTAAAAATAAGGTAAAAAGAAATTTATCCTTAGCCTATACAAAACTAGGTGAAAGAGCTTTTACAAAAGGAAGGACAAAAACAGCACTAAATTATTTAACAAAAGCTGTGAATAACAAAAATTATGATGCTGCATATTTAATTTTGGCAAAAATTTATAATGCTTTGGGTAATTGGAACAAATCTTTAAATGCCGCACAAAAAGCTCTGAAATATCGTTCAAGAATTAGCAGAGGCGGCCCTTACTTTTATATGGGCGTAGCATATAAGAATGAAGGAAAGATCGTTAAGGCAAAGAAGATGTTCAGACTAGCAAGAAAAGACGCTTCATACAGGAAAACGGCTAATTACGAATTAACCCTTCTCAACTAAGTAATTCCTATTTTATTAGCCCTCCAATGTGAGGGCTTTTTTTTGTTTAAATTATAAATAATTTTAAATAATGATTATAAAAGCTCAGTTTAATTTCAAAAATAAAAGGCTTTCGGAAAAAGAATTATTGGCTTTAATAAGTGCTGCGTCTGTTCTTAGGAAAGAAAAATTATTTAAAGAACTTCTGTCCGAGAGCAAAGACAAAAGAGTGACAAGCAGAAAAGTCTACGAAACTATTTTACAAACATATCTGTTCGCTGGATTCCCAACGGCATTGTCATCATTACGAATTCTAAATGACTATTTCCCTAACAATAAATTTAAAAATGGTAATTCTTTAAAAATTGTTACTTTAGAAGAAGGAGCAAAGACCTGCAAAAAAATATACGGCAAAAAGTTTAATAAATTAATAAGTAATATAAAATCATTCTCACCTGAATTGGCAGATTGGTTAGTTGTTGATGGTTATGGAAAAGTATTGAGCAGAAGAGGATTAACTTTGGCAGAAAGAGAATTATCAATCATTTCTATTTTGACGGTGCAAAAATTTGAATCCCAGCTTTATTCGCACATAAACGGTGCTTACAGACAAAAAATTAGCGCAGATAAAATAAAAAGAATTATTAAAAACTTGGAACTATTAGGTAACAGATCATATACAATATTTGGTCTAAAAGTATTCAATAAATTTATTAATAATAAAAAATATATTTCAAGTTAAGAATAACTTTTTCTATAAGTTGTTAAATTTTCATATCTTGATATTATTAAATTTAAGGACTTTTTTTGTTAATCATCATCCTGAATTTATCTCCAAAACAGCAATAGAGGAGCTTTTTTGAATCCGATGAAAGAACTATTAAAATTATTTCTTTTTATTACATTGTTAGCCTATAATATCTTTCCTCAAAATATATCTAATTATTACAAAGCGATGGATGATTATAAATCAGCCGAATTTTCTAAGTCTGTAATTCAATTCCAAAAATTTTATAAGAATTATACATATAAAGATGAATTGTACTCTACGGCAAAATTTTATGAGTCAGATGCTTTGTGGAAGAGTGGTGAATTAGATGCCGCTGTTGCCGGTTTTACTTATCTCGTTATTAATTTTACAAATTCAAATTTTAGGGGTGATGCTATTTATAATGCAGGCATGATTTATTTTCAGTTGAAAAGATATGATAAAAGCAGGTTCTTTTTTTTAAAATTTACAGATGAATTCAAAAACAATAATAACTATGGCTCGGCTCTATACTGGATTGGAGAGTCATATGCAATTGAAAATAAACTTGAAGATGCTGAGCGAATTTTAAAACAAGCAATCGATGTCAAATCAAATATATATATAGATTATGCTATTTATTCTCTAGCAAACATCTATGAAAAACAAGCTGATTTTAAAAATGCAGTAAAATATTATGACTATTTATTGACATACTATAAAAACAGTACTCTTGCTACTTATGCGCAAAAACGAATTGGTGTTTCATATTTCAATTTAAAGGATTATCAGTCTTCGATAATAGAGCTGAACAATCCGCTAATAAAAGATCTAACTGAAAAGGATAAAGCCCAAAGTTTATATCTACTTGCAAACGCTAATTACAGGGCAAAGAATTTTCCTGATGCAGAAAAAATATATAACCAAATTATAAAAGATTATCCCTCTTCATCCGTTATCAGGGAATCAAAATATTCACTTGCATGGAGTTATTTCCAACAAAAGAAATTTAAAAAGGCGTTCCAAACTTTTAATTCAATTGAGAATAGGAATGATAAAATATCCGAAGAATCTGCTTTTTGGTCGGCTGAAGCGCAAAGATATGCGGGGCAAACCGCTGGTGCATTAGATATTTATAAATCATTTATTACTAATTTTCCTGGCAGCAGATTTATACCTGATGCTCTCTACAAGATAAGTGTTATCTATTATTCAAACGGCAATTACAAGCTGGCTGAAGAATTTTTAACGAAAGAAAAATTATTAAAAAATAATGTACTCTCTGCAAAGACGAATATACTTCTCGGACAAATAAAACTAAAAGAGAACCGGTTCGGGGAAGCAGAAAATTATTTTAGGGAAAACGAAAGTTACGGGCAAATTGCGCAAGACACTAAAAGTATTTCTGAGTTCGGCCTTGCTGTTTCTTTATTCCATCAAAAAAGATATCGCGAATCTTTGTCCATTTTATTAAGGTTAAATAACAATAGCCCTAATTATAAGACCGATAAAATATATTTCTATATAGCGGAAAATAATTTTGCGCTTGCAAATTATTCTGCGGCTGTTTCAAATTATAAAAAAATTAATCTTTCAGATAATGAATTAAGCAGACTTGCTTTATATGGAGTGAGTTACGCATATTTCAATTTGAAAGATTTTGAAAACGCAGGTTTTTATTTTGATGATTATGTTAAAAAATATCCGAATGATAAAAACATTGTTGAAATAAAGTTGAGACTGGCTGACAGTTATTACGGGAATAAAGATTTTGTATCTTCAGGCAAAATTTATAACGATATTTTAAAAAGTATAAATAAATCTAAAAATGCAGATTACATCCTTTATCAATATTCGCAAGCTCTTTACAAAGCCGGTAAATCTAATAAAGCTATTAAAGAATTTAAGGCTTTGCAAAAAAGATTTCAAAGTTCTAAATATGCAGACAAGTCGCTTTATTTAATTGGCTGGATATCTTTTCAAAATAATAATTATGAAGAAGCAATAAAGGATTATAATCTTGTTTTACAAAAGTATCCTTCTTCTACTCTCACACCAATTATTTTTTATTCGATTGGAGACGCCTATTTTAATCTAGGAAGTTATGAAGAAGCAATTTCAAGCTATGAAAAAGTTATGATAGAATTTCCAAGATCACAATTTGTTTTTGATGCGGTTAACGGAATACAATATTGCTATGTAGCTCAAAACAAAATGGATAAAGCTGCTTCTTTCATAAAAGAATTCGTTAATCAGAACCCCGGTCTTAATTTTTCTGACAAACTAAGTTATAAAGTCGGTGAGTTATATTACGGACTTGCTGATTACAAAAAAGCCCAGGAAGAGTATACAGCATTTACAGAACATTTCACAAAAAGCAGTTTATTACCCGAAGCATATTATTGGATAGGTAAATCAGCAGAGCAGCAGAAAAATGATGAAGATGCAATTACAAATTTCACAAAAGTGTACACTTCCTATCCTAGAAGCGAAACTGCTGCAGCTGCGGTAATTGAGATAACAAATATCTACAACAGGTTAAAAAGATTTGAGGAAGCCGAAAAAATCTTAACTTCTGCTATCGAAAAACTAAGAGGTTCACCCAGAGCGGCAGAAATGGCATTCATGCAAGGGACAACATTTGTAAATGCCGGGGATGTAAGTTCTGCTTATGATTCTTTCAACGATGTAATCAGTTATTATGACGGAACTTTATTTGCTGAAAAGGCAAAGTTGGAACTGGGATTGATAGATCTTGCTGCAAAAAGATATCAGAATGCGGAACATTATTTTAGAAAACTTTCTGAAAAAAGAACGGATGATATAGGAGCAAAAGCGCAATACTATCTTGGTGAAGCTTTATTTGAACAAAATAATTTAATGGATGCTATTTCTGCTTTGGTTAGAGTCAATACTGTATTTCCTAAATACGATGAATGGGTAACAAAATCATTTCTAAAACTTGGGGATGCGTTTGCCATTCAAAAGGATAAAAAGAAAGCAAGGCAAATGTACAGGAAGGTTTTAAGCAGACACAATAAGGGCAAAATTGCAAGTGAAGCAAGAAAAAAATTAAGGAGAATAAGATGAGTAAATATAGTGTGTTCTCTTTTATAATTATTTTTTCATTTTTGTCTTTTGCACAGGATAAACAAAAACAAAATGTTGAACTGCCGGATTTTGTTATTACGGGGAGAAATATTGTTAATATTAAAAGGGTTAATAAAAAAGAACCACCGGTTTTAGATGTTATTTCTAAATTGTTCCTTCAGCCTGTTTACTCAACGGATATATTAAAAGTTAAGCTGATAGAAAGTGAGAATATAACCCCGCTTAAATTTAAGAAGAAAGAAAATACTTTTGACGGTGGGGCAGAGTTGAAGGGAGGAATATATGCAATTCCCAAAGGCAGTTTGTTTCTTTCAAAACCCTTTACTAATGGAATGTTTCATTTAAATGTTGACGGTGCAAATATGAAAGCACACGTTGACAATAGTGATTATACAACTGCAAAGGGTAGTATTGGAATTGATTTTTTTGTAAAAAATAATTCTGAAATATTACCGGGGACAAAAATATCTATTAATGGGAAATACGGGACAAAAAAATATAAGTTTTATGCGATTGCAAATCCTAAGCAGAATACATTAAGAAAAGGAAATGTATCTTTTGTGATTCAAAAACTTTTAAATAAACATTTTGCTTTTAGTTTCAAAATTGATGATAGTTTCTATTCATTTAAAGATGAATATTTTGATGAAAATCTTTTAGATATAAATGGTTTTGTAAAGTTGGGCCTAGAAAAATTCGATGTAGCGTCAAATATTATTTATAAAAAACAGTCATTAAGGAACTCATTTGCACCTAAACTAAGTAGTACTTACCTTTTTGCAAATCCGAGAGCAAATTTTAATTTTATTGATAAATTTAAGGTTTCGTTGGGATTTACTTATTCGCACATAACCGGTAATAATTATTATTCACCTTATGCAAGTGTTTCTATAGGATTGGGAAACAGTGTTACAATTGTAGGAGAATATTCCCCTCAAGCTGATTTTATTACTCAGGGAATGCTCTTAGATGAAAACAGATATTTTGGAACATGGTCTTTTACTAATTTGTTTTTTAAAAAAACCAATTCAATTGATGTCTCTTTGAAATATGAATACTCAAAATTCTTTGAAATAGATCTGGGTGTGAATTATTATTCAACACCTAACCAATATTATTTTAAACCTACACTTACTAATGGTCCTATTGGGTGGGACGGCAGTTTTCATTTACTATCCACAAGCGCAAAAAGTTATTCTGGCTATATTAAATTATTAATTAACCCCGGAGATAATGGTTTACTAACAGCAATACTGAAATATCACAGTCTGGAAAACGATTTAGGAAATAAAATACCTTATAGCCCGTTGTTCAAAATTTTTGTAGCCTATGGGTTTAATTATAATGAAAATATAAAAATTGAACAGTCTGTTAAATTCAATTCTTCTACATTCGCAGATTTAAGGAACACAGTGGAAATAAATTCGTTTATAGATTTAAGTTTAAAAATAAGCAAAAAAGTAAGTTCTAATTTGGAAATATTTTTAGAAGGAACAAATTTACTCGATCATTCAAATTTTATTTATTCCGGATATAAGGAACAACCTATAAGTGTTGGGGCGGGAGTAAATATTAAATGGTAAATTTTAAACAATATTAATTTATTTGCAGGCATAAATACATATGAGTATTTTTATAAATATTAGAAGAAAAAATTTATTTATAAATGAATAAAGCAGAATTAATAAGAGCAGTAGCAAAAAGAGCAGGCATCCCGGATGTGAATGCTAAACTTTTTTTTGAAGTTTTGATAAAAAGATTATCCGAGATATTACAGCCGGGACAAGCGGCAGATATACCGGGAATCGGCTTTTTGCAATATCGAATGGGGAAGCTTCAAAAGAAGGATGATTTAAAAGAAGACACTTCCCTAAAAAATAACCTTAACCTAATTGTATATTATCAGAATGAAGATGAGCCGGATGCAAACAATTTAATATTTAATATCCCGGATATAGATTCTCATGCACAAGATTCAATTGAACAATCATTTAGCCTGAGTATAGGGAAACCAGTTATTCCCTTGAAAGGTGTGAAAGAAACTGAATATCATACTCCACTGACAGGAAGGCAATTAAAAGATCTTGTAAGCAGCAGAGTAGAAACTCTTTTAAGTGAGATAAAAATTTTAAAAGACTATGCAAAAGGCAGTGAAATATTATTTATAACGCCTACTAAATTTTCAAGAGATCAATTTGAAATAAGATGGGAGGATTTATCCGCAGATGATCTGGATGATAAAATAAAAATTGAAACCAAAAGTAATAGTGAAGAAATAGAAACAACAGATAAAATTGAGTGGGAATTCGGCGCAGACCTTAATAAACAAATTGAAGAAGAAGCGATATTAGATACTGAGAAAGATGGGAACTCTTTGATTACTAGGAAAGATAATAAAACACAAGAAGATAATAGCAATTGGAACTTTGGAATAACACAAGACTTTAGCTCTCAAATAAATAAAACTGATACCAAGATTGACGATGAAACAGAGTTACAACCGGAACCTGATTTAAATAATCTTTATGAGACTGATAAAAACAAAAAGACAGAAGAAGATGAAACATTTACCAAAGAAGAATCTGATTATCAAAAAATTGATACTTTGTATAAAAAACTTTTAGCCAAACAAGGAGTAGATGAAGATAAATTTAACTTGACCTGGAGTTTCGGTGAAAAAGAGCAGAAAGAATTAGAAGAAAAAGATATAGATAAGATCATAACTAAATCAAATTTCTTCTCAGATAAAACAACTGAAGATGAAATACAAGAAATTACAGGAGTTGGAATACCGGAAATAAAAACAGAAGAAATAATTGAAGAAGAAATAGCACCCGAAAAGATTTTTGAAAAGGAAGGAATATCAAAAGAAGATAAAATAATATTTACAAAAGAAAAACAACCGATAACCAGAGAAAAAGATTATAAGAAAAAAACTACAAAAGGTATTACTTCGGCTCAAAAAAGTAGAACTTATCAGCATACCGGTACATATTCAAAACGGGGTACATCAATTCCTTTTTTTATTGGCATTTTTGTTATAATTTCAATTGCTGTTATATTATTTTCTGTTTTAACGAATACAAATCTAGACTTTTTAAATTTAACTAAAAAACAAAAACCTGAAATAGGAAAAACATTATTTGCTGGTACAAGTGTCATTAATAGAAATTACGATATTCCTGTTTCAATTAATTCAGATAAGATAAACGCCGGTGTTTTTAATAAAATTTCAAAACAAAAACCTGTAAATAAAAGAAATATTAAAAAACGCTCAAAAAATATAAGTGCTAAAAAGAAAAATGCTGCCTCTCCAAAATTTAAAACAAGCAGAATTAAAGAACTAAGAGAGTCGATGGATAATGTTATAAAAGCAACTAAAAATAAAGAATTAAATATATCTCCAACAAAAGAAGATAAAAATAAAGTTGAGCCTGCCGAACAATTTACATTTGATAATTTACCATCTCCAGTTGATACAGCGCAGTTACATGCTAATATTTTTGCAGATGGAAATAATTTTACAGTACAGGTTTCTTCCTGGAAATCACCAGTCACGGCACAAAATGAAGCTTCCAAATTGAAAGCTAAGGGATATGATGCATTTGTAGCAAAGGCACTTATTCCCGGAAGAGGCTATTGGTACAGGGTAAGGGTACGAAATTTTAAATCGACAAGAGAGGCAGAAAACTTTTTACTTTTATACCAATAAATCAAACTAATTTTAAGGGAAAGTATGAATTTATACTCAATATTTTTTAAGGGCGGCATATTAATGTGGCCTATTTTATTGTGTTCTATCTTGGCAGTGGCAATTATTATTGACAGGTATATAACTTTAAGAAAAGCCAAAATAAATGCACCGGCTTTTATGGTAAGAATAAGAGGCTTCATTAAGCAAGATGATATTAACGGTGCAATGAATTATTGCAGACAAGATAAATCATCTGTTTCTCATATCATTAAAATTGGCCTACAAAAATATTCTTTGGGTCATCAAAGAGTTAAAGAAGCGATAGAAAATGCCGGGAGACAGGAATTAATAAAACTTGAAAAAGGATTAAATATATTGGCTTCCATTTCAGGTATTGCTCCGCTGCTGGGATTTCTTGGTACTGTAACCGGAATGATTTCTGCATTTATGACAATACAAGATCTTGCAGGTGCAGCAAATCCAAGTGATCTTGCCGGAGGAATATGGGAAGCGCTTACAACTACGGCTTTCGGTTTGATAGTTGGAATTCTTGCACTGGGATTCTATAATTACTATCTCAATTATATTAAAAAACTTGTAGGTGACATGGAAAATGTTGCCAACGATGTAGTTGATTTAGTTCAGGATCAAAATACTAATATTTAGTAAAATATTAAAAAATGAAATTTGAATTATCAAATAAACCGTTAAGTTCATTTAATTTTTCCTCTTTAACTGATATAGTTTTGCTGTTATTAATTTTCTTTCTGCTAACCTCTCAGTTTGTTGTACACACGGGAGTAAAAGTAGAACTGCCGGGTTCTAAAACAAATATGCTGTCTGTTCAGTCAGAGTTTTCAGTTACACTGACAAAAGACGGAGAAATATTTGTAAATGCTAAAAAAGTTGACGAACAAATTTTGACAATTGAATTAAAAAATGTGAATAAAAAATTAAATAAGAATAATCTTGTTATTCGAGCTGATAAAGACGTAGCCATTGAAAGATTAATTAAAGTAATTGATGCCGCAAAATTGGGTGGGATAACTAAATTCACTATTGAAACAGAAAAGAAAGTTAAATGATAAAATCTAATTTCTTTTGTATTTACGTTCTAAAATATGAACATTCAATCTCTTAAAAATTTCCCGCTTCTCCTTTCAATTATAATACACATTATAATCTTTTTACTATTTCTTGTTATTAAAATTAATGCAGATTATCCAACCAGAAAATTTGTAGAAGTAACATTTGGTATAGCTGGCAACACCGGTTCACCCGGAAAACTGGGAGCGGAGATAAACAAAAGTAAAAATTTTAAAAAGGGAAAAGACACGAAAAAGTATAAACCTGCTAAAAAGAAAGTTAAAAGAGTTGAACTTCCTAAATCTAAATCACCGAGTAAAATTGATATTAAAAAAAGTAATAAAAAAAGTCCTAAAGCCGGTTTAGTGATAAAAGAAAAAACAAGGAAAACAATATCAGTTAAAAAAGGAAATAAGGGGAAAAAAGAAAAAGGGAAAAACAATTTGGGCTACGATATAGAGTGGGGTGGAAAAGGACAGAGGAGAATATACAGTTTTAATCTTCCGGAGTACCCGGCTGGAGTTAATAAAGAAATAGATATCAGACTTAGATTCTCCATTTTACCCGACGGAACTGTCGGTAGTATTTTCCCGTTAATAAAAGCAGATACACGCTTGGAGGATGCTGCAATAAAATCCTTAAGACAATGGAGATTCGAGCCTTTACAATCAGGTCAAAGCAAAATTGTTCAAACCGCAGTTATAATTTTTCCTTACAGATTAAGATGAATAAAATCCCTCTAAAAAAATTTGTTTTCGTCAAATAAATTTCCTTAAAACATCCTAAAAAAAATCAACTTTAAGTATATTTCTATAATTTTTAATATCTTTATTTTTTAATTAAAATCATAACTTTATTTACATGTCGGACGCTAATAATTTAATATCAAAACGGAAGAAAGAACATTTAGACCTTTGTTATACGGATGAAGTTGCTTTCAAAAATAAAACAAACGGTTTTGATAAATATGATTTTATTCATTGTGCCGTAACAGAAGTAGATTTGAGTAAAATAGATTACACAACAGAATTCCTAAATAAAACAATTTCGTTACCTTTTTTAATTTCTTGTATGACAGGTGGTACTGATGAAGCTGAAAATATAAATTTAAGACTTGCTGTTGTTGCTTCGGAATTAAATATTCCAATCGGTGTGGGAAGTCAGCGCCGTTCATTGGAGAATAATGAATTTGATAATTCATATAAAATTATAAGGGAAAAAGCCAAAAGTGTTCCTGTGCTTGGCAACATAGGCGCATCACAAATTGTACAATTAAAAGAAGTTAGCAAGATTCAGAGATTAGCCGATTTGGTGGAAGCAGATGCAATGGTTATTCACTTGAACCCGTTACAAGAACTTATTCAGCAGGAAGGTGAACCATATTTTAAAGGGCTCTTATCTTCAATTAATAGCCTTAAGCAAAAATTAGAAATACCGGTAATTGTAAAAGAAGTTGGAGCAGGTATTTCTTTGGAATCGGCAAGAAAATTATTAGATGCCGGGGTTGACGGATTGGATGTGGCAGGTGCAGGCGGTACAAGCTGGGCGGGAGTTGAAATTAAAAGGAATAAAACTAAAAAAGATAATGAATTTTGGGATTGGGGACTACCTACTTCTTATTGCATAAAAAATATCAATTCATTAAAAAACAAATATGATTTTTTCTTAATAGGTTCCGGCGGAATAAATAACGCATTTGACAATGCTAAAGCCTTTGCTTTGGGCTCGGATTTAACTGCTTCTGCAAGAGTTGTTTTGCAAACTTTAAACGATTCGGGTACTGCCGGTGTAATCAATTTAATAACGGATTGGTTCAATATACTGAAAAAAATTATGTTCTTAACAGGCTCGAATACTTTAACGGAACTTAGAGATAATAAAATTATAAAAAAGGAAATTCTCTGTTGAATGATCAAAGTTCAGAAAGAATATATGCCCTTTATGGAAGGGAAAAAAAGAAAATTGATACTCGGTTGCAAAATCTTTTTAATAAAAGAAAACCACAATCTCTTTACTACCCGGCTTCCTATATCTTAAAAAACGG
>CAZTZZ010000016.1:13510-15781 GCA_964617905.1 uncultured Ignavibacteriaceae bacterium | reverse complement strand
GAAATTTTTACAAAAGCGTTAATTGAAGTTTGTGAAGGACAGGGTTATGATAAAGGTTTTGAGACAAACAAAAATGTTTCAATTTCAAATTATAAATTAATGATTAGAAAGAAAACTGCCGCACTAACAGAAATGTGCTGCCAATTAGGTGCCCAACTCGGTGGAGGAAGCAAAGATGAAATTCAAGCTTTAAAATTATTCGGTAGATACTTAGGTCTGGCTTTTCAGATTAAAGATGATTTATTGGATATTACAGCCGAAGAAAAAAAGTTCGGAAAAGTATTGGGCGGTGACCTTATAGAAGGGAAGAAAACTTATCTGCTCTTAAAAGCATTGGAATTAGCAAAAGGTAATGACAAAAAATTATTAACAAAGTTGGTTAAAGACAATGGAATTAACCGGCAAAATGTGTCAAAGTATAAAGAGATATATTTGAGATTAGGTATATTGGACTTAACCAAAAAAGAGATTTCAAAATTTACAAATAAATCTTTAAAGCAACTTGACGGCTTAAAAAGTAGAGAAAAAGATCAGTTGGTCTGGTTGGCGGATTATTTATTAAACAGAAATAACTGATGATAACTAAAACAGTAAAAATAGTAAATAAAGCAGGTCTGCATACTCGTCCTGCAGCAACTATTGTAAAATATGCTTCAAAATATTCATGTGAATTTTATATACAAAAAGACGGAATAAATATTAACGGTAAAAGTATTATTGGTGTAATGACACTCGCTGCCGAAATGGGCTCCGAATTGACACTTACTTTTGATGGAGAAGATGAAAAAGAAGCATGCAAAGAAATTACCAATTACTTTGAAAGAGGTTTTGACGAATTATGATAACATTTGACGAAATATTTAAAAATGCAGACAACAGAATTACAGGTGTTGCTGCTGCTCCGGGATTGGTTATTGCGAAGGCTTATAAATTTATAAAAGAAGAACTTGAAGTTAATGACAAGGAAATAGAAAATATTGAACAAGCTATTTCAGATTTGGATGATGCAATTACGAAGTCTAAGAAAGAATTGAATAAAATTCTGAATTTAGCTCGTGACATTATGGGCGATAAAAGAGCGGTAATTTTTGAGGCTCAAATGATGATTTTGGATGACCCTATTTTAATCGGTACAATAAAGAGAAGAATTGAATATGAAAAAATGGAACCTGAATTTATTGTAAATGATGAAATATCAAAATATCAGAAATTAATGTTAAAAGCACACGAAGCGTATATGAGCGAACGTGCACACGATATAGAAGATATTAAAAGCAGGATAATTAGAAATCTGCAAAATAAAAGATTAAAATCCAAAATTACAAATGATGTTATAGTTGTAAGCGAAACACTGACTCCCGCAGATACCATTTTGTTCTCACGCAGAAATACAAAAGGATTTATAACCGATCACGGAGGTTTAACTTCACACGCTGCTATTATTTCAAGGTCTTTAAGTATACCCGCAGTTGTTGGAACGCATAACTCAACTCTTTTAATTAATGATGGAGATGAGTTGATTATTGACGGATTCCACGGATGTGTCCTCGTTAATCCCACAGCAAGGCAGCGTAATTTTTTTAATAGAAAAATTAAACATTTAACCGAGCTTCAAAAAAGTTTAGAAGAATTAAAAGATAAAAAAGCGGAAACAACGGACGGGAAAAAGATTGAACTTTTAGCAAATGTTGATGTGACGGGCGAAATTGACATTGCAAAAACAAGCGGAGCACAGGGAATAGGACTTTACAGAAGTGAACAGATTCTTGCCGAAATGGGCGATTTTGCTTCTGAAAAAGAACAGGATAAAATTTACGGCAAATTAGCTTCAAGTATGTATCCGCAGACAGTTACCATTAGAGCATTGGATATAGGAGGAGATAAATTTAATTTTTCTGAGATATCCGAACCAAATCCCTTTTTAGGTTTAAGAGGGATTAGGCTTTTATTAAAAAATGAAAACTTATTCAAGAGTCAAATAAGGTCTGTTTTAAGAGCCAGCAAAAATAAAAATGTAAAGCTTATGCTTCCGATGGTTTCAAGTCTGCTTGAAGTGAGAAAAGCCAAAGAACTCATTGATGAATGCAAAAAAGAACTAAAGAAAAAAAAGGAAAAATTCGATAAAAATATAAAAATCGGAATAATGATTGAAGTTCCTTCGTCTGCTTTATTGGCAAAAGAATTTGCAAAAGAAGTGGACTTTTTAAGCATAGGTACGAATGATCTTATACAATATTTAGTAGCTGTTGACAGAGGCAATGACCTTGTTTC
>CAZTZZ010000016.1:8377-13410 GCA_964617905.1 uncultured Ignavibacteriaceae bacterium | reverse complement strand
GGAGGTTCAGCAATTGCCGGCGATCTTTTACGAGAATTTTTAAAAGATGAATTAAACATACCTTTGATTGTAAACCGTAATTATACCCTGCCTAAATTTATTGACAACAATTCACTTTGTATTTTTTCTTCATATTCGGGTAATACTGAAGAAACAGTTGAAGCATTACAAAGTGCTATTAAACTGGGTTGTAAAATTATTTGTGTAACAACCGGAGGTAAAATTGCAGAGATTGCAAATAAAAAAAACCTACCTTGTTATCTATTAACTAAAGGTTACCAGCCTCGTTATGCTTTAGGAACAAGCTTTTTTACATTATTAAAAATATTCTCACAATTAAATATAATATCTAATCAAGATGATATTGTTAATGAAATAATAAAATTATGGAAAGAAAAAGGTATTAAATATTCACAAGAAGAAAATGATGCATTTAGCTATGCAAGGAACTTAATAGGTTATATACCTGTTATTTACTCTGGAGCAGATATAACTTCAGCATTGGGAATGAGATTTAAATGTCAGATCAATGAAAATTCTAAATTAAATGCCTTTCACAATGTAATTCCTGAAATGAATCACAATGAAATTATTGGATGGGAAACTTACGAATGTGCACAATTTAAAACGGTAGTTATAAATATTTTAGATGATAGTTATCATGCTCAAGTTAAAAAAAGATTTGAAATTATTTCTGACTTGATTAATAAGTTAAAAGTTGAAATTATTAATATTAAAAGCAATGAAACTTCTTTTAAACTGAGGTTGATGGATCTAATATACTTTACTGATTGGATATCTTATTATTTAGGTATTTTAAGGGGCAAAGACCCATCAGAAATTGATAATATAAAATATCTTAAGAATGCTTTGGCTTCTTAATATATTTTATTTTTACTCACTCGCCTTAGGTTTTATTGTTGGAAGTTCCCCTAATTATGAGGGCTAATTATTAACAATCTCGGTTAAGTATGTTCCGAATATTTTTCAAATACTTTTTACTTCTTATAATATTTTCAAACCAATTTCTTTTTGCCCAATATTATTCATTTGGAAGGAATAAAGTTCAATACACTGAGTTTGAATGGAAGATATTAAAGACAAAACACTTTGATATTTATTACTATGATGATTTTTATGAAATAGCTGAAATTGGGGCAAATTTTGCCGAACAGGCTTTCGACGAATATAAAGTAAAATTTAACTCCTATATTGTACGTCGAATTCCGCTAATATTCTATAACACTCCGTTACATTTTCAAGAGACTAATACTTTACCCGGCTTAATACCTGATGCAGTAGGAGGTTTTTTTGAATTTGCAAAAGGCAGAGTGGTTATTCCCTCAAACGGATCACTGAAAGATTTTAGACATGTTATCCGTCACGAACTTACACACGTGTTTATGAAAAATAAATTATTTCACATTGCATCGTCGCACAGACAGCCTACGGGCAAATCGCCGCCGCTTTGGTATGTTGAAGGATTGGCTGAATTTAATTCTACCAAAGTAGATGCACAAGCTGAAATGTTAATACGCGATGCTGTAATGAATAATTTTTTTGTGGGTTTGCAGGATCTATATAAAATTGCAGGTACCTTCTTAATGTATAAAGAAGGACAGAATTTTTTAGAATTTGTGGATGAAACTTACGGTAAAGATAAAGTATTTTTGATGATGGACAATATTTGGATGTATAAGAAATTCTCGAAAGTTATTGAATATACTCTTGGAAAAACTTTGGAACAAATAGACGTTGAATGGATATCATATCTTAAAAAGAAATATTATCCATTATATGCAGCATTAGATCAATTTGATGTAAATAGTAAAAGGATAACAAACTGGGGTTTTAATTTTTCGCCTGTTCCTTACAAGATAAATAATCATACATATTTATATTTTGTTGCAAATAGAGATGGTTATTCTTCAATTTATAGGACTAAACTTTCTAAAAAGGATGAAAAACAATCTGAACCTGAATTAGTTCTTAGAGGTGAAAAAACCGGGAGATTTGAAACATTCCATTTATTCCGTTCTTCAATAGACGTTTCTAAAAAAGGAACCTTGGCGTTTGTTTCAAAAAGTGGAGGAACAGATGTAATATATTTATACTCAATAGAAAAAGATAAAATCATAAATAAATTTAGAGCAAAAAACCTAATTAGCATAGGCTCGCCTAAATTTTCAAATGACGGGGGATTACTTACTTTTCATGCTATTGATCCCAAAGGTTATAGGGATATTTATGTTTATAATTTAAAAACGAAAAAACTTAAAAGAATTACTAATGACTATTACAATAATCACAACCCAATATTTGGTCTATCTAACAATCAAATAATTTTTGCATCAGACAGAACCTCCGGTAAATTTAAAGGGAAAAATAATATTTTCTCAATCGATAGAAAAACAAAGGAAATAAAATATTTAACATATCTAAACGGTCAATGTAATGCTCCTTCTCTAAGCAATGATAAAAAAAAGATTTTCTTTTCTGCTGATTTAGATGGAGTTGATAACATCTATTCAGTGGATATTAAAAATGGGAAAATATTATCAACAGTTACAAAAGTCACAAATTATCTTACCGGAACATTTACACCGAGACAGATAACAAAATCAACAATTGTTTTTACAGCGTTTAATAAGTTTGCATTTAATTTATTCACAAGAAATATTGAAGAAAATAGTAAGGACACTATTAAAAATATTGTTATGAATTTTGATTCTTCCGGTGCAATCTGGGCTGCGGACATATACTCTGCCATTCCGACCAGAGGAGATGTTAAATATGAAAAGCATTATTCTTTAGATTATGCACAAAGTCAGATATCTACAAGTCCTGTCTTCGGTACTCAAGGAGGAGCTGTAATTTCCTTAAGTGATTTATTGGGTAACGATAATTATTATTTCCTACTTTACAATACTGCAACAGTTCAGAGTGAATTTTTAAATAGTTTTAATTTATCTTTGCAAAGAGTTGACTTAAGCAGAAGGACAAATTATGCATACGGAATTTTTCATTTTACTGGGAATCGATATGATATAAGGGATTCCGATGAATTCTTTTTTGAAAGAAGTTTCGGCGGCTTTTTCCAGCTAAACTTTCCTCTTTCCAAATTTTCAAGGATTGAAACATCGGTTACAATTGCTAATTCCGATAAAGAGGTAATTAGGGGTGTTTTAGCACGAAAAGCATTGTTAGTTAGTAACTCAATTTCTTATGTATTTGATAATTCTCTGTGGGGACCTTCAGGGCCGCTGGACGGAACGAGAACTACTCTACAGCTTGCTTATACCGGCGACGTTAAATTCAGCAACGTAAATTACTATACCGTTATTGCTGATTTTAGAAATTATTTCCGTCTTGGACTTCGTTCTGCTTTTGCTATGAGAGCTGCATTTTTTTATAACGACGGACAGGAAGCAAGAAGATTCTTTATGGGTGGTAGCTGGGACTTAAGAGGATGGCCAAGATTTTCTATCAGGGGTGAAAAGATGTGGCTTTCTTCCTTTGAATTTAGATTTCCGTTGTTAGACAGGATACAATTAAAATTTCCTTTTATGAATTTAGGATTTTTTGGAATAAGAGGCGCGGCTTTCTTTGATGCGGGAAGTGCTTGGGACACTAATTATAAAAGCACATTGGGCAGTGTCGGTGTAGGAATAAGATTTAATTTATTCGGAGCATTAGTCTTACGATACGATATAGGTAAAAAAATTGAAGATAATTTCTCACGATTTCAAGACGGACTATTTTATCAATTTTTCTTTGGCTGGGACTTTTGAAAAAGAGATATTACATATTATTCGTATTATTAATTTTTGTAAACGGTTGTACAACAAGCATATTATTGGTTAAGTCTAAAATAGATAGAAATGCATATTCTATGTTTGGTAAAAATCCTCAAAGAACTTTTTATGCACCTATTACTCTGAGCGATAACTTAAAATTAAAATGGGAGAGCGATACAAGAGGCGGATTTTCAAATTCATCGGTTACAATTTCTGATTCTATCGTGTTCATCAATGATTTATACGGAAGAGTTTATGCTTTCAATTTTTATACAGGCAAAAAATATGGGGAAATAAAATACAAAGGAGCTGTTTTTACAACCCCTGTTATAAGCGGACTTTGGATAGTTTTTGTAGTCTCTATGGAAAAAGATGATATGTCAAAATTTGTAATGTATGATTATACTACTGCTAAACCATTTAGAGAAGTTGATATTGAAGGGAGAATAAATAGTGAAATTTTAAAATTAACGGATGGTTTTGTTGTTACTACAATAGATGGTGATGTAATTAAATATGATAAATTTGGGATATTTTTATGGAAGACTAAAACTAAAGTTAAGACAAGAAGCAGTCCTGCTTTTTATAAAAACATGATAATATTTGGCAACGATGCGGGGGAAATACTCTCTTTAAATAATACCGACGGTAAAATTATATACCGAAAAAAAATTGGGGGTAAATTCTGGAGTGGTTGCACTATTTCCGATGGAAAACTCTTCTTTGGAAATACTAATGGTAAAATATATTGTATTGATTTAAATTCCGAAATAATTCTTTGGGAGTTTAATACCGGTTCAAAAATTTTGATGACCCCAGTACTGGATAATTCAAACGTATACATAGGAAATTTAGCGGGCGATTATTATTCAATCGATAAAATCAGCGGAATAAGAAATTGGAAAATTAAAACCGACGGATTATTTAATACAACTCCGTTTGTTACAAAAAATATATTAATTGCTCCTGATTTTAATAAGAAAATACTTTTTATAAATAAACTGACTGGAGAAATATATGATATTTGGAAAGTCGGAGGAAGGACAAAGCTTTCTCCGGTAATTTATAAGAACACTCTTTTCATAGGATATGAAAGAGGCAAATTGGAAGCATATGAAATTAGTAATTAAAATACTTTTAATATCAGAGTTCTTTTTACTGTCATTGTACAGCATTGCTCAAGTAAAAAAAACTGAGGTGATTATTGAAACTCAGATTGCTGTTTCTAAAATTTAT
>CAZTZZ010000016.1:6696-8277 GCA_964617905.1 uncultured Ignavibacteriaceae bacterium | reverse complement strand
GAAAATGAAGAAGAATTATTCTATGATAAGCCATTATTCAAAATCCTATTAGGCGGCTTTGTAGCACTCGGTGCAGCCACAGCTTATTTCAAAATAAAAGCTGACAGAAAATTTGCAGACTACAAAAAATCGAACAACCAAGCTTTACTTGATGATACAAACAAATTCGATGCAATAAGCGGAGTAGCATTTACTCTAATGGAAATTAACTTCGGGATATTAGTATATTATTTCCTGCGTGATTAATTCTCTACTAATATTTTATTATTTTTCTGTAAAGAGATCTCATTTATTAATAAAATATTATTTAGATGCTTACAGTACTTGAAGCACTGAACAAATCGTCAGAATACCTTGATAAAAAGGGGATTGAATCACCCAGAACTAACGCTGAATTAATGTTGGCTCACATTTTAAAATGTAAGAGACTTCAGTTGTATCTTTCATTTGACAAACCATTAAAAGAAAACGAAAGGAATATGTATAAAGAGTTCCTCTTAAGACGAGCAAAACACGAACCAGTTCAATACATCACGGGTAATGTAGAATTTTATGGTTTGGAATTTATTATTAATAAATCGGTTCTAATTCCTCGTCCCGAAACAGAATTATTGGTTGAAACCATTCTTAAAAACGTAACCCCAGTTGAAGGGTTAAATATTTTAGATATCGGTACTGGAAGTGGAAACATTGTTGTATCTCTGGCTAAAAATTTACCCAATTCTAAATTTACAGCAATTGACAAAAGCAGTGATGCTTTAGATACTGCAAAGAAAAACTCCGAACTCAATAAAGTTAATAATCAAATTAACTTTCTAGAATTTGATATTTTAACTGAACAAGAATTGACCGATGAAAGTTTTGATTTAATTGTTTCAAATCCACCCTATGTTTCAAACGATGATTTCAAAAATCTTGCACCCGAGCTAAATAAATTTGAACCTGAAATAGCATTGACTGATTTTTCCAACGGGTATTATTTCTATAAATGCATAACCGAAAAAGCAAGTCAATTGTTAAAATCTAACGGAAAAATTTTTTTTGAATTGGGTGCAGGACAGAGTAAAAAAGTAAATGAAATATTACAGAGGAATAATTTTTGCAGCATCGAAATTGTAAAAGACTATCAAAATCATGATAGAGTAATTTACGGTGAATTAAAATGAAAGTAGTTGTTCAGCGTGTGAAAGAAGGCAGCGTATCAATACCCTCTAATAATTATTACAAATGCATTGGAAAAGGTTTTGTAATATTATTAGGAATAAAAATAGGCGACACGGAAAAAGAGGCAATTTATCTTGCCGACAAATGCTCAAATCTTAGAGTATTTGAAGATGAGAACGAAAAAATGAATTTATCCATTAAAGACATAGACGGACAAGCACTTGTTATTTCACAATTTACACTTTACGCTGATGCATCAAAAGGCAATCGTCCAAGTTTTATTGATGCGGAAAGACCTGAGACAGCTGAAAAACTATATATTACTTTTATTGAAAGATTAAAAGAGAATATCGGTAAAGAGAAAGTATTAACGGGAATATTTGGAGCTATGATGGATATTAAAATAATTAATGAAGG
>CAZTZZ010000016.1:0-6596 GCA_964617905.1 uncultured Ignavibacteriaceae bacterium | reverse complement strand
AAAAATGACAGGGCTATAATTTTTCCAACGGATGCGATTATGGGAGTCAAGGGCTTGCCTTTAAGCGGTACAGGGCAGACATCAATATTTTGCGGTGTTAATGCTTCAAAAATTGTTGGGAAACATTTTGGACCTTATCCTTATTCAACATTGATTCCGATAATAAAAGAGAAAAATATTTTCAAGCATTATTTATCTCAAAGCGAAAAAGTTTCTTTTGCTAATGCTTATCCGAAAATATTTTTTGATTATATAAATTCCGGTAAAAAAAGACTCAGTGCCACTTCACTTTCCTGTATGTTGAGCGGAATGAGACTAAACACAGTTACTGATGTAAGAAGAGGCAGAGCTTTGACGGCAGAGATTGACAATGACAGATGGAATAAAAAATTAGGTTACAATTTACCCGTAATAAAACCGCAGACGGCAGCACGCAGATTATTAAGATTGTCGGAAAAAAATAAATTTACCATGTATGAATTCTTTTTAACTGATCATTTAGGTCACGGTAGAATTAAGGACGAGTTTGACAAAGTAGTTCATTTACTTGATAATTTTTTATTAACCGTATTAAATGAATTTGATTATTCAAATAATACATTAATAATTTGTTCCGACCACGGAAATTTTGAAGACATTTCTGTTAAAACTCATACATTGAATCCGGCTTTTACTTTAACTGCAGGCAAACACGCATTTGATATTGCAGACAATATTAAGCATCTTTACGATATAAAAGGATCAATAACAAAATTTTGTAAATGAATGATTACCCGGTCATAAAATTTACACTTCTCTTTTCTCTCGGTATACTTTTACAACGATTATTAAATATTGATAATCGAGTAATTTATTTTTTCTTAGCCACTTCAGTCTGTCTTGGTTTGATAACACTTTTTCGGAATAAATTAAAAATCTCTTTTATTAAACAAATTCTTGTATTTATTCTGATAGTTTTTTTCGGAATGAGCACTGCACATATTAACAGGAATAAAACCAAAGACTTACCCAAGTATTTAGTCCATAAATATAATACTGTTACTTATGGCAGAATTGGAAGGATACATCTTCTTCAAAGTGACAGGTTAAAATTTGAAATATTAACCGATTCAATATTAACAACTGGAGTTAAAGTAACTGCCCACTATCTTTTGCAGTGTACGATAAAGTTAAAGGATAAAGAATTATTGAAATTTTATAATTCAATTTATCCGGGTTACACATTAAAAATAACACGTTCAATTTATATTCCAAGAGATAAAAGAAATCCGGGTGAATTTGATTATAGAAAATATTTGAAGACGAAAGATATAAGCGGAACAATCAATTTAAATAATCTTTCGCAAGTAAAAATTATATCTAAAAATAAATATTATTTTAAATCAGTTGTTTTTAATATTAGAAAGGCAATAGCAGATAAAATTGAAAGTCTTTATTCACCTCAAGCATCATCCTTACTAAAGGGTTTACTCCTTGCGGACAGAAGCAATATTTCTTACAGCACAAAGGAAGAATTTATAAACGCAGGAGTAATTCACGTTTTAGCTGTTTCTGGATTGCATGTCGGTTTCATTTCATTAATTATACTCATTTTACTCGGGAGGATAAATCTTTTTGTTCGTTCGATTCTAACAATATTGGCTTTAATCGTTTTCTTAATAATCACCGAAGCTCCTCCGTCAGTTGTGAGAGCAGTTATTATGGGTGTGTTTATTATTTTATCTTTTATGTTTGTTCGAGGGACAAATATTTTTAACTCGCTTGCTCTTGCGGCGTTGATTATTCTTTTAATCAATCCGGAACAAATTTTTACTCCAGGTTTTCAATTGTCCTTTTCTGCAGTTTGGGGAATAGCAATGTTTTACCCGGTATTTAAAAACGTAATTTCTAATTTTGATTTTCAAAGTAAATCAATTGAATACATACTTTTGTTTTTAAGCGTATCTCTCGGAGCACAAATTGGTACCTTACCGTTTACATTAATTTATTTCGGAAAGCTTTCACTTGTCGCTTTATTAATTAATTTAATCATAATTCCTCTTGTGGGAATAATTATTGCAACAGGAATAATCTCCTTATTTTTAGGCACATTTTTTACGTCTTTGGCCCTTTATTATGCATCGGCTAATGAATTATTTACCGCCTTTATGTATTGGTTGATATCAGTAAGCGGTAATCTTTCATTTTCTTTTGTTAGAATTTCGAAGTTTAATTATTACGATGTACTAATCATTTTCGGTTTTCTCTTTTTCTTTTTATTTATAAGAAAGAAGATTTCCGATATTTATGCCGGAGCCATTATCATTTTCCTAATTATTGTTAATATATTTATTTATACATCTCTTACTAAGAAAGAACTACTGCCTGAAAATATATTAAGCGTTTTTATGATAGATGTAGGTCAGGGTGATTCATTTTTAATTAAATTTCCAAATGGACAAACTGCAATTGTAGATGCAGGTATTCGAACAAATAATTTTGATACCGGTAAATACACGATAGAACCACTTCTAAATTATTTAAACATTGATAAAATTGATTTTGCATTCGTATCACATATTGACATAGACCATTCCGGCGGTTTCCGGTATTTAATAAAGCATGGCTGGATAAGGAAAATATTCAAACCATATCCTGATTCGTCAGTTGTTAAAGACAAAAGATTTGAAAGGCTGATTGATTCTTTTCATATCAGTAAATATTACTATTCCCAGAACGTAATTAAGGTCGGCAATTCAAGAATTTATTTGATGAATAAATTTAAAAACAAAATTGTTAAGTATTTTTCAGGTAATAACAAAAGCGGATTATTCAAGGTCCTTTACGGTAAAACGAGTATTTTATTTACAGGGGATTTAGAGATTAAAGGGGAAAAATACTATTCATATTATTACGGTGATGTTTTAAAATCAGATGTATTAAAAGTTGGGCATCACGGCAGTAATACAAGTAGTTCTGAAATGTTTTTAAAATATGTTAAACCAAAAATCAGTTTGATAAGTGTCGGCAAGTATAACAGATACAAGCATCCTTCCCTGAAAATTTTAAAGAGATTAAAAAATTATAATTCGAAGATATATCGTACGGATTTATCAGGTGGGATTTTATTAAAATCAAACGGAATGAAAATCAGTTTTGTTAATTGGAGAGATTAAAAAAATTATTATCTTTGTGACAATAATTTAACAATAAAAAAATCAAAGTTAATATGAATGATAATCCGGTAATTGGAATTATAATGGGAAGTGATTCAGACTTACCAATTATGGAGAAAGCCTTTGCAGTGCTAAAAGAATTTGATATCCCTTTTGAAGTAAAAATTCTTTCCGCACACCGCACTCCGGAAGAGCATTCAAAATATTCAAAAACAGCCGAAGAAAGAGGTATAAAAGTAATTATTGCAGCAGCAGGTGGGGCAGCACATTTGCCGGGAGTAACTGCAGCAAATACATTACTGCCTGTTATCGGAGTACCTATTAAGGGTAAATCATTTGAAGGTATGGATTCGTTGCTATCAATTGTTCAAATGCCAGGCGGAATACCGGTTGCAACCGTAGCGGTTGACGGAGCTAAAAATGCCGCATTACTTGCAGTAGAAATTTTAGCTGTTGCTGATAATGCTATTAAAAATAAGTTAATAAATTATCGAGCGAAAATTGCGGAAGAATCGATGAAAAAGAATGACGGTTTAAAGTTTTAGCTGATATGCCCTTTAAGCTCTATAGGATCGCCTAATAATTTTTTCTCGTTCCATTCTGTCTCAACACTGAAAGTTTCTTTTCTCACTTTACATTTATCATAAGCACAATGTTTGCAAAGATTTTCATCACAGTAATCCATGTGAATTCTAACAGAAGCATTTGGTATATCCGAGGTCAAACATTCTTCAATGTACTCTTCTTCAACATGAGATTCCCGAATGTTAAAATAATAGGGAAGTGAAAGATGAAAATCCAAAAAAATATTTTCACCTGATTTCCAAAAACGAAGATGATGTATGTCTATCCAATAATTCTTCCTTTTATTTTTTAAGGTGGACACTATTTTACCTAAAAGCTCTTTATCTGTTTCAATCATCAACCCGCCTATGGATTCTCTGATTAAATTATACCCGGTGTAAAGAATATTAATTGCAACTAATATTGCAACGATAGGATCAATAATTTCGAAACCTGTGAATAAAACAAGAAAAATACCAACTATAACTCCAATACTTGTAAATGAGTCCGTAAGTACGTGTTTTCCGTCGGCTGTTAGGGTTATTGAATTGGTTTTTTTACCCATTCGTATTAAATAAAGACCTAAAGCAAGATTTATTAATCCTGCCGAACTGATGATGTAAATACCTACATCCAATTGTTTTAAGACTGTTCCCGAAATTATATCAATTACGGCGTTATAAATTATATACACAGATGCGATAATAATAAACAACCCTTCCACACCAGCAGAAAAATATTCAATGTTTCCGTGTCCGTAAAGGTGAGAATCATCTGCAGGTTTTGAACTTAAGATTATGCTGTAAAAAGCCATAGTTGTTGCTAAAATATGTACAACGGATTCGGCTGCGTCTGAAAAAATAGCCGCGGAGTTTGTTATAAAATAGGCACCGAGTTTGGCAATCAGCATCACGACGGCAACAACTAATGATATAACAATGGCTTTTTTTCTCAATCGGTTAAGTTCTATATTCTCATTTATCATCGATGATAATTTATGAAAGTATTATTTAAAGAAAAAATAAATTGAAACAATTATTACGGGTATTAGTTTAAAATGGATTGAATATTGAATTGCAAAATCATTATTTTTACAATAAAAGAGAAAAAAATTATGAAAACTATTCTTGCCTTATTATCAATATTATTATTTGTATCAGGCTGCGGTAAAAAATCTCCAAGTGATTTGATGAATGCCGCTCAAAAAGATTACGCTGCAAAAAAATATGTTGAAGCAGTAAAGAATTATGAAGCCGTTGTAGAAGAATATCCTGAAAGTGAGGCAGCACCCGAAGCATTAATGAAAATAGCTATGGTCTATCAAGCAAAAAAAATTCCTAATATAAATGCTGAAGAATCACTGAAAAAAAGTTCGTCTTATTATAGAGAGATTTATGACAAATATCCTCAAAGCAGTAATGCGCCTCGTGCACTATTTATGTCAGCTTTTATTCTTGCAAATGAACTTCAAAAATATGATGAAGCAAAAAAAATATACGAGTTGTTCATAAAGAAATATCCAAAACATGAATTAGTAACTTCAGCAAAAGAAGAAATAAAATATATGGGTTTACCTCCAGAAAAAATTATTGAAAAAAATAAAAATAAAAACTCGTAATGGCTTATACAGCCGCAGATTATAAAAGCTTCTTAGAACCTTCAATAATATCTAAGCTTAATTCTCTAGAGATAAAAGCAAAATTAGTTGTTGAAGGCTTTATGGTAGGGATGCACAAAAGTCCGTACCACGGTTTCAGCGTAGAATTCAGCCAGCATCGCCCGTATATACAAGGCGACAGCCTGAAAGATGTAGATTGGAAAGTTTACGGGAAGACGGAAAAATTCTACATTAAACAGTTTGAGGAAGAAACAAATCTTAAATGTCACATACTTGTAGATATAAGCAAATCGATGAGTTTTTCTTCCGATAAAAACGTAAATAAATTAGAATATGCAAAAACACTTGCTGCTGCTCTCTCATATTTAATGGTTAAACAGCAAGATGCCGTTGGATTGGCTTTATATTCCGACAGCATACATAATTATTTTCCACCAAAAGCATCTCGCGTTTATTATCAGAGAATAATAAAAAATCTTTCACAAGTAAAACCGCAGCAGAAAACAAATACGGCAAACTGCCTGAATGAAATTGCGGAGAAGATTAAAAAAAGAGGATTGGTAATTATTATTTCTGATTTCTTTGACGATATAAATTCAATTTTAACTTCTTTAAAGCATTTTAGGTATAAAAATAATGAAGTAATTGTATTTCAGTTGTTGGATCCGATAGAAAAGAATTTTACTTTTTCTAAAGATTCTATTTTTCGTGATTTAGAAACGGAAGAAGAAATTACTACGCAACCACATCAAATTCAAAAGGCTTATCTTGAAGCTATGGAAGTTTTTACAAATAAGATAAAATCAGAATGTTTAAACTCAAAGATTGAATATAATTTGATAACTACCGACACATCTTTTGATAAAGCTTTATTTAGTTATATACAAAAGAGAAGCAAACTACATTAACAATTTATTGTGAACATTGAGAATTATTTCCTTGGCTTGTTTTTTTGTTTTTGCTTCCGCGATAATTCTCAATATTGGTTCTGTGTTCGATTTACGAATGTGCACCCAACTTTCTTCAAAATCAATTCTCAATCCGTCATCTGTATTTATTTTTTCATTCTTGTATTTTTTTGACAATGATTTTATGATTTTATCGGCAGTTATTTTACTTGTACTTATATCAATTTTTTCTTTAACAATTGTGTATTGCGGAAGCGATTTTTTTAATTCACTTAATGTTCCGCCGAATTCTGTCAGGTGCTGAAGTGTTATTGCAATTCCGACTAATGCATCTCTGCCATAATGTAAAGC
>CAZTZZ010000015.1:42271-43400 GCA_964617905.1 uncultured Ignavibacteriaceae bacterium | reverse complement strand
CCAATCATTTCGTTATTCGTATTGACTATTGGAATTGTTTTAAGGTAAGTTATCTTTAGTCTCTTGTAAACCTCGAATACAGGTTCATCTGATTTAACAGTTTTTGATTCGAATAATTTCGGATATTCCAAAGGTATATTTCTATTTTCCAAAGCTTTAATAAATCTGTGTGCAGTTTCCCAGCTCAGATTGTCTACACCTTCTTTCAATATTTGAATTGGGAGCAAATACTTAAATTTTCTTTTAGAATCAGTAATTTCAATATATTCCAAGTTAGGCAAATGGTTTAGATATTCATTAATGGCTTCTTCACCATAATAATCTTTCTTACCATAAATAAATGTAAGTCTTTTTATTTTTAGACGTTGTTGAGAGGACAATCTCTGAATTTCACTAATACTGCCTTTTATGTATTTTGGCACCTCTTCTGATTCAAGCTTAGTGATGAGATTGTAATTTTTACTTATTGGTTTATTCAAATTAGCTTCAACTTCTATCCCAAAGCCTTTAAATGACTTTATATAACCACCGATCAATAGAGCAATTAAAATTGGTAAACCAGAGAATGCTATCCATTTAGTATCAAGACCTAAAAGATTTGATTCAAACCATTGTAATACAAAAAACGTTATTAAAAGAACAAGGGAGAAGATAAATCCTAAGAATATAATCTTATTTTCTTTCCACATATTTTACACCTATTTTATTGTGCGCCTAACTATTACTTATACCGAATTAATATGATATAACCCGGCTGTTTATTCCGCCGGTTGGCGGACAAGCAAGCACTTTGCTGCACCTGTCTAGTTTGCGGGCAGCTATTGGCCCACAGTTATTATTTAAAAAATTATAATTTCCGTAAAAGAGTTGTAATTTACCGTTGAAATGCTGAACAGTTGTTTCTTTTCTGTTTTTATCTAAGAGCTTAACTCTACCCAAAAGTTACCCCGTAAAAAAAATTATTTTGTAAATTAACTTATAGTTGGCAGAGTGTCAAGATTCCCGAAATCTTTATTCCCATTTTTTTAATATAAAAAAGCATTCTTAGTGTTGGTTTATATTTCAACGCGAAGAGATTTCGGGAATCTCAGTTAAGAATTACACCAAAGGCGCACAAGTCTTTTACCCG
>CAZTZZ010000015.1:0-42171 GCA_964617905.1 uncultured Ignavibacteriaceae bacterium | reverse complement strand
TTTTTTGTTATCTATCGAATTCCTTCCTGCTTAGCAGTTCCTAATGAAGAAATGACAGTTGAGGCTTCTTTTTTAACATTGAATAGTTCAATAACTTCATTACAGAATGTTATAAGAAAAGCAAGCAGTTGTTCGGGGGATTCATAATTATTTTTAATTATCAACTTCATTATGTCTTTGTCCTGCTTAAACGAAACGGTGTCTTTGTAATTGTCCAAGATAAAACGCATCAATTCAACAAATTTATATTTGTAGTAGTCTTCCCTTTCACCTTTGGGCAGAATAATTATTATTCTTTCTCTCCCCATATTAATTCTTTCAAACAAAGCATAGGAAGCATAGTATTTTAAATATGCAATTGCAATTAATCTGTTTGCCAAAACAGGCAGCGGACCGAATCTGTCAATTATCTCTTCTTTAATCTCTTCAATCTCTTTAGTTGAATTTACGGAATAAAGAGAGGTGTAATAATTTAGCCTGTCTTTTTGTTCAGCCATATATGTTTTAGGTATTCCTATTTCAAAATAGCTGTCTATTTTCGGATCTGTTCTTTCCTCGGTTTGCGGGAGCTCTTTAAATATTTCCTTAAATTCCTGATACTTTAATTCCTCAACCGTTTCATTTATTAATTTTATGTAAAGCTCAAACCCCACATCGTTTATAAAACCCGTTTGTTCCGTACCGAGCAGATTACCCGTTCCCCTTATTTCCATATCCCTCATTGAAAGATTAAATCCCGCACCGACATCGGTATATTCTTCAACTGCCTGCAGTCTGCGCAGAGCCTTTTTGGAAATACCCGATAGAGAAGGTACAATAAAATAAGCAAAAGCCTGTCTGTCGGAACGCCCCACTCTTCCCCGCAATTGGTGAAGCTCTGCCAAACCGAAACGGTCTGCTCTGTTTACAATTATAGTATTTACATTGGGTATGTCAATCCCCGACTCAATTATTTTTGTAGAAATGAGAATATCATATTTTTTATTCATAAACCCGTGAATAACATTTTCAAGCTGTGAAGGTTTCATTTGTCCGTGAGCAATTGCAAGCTTAACATCGGGCATATATTTTCTTATATAGTCTGCTAACTTATCAATTGAATTTACCCGGTCGTGAACCAAATATATTTGTCCGTTTCTTTTAAGTTCGTTAAAGATCCATTCTTTCATTTTAAGTATATCGAAAGTGGAAACCTTTGTCAGTATCGGCTGCCTGTTCGGAGGAGGCGTGGCGATTATTGATAAATCCCTTGCACCCAAAAGCGAAAGATTTAAAGTACGCGGAATCGGCGTTGCAGTCATTGTTAAAGTATCGACATTTATTTTTAAAGAGCGAAGTTTTTCTTTTGCCTTTACGCCGAATTTATGTTCTTCGTCAATAATTAAAAGTCCTAAATTTTTAAATTGCACATCTTTAGAAATTAATCTGTGTGTACCGATAACAATATCAACTTTACCGGCTATTAAATCTTTTAATATTTCATTCTGCTTTTTCTTTGTTTGAAACCGTGAAATAACTTCCACACACACGGGAAATTGAGAAAGTCTGTCCTTGAAGGTATTGAAATGCTGTTCGGCAAGAATTGTCGTAGGTACAAGCACGGCTGTTTGTTTGCCGTCCTGTACTGCTTTAAAAGCCGCCCTGAGAGCAACTTCTGTTTTTCCGAAACCTACGTCGCCGCAAACCAGCCTGTCCATGGGGTTTTCCGCTTCCATATCGTTTTTTACTTCTTCGGTTACCTTCGACTGATCGGGTGTATCTTCGTACATAAACGAAGCTTCAAGTTCCTTTTGCCAAACAGTATCTTGACTGAATCCAAAACCTTTTGTTGCCTTTCTTTTTGCGTACAATTCAATAAGCTCTCTTGCCGCTTCTTTTATTTTCTTTTTTGTTTTGCGTTTTGTGTTTTGCCACTCACCCGTGCCGAGATAGGAAAGTCTGGGTTTTAATTCCCCGTTTTCGGATTTGTTTGAAGAATATTTTTTAACAAGCGAAAGGTAATTTAAATTAACGTAAACAATTCCGCCTTCGTTATAAAGCAGCTTCATTGATTCTTGTTTTACATCCCCGATATTTATCGTTTCAAGCCCGAGATATTCGCCAATGCCGTAGTCTTCGTGAACGACATAGTCACCTTTTGTTATTGCGGATATTTTATTTGTTTTTGAGCGCTTATATTTTCTGCTGCCCGGCAGTTTGGTTCTGTATGGTTTGTTAAATATTTGATAATCGGTTAGAAGTAAAAATTTATCATCCCTTATTATAAAGCCCTCTTTGATGGCAAGAGAGATAAATTTTATTTTTCCTGCTTCAATTAAATCGGCTATTTTGGAATCTAATTCCGAAAGCAGATCTTTCAACCGCTGGGTTTGAAGTTCATTTTCCGAAGTGATTAGAATTGTATAGCTTGATGAAGCGTATTTAATTAAAGATTGAGAAAGGATGTTATAATTTCCGTTAATTGTAAAGGGCTCGGTTATACCCAAATCAAGTATATCTTTTGAAGATTTTAATTCCTGCTCGATTATCCATTGTGAATCAGCAAATCCATTTACATTAAATATTTCTGTTTTAGGATTGGCGTTTTCATCCGTTATTTCTGAAGTTATTTCATCTGCATCAAATATTTCTTTTTCTACATCGGATTTTAAGGGATCACTTTCCGTTCCGTCAAATAAATTTATTTTATCCGATGGAATGTTTTCTAAATTATACTCCGAAGCCAGAACCAAGGGAGTTTTTAAATAATCAAATATACTTGCCGTAGTGTTTTCAAGCATATCGTTTTTGTTTTCGGTAAACGAACCCGCAAGGGTAACTGCTTTTACAACGTCAATGGAGCGCTGATTATCCGGGTCAAAATACCGTATCGATTCCAAAAAATCCCCGTCAAATTCCAACCGGACGGGGTTACGTTCGCTGTACGACCAAAAGTCAACTATCGAGCCTCTTTGTGCGTAGCTTCCCTGTGCCTCAACAAATTTATCTTTTTGAAAATTGAGCAAATTTAAATATTCTATTAAATCGTCAAATGCAAGATCTGCACCGATTTCAATTTGTGTGGTTGAACTTTTAATTATTTCTTTTAACGGAAGTTCGAGCCTTAAAATATCATAAGTTGAAAGAATTATAAAAGTGTCATTTTTTATTATATTAGAGAGTTTTTCCTGTACAACATCAGAGCTGAATTCATTTAAAGAAATTATATTTTTTGTAACCCCAAGAATATTTAATTCTACATTGAACTCTTTTACGCTCTTGCTGTCCGGCAGAAGAATCAATATCTGATTTGTTTTTTTTGAAATTTGTGACACAAAAAGTGCTTTTGATGAACCGAACAGCGGGGAGATAAAAATATTTTTTGTTAACCCGGATTTATTCCCCAACTTTTTTTTAAGCAAGGAGATAAACTCTGTGTTTATATGATAAGTATCTAAATTAATAGATGGCATAAGTTTTGGAAGTTAATAACTGATTAAAATGAATATCCAAAATTTAAAGAATAAATAGGTTGGTTGTTAAAATATTTTAATCCAAGGGAATAAACCGGTTTGTGTGTTTTTGTTTCCGTTAAACCGTCGTTGTCATCACCCTGGTTGTTAAGAACAAACCTGCCGACAAAATAACCGATAGCACTTCCCAGAACAACGTCGGAGACCCAATGTTTATCGTGGTAAACCCTGCCAACACTAACCAAGGTTGCGGCACTGTACCATCCCACTTTCCAAAAAATGTTATCAATCTGATGAGCCATTACGGTTGAAAAAGCAAAAGCAATTGTTGCATGTCCCGAAGGTAAGGAAGTTTTATTTTCTTTTATTTGAAACGGATTAAAATCTTTATGACCATTATTTCTGAAGGGACGGCTTCTGCCGATGATAGTTTTAAATAAGTACGTTACCCCGGTTGAATAAAAAGCTGCTTCAGCTAATTCAAGCCCCACCTTTCTAATTTTATTATTTTTATTTACAAGACCGTATCCGTATAAACCAATAACACCTGCTGCGATAATTAAATTAGAACTGTTATCCGCGTTAAAAAAATTATCGTTAAAACTGCTTCTGTTATGCAGCGCCCATTGTCTTCCGGTATTGTCTAAAAAGAAAGAGCCGGCAGTTGCTGCGGTTACTAATGAAAGATTTAGAAAATCTCCCGAATCAAAGTGAGTAGGTGCGGAAAAGATTTTCCCACCCATTTTAATAAATTTAGAAACGTCATCTCCTATCTGCGCATAAGCATTAAAGGTTGGAAAAGACAGAAGAAGTATAAGTGCAAATATTTTAGATTTCATATTAATAAATTTTTATTGGATGTAAATTTATAAAAAAAATGAAGGTGAACTTTATCGGTTTTACGACAATAACAAAATAAGATATTTTAATTATTTTTTAATTCGATAGCCCTTCTAACAAAGCCGCCGGTCTTTTTCAATCTCTCTTTCGCTTCTTTAATTCCTACATTTGCCTTAATCATTACCAACGCTGTTTTAACGTGACCTTCTGCTTTAATTAAATAATCCGCTGCTTCTTCATAGCTGACGCCTGTTATTGTCATTACAATTCGCTTGGATCTTTCAACAAGTTTTTGATTTGTCATCTGCAAATCAATCATCATATTTTCATAAACTTTCCCGAGTCTGACCATCGATGCCGTTGTAAGCATATTCAAAACTAATTTTTGTGCGGTTCCGCTTTTCATTCGGGTTGAACCCATAATTACTTCCTGACCAACATACGGACAGATTGCAATATCAACAGCCTCAATGTTAAATTGTTTTCTTGGGTTGCATGTAATAAAGATGGTTGCGGCCCCTATTTCTTTGGCTCTTTTAACCGCACCTATTGCGTAAGGAGTTCTTCTGCTTGCGGCAATTCCGCAAACAACATCATTTTTATTCACCGTGGCTTCATCGACAGCTTTCATTCCGTTTTCTTCAAAGTCTTCGGCACCTTCCTGGGCTTTAAACATTGCTTCTTTACCGCCGGCAATAAATCCTTCAATCAAGCCGTCGGGTGTTCCGAAAGTTGGAGGACATTCGACTGCATCCAAAACTCCGAGTCTTCCGCTTGTACCCGCACCAAAATATAAAAGCCGTCCGCCGTTTTTTAGGGAATTAACAATTACGTCAACTGCTTTTTCAATGTAAGGTAGTTCTTTTTCTATTGCCGAAGGAATTGATTTATCTTCATCATTAATTATTTTTAATATCTCAGCCGTGGAAACCGCATCGATATTCATAGAATTCTGATTTCGTTTTTCTGTGCTTAAATTATTTAGTTCGTCAAATAGATTTTTTGATTTATCATCGGAACTCATTTGTTAAGCTCCAGCAGAACCAGCTTCTTTCCCTTTTGGTTTCTTACGTTCGAAGGTTTGTAAGATAAATCATAAATGGTAGATTTTTTTATGTAAGCCTTATACTTCATTTCGGCTTTTTTAAATTCAGCGTCCAGATTACCGCCTTTAACACAAACGATAAAAGCTTTTTCTTTAATAAGCGGTAATGAGTATCTAAATAAAATTATTAAAGGAACGCTGGAACGGCTTACAACCAAATCAAATTTGTTTGAGTATTTTGCAATGAATTCGTTGCTCTCTACTCTGTCGTTTTCTGCTATCACGTTACCGAGTTTTAATTTGTTTAAAAACTCTTTAACGGCATCAATTTTTTTGCCGGTTGAGTCGGCGAGCACACCCCTTAATTCCGGACGAGCGATGGCAAGCGGGATGCCGGGGAAACCTCCCCCTGTACCTATATCTATAAAATTAGTGCATTTTTCAGGAAGATACTTTGTGATAAAAGAAGAAATAAAAACGTGGTTTTCTATAATGTTATCAATATCTTTACGGGATATTAAGTTAATTTGTTTGTTTTTTTGAACAACTAATTCAGCAAAGTATGAAAGCTGCTGAATCTTCATTACGTCGCCGTTTATCTTATTTTCCCAATAAAAATTTAATAACTCTTTTTGGTATTTATTTTGAACGTTAATCATGTTATAATTATTTTTTTTACTTTTTCAAATATACTAATAATACAGAAATATCTGAAGGAGTTACACCCGAGATACGTGAGGCTTGTCCGAGAGAACGCGGCTTTACCCTGTTTAATTTCTCTTTTCCTTCCGCAGACAAAGCATTTAATGTTAAATAGTTTAAGTTTAAAGGAATATTAAGGGACTCATATTTTTCAAATTTATTTATTAAATCGTACTGCCTTTTTATATATCCCTCGTACTTCAACTCTATTTCAACCTGCTCAAAAGCGATAGCATCGTTTACCAACTTTTTTATAATATTATTTTTTTCAATATCTACGAAAGGGATAAGCTCTTTTAAATTAAGGTCGGGTCTCTTGCTAAGTTTAGCCACAGTTCCCGTTGAATCAATTAATGGAGAATTATTTTTCATTAATAATTTGTTTATATCTCTTGCGTGAATTTTTATTTTATGAAACAATTCAATGCAGTCATCAATTAATTTTTTTCTTTCATTTATAATTTTGTTAGTTTTTTCGGATATCAAATTAAAATTAAATCCGTAATTTGAAAGCCTTATGTCGGCGTTGTCTTGGCGAAGCAGCAATCTGTATTCGGCTCTTGACGTAAACATTCTGTAAGGTTCATCGGTAGATTTGTTAACAAGATCATCAATTAAAACCCCTATGTAAGCTTCGCTTCTTTTCAAAACAAAATCAGGTTTACCTAGAATTTTATTTGCAGCGTTTATTCCTGCAATCAAACCCTGTGCGGCCGCTTCCTCGTATCCCGATGTTCCGTTTATTTGTCCGGCGAAATACAAACCTTCAATTAATTTTGTTTCCAACGTTAAATCAACTTGATGCGGCGGAAAGAAATCATATTCAACGGCGTATCCCGGTCTTACCATTTCGCAGTTTTCAAGACCTTTAATGTTTCGTAAAGCTTCGAGCTGAATCTCGGCGGGTAATGAAGAAGAAAAACCGTTAACATATATTTCATCGCTATCCAACCCCTCGGGCTCTAAAAAAAGCTGATGTTTTTCTTTATCTGCAAACCTAACTATTTTGTCCTCAATAGACGGACAATATCTCGGACCCACACCTTTTATTCTTCCGGTGAACATTGGCGACTTTTCAAATCCTTTTTCTAAAATCTTATGAACTTTTTTGTCTGTGTAAGTAATGTGACAACATAGTTGTGGCAAGTAAGGAAATTGTGATAAATCTGTTGAGTAAGAAAACGTTTGAGGCTTTGTATCTCCAGGCTGTTCTTCTAAAACAGAAAAATTAATAGAATCTTTTTTTAACCTGGGCGGTGTGCCGGTTTTAAGTCTGCCGGATTGAAATCCTAAATCAATTAAACATTTAGTAATTCCCGTTGCAGGCTGTTCGCCGAATCTTCCTCCTGTTGTAGTGGATAAACCTACGTGCATTTTAGCGTTTAAAAAAGTACCCGAAGAAAGAACAAGTGCAGAACAAGTGAATTCATTATTATCGGTAGAAATAACGCCCTTAATTTTTTTGCCTTCGGTAACTATTTTAGTAACATTTGCTTCAACAATTGTAAGTCTTTCGGTTGAATCGGCTAATTTATATGCTTCCTCTGAGTATAATTTCCTGTCAGATTGACATCTCGGTGACCAAACGGCGGGACCTTTTGATTTATTCAGCATTCTGAATTGAATTCCGGTTTTATCTGCAATTCTGCCCATCACTCCGCCCAAAGCATCAATTTCTCTAACCAAATGTCCCTTTGCAGTTCCCCCGATTGCAGGATTACAAGACATTCTGCCTATGGCATATCTATCCATAGTTAGTAAACCGACAGAACATCCCATTTTTGCAGAAGCTACTGCAGCTTCTAGCCCTGCATGTCCGCCGCCAATTACTATTATATCAAAATGATTCATATATTAACTTTTTGTAAAGTTTCACGTGAAACTCTCCTTGCGGAATTAATGATTATTTTCACGTGAAACATTAATAATAAATTTAAAAACAGTGATAAATATTCCTACTTTCCAATACAGAATTTTCCGAAAATATTGTTCAAAATATCATCAGAGGTTACTTCGCCGATTATTTCACCCAGATTATTTTCAGCGTTTCGCAAATCAACAGAAATAAATTCACCACTCATTTTAGAGGAAATAGATTTTTTTGCATCCTTTAAGGATTTTTTTGCTCTTTTCAGGCAATTATAGTGTCTTGCATTAGAAACCACAGCATTTTTTTCACTGTAATTGGTAGACCCAAAAACTTTTGACTTCATAATTTCAAACAAATCACCAATTCCCTCACCAGTTAAGGCGGAGACTTTTACATTGGATCTTATATTTGTTTCTTTACAAAGGTCTATTTTATTTAATACGTTTATAATAATGTCCTTCTTATTCAATGATTTTAGTTCTTCAAATAAATCTACGGGATATTCTTGTTCAACATCATTTATAAAAAGAATTAAATCCGAAGCTTTTACTGCTTCCCTGCTTCTTAAAACACCTTCTTTTTCAATTTCATCTTCCGGTAAACGAATACCCGCTGTATCGTAAAGTCTGAACAGTATTCCGTCAATTGAAACTTCTTCTCTTATTACATCACGGGTTGTACCCGGAATTTTGCTTACAATAGCTCTGGCTTCTTTAAGAATGTAGTTTAACAAGGAAGATTTACCCACATTCGGTAAACCGACCAAAGCAACATTAACGCCGTCTCTAACAACTTTTCCGAAAGAGTAAGATTCCAAAAGCATGTCAATCTCTTTAATGATGGAATCAATTCTTTTCTGAAGTTCTTCATACTGAATAAATTCAACGTCTTCTTCTGCAAAATCCAGCTCTAATTCAACAAGTGATGAAGCATTAATGAGCATTTCTCTTAGAGATTGTACTTTTTTGGAAAGCAAACCGTCTAATTGATTACGAGCACCTTTTAATGAAGCTTCCGTTCTTGAATTTATTACATCTGCAACCGCTTCAGCCTGAGTAAGATCAATTCTTCCGTTTAAAAATGCTCTCTTTGTAAACTCACCCGGTTCTGCCGGACGAACATTGTTTTCTAAAAGCAGTTTTATAATTTTTTGAGTTATAAACGAACTACCGTGAGAACTTATCTCTACGCTGTCTTCTCCTGTATATGAATTTGGAGATTTAAATATTGAAATAAGAACATCATCAATATTATTGGCTTTTTTGTCAACAATATTTCCGTAATGTATTGTGTGTGTGTGTGAATCAATTAATTTTGATTTACCAGAGAATATAGAATCAACCGCTTTAATTGCCCTTGGTCCGCTTACCCTGATTATTGATATGGCACCAACACCAGCAGGAGTTGCTATGGCAGCAATCGTGTCGTCTGTTTGAAGTTTATTCATTACTAAAAAATGAAATTATAAACCTGCAAAAATATCTAATTTTGACCTGAAAAACAAGAAATTATTAACCATCAATTAACCCACACTTTTTGGTCTATTAATGTTAATATGTCATACAAAAAGGAACATTTGTATTAACAAATGGAAAAAAATGTTATTATTATGACATAATGACAAAACCATTAATAACCTTCCATAAACTCGTAACTTATTATAAATTAACAGGTTATGAGCGCAATGGTTCTTGGCACGTAAATTGGAAATTAAATAGTGTTAAAAAAGTTTATATAATAAAAATAAAAATGTAAGGAGGTTAGCCATGACATTAGTAAAATGTAATTCAACAAAAGATTTATTTAATCTTGAAAGTGAGTTTAACAAATTATTCAGTACATATGGTGATAAATTTGGAATTAGCAGAGCTGACGAAGAAGCATACGAAAATGCAAAATGGTCACCGCTTGCGGATATTTCAGAAGATGAAGATAAATATGTGGTAAAACTTGATCTGCCGGGTATTGATAAAGAAGATGTAAAGCTATCATTCACTGACGGACTTATCACAATCAGTGGAGAAAGAAAGCAGGAAAACGAAGAAAAAAATACTAAATACCACAGAGTAGAAAGAACCTACGGTAAATACTATCGTTCATTTGCGCTTCCAAATAAAATAAAGGAAGACAAAATTGATGCTCAATTTAAAAACGGTCAGTTGAAAATAACAATACCAAAAGCCGATGAAGTAAAGCCAAAGGAAATAGAGATAAAAGTTGGTTAAGTGATTAAATAAATCTTAAATTATAAAGGGTAACTAAAATGTTACCCTTTATTTTATATTTTAAATAATGGAGAAAAATAAAATGAGTTCAGCAGAGACTAAAACAAAAAAACCTGCCAACAAGCCGGGCAGGTATAATTTTAAAGCAGAAGTAAAACAGCTTCTCGATATTTTAGTTCATTCACTTTATACAAGCAGAGAAATATTTTTACGTGAATTAATATCAAATTCGTCCGATGCATTGGACAAGCTGCGATTTGAATCAACCAAGGGGACAGATTATTTTGACAAAAAAGTTCCGCTTGAAATAAAAATTAAGTTTGATGAAAAAGCAAAAACACTTTCTGTTTCCGATACCGGTGTTGGTATGAACAAAGAAGAAGTGATGAAGAATATCGGAACTATAGCAAAATCAGGTTCTGCTGAATTTTTAAAACAATTAACAGAAAGCAAAAAAGACGCTAACAATATTATTGGAAAATTCGGAATCGGTTTCTATTCGGTTTTTATGGTTGCAGATCAAGTTGTTATAAAAACCAGATCATTCAGAAAAGATGACGCTCCCGTTGAATGGAGTTCAAATGGTTTGGGAACATACCAGATAAAAGAACTGGATGAAAAACTGGGAAGAGGAACATCAATTGAAATTCATTTAAAAGAAGATGCCAAAGAATTTACAGAAAAATACAGGCTTGAATCTGTTATTAAAAAACACTCTAACTTTATACAGTTTCCAATTTATATTGATAAAGAAAAAGTTAATACAACCACAGCGATATGGAGGGAGAGAAAGAGCAGCATAAAACCGAAACAGTATAAAGAGTTTTATAATTCACTTACATACGATACTGAAGAGCCGTGGGGAATTATACACAGCAATGTAGATGCACCAATCCAATATAATGCTTTAATGTTTATACCAAAAAAGAACACAGATGTTTTGGGGTTTAACAGAGAAAATTACGGATTGGATCTTTACGTAAGACGAGTATTAATTCAGCATCAAAACAAAGAACTTTTACCGGAATATTTAAGCTTTGTTAAAGGGGTGGTTGATTCAGAGGACCTGCCTTTAAATATTTCGAGAGAAACATTACAAGAAAATGTGGTCTTCAACAAAATAGCAAGCAACGTTGCAGTTCAGATACTCAACTTCTTAATCAAAAAAGCAGAGAAAAAACCCGAAGATTATGCCGAATTTTGGAATGAACACAGCAGAGTTTTCAAGATGGGTTACATGGATTTTGCTAATCAGGAGAAATATTTAAAACTATTAAGGTTTAATTCTTCAAGCAGCAAAGATGAAAAAGAATTAATTTCACTTGAAAATTATACCGGAATGATCAAAGAAGGGCAAAAAGAAATTTATTATGCTATGGGAAACAGCAGAGATTCAATAGAAGTAGATCCGCATTTGGAAATATTTAAAAACAAAGGTCTGGAAGTTTTATATCTTTTCGATCCGATAGACGAGTTTGTAATTAGCTCAGTAAGAAAATTTAAAGACTTTGAATTTAAATCTGTTGACACGGTTGACTTAGAAAAGTTAAATAAACTTAAAGATGTTGAAAAGAAAAAAGAAAAAGCCAAAGAGTTAAACAAAGACGATGTAAAACATTTTGACAGTTTGCTTTCAAGAATTAAAGACATACTCGGCGATAAAGTAACTGAGGTAAGGGAATCAAAAAGATTGACAAACAGCCCGTCTTTATTGGTCAATCCCGATGATGCAATGTCTTCGCAAATGCAAAAATTGATGCGTATGACAAACCAAGATGCCGGAGACCAAAAGAAAATATTTGAAATAAATAAAGACCACGACTTAATAAGAAATTTGCTGAAAGTATTTAAAGTAAATTCAAAAGACGAATATATTACAAATGTTGTTGAAGAAATGTTTGAATCTTCGTTACTGTTAGAGGGTAACCTGGTTGACCCTCATCAGCTTGTAAAAAACATAAACAAACTTCTTGTAGATTCCAGCGAGTGGTATATTAAAGCAAAGGAAATTAAGGGGTAAAAAATGGGATTTAATTTTAACAGATTAACAGTAAAAGCTCAGGAGATTGTCCAATCCGCGATCGAAATTGCGGGAAATTATAACAATCAAATAGTAGAACCTGAGCATCTGCTCGCCGCAGTTTTGCAGGAGAAGGGGAACATTGCTTTTTCAATGCTCAAAAAAACAGGCGGTAACGTTGACAACGTTAAAATTAAAATAAATGAATTGCTAGAAAAACTTCCTAAAGTAACCGGTGCCGGAATAGGAAATCAACAAATGTCTCCGGCAACGGCAACTCTGTTTGATTCATCCGCTGAAGAAGGGAAGGCGTTAAAAGACGAGTATATTTCAACCGAACATATTTTACTTGCTTTATCAACAGATAAAGGAAAAGCCGGTCAGTTGCTGAGGGATAACGGTATTTCGAGAGATATAATTTTAAGCGCATTAAAAGATGTAAGGGGAAATCAAAGAGTTACTTCACAAAATCCGGAAGACACATACAAGGCATTGGAAAAGTACGGAAGAAACTTAAACGATGCGGCGAACGAAGGTAAATTGGACCCTGTAATAGGAAGAGATGAAGAAATAAGACGTGTGCTTCAAGTTCTCTCACGCAGAACAAAAAACAATCCCGTTTTAATTGGAGAACCCGGTGTTGGTAAAACAGCTATTGCCGAAGGACTTGCACACAGAATAGTATCAGGTGATGTGCCAGAAAATTTAATGACAAAACAAATTGTTGCACTTGATATGGGCTCACTTGTTGCGGGAACACAGTTTCGCGGACAATTTGAAGAAAGAATGAAAGCTGTTTTAAAAGAAGTTCAATCTTCTAACGGAGAAATAATTTTATTTATAGATGAACTTCACACCCTGGTTGGTGCCGGTGCAGTCTCCGGATCGATGGATGCGGCAAATATTTTAAAGCCAGCACTTGCAAGGGGAGAGCTTCACGCAATAGGGGCAACCACACTCGATGAATACAAAAAACATATTGAAAAAGATGCCGCGCTTGAAAGACGATTTCAACCTGTGCTTATCGGTGAGTCCAGCGAAGAAGACACGGTTTCCATTTTAAGAGGATTGAAAGAAAGATACGAAGTTCACCACGGAGTTAGAATTACGGACAGTGCAATTGTTGCGGCGGCACATCTTTCCCAAAGATACATTGCCGACAGATTTTTACCCGACAAAGCAATTGATCTTGTTGACGAAGCAGCTTCAAAATTAAGAATTGAAATTGACTCGATGCCGGAAGAATTGGACAACATAGAAAGAATGATTCAAAAGTTGGAAATTGAAAGAGAGGCTTTAAAAAGAGAAAAGGATGAAGCATCTACAAAAAGACTAAAAAACTTATCGAAAGAATTGAACAAGTATGAAGAGAAAAGAGACGAACTGAAAATTCATTGGAATCTTGAAAAGGAAAAAATCCGCAACATCAGAAATATGAAAAGCGAGATTGAAAACGCCAAAACAGAAGCCGATAAATATGAAAGAGAAGGAAATCTTGGCAAGGTTGCTGAAATAAGATACGGACGAATTACGGGGCTTGAAAAAAAGCTGAAAGAAGAAACAAAAAAACTGTCTGAAATTCAGAAAAATAAAAAGATGCTTAAAGAAGAAGTTGATGCTGAGGATATTGCAGAAGTAGTTGCAAAATGGACGGGAATTCCAGTAAGCAAAATGCTTGAAAGTGAAAAAGCAAAACTGTTAAAGCTTGAAGATGAGCTGCACAAAAGAATTATCGGGCAGGACGATGCCGTTTCTGCTGTTGCAAATGCAATCAGAAGATCGCGCGCCGGATTGCAGGATGCAAACAGACCTATCGGTTCATTTATATTTTTAGGCACTACAGGGGTGGGTAAAACAGAACTTGCAAGAACGCTTGCGGAGTTTTTATTCGATGACGAACACGCGATGATAAGAATTGATATGTCGGAGTATATGGAAAAATTTTCCGTTTCCAGACTCATAGGTGCACCTCCCGGTTATGTAGGTTACGAAGAAGGCGGGCAGCTTACCGAAGCAGTAAGAAGACGTCCGTATTCAGTTATTCTTTTGGATGAAATTGAAAAAGCACACTCAGATGTTTTTAATGTTTTGCTTCAAGTTTTGGACGACGGAAGACTTACGGATAACCAGGGCAGGACAGTGAACTTTAAAAACACAATAATTATTATGACTTCAAACCTCGGCTCTAATTTAATACGGGAAAAACTTCAAACTGTTGAAGACGATAAATTTGAAGATGTAGTAAATGATTTAAGAGAAGATCTCACACATCTTTTAAGAAGAACAATACGTCCTGAATTTTTAAATAGAATAGACGAGGTTGTACTTTTCAAACCGCTGACAAGAAATGAAATAAAACAAATAGTTGATATTCAATTAAATGAATTACAGAAAATGCTGAATGATAAAAATATTAAAATAAATGTAAACGAAGAAGCAAAAGATTGGATTGTTAAATTAGGATATGATGTAACATTCGGTGCAAGACCGCTAAAGAGAACGATACAAAAACATCTTATTAATCCTTTGTCGCAGGAATTGCTGGCGGGTAATTTTTCTAACGGGGATAAGATAAAGGTTTCTCTTAGTGACGATGGTACGCTGATGTTTGGTAATAAGCAAGTATAATTTGTAAATGAATTAACGGGAATTAAATGAAAGCAATTGGTAACACCCCATTAATAAAATTAGAAAGACTATCAGAACCAAATTGTGCTGAAATTTATGTGAAGTATGAAGGTGCAAATCCTACAGGAAGTATGAAAGACAGAATGGCTCTTTCAATGATTGAAGGGGCCGAAAAAAGGGGGGAGCTAAAACCGGGTGGAAGAGTAATGGACTACACCGGAGGAAGTACCGGAAGCTCACTTGCTATGGTTTGTGCAACCAAGGGTTATCAAGCTCATTTCGTATCCTCAGATGCTTTTGCGGAAGAAAAACTGCAAACGATGAAAGCATTTGGTGCAACACTCGAATTATTCCCAAGTGAAGAAAGAAAAATAACAGCCAAACTAATAGATGATATGGTTGCAAGAGCAAAGGAATTAAGCAATGAACCAAATACTTTCTGGACAGATCAATTCAACAATACTGATAACAGGAATGCATATCATACAATGGCAAGAGAGATAATTAATGTTCTTGGAAATAATTTTGATGAATTTATTATGGGCGTTGGCACAGGCGGATGTTTTTCGGGAAATTCAGAAATATTCAAAACAGAAATACCAAACATAAGGTGCATTGCTATTGAGCCGTTCCATGTTCGTTCTCTATCAGGCGGAGATACATCCGGTACTCACAGACTTGAAGGTATCGGAGCCGGTTTTGTACCATCCATTTGCAGATTAGATTTAGCTGATGAAATAATTTCTGTAAAAGATGAAGATGCCTATGAAACAGCCAGAAAACTCGCATCTATGGAAGGAATTTTTGGCGGGACAACATCAGGAGCAAATGTGTGGGCTGCAATTCAAAGAGCAAGAATTATCCGGGCAGGCAAAAAAATTGTAACTGTTATTGTCGATTCAGGATTAAAATATTTGAATGGAGATTTATATAAATAAAAATCACAGATATTTAATTTTGGTAATCTATTATAGACAGACCAATCCACAAAAAAATCCCCTCTATGAAGAGGGGTGCCCGAAGGGCGGGGTGTGTGGATGATGCCAGAGTAACACCGACACACCCCCCGGCTAAAGCCGTACCCCTCTCAAGAGGGGAATTATTTTTAATTTTTTTGTTGCGTTTCTTTTTGCAATTTATTATTCTGAAAACGATATGAGTAAAAAGAAAATCTATTACAATCCAAAATTAAAAGAGTATGCAAGAGAACTTAGAAATAACAGCACTCTTTCAGAAGTCCTTCTTTGGAATGAATTAAAAAGAAAAAAGTTACGCGGATATGACTTTCACAGGCAAAAACCTATCGATAATTTTATTGTTGATTTTTTCTGTAGTAAATTAATGCTTGCAATAGAAATTGATGGGACCAGTCACATAACTAAGTATAAAAAAGATTTAATAAGGCAAGATAGATTAGAAAGTCTCGGTATCCATTTCTTGCGTTTTGATGATCTGGTAGTTAAGTGGGATATTACTATTGTTCTTAAAAAAATTGAAAATTGGATTGATGATTATGAAAAAGGTAAATTAATTTTTGGTAAAAAATAAAACCATCCTTACGCTCTACAAAAGATTTATTATATTTACTCCCAATAAATTAAACTTGTAAAAATGAATTCCATATTCGAATCAGAAATTGCAATACGCCCGGACGACATTGATTTAAACAATCACGTGCACAACACAAAATATTTGGATTATGTGCTTGCAGCCAGATACAACCAAATGATAAAATATTATAAAATGTCGATGAAAGATTATTTAACGTCGCGCAGTAAATTATAGATGTATTAAGAAGGATTAAAATAATACCTAATAGAAAAGTTAAACTATACCGGATATGATTAGAAGAATTCATATAACTTCCAAACGGTATTGTTCAATCAAATAACTGGGGTCTATTAAAAGTAAATTTTTCTCAAAGAATATCGTTTGTATCTGACAATCACCCCGAACATGATCATCAAAAAGAGAAAACAACCTTCAAGGTCTTGAATACAAAACATATTAAAGACCCTGAAAGTATAAAATATTTTTACTTATTCAATAGCATTTTTTTTGTTTCGGAAAATGTTCCCGCATTTAATTTGTAGAAATAGATTCCACTCGGGAGGTTTCTGGCATCGAAATCAACAGTATAATATCCGGCAGTTTCGAATCGATTTTTTAGTATTATAATTTCCTTTCCAAGCACATCATACACTTTTAATAATACGTAAACATCTTCAGCTAACTGGTATTGTATTTTTGTTGTCGGATTAAAAGGATTGGGATAGTTCTGGTAAAGAACAAATTCACTTGGAATTTCAGTATTAGAAGTCAATTTCACACTACCTTTCTCTAAACTGTAACCATAAACCCAATAAACCGAACCGTCATCAATTGCTTTATCCTTTTTATCGTGAGGTACCCCAACTATACATTGCCCCATTCCAACATTTCCCGCTGCATCAGTTGCCTCAAAATATACTGTGTATACTCTTCCGTTTCTTGTACCTTCTCTTTCTGCACGTAAGTTTAAGGAAGCTCCATCCTTGCTTATTACCATATCATCTTTTGTATTACCATCACCTTTGCCTATTTCATCTTCCGGTTCATCACTTGATACTTTAGTTATTTTAACCGGAAGTTGAGCATCAACATTGTCAGTTACAGCAATTCCAAAATCCTCTAATGTAAAGTTCACATATTTATGATTTGGCGGCCAAAGGTTAGTACAATGAGCAACTTTTATTACCGGTGGTTCATCATCTATAACTGTAACTTTAAAAGTTTCAGTAGATGTATTTCCTGCTTCATCTGTTGCTGTACATGTGACAATTGTTTCACCTAACGGAAAATCGCTACCGGAAGGTGGATTGAAAATCAAGTCCACAACACCATCACAGTTATCTTCAGCAGTTGAGCTATATGTAACTTTAGCAGTACTAACATCGGGATCAGTACCTGTTGTTATATCTGCAATCTCAGTAATTACGGGAGCTTCATTATCAATCACTGTCACTGTGAAAGTTGCAGTTGCTATATTACCTGCAGCATCAACTGCTGTACAATTTACAGTGGTTATGCCTTTGGGGAATGTTGTGCCTGACGGCGGATCACATACCACTGGAACCGGACCATCAACATCATCTTGAGCAGTCACGGTAAATTCAACAACTGATCCACATACTGCCGGATCGGTATTTTTAATCAGATCCTCAGATATTATAACCGGTGGATTTTTGTCCGTTAACATGGACTGAGCCTTTAGTTTAGCAATAAGAACATCACAAGGACTTCCCGAGTGCTCATTCAAAGGGTGTCCCCATTCAAGAGTCGATGAGCCAGCAATATAAATAGATCCGTCTTTACTAAGTACAATTCCTTTTCCTTTATCAGTACTACCGTATCTGCCCTGATCATCACGCTCAGCGAAAAGAGAAGTATACCATTGTCTCACACCACTTTCATCCAGTTCAGTAACAAATGCATCGACATCTCCCCAGTAATTTATTCCTCGATTATGGCCGGTTACAAAAACATGTCCATTTTCATTCACTTTTATATCACCGGCTTCGTCACTCATACTGCCACCCATAAATGTATTCCAAATATATCCACCTGTTGTAGCATTCATTTTTACAGCGAAAGGTTCTCTACCACCGCTTGAATTTCGCACAGGTGAGCCCCAGACAGGCCATCCATCGCCGGCTACATACAAGAAATTATTGTTATCTACAGCTATACGCTTTCCTATTTCTTGTTGACCACTATAAGTATCATTACCGCCCAGAAAAGCATACCACACCAAATTTCCGGAACTGTTTAATCTTGCAACGAAGGCATCGCTATTACCTTCACCCGGATCAACCAACTGCTCCGGCGTTGTACCTCCCCAGGTACCGTCTGTCCACCAAAAAGCGGTTTCTCCTGTAACGAAAATATTGTAATTATTATCTATAGTAATGCCGTGTGCATTGTCACCGTTTGTGCCGCCTAAAAAAGTATTCCATATTATATGCCCATTACTATTCATCTTTACAACAAAAGCATCTCCGCCATAACCACCGTAATGAGTTCTTATTGGATTTCCCCATGAAGCATTACTTTCTCCGGCTATATAGATATTACCATCTATATCAACTGTAATATCATTACCATAGTCTCGATTTGTGGAGCCAAAGAATGTGTTCCATTGAAGCTCTCCGGTTTCGGCGTTCAATTTTGCTACGAAAGCATCCTGATTACCAGGCTTGTTGAAAGGATTAATAGGTTCTCCCCATGTATTGTCGCTATAACCAGCAATATAAATATTACCATTATTACCTATTGTGATTGCTGTACCTTCATCAACACCTGTCCAGCTTAGATAGTATTGTCCCCACCATTTTATTGGCGAACCGAGAAAAGTATGCCACACCATTGCACCCTCTCTGGTAAATTTAGCAACGAAAATATCCTTTTTATATATTACCGGTGCATCTGCATTTGGGTTATGCGGATTTACAGGTGTCAGTTGAGTATCCCAGGGTGTACCGCTTGTCCCCACCACATAAAGATAACCGTCATTATCTATTGCAATATCATACCCTCTATCCTCGCTAAAGTTTGTAAAATTTCCACCTTGATAAGTGTGCCAAATTAAATCCCCAGGATTTGGCTCTGTTTGTGCATAAATATCCGGGCAAAAGTGATTAACCGAAATAAAAAGACCGTATAACAAAAAAACCAAAATAAAGTTTTGTAAATGTTTCATTAGTTTTTCCTCATATGATTGTAGGTTATTGATTATTTAATTATAAACTTTCTATTTTCTTGAAAATATTTAGCATGTCACTCAGTCTATCTTTTAAGATGTAATATTTTATCCCAAGTTCTTTGGCGTAATCTCTGTAAGCCTCGTCATCGTATTGGCTTATTAAAATAATGTTGGCATCCGGATTATTTTTTTTGATAAATTTCGAAGCCTCAAATCCGTTCATATTACTTATTTGAATGTCCATAAGAATCCAGTCAGGTTCTAACTTCCGGTAATTCTTCACTGCTTCTAATCCATCAGTGAATTCAAACAATTGGAGAGACTTAAAATGGCAGTCAGTTAGAAGTTTTTTTATATGTTCTCTGAAACGAAAGCAATTATCAACTATCATTACTCGCATGGTGTACAAATATTATTATAGAAAAAGGTTTACCAGCTATACTTAATATAATTTAAGTATATGGTTTTGATTAGTATATAGAGGGAAGTACTTAATCTGCAGGAACTATTCTACTTATTTTTATAAGTATAACTACTTACAAACTTGTCTCAAATTACAATTATTAGTAATTATTACAACGTGCTAATTTGTTGAAGTCGGATTCATTTATTTACGATTATTTTATCTCGCTTCTATGTTTAATGGCGAATTCAAGAAGAGAAAACGAACCGTGTAAATTTAATTTGTTACAAATATTATTTCTGTGATTCTGGATTGTACGTACACTCACAAACAGTTCTTCCGCAATTACTTTACTTGTTTTGTTTTCTGAGAGCATAGCAAGTATCTGTCTCTCAGTATTTGTAAGTCGTTTCAAGCCGTGGAAATTGTTAAAAAGTATTTTCCGGTTCTCACTTTTTTTAAACAAATATTCGGATAATGAAGGGCAGATATAATGCTTATTATCTGAAATTATTTTTAAACAGTTTTCAAGTTCTAATAAGGCATTATCTTTTAACAAATATCCTTTTACACCAAGTTCCATTGCTTCTTCAAAATATTCTTCATCATCGTACATTGTTAAAATAATAAAATCGGATTCAATTCTATTTGCTTTTGCCTCTTTGATAATTTCTATACCGCTTTTGCCCGGCATGGATATATCTAGTATTACAATATTTGGTCTTAACTCCATTATTTTATCAAAAGCTTCCTGACCGTCACCACATTGATAAATTAATTTAAATGCGGAATTACTATTGACAACACTTAAGATACCTTTTCTAACAATGGGATGATCATCCGCTATAAGTACCGATTTTATTTCCACAATTTTTTACCTGCTTATATTATTAACTTGATTTTAATGGAACAACCATTTTCACTTCTGTGCCAACACCAGGATTGGAGTTTATATGGATATTACTCTTTAATATTTTGATCCGTTCCTCTATGTCCCGCAGCCCAAAACCTTTATTTGTAGGATCAGATTTAATTTTATCAAGTTCAAATCCTTTTCCATTATCCTTTATATAAAGTATAATATTTTCTTCCACAACAACTATTTTTATTACTATAAAATCTGCCCCAGAATGTTTTATTATATTATTGCATAATTCCTGTAATATGCGATAAAAATGAATTTCGTCTTTCTTCTTCAATAGATTATTTATATAAACAATATTATAATCACACTCAATTCCTGTAGCGTGTACTATTCTCTTAATATTTGATTCTATAGCCTTTTTTAGTCCCAATTTATCCAGCTGATGTGGATGTAAATCTGATGAGATTCCCCTAACTTCTTTCATAGAATCTTTTACCAAATTCACGACTGAATTTATTTCTTTAATTTCCTTTCCTTTCATTCTTAACTGGTATTGCTGTAATTCATTATTAATTAAAAGTAAGTTCTGTCCCAGGCCATCATGAAGCTCAGAGGCAATTCGTTTTCTTTCATTTTCCTGTAATTCAATTAATTGCCGGGAATATTTTACCTGTTTGTTTATTTCAGATTTATGAAATTGAATGCGCTTTCTTACTATTACAAAAAATGGAAGCACAAAAACAAAGCCAACGGAGCATCTAAACCACCAGGTCATCCACCATGGGGGCAAAATAACAATTTTAATTGACTTCCCCTCTTCATTCCATATTCCATCATTATTCGAACCTTTAACAATAAATGTATATTCACCAGGCTCAACATTTTTATAAACCGCCATATTCGTCAGACTAAAATTCCAATCATTGTCAAACTGCTCCAGTTTGTAACTAAACCGATTTCTTTCGATCTGGCGAAAATCCAACGCCGCAAAATCAACCGAAAAAAAATTACTCTCGTATGGTAATTCTATTTTTTCTAATTGGGATAATTCAAATGAATCATATAAAATTTTATTGTGAACCTTGAAAGATTTCATCACTATTAAAGGTATATTAAAATTATTTGCCATAGGATCTATTATAGTAAATCCAAAGTATCCGCCAAAAAATAATCTGCCGTCATTTAAAGTTGCTGTAGCTCTAAGGAAGAAAAAATTTCCGTTCGCCCCATCATTTTCATAATAATTTGTGAAAGTTCTTTTCTCCAAATTATATTTTGAAATTCCGTAGCGTGTGCTTATCCAAAGAAATGATTTTCTATCACCCAAAATTCCACTTATCGAATTATGAGATAGGCCTTCTTCGGTTGTATATGTTTCCAGTTTTCCGGTATTTACATTAATTCTGTTTAATCCATTCATTGTGCCAACCCATAAATATCCTTCTGCATCTTTGTAGATTGTTTGAACACTATTATGACTTAAATTGCAGTTATTTTCTCCCCTTTTAAATTGTTCAAACGAATTCCCATCTAAATTAATTTTCAGAAGTCCATTTTCCAATGTACCAGCCCAGAGAATTTTATTCTTGCCGATGCTATCGACTAAAATAGCATGAACTTGTACATTACTCTCCTTAATATTTGGACTCCAATAATATGGAGACAGTATCTCTTTTGATAAATCAAATTTATATAAACCATTATCAGATCCAATCCAGAAAATATTATTATCAAACGGATCTTTGACCATAACATGGAGGCCTATTAGAGTAGTTCCTTTTATTTTTAAAACGGTTCTTGAATTTTTATCAAATTTAAATAACCCATGATGCATTACAGCTATTAATAATTTGTGTTCACCTATATTGTGAATTGCCCTGAAAACATATCCCTGACCTTGCTCAATATTTTTTGATGAAATATTAAATACCTTATACGTGTTACGTTTTAAATTATATTTTATTAATCCACTTCCGAGAGTTCCAATCCATAAAGTACTGTCTGAATTTATATCGGGACAAGCCGCCAGAACATTAGCAGCCCAATGCATAGAATTTGTATAGGGAATTTTTAATATTTGAAATTTATTACGGGTATTAACAAGCTTGAATATTCCGATTGCGGGCGTACCTATCCACAAAACATTAGACTTGTCTTTAAAGAGGGCATTAATTTCTTTAGCCCCAAAATTAATTGGCAGAGAATAATCTTTAGAAAAGATTGTAAATTTTCCTGAGAGTTTGTTGAACAGGAGTAACCCCCCCCCTTTACTTCCCAGCCAAAGATTATTTATATCTGCTTCTACTATAGTTGTAATATATTCAAATTGAGTATTGTCAATAAGCCTTTTGTTGGTTCTATAGTGTAAAAACTTATTCCCATAAACATATTTATTTAAACAATCATAAGTTCCAACCCAGATGTTTCCTGCTCCATCTTCAAAAATTGAGTTGACATGATTATCACTTATACTATTGGGGTTTTGCGGAATATTGAGAAAGCGTGTGATCTTACCTGTTTTAATATTAAGTTTATTTAATCCATTCTGTTCTGTTCCAATCCATAAATTATTTTTTTTGTCCAACAACAAGCAGCTAATTCTATTTCCACTTAATGAATTAATATTATCTGAATCATATCTAAAAAGAGAATATTTATTATTCGGTACTGAGTACTTATTTAGTCCTTCAGGAGTTCCAATCCACAAATTATCATCATTATCATATTCAATAGTACTTACAGTATTACTGATTAATGAATTCTCTTCATTAGGAATATGCATATAACGTTTAAAACTGTTTCTCTTTTTATTGAATTTATTTATTCCTCCATCCAATGTTCCAATCCATAAGTTACCTTCTTTATCCAAACACATACATTTAATTCGATCATTACTAATCGATGAATCATTATCAACATCATGCCAGTATTGAATAAACTCATACCCATCATATCTGTTCAACCCTTGAGTTGTGCCTACCCATATATATCCATCATTATCCTGACATATTGATGAAACAAATACCCATGACAAACCCTTATCCATTGAAATGTTTTCTATTTTATAATTTTCCTGAGCAAAGGTTGATATGGATAAAATAGTTGTGATGGCTAAAAAGATTTTGATAAAAATTACATTTTCAAGCTTATTCAGTTTCATTTCATAAGTTTTTTTAACTGAAGATCTTTTATAGTCCTAATCCCTAAAGATTCCGGGATACGAACACAGCTTATTATTATTATGCAGTATTAATCTAGATATTTCATTATTCAAAAACTCTAGAAAAGGAAAATTTTGAATATAATTTATCCCGGGATGTCCCCAATGATTTTCATAAGTGAAAGTTACCTGCCACAAAGCATCGTTATCGAAAAAAATTGCCGATGATAGATTATTTAACGACGCGCAGTAGATTATAGACGTATTAAGAAGGATTAAAACACCTGATAGAATAGTTAAACTTTTCCTGATATAATTGGAAGAGTTCATCCAACCTCCAAACGGTATTGTTCAATCAAATAACAGGGAACTATTAAAAGTAAAATTTTCTCGAGAGTATTATTTGTTTCTAACAATCGCCCTTGAACATGATTATCGGGAAGAGAAAGCAGAGTAGGGTGAATTAAAAACAGAACACAAAATTTATTTTAATATAAAATTCTTTTTCAATTAAATCAATCAGTTTATTCCCAATGATAAGATAACGCATTGCAGTGCTACAATAAATGTTTTTTTCTTATCAACGTGTAAGTGAACTACATAAAAAAAAATACCGTGACAAAGTCATAATAATATTTTAATTTAACATTGAAATGACAAAAATAGAAGACCACTAAAGTCATAGATTTATTATATTTACTCCCAATAAATTAAACTTGTAAAAATGAATTCCATATTCGAATCAGAAATTGCAATACGCCCGGACGACATTGATTTAAACAATCACGTGCACAACACAAAATATTTGGACTACGTTCTCGCCGCCAGATACGACCAGATGATAAAAGACTATAAAATGTCTATGAAAGACTTTGAACAACTCGGTTATAATTGGGTTGTGAGTATTACAAATATAGAATACAAAAGAGCGTTAAGCCTGGACGATAAAATACAAGTACGCACACAAATGGACTCTGTTAACGGCGCTCAATGCAAGGTAAATTTTTGGATTGTAAAAAAAGACAATGAAAAATTAGCAGCAAAGGGTCATATAATTTATACTATGGTATCAACAAAGAACGGCAGACCTGTTAGAATACCGGAAGAAATAATAAACAAATATTCAATTTAAATTTATAAGAGTTATGGATAAAATTTTAAACCAAACATTTTTAGACAATACCGTTGAAAAATATTTAATAGCATTGGGTGTATTTGTAGTCTCAATGATAATAATTACAATATTTAAAAAAGTAATTTTATCAAGGTTAAAAAAGTGGTCGGAAAAAACGAAAACGGATTTAGATGATTTTTTAATCGAAGAAATTGAAAAATCTATAATGCCTATTATTTACTTTGGGGCTTTTTTACTTGCGGCAAATTCACTAACACTCAACCCTAAAATTTCAAACGCAATTAAAATAATTACAGCTTTTGTTATAACTATTATCGTTATAAAAACTATCGTCTCCGTTCTTAAGTATGCATTCAATATTTATATGAACAAAAGGGAATATACTGTTGAAAGAAAAAAGCAGTTGAAGGGAATAACATCAATAGTAACTTTTTTAATATGGTCTGTCGGTCTTCTGTTTTTGCTTGATAACCTTGGTTTTGAAATTTCAACAGTAATTGCCGGACTTGGAGTTGGCGGTATTGCCATTGCGCTGGCAGCCCAGGCTGTGCTCGGAGATTTGTTCAGCTATTTTGTAATCTTTTTCGACCGTCCCTTTGAAATAGGAGATTACATTGTTGTCGGCGATAAAAGGGGAGTTGTTGAATATATCGGCGTTAAAACCACAAAGGTAAGATCTTTAGGCGGCGAACTTTTGGTTTTTAGAAATACCGATCTTACAAACTCTCGAATTCACAATTTCAAAAAAATGGCAAAACGAAGAATTGTATTTAGTCTTGGTGTGGTTTATCAAACTAAAGCGGAAACATTAAAAGAAATTCCTGGTATAGTTAAAAAAATTATTGACGAACAGGAAAATGCAACTTTTGACAGGGGGCATTTTGCATCATACGGTGATTCAAGTTTAAATTTTGAATTTGTTTATTATGTTGAAAGCTCCGATTACGTAAAATATATGGATATTCAGCAGTCTATAAATCTAACAATATTTGAAGAGTTTGAGAAAAGAGGAATTGAGTTTGCCTATCCTTCCCAAACACTTTTTATCGAAAAAAGCAATTAAATTATTTTATAAGGATATTCCCGATATTTTTAAAATATCGGGGATCTTTAAAACAAACTATCTTTTATTTTTTAACCTGAATGTATCGGTTATTTCTCTTCCAAAGTGTTTCTCATATATATTTTTGTATTTATCCAAAAGCTCATCCGGTAGTTTTTCTCCATTCACAATAATTTCATCTTTTGTAAATTCTAAATCATAGTCTTCGTCACTGTTGTCAATGTAACCGTCTTTTATTAATTCAGATTTCATTTCTTTTAGGAATGATTTTAATTTTTTCATTTCAACTTTTAAGTTACTAAGATCTATTTCCATATCTTCCAAATTTTCTTTCATTTTCTCCAAACTCTCATTCAGAGTTTCAAAATTAAAATCTATGTCAATTGGATTATCTTCAAGTTCTTCTTTAAGGTTTTCAACAAATTCATTTATCTTTTCCTGATCTATAATTGAATGTATTCTTATTCTTTTCAATTTTTCTTTCAATTTATCTTTGTCAATGTTTACACTAACCTTTATTCCCTCAAGTTGTTTTAATTTATCGTTTAATTTTTCAATAGTTATATTTAAGTCATCGCAATCGTCCACATCAGAGGAATCTTGTGTTATTAAACCTGAATACAGGTGAACATTTTGATTAACAATTCCGTATTTAGCCGAGGAAAAGCCTAACGATAAAATTGAAAATAATGTTAAAAGAAATAATGTTAAAATGGTAGTTGTTTTGTTTTTGTTAAATAAATATTTCATATCTCACACCCAATTATTTTTGTTTTCTAAAGAGTAAGACGAAAGAGTGTGAAAAAGGTTCTATCTAATTTTATGAAAATTATGGAAGGTTTAATTGTGTGATATCCGGTAAATGTTATTTTACAAGATATCACACTAAAGGGATAAAAATATCAGAATTTGTTCGGTCCGGCATTTTTTATGGCGTCATCCACATCAGCTTCAAATTCTTTAAAGTTTTCGTGGAACATATTTGCTAGTTTTTTTGCTGTCGAATCATATTCATCTTTGTTTTCCCACGTGCTTTTTGGGTTTAAAACCTCAGTTGGAACCCCGTCTATTTCAACCGGGATATTCAATCCGAAAAAGGGATCAACTTCAGTTTTAGTGTTGTTTAGTTTGTTTTCCAATGCAGCATTCAGCATTGCCCTTGTGTATTGAATTTTCATTCGTTTTCCAACACCGTACTGACCTCCATTCCAGCCGGTATTAATAAGCCAACAGCTTGAATTGTGCTTTTTAATTTTATCTCCCAAGAGATTTGCATATACCGATGGATTCAACGGCATAAAAGGAGCGCCGAAACATGTACTGAAAGTAGCGACGGGTTCGGAAATACCTTTTTCTGTTCCTGCAACTTTTGCCGTGTAACCCGAAATAAAATAATATAAAGCCTGTTCGGTTGTAAGTTTAGAAATAGGCGGAAGAACACCGAATGCATCAGCGGTAAGCATAATAATATTTTTAGGGTGAGGTCCCATTCCCTTGGGTTCAATGTTTTTAATGTGAGTAATTGGATAAGCCGCACGGGTGTTTTCGGTTAGCGATTCGTCAAAGAGGTCTATTCTTCTGTCAACAACATTCAATTCTACATTTTCTAAGATTGTCCCGAATTTTCTTGTACATTCGTAAATTTCAGGTTCAGCTTCTTTTGAAAGCCGAATTACTTTTGCATAGCATCCGCCTTCAAAGTTAAATACGCCTTTGTCGCTCCAGCCGTGTTCGTCATCACCTATCAGTCTTCTTTTCGGGTCGGCGGACAAAGTAGTTTTACCCGTGCCAGAAAGTCCGAAAAGAATTGCCGTATCATTATTTTCACCAATATTTGCCGAACAGTGCATTGCCATAACATTTTTTAAAGGTAGAAGATAATTCATTACCGTAAAAACAGATTTTTTTATTTCACCCGCGTAACTTGTCCCGCCGATTAGCGCAATTCTTCTTCCGATATTAAGAATAATAAACACGGGCGAGTTTGTACCGTCGGTATCTGTATCAGCCTGAAAGTAAGGAAAATCTATTACGGTAAATCTGTTTTTGTTTATATCTTTATCTGTTTGATCTTTTTGTCTTACAAACATATTTCTGGCAAACAAACTGTGCCATGCGGTTTCTGTAATTACCCTTACAGGTAAATGATAATCCGAATCTGTTCCAGCGTAACAGTCCTGCAAATAAAGGTCTTTGCTTTCTGCATATGAAAGCATCTTTGCTAATATTTTGTCAAAGTATTTTTCATCAATGGGTCTATTTACATTTCCCCACCAAATGTTTTTTTCACTTGTTGCTTCCTTTACTATAAATTTATCGTTAGGACTTCTGCCTGTGTGCTGACCTGTTCTTGTTACCAAAGGTCCGAGATGGGAAAGCTTTGCTTCTCTTCTTCTTACCGCTTGTTCGTATAATGAAGGAGTTGATTGATTATAAAAAATATTGTTAAGATTATGAAAACCCAAATCAATTAATTGATTCCATATTTCTATTTTTTTCTTCATAGTTTTCTTTAAGGCTAATTAAAAAAATGTTGATAAAGATAATGATGATTATTATTAAAACAAAAAATATATTTATTGAAGCAGTAAGGTCATTCTAATAACCTCCCTTTGATAATTTGTCTTTTCAACTTTTCTATCCATTTCAAACCCGAGTTTTTTATAAAGATTTATAGCTGCAAACAATTTTTTATTTGTTAATAGAGTTACAAATTTTGCTTTTTTAGAAAATGCAAATCCAATTACAGACAACGCTAATTTTTTTCCTGCCTGTTTCCCCTGTGCTTTTTTTGTCACTGCCATTTTTGATAGCTCATAAGTATATTTATCAATTTTAATTGCAGCACAAGTTCCGATTATTTCGTTATCAAAGCGTGCAAAAAATATTTCCCCTCCCTTTTTTATTATATATTTTTCGGGATTATTTAAAAGCTTTTCATCTTCAGGTTCAACAGTAAAATATTCTTCAAGCCATTCATAATTAAGCAGCTTAAAGTAATCCTTATATTTTTTGTTGAATCTTATAATTTCAACTTCTTGCATAAATCTCTGCTTACGTATTTCTTCAAAGCGCTGTTTATAATTTTTTTGTCTCAAATTACTGTTAAGAGAGGAAATCATGTTAAAAACATCGTAACCGGATTCATCAACTAAATCATTATTTATGTTTTTAATATCCTCAAAAAGTTCCTGCCAATTATTCAATAATTTTTCACCATCTTCGGTTAATTGGGAATAAGTTTGTCTTTTATCCTGTTTACCAGAATATATTTCAATTAGTTTTAACTCTATTAAAGATTTTAAAAAGTTTATTACCGCGGGATGTGTAATTTGCAGGACTTCGGCTAAATTTTGAACAGTGCTTTTTTTGTATTTCTTTAGATAATAAAGAACCGGAAACAGTTTAGGATGAAAATCAGTGTGTTCACTTTTACAAACATCATTAATTTGTCTCTGTATATTTTCACCAAGTTTTTTTAACGAAACACCAAGATGAAATAAATTTAACTCTGGTAAAAGTTTGTTATCAGTCATTATTTAACATAATAAGTAAATAGATACGTAAATACTTACATAAAATACTTTGTTTTACTTTATATGTCAAATTTAAAATTTATAGCTAAGAGTTTAATTCAGAAAGAAGTTCTAATAGATCAAATTCCTTAGTTTCAAAAATTATATTTCCCTTTTCATCTCTCGGCCAATCGTACTCGGGTCGGTCAACATAAAGTTCAATTCCGTTTCCGTCCGGATCGGTAATATAAATCGATTCGGAAATACCGCTGTCGGTAGCACCTTGCACGGGATATTTTTCTTCCCATATTTTTTTAAATGCTTTAGCAAGTTCTTTTCTGTTCGGGAAAAGGATTGCAAAATGATAAAGTCCAGCTTGTCCGGCCTGTTTTGGTTTTGCTTTTTCTCCTTCCCAGGTATTCAAAGCAATATGATGATGATATTCATTGGCTGAAAGAAAAACCGCATTGTCGCCGTACCAGGTTTTAATTTCAAAGCCAAGTAAATCCTTATAAAATTTAATTGATCTGTTTAAATTTTTAACGGTAAGATGAATGTGTCCTATTTGAACTCCGGGTGAAATTTTGTAATCCATGAAAGGGGATCTCTGTTTTTTATTAATTAATAAAATGATTTAATTTTGTAAATAAGCCGTTGCCTCAATTTCTACAAGCAGTTCTGGCAAAACCAATGCATTAACTTCAACCATTGAAGTAGCAGGTTTTATGTCTTTAAAATATTCTGAGTGCGCACGTCCGACTTCGTTTTGATAGCTTATATCAGTAACAAAAATTCTGGTTCGTATTACATCAGTAAGTTTTGCTCCAGCTTCTTTTAAAGCTTTTTCAATTTTTTGCAGAACAAATTTTGTTTGAATATAAACATCATTTACACCTATTATTTTTCCACCCTCAACGGAAGCAGTACCTGAGACTTCTATAAGATTTCCGATTTTTACCGCACGTGAGTAGCCGAACATTTCCTCCCACTTGGCATTTGATGAAATGTTTTGTTTGTCTTCCGGCATCATATTTCCAGTTTTATAAAAATTTAATCTAAGTTTTCCAAAGTTATTAAATCAAAAAAAGTATAACCCTGTGGAGAAACAAAGTCGGAGCCACCGAGCAGTATTTGAATTTTTTCACCGTTTGCTGCGTTTACCTGGAAAACAAATGAATATTTAGTCCATTTATCAACAGTTATATTTTGAGCTTTAATTAGCGTTTTTGTATTTCCTTTCACATTAAATATTGATAAACTTCCGGGATCTTCAGTTGATTTTGACCAATAAGTTAATCTATAATTATGTTTTCCATTTATTGCATCAACTTCTTTACTTACAAAAGCTCCCAAACTTCTTGCTTTCAAAAATATTGAGAAATTTCCTCCCTCTTGTGGAACATCCCTTGAAAACTTAACAATAGGCGGACCCGGGCTTTTCCAATTATCAATTGATGCAGTACCTTCGGTTTCAAAAGAAGATGCAATTAATCGATTTGGTTGAACATCATTTTCCGGTGAAACCGGATCAACGCTTTTTGTACAACCAGTGACGAAAACCAAGAAAAAGGAAATTAATAGTAATTTTGTTTTCATAACATACCTCCGTTACATCCCATTAAATAGAACAAACATTTTCCAGTATTATGAAATAAATGATGCAGAATTATTTAATTGATATATATTTAATTATACATATAAATTTATTTAGTAAACATAAAATAAAAAGAATAAAAAACAATAATAATTGTAACAATTCTTACTCCGATTACGTCTATATACAAACACAATGCTTAAGCAGATTAAATACAACTCGTTATTAAAAGGGCTAAAAGACAAAATATTTAATTATGCTCTGTTTATGGTAAACAACAGAATGGATGCCGAAGATATTACACAGGAAGTATTCATTAAGCTTTGGAATAATTTTGAAAAAATAAATCTTAAAAAAGCTAAAGCCTGGATGCTAAGTTCTACACATAATTTGTGTATTGATTATTTAAGAAAAAGGAAAAAACAAATGAACGGTTCGATAGAAATTAACAAAAATACGACACCAGCAGATGAAAGCTTTTTAAGCGACCCGGAAATAAATTACAGAAGAAATATTCTTAAAAACAAAATTAATAAATCAATTAAAAAACTGCCTGATAACTTAAAAAGCGTTTTTGTCTTGTATGAAATAGAAGGGTTTAAATACAAAGAAATAAGCAGGACATTAAATGTTCCCATTAACAGCGTAAAAGTGTATTTGTTAAGAGCAAGAAAAAAATTACAGGAAGATTTAAGAGAATTCAGATATGAAAACTGAAAATAAAATAAACGAAAAATACCTTGATAAAATTATAAGAGCAGCTTACGGGGACGCATCTTTTATTGAGAAGGCAGAGATCTTTTTTAAGTCATTAACAAGTAAACAGATTAAAAATATTTACGAAGAATACAAAACAACAGTAGCGGCAGTTCATTCCCATAAATTAGAAAAAATTGAATTAAATAATCTTCCGAACATAAAAAGAACAAAAGATTCATTTGCTGTCAATATTATTTCACTTATAACAATACGTCCAATAAAAATATCATATGCGTCTATAGTCCTGATTTTGGGGGTGACAGCACTGTTTTTGTTTAATGGAAAAAATAATGAAATGCATTATACACAAAAAGAAATGTTAAAGGCAGAACAGGATGTTAAATATTCACTTGCAATTGTAGGCAAAGTATTTAGCGAGACCAAAAACATATTAAATAAAGATATTGTAAACGATAAAATAAGAAAGCCGATAAAAATAGGATTTCAAACAATTAATAATCTATATAATTAACAGAGGAATAAAATGAAACAATTAGTAAAATTATCATTATTATTTGTGTTTTTGTTTTCACTAAATTCAAATGCACAGGATGACAGCCAATACAGAAACGAACCGGGATATGTAGACTTCGGTTCATTAACATCTTTTTATAAAGGCGATGATATTACAGAAGTATTTTTAGATCAGCATTTATTAAAGATGATGTCAAAAATGTCCGGCAAAGACGACCCCGAAATGAAAAACTTACTTTCAGGATTAAAGTTAATACGGGTTTATTCATTTGAAGTACCGAAGAACTCAAGGTCAAATTTAAAGAGCAGAATTAGTGAAATTGACAAAAAACTTTTGGCTAAGAAATGGTATAGAATTATAAAAGTAAAAGAAAAAGATGAATATACAAACGTATACGTTAAATCTTCCGGCGATGATACAAACGTACAGGGTTTGGCGGTTGTTTCTTTAGACGACGATGGGGAAGCATCATTTGTTAATATAGTCGGTGGTATAAATATGGATAATCTTGGAGTTCTGAGCGATAAGTTTAACATACCTATGATGTTTAAAAAGCACCATAATAAAAAGAAATTTATGAAAGAAAAAAAGGTGATTAAAGAAAAGAAGAAATAATTATTTAATATCTAAAATAAAAGGGATTAAGATGCCACTTAATCCCTTTGTACATATCAGTAGTATAACCTATGGAAAGTTTTCTCTGTTTTATTGTGTTTATTTTTTAATAATAAAGAGTGAGCCAAAAACTCTAATTTGTAGGATTCTTCTTTTTCCCCCTTTAATTTTAATTTAAGAGTAAATTTTTTTACTCTGAAAGTTCCTCTTTGTGTAGTTAACGGAACTCTTAAAATCAGTGTGTGATCGTTATTAAATTGATAGTATGATTTTTGACCTGCAATATTTTTTGTCTCCCAAATACCGACCTCAGTCTTTTTTTTGTGTTTGCGCTTACTAACCTTTACCATAACACGATTATATTTCTTGCCTTTAATTTTATATTGTTGAAACAAAGAGTCGCCTTTTATTTCAATAAAACTTGTATCCAATGATGTTTCACCGGTTACGTGATTAAATAAAGCCGATATAAGTTGTTTCCCTTTAAATATATAAACATAATGTACTATAGCACCTGAAGTGATTTCAACAGTACCGTTTTCATTAAACTGCCATATGGTTCCAACTTTAGCATTTGCAATCACATCGGATTCCCATTTACCGATGAGTCCCTCTTTTACTTGCTGTGCAGAAGTTGAGGAATATATTATTAAAAATATTGCAATTAAAAATAGTTTGATTGAATTTTTCATATTTAATTTATTTTTGTTTTAGTAAAATACTTAAATCTTCAATTTGTTTTAAGTGATGGTTTAAATGAAACAATAAAAATTTTAATGTCTGTTTTAAATTAATCATTCCAACAAAAGGATGCTTGAAAACACCTTTGTTATATTTATCGTCAGGTATTTTTAAACACACATCGTTTATTTGTTTTCTAACATCTTCCCATTTATTTAAAAGGTCAATCGTGTTTACAGTATCCGGAACATTTTTTGCAATTGGGGGTGCTTTAAATTTAAAATTTGTTTTTAAAGAAAAATTTAACAGAATTGATTTAATGGAGGCTGAAAGACCAACAGATTTTAAATTAACACCGGGTTTTAATGAATTAAGAAATGCTATAAGTGCAAACTGTTCACCCTTTATAACGTGAAATAATATCTGAGCTAAAGACCATTTGTCTAGGTGTGACTTTAAATTTAATGTTTCGTTATCAAGACCATTTATAAGATTTAACACTTTTGTTTTTTTGGTTTCAAGTGAAAGGAAAATTAAAGAGAAATTATTATTCATAGACATTATTTAGCGATTTTAACCATAGTTAAATCTTTTCCGTTTTCTAAGTTATGCAGTGTCATAATATTTTTTGTTATTTTATAATTCATTCTCATCCTGTATGTTGTAGTAGAAAAAACAGTAACCATATTTTTATCAACCAAGAAAGATCCATCAAATGATTTTATAAGTAACTTAACTTTAATACCGTAATATGGCGTAAATTCAGTTATTGCGCGGTAACCGTTATAATCATCTGACCTCCATTTACCAATCAATAGCTTGCTGTTGTCATTTCTTTTACCCAATCTTTTCAATTTAATTTTGTTTCCAGTTACAATTGATTTTTGTATCAATGTATTTCCCTTGTGTTCTATGATTGAAGTATCAACTTCTGTTTTATTGGTTTTTAGATCTTTAAAATAAGATACGAGTCTGTTTCCTTTTAAAATATAATTTCCTTTTAAATTAACGCTTACATCATATTTCACGGAACCGTCTTTGTTAAATTTTATATTAATTTCTAAACCTTTATCCTCGTTCCGTATTGATTTCCATTTCCCAATTAATTGATTTATCTGTGTGTTTGTTGCCTGGGAATAACTCATCTGAGCTGTGAGAATTATACAAAGAATAAATAATATCGGTTTTTTCATTTGTTTTTAATTTTTGTTTTTGAACTATGTTTTCTTACAAAGATATAGTAAAAACAGTTCCAGCAAAATAAATAATAAATTTGTAAATAATGAATTATGTGGCAGGTAAATATTTAGAAGAAAATCTATAAAAGCGTTATTTGCTAATTTTAATCAAGGTTGGGTCTGCCTGTAATATATCTTTCAAGCTGATCGATAACGAATTCCTGCTCATCAATTACAGCTTTAACAACATCCCCGATAGAAATAACGCCTTTTATTTTCTTTTCTTGCATTACAGGTAAATGTCTTACATGTTTATCAATCATAATTGCCATGCATTCTTCAGCAGTTAGTAAAGGTGAGGCATAAAAAACAGTTGATGACATAATTTCTCTAACTAATGTCTCTTTTGAAGATTTTCCCAAAAGAATAATTTTTCTTGCATAATCTCTTTCGGATATTATTCCGCATAATTTATTCTCTTCTAAAACAACTAGTGCGCCGCATTTTTTATCAGCCATTAAAGTAAGTGCATCAAACACAGTATTGTCCGGAGATACAGACCAAATATCCGAACCTTTATTATTAAGTATTGAGCTGACTGTTTTTACCATAATAACACCCTTGTTTTTAAATAAATTATTTAAATAATTTTACAGAGATATCAGAAAACCAAAGAGAAAAATCTTTTGTTTTGCCATTATGTTTTGTAGAAATGGTAATACCGTTAAAGTTTTTATGATTTTCCCAAGAAATTGGAAATCTTGTTTTTGTGCTGCCTCCGGGTCGATAAACCCATTCCTTTATTAAATTATCTTTTCCAATATATAATTCATAAATATCACCCGGAGTATAACCGCCGGCATGTTTTGGATATGATACAACTAAACAATGCGTTTCTTTTTTATTTAAAGGAGAAAGTTTCATTTTTTTGTCTTTAATCTCTACTTTCTTATCCCAGACCAAATGAAAAGGAAATAAAAGCCAGTATTGATCATTAATAAATCTTGAGTCAATTGTTTTTTCGTTCGGATCGTCTTTATTTACATTACTGTTATTATAAACATATTCAATTTGTTTTCCGTCGTTATCGGGACCCCAGTATGTTACATTATTATCTTTAACATTCCATAGCCATTTTCTTTGTTTTGTAATTCCTTTAAATTTAACATTGAAAGTAAATCTAATTGATTTAACTTTTGAAAAATTTTCCAAACCATATTGAGAAGCAACCTTTTTTACAAAGGCAGGTTTATCTAAATTTTTATCCTTTAAGTTTTCTTGAGCTTTAATAAAAAGAGGAATAAGAAAACATAATAAAATTGTTCTGCAGAATTTAAGTTTCATAATTAATAATAAATTGAAAAAGGCCGTTAAATAAATTAAATATAATTAAAACATTGCTAAATAAACAATGGGTTTATAAAATAAACAATTAATTAAAAATTGCAATGTTTTATGACTAAATAATCATAAAAAAAATGCTCTTAATAAAATGTTATTAAGAGCAAATAATTTATTTAACTATTACAATTGCTTTCATTTGTGTGGGGTGTGTTCCGCAATAATATCTGTAGATTCCCTTTTTCTTGAAAGTGTATTCGAATGTACCGCCCAAACCTAAATTCTTACTTTCGAATAATTCCGTAGTTTTTTTTGGAGTTCCGCTAATAACGGTATGCATTGCTGTGTCTTTGTTAATCCATTTTATTTTTGTTCCGGGCTTCACTTTAATAATTTTAGGAACAAAAGCTATATTTTTTAAAAGCACAGTAGCAACTTTTTCTTTTTTAACATGTTTCTTTTTTTGTTTTCCCTGCAATATATTTTCTACCGTATTAGTCTTTGTTGAAACAAAGCCCCATACAGAAAGCATTAAAAACAAGGTTAAAATTTTTATAATAATTTCTTTTGTAAATATCATTTTACTTTTCCCTTTTTTTAGAAATGATCCTCCTTTAAAAAACCTTTAAAGGAGAACACATCAAACAATTTATTTTCTTTCTGCATTTACCTGTACCGCCTCAAACATTACATGCCAAAAAGGTAGTGACATCCCGTTTGGCAGCTTGAAGCCTGTTTTTACAGGCGCTTTTTCAAATGCCATAGTTTTCATATTTGGTTTGAAAGGAGGAACCATTAAATGAAAATGCATTGCAGTAGGTGTTACTTCACTATCGAAGGCTAACTTATATCCTTTCGTTCTTACATATTCGGTTAACATACCGTGCACTATTCTCATTTTATCGACAAGTTCTCCGTTTTTATAAATGTTGCCGATTGCCCAAAAAGCGAAATAAGTATATTCAGAAGGCATTAACGGTGTACCAAGTCCTGTAAATCCATGGAGAATAATGTTTGTTGCCACTCCTCCGAATGTAGGAAACTCTAACCCGCGTGTAACTAATTTTTTTGCTTTGATTGTATAGGTGTTGCCAGCTTTGTCTTTCCAGCTTGCTTCAAACTGAAGCTGATCTTTCGTAACGGCAGCGTCGGTAGCTGTTGCATCAACAGCTTTTATTGTTAAATGTGCATCACCGACGGTTATGTGCTTGTCGCCGAATGGAGACTTCATTTTCATTTTTGTATAGTGTCCGTTTTCAACTCCTCTTGCCATAGGCGGCAGACCAGTAATACCGGGAGTTCCCTCAAATGCTCTTGGCATTTTGGGCGAACCGAAAATTGTAGGATCAATTCTTCTGTTATCGGGTAAAGCAAGATAGGCCGTTCCACCGTTTTGTGAAATATTAATTGAAATTGGTCCGCCTAATAATCCCAAAGGATTTTTAAGCATGGCGTGTGCCTTTAAATAACCTTTTGCCGGGGCTTTCTTCTGCAGCATTTGCATCTTTTTCATCATTTCTTTTTTATTCATCATTCCTTTGTGCTGCATATCTTGTGCGCTAACAATTGAAAAAGATGAAATTATGAAAAAAGATAAAACAAAAAGTTTAATGCTTGTAATGAATTTTTTATTCAACATTATTTACTCCTTTATTAAATTGGTTTTTTTAATTATTAAAACTTTATAAAAGTATAAAATGAAAACGGGTTTAAGTGTAAATTAGATGACATAAAAAACATAATATGGGGTTTTTGTGATATTATTCACACGATGCGTAATTATGTTTTAGGACTGAAGTTTCAGGAAATGTTTTTAAGTTTATTCAATGCCATTTCTGAAATTGTTTCTCCTATGCTAAGTGAAGAAGTGGCTGCCGGCGAAGGCGCATTTAATACGTGAACCATTCTTTTGGTTTCTTTTATAAAAAAATCATCAATCAATTTTCCGTTTTTATCCAATGCCTGTGCTCGTACACCCGCACCGGAGCGGATAACATCATTTTCAGTTAGTGAAGGGATCAATTTATTTAGCGCTTTTACAAAAGCTTTTTTACTGATTGAGCGGAACAATTCGTATAATTCCATTTTATAGTGCTGAGAAGCCATTTTCCAGAAACCGCCGTATGTAAACATTTCTGAAATATCCCGGACTGAAAAATCTTTTAAAGTGTATCCTTCCCTTTTAAGCGCAAGAACAGCATTCGGTCCGGCTTCAATACCGCCGTTAATCATTCTTGTAAAATGTACACCGAGAAAAGGAAATTGAGGATTTGGAACAGGATATATTAAATTTTTAACCAATGACTCTTTTTCTTTTTTAAGCCGGTAATATTCCCCTCGGAATGGAATTATTTTTATTTCAGGATCAACGCCGCAGATGGATGCAATTCTGTCGGAGTAAAGGCCCCCGCAATTTATTATCAATTTTGTTGAAAAAACATTTTGAGAAGTAGTTACAATAAGTTCGTTTTTTCTTTCCAAAAGAGAAAGAAACAGATTTTTCAAAAATATATTTCCTCCTTTAGAAATAATTAATTCAATATATTTTTGTGTAATTTGTTTGTAGTTAACAATACCGGTTTCCGGTACTAATAAACCGTCAATTCCACAAACATTGGGTTCATATTCTTTTATCTTATCTTTATTTAATCTTTTCAGCCCCTTTAAACCGTTGGCATTTCCTCTTCTTTCAAGTTCGTTGAGCGCCGTTATTTCTTTTTGGTTTGTTGCAACCACCAGTTTTCCGCAATTTTCAAAATTTACACCATTTTCTTCGCAGAATCGGTAAAGTTTGATTCTACCGTTTATACAATTTTTTGCCTTTAATGAACCCGGTTTATAATATAATCCGGAATGAATTACACCGCTGTTGTTTCCTGTTTGATGCAAAGCAGGTTCTTTTTCGGTTTCAACTATTGCTATTGACAAGTTTTTTTTGTTTAATATAGACATTGCCGTAGCCGTTCCCACAATGCCTGCGCCTATAATTGTTATATCAAAATTTTGCATAAAAAAGGTTTGTTTTGAATAATATTTTTACATATAAACTTAATTCATTTTTACTTAAAATATTTTCTTTGCTATTAAAAAAGGAAAGGATTAAGTTTGAAACGGAATTATTTATCCGATTAATCAATATTAATTTATTTTGGAGGATTTAATGAAATTTCTATTTTCATTTTTACTTTTAATTGTTTTCTTTTTCCCCCAAAGTTCCAATGCTCAGACAGCAACAATTCCAAATAAAATGTCCGTACAAACCAAGGAATGTCTCGAGTGTCATTCTACCGAAACGGCAGGAATATATCAAGAATGGGGAACTTCAAAACATTACAGAGCAAACGTCGGCTGCTATGAGTGTCATAAAGCGGCTAAAACAGATCCGGATGCAATGAAACACGAGGGCTATACAATAAGTGTTGTTGTTTCGCCCAAAGATTGTGCAAGTTGCCATGCAAACGAAGTAAAACAATTTTCGGAAAGCCATCATTCAAAAGCAGGCTCTATTTTGGGCTCTTTGGATAATTATCTCGCAGATATTGTGGAGGGCAACACTAATTTTTTCGGAGGTTCAGCTTTAACGGTTAACGGCTGTAAACAATGTCACGGTTCGGTTATTAAAATTAATAAAGAAGGAAAACCTACACCAGATACGTGGCCTAATACCGGAATAGGAAGATTCAATCCCGACGGCAGCGTAGGTTCTTGTACTGCTTGTCATCAAAGACATGCATTCTCCGCAGAGCAGGCACGCAGACCGGAAAATTGCGGCAAGTGTCATTTAGGACCCGACCACCCACAAAAAGAAGTATATGAAGAATCAAAACACGGTATTGCTTACAGAGCGCACGAAAAAGATTTAAAACTTTCCAGCAGTAAATGGGTGCTTGGCGAAGATTATACAGCTGCACCGACCTGTGCAACCTGTCATATGTCAGCTGTTCGTACTAAAGACGGTGACTTAATGCCGGTTACTCACGACGTAGGCAAAAGAATAAGCTGGAATAACAGACCTCCCGTTTCAATACGTCCCGAGATTTCGGACAAAAAATTAGGCTTGGAAAAAATGTCGAAAGTTACATGGGATGTAAGACGTAATAATATGAAAAAAGTTTGTAATGTATGTCATTCAGAATCTTATGTTAATAATTTTTATGTCCAATATGACGGATTGATTAATCTCTATAACGAAAAATTTGGTTCACCCGGCGTTAAAATAATGAAACTTATTTATGCCAATAATTTAATTACCAGCCAAAAATTCGATGAAAAAATTGAATGGGTTTGGTGGGAAATATGGCACCACCAGGGAAGAAGAGCCAGACACGGTGTTTCTATGAATGCGCCCGATTACACTCATTGGCACGGACTTTACGAAGTTGCAAAAGCATGGTACATAGAATTTATTCCCGAAATAAAAGAGGTGATTTCCCACAATCTAAATTCTTCTGACCCTAAAAAAGCAAAGGGTGCGGTTATTGTTAAAAATGAATTAGATAAAATGTTGAACTCAGCTAATCATCAATGGTTTATCGGTAAATTATCACCTGAAGAAAAAGCCAAAAGGAAAAAAGCCCAGCAGGAATTTAAGGCAAGATACGCAAAATAATTTTTATCATAATTAATTAAAAAAAGCCGATTCATTAAAATTGAATCGGCTTTTTATATATTACGACAAGTAAAATTTCAATTATTCTTACACAAACCGTTTTCTTTAATTTTAATTCTTTTCATCAACCTGTTTTCGTTTATATCACCGTAAGCGTACAATTCGTCTTCTATGTAGAGTGCCGGCACAATTAAAAGATTATTTTTTGGATAATCTTTTATATTCTCAACTTGCAGATAAAGATTTTTATTTTTTTTAGCTATTTCCGCAACCTGTTTTTTAACTCTGGCGCAAGCCTGGCATTCATCCGTTATAAAAAGTGTAAGAGTCATAATATTGCTTGTAAAAGTAATTTTAGATTAGAAAAAAGAGTGTCGTTTTATTGACAGTTAAAATATTTAATTAATTATTTTTAAAAGTGATTCTTTGTCGTGAATAATTAATTTTCTTCTGTCGAAGTGTATTATTTTTTTCTCCCTCAGATCTGTCAACACGGAATTTACAGTTTGCCTTGAGCAGGCAGTTAGGTCCGCAATGTCCTGGTGTTTTAAGAAAGGTTTAACAAAAATATCGTTGCCAAGTTGTTTACCGTTGTCGTTTGCCAATCTTATAAGAAAAGAAATAATTCTTTGTGCAGCATCTTTAAATACAAGTTCTTCAATTCTTTCGGTATATTTTTTTAGTCTTAAACCGATAAGCTTAGTTATTCGCAAATTTAACTCTGCGTTTTCTGAAATAAAGTTTTTAAATTCTTCTTTGTTGATAGCACAAATTAGTGCAGGTTCCATAGCGATTGCAAAATCTGTTCTTTCCCCTTCGTCCAAAAATGACATTTCGCCGAAAACCTCTCCGGGATTTACAAGTCCAAGTATCATTTCCTTTCCGTCGTTGGAAGTTCTTGTAAGTTTAACACGTCCTTTCTTTAAAAAGAAGATAGAACTTGAAGGCTCTTGTGCAAAATAAACGGGTTGGTTTTTTTCAAAGTCTTTCATCTTTGAAATTTTGCTTAGATGTTCCAGCTTTTCCGGGTTTAATCCTTTGAACAGATTAAAATTTTCTAAATACCATAACTTTGATTTTTCTGCCATAGCTTATTTTTTTATTTATCTTTAAAATAATATTTATTTAAACTTAACCGATGTTATTGTATAAGTCAATTTGTTATACGATTCTAAAACAATAATGTGATAAAAGACAATTATAATATTTACAAACAAACAACAACTTAAATGAAAAAAACAATTACTGTTTTCGG
>CAZTZZ010000014.1:8142-44981 GCA_964617905.1 uncultured Ignavibacteriaceae bacterium | reverse complement strand
ATATCAACGGTGTCTCTATCAGGTAAAAATGATTTTGTGGTTTCTTCTTGCCCCCTTACAAGATTAAAATGGATAATGTTTCCGTCAGCATTAATCTTATCAGCATTTGATATAAAGTATGTTTTCAGTCTTTTTTCACATAACTCTACTATATGTCCTGTGTTAGAACTTTTATATCCCCCTACAACTATTGCAAGATCGGCATCTACTTCCAATAAATTGTAAGTTGCGTCCTGGTTGTCATTTGTTGCATAACACAAGGTATCGCGGGTATCAACAAAATGCTTGCTTATATTTTCAACTCCATATTTTTTTACCATTGCTCCTTTAAGAATGGACGCAATCTCTGTAGTTTCCGTTGCAAGCATTGTTGTTTGATTTACAACTCCGATTTTCGACAAATCATTTGAAGGATTAAAACCTGTCGAATATTTATTTCTAAAATACTCATAAAATTCTTCATCGGTTTTTTCTTCTAATATAATAGAGCCTAAAAATTCTGCTTCACTTCTGTCTCTAACAATAACCGAAGGTGCATTGTCTTTGCTGTGAGAGAAAGTAGCCCTGGTTTCTTCGTGTGTGTGTTTGCCGTGAATGATTACTGTGCTTCCCTCTTCTCCCAAGGAAGCAGAACGATTCCAAACTTTTTCAACAAATGGACAAGTTGTGTCGTATTTATAAGGTTTAATACCTATATCATTAAGTTTTTTTTCAATTTCCATAGTTGTGCCGAAAGCCGGAATCATAAGAATGTCATTCTTTGTAATATCATCCCAAGGTATAATTTGGTTACCCGTTGTATCCATAATAAATTTTACACCTTGATTTTGCAGATCGGAATTTACACCCGGGTTGTGGATCATTTCGCTGAGCAGATAAATTCTTTTACCGGGGTTATCCGCAATTGTTTTGTATGCTATCTCAATAGCATTTTGTACACCAAAGCAAAAGCCGAAATGTCTTGCAATAAAAAAACAAACGGGACCAAAGTCAAACACTGTCGGCGAGTAATCTTTTTTTCTCGGGTCGTTTTGAGATCGAATTTCTTTTATTCTTGAAATTATCGGGCTCTGATAATATGCTGGTATTTCAAATTTTTTCAATTTTAAATTTTTGTTTTTAAAGGAGATTAAATTTAAATAAATCTAACCCTAAAATCTTTTGACATATTTTCTGCTTTTGGCGTTTGATTAACTTCTTAAATATATGATATCCCGTTAATCATAAATTACAGTCGCTTATCAAATTCTTTTAATAATTCATTTTTTAATTTAATATTTTCAAAATGATATCATAATTAATAACTATGGAGTTATAGATGAAACATTTGGGAAGAAAGGTAAAGTTAGTATTCACATTAGTGTTCCTATTTGGAATTGGACTGTTTGCCCAGCAAAAATTTTACGTTAATTTAAACGACAGATCCGATGATACATTTAAAGTAACGGTTTTTCCAAAGGGTTTAACGGATGAAAATAATATTTTTCAGTTTGCTTCAACTGCACCAGGGACATATCAAATTATGGATGTAGGAAGATTTGTAAAATCTTTTAATGCTTTTGATAAAGACGGTGACCAGATTGATGTTGAAAAAATTTCAACAAACCAATGGGAAATTGATGACATAGAAGATGTATACAAAATAACATATGATATTTCTGAAACCTGGGATACTCCTGTAAAAACTCATAAAATATATGCTATGGCAGGTACATCAATTGAAGATGATCATGTTTTGATTAACGGACAAGCTGTATTCGGATATTTCAAAGGCAAGCAATCTGATCCCATTTATGTGAAATTAGAATACCCTGAAGAATGGTTGGTTGGTACAGCCCTAAAATTTGATAATGAAGGCTATTACGAAGCTGATACTTACGACCAAATTGTTGATTCACCAATATTACTAGGCAAGTTAACTAAGGCAGAAACCAAAGTTGCAAACGCAGATATAAGCGTGTACACTTATTCAAAAACCGGACTGATAAAATCAGAAGAATTGCTTACGATGCTTAATGACATTTTAACTGCAGAATCAAAGTTTATTAAAAAATTACCTGTCGATCATTATGCTTTCCTGTTTCATTTTGAAGACCGGACAGTTGGTGCCTGGGAACACTCATACAGTTCTGAATATGTATATAAGGAAGCTCCTATAACAAGAAGAATAAAGAACAGTTTAAGGTCTACTGTTGCTCACGAATTTTTTCATATTGTAACTCCTTTGAACATACACAGCGAATTAGTGGAAAAATTTAACTTTGTAAAACCTGTAATGTCCCAGCATTTATGGCTGTATGAAGGAATCACTGAGTGGGCTTCGGATATTTTACAACTCCGCGGGGGACTTATTTCTGTAGAAGATTATCTGAAAGAAGTAACACAAAAACTAACAATAAACGATTACTTTGACCATAAAATTAGCCTAACAGAATTAGGCAAAAGAGCAACGGAATTACCGCAACAATACGCAAATATTTATATGAAAGGTTCAGTAATTGGTACTCTTCTGGATATCCGTTTGCTCGATCTTTCAAACGGTAAAAAAGGACTAAGAGAATTAATTATTGAGTTGGCAAATAAATACGGCAAACATAATGCATTTAGTGAAGCTAATTTCTTTAATGAATTTGTTGCAATGAGTTATCCTGAAATAGATGATTTTATAAACAAGTACATTAAAGGAGCCGAAAAATTACCAGTTAAAAAATATTTTGATAAACTTGGAATTATCTATTATGAATCAAAAGGAGTAGACAGTTCTAAAATATCGCTTGGAATTCAGTTTGGGGTTAAGGATCAAAAATTATTTGTTGTTAAGTCTACAAAACCAGAGTCGTCAGGAATTATAGAGGGTGATGTTCTTGAAGAAGTAGAGGGAACACCTGTTACTCTTAAAAATGCCCGTGAAACATTTACTAAATTCAGTAAATTAAAGGTAGGTGACAGTATAAATATTACGGTTTTGAGAGGAGATAAAAAAATAAAAGTTGCTCCTGTTTTATCTGCAAGGGAAGTTAAGCACGCTTTTGAATTAAACCCAAATCCAACAGAAGAACAACTAAAACTAAGAGAAGCGTGGATGAAAAATTTATAAAAGAAATGGAAGGAATTTTTAAATATTTCTTCCTCTTTTTTTGATATGAATTCAAACTTAAAATATGTAATAGATAAATTAGAAAAAGTTAAAAGGTTAAACTTTAAAGTTAACCATCCAAATCCTTCTTTAAATATTCATCTGAATAGCAATTTAAATGTCATTCGTCAAGATAATAATTCAATTATTACCGAAGAATTAGGGAAGTGGGTAAATAATTACGGACAAAGAGTGGTCTCAAAAAATATATTTAAATGGTCCGCCTTAAACGATTCAATATTAAAATTAGAACATTTAAGATTCGGTGAAGAGAAACCTCTATTTCTTGTTAATTTTTATAACGAGAAAAACTATCTTTGGAAAAGCCTTGAGCCACACATTTGCGGGCAGGATATTTATAATGCTGAATTAGATATTTTCCCTACAAACATAAAATTAGAATGGAAAATAAACACGCCTAAACATACCTATACCATAGTTTCAAAATACTACAGTTAGCCTTATACTGTGTAGTTTTTAACTTCACCCTTTGCTATATTTACAAATTAAATATAGACACATATACTATGAATTTATTAGAAAAATTAGAAAAAATTAAAAATCATTTTGATGAGTTAAATCAGCAGTTATCTGACCCCGAAGTCCTTTCCGACAGAGAAAAAGTAATTCAACTAAGCAAAGAAAGAAGCAATTTAGAAGACATTATAAAATCATATAACGTGTTTTCTGAAATAATAAACAACATCGAAGGCAATAAAGAAATAATAGCTCAGGAAGAAGATAAAGATTTAATTGAAATGGCTGAAAGCGAAATGGAAGAGCTTGAAATGAAAAAAAATGAGCTCGAAGAAAATATTAAATTTCTTCTTCTTCCAAAAGACCCAAACGACGATAAAGATATTATTATGGAAATCCGTGCAGGTACAGGAGGCGATGAAGCGGCTTTATTTGCAAATGATTTATATAGAATGTATTCTCGTTATGCTGAAATTAAAGGATGGAAAACGGAATTAATTGATTTAAGCGAATCCGGTTTGGGAGGAGTAAAAGAGGTTGTTTTTTCGATATCGGGTAAAAATATTTACGGTAATTTTAAATTTGAAAGCGGTGTACACCGAGTACAGAGAGTTCCTTTAACCGAAGGAAGCGGCAGGGTTCATACATCTGCGGCATCTGTTGCCGTTTTACCCGAAGCAGAAGATGTTCAAGTTGAAATAAATCAAGCTGATTTGAGAATAGATGTTTACCGTTCCGGTGGTGCTGGCGGACAAAATGTAAATAAAGTAGAAACTGCAATCAGAATAACCCATATACCAACAGGGTTGGTTGTTCAATGCCAGGACGAAAGATCTCAGCTAAAAAATAGACAAAAAGCTATGAAAGTTTTACGCGCAAGGTTGTATGATTTAAAACAAAAAGAACACAATGCACAAATATCAGCTACAAGAAAATCAATGGTTGGAAGCGGTGACAGAAGTGATAAAATAAGAACTTATAATTATCCTCAAAACCGGGTTACTGACCACAGAATTGGATTAACACTTTACAATCTTTCTAATATAATGGAAGGTGATTTAGACGAACTTTTAGAGCAGCTAAAAATTGCAGACAGAGCAGAAAAACTTCAGGCAAGCAGTTAAAATTTTACTTTGATTTTTATATGGCTTTAATTGTAATTAAACTTATGTCATCCTCAAAATTGCCACCGGTAAATACTTCAAATTCTTTTTTTAATATTCCAAGCGGATTATCTTGTAAAGAAATATTTTTAATAACCTCACTTAATTTCCTGGCTCCGAACTGTTCGCCATCTTGATTACGAGATTCAATAATTCCGTCTGTCAAAATAAAAATACAATCGTTTTGATTTAAACTTAAATGCATATCTTCATAATTTCCATCGGGTGCAAATCCCAATAACATACCTTTTGATTTTATTTTTTTTAACTCACTGTTAACTCTATCTAAATAAAGTATAGGTATGTCACCGGCACCGGTATATTTTAATGTTCTTTCTTTTTTGTTTAGAATAACAATTGAAAGTGTGGCAAAAACTTCTGAAACTTTCGCATCTTTGTAAACTGATTTATTTACTTGCTGCAGAATAACACTCGGCGTAGGGTCTTTTGTGTTTTGCAGAACTACTCTTATTGCGCTTCTGACATAACCCGCATAAGCAAATGCAAAATACCACGCGCCCCATTTTTTTCCCATAACATCTCCCAAAACAATAGCCAGGTTATTGTCATCCAAAGTGAAATAATCTAAAAAATCTCCCCCGGGTATTCCTTTATAGGTTTGGTGCCACTGGGATATATCAAAACCTTCATACTTGGGTGCATTATCCGGTACAACTTTTACGTGCATAGAATCTGCTGCATGTTGTAGTTCTGAAACTGCTTTTTGTCTTTCTTTTCCGAGGCTTTTAACTATGGCGCTTACTTTTGCTACAACAATTCTTGGACCTGCAGTTTTTAATACATAATCGGTAATACCTAAATCATAGCCTTCTAAAATATCATCCTCTTCTCCTTTAGATGTTAAAAAGACAAAAGGGATTCCTTTTAAAGAATCTTCAGCTAAAAGCATTCTTCGAAATTCGAAACCATCTTTTTCAGGCATCATAATATCTGAAATAATTAAATCCGGTTTCATTTCTTTTGCTTTTTTCAAACCTTCGTCAGCGCTTGGCATGTATTCACATATAAATCCTTCTTTCTTTAAATTATATTGAAATAACATACCGAGAGATTTATCATCATCTACCAATAAAATTTTAGCCTGCTGTTCTGTAAAATTATCTTCAACTTTATTTTTTTTACCAAAGTTTTTATAAATATCTGAACGTCGAAGCAAAGCCTGTATTTTAAATAGAAGATCATCAATTTCAATGGGTTTAAAGATGATATCGTCTGCACCCGCATCAAGTGCTTTCCTTTTGTCACCATAGTTAGGTACACCGGTGATAAAAATAAATGGAATTAAACTGAGCTTTTTATTTTTTCTTACCGTACTGCAAAATTCATAACCGTCCATCTCTTCCATCAGGATATCACATAGAACCAAATCAATATTATTGTTATCTAATATTTTCTGCGCTTCGGAAGGTTTAGAAGCTTCGTATACATTGTAGAAATTTGAGGTGAGTTGTTGTAATAATAAATCTCTTATTATTGCATCATCGTCAATTATTAAAATAGATTTCTGTGTTTTACCATTCATATAAAATAAATATTTAGATAACTAAATAGAAAATGTAAAGTAGAACAAAACGATTATTAATTTAAAAAAGTCTTAATTCATACATTTAAATTATTAAGAAAAACTACTGATTGCTTCTTCTTTAGTAGAAAAAGATTCAAAAACACGATACATTCTTGTAAGTTCAAACATTGAATGCACGGCAGGTTGAAATCCAACAAGTTTTAAATCACCGCCCAAAGCAGTAATCTTTTTTAAGGAAACAACTAAAGCACCAAGAAATGTAGAGTCAATAAATTCACATTGTCTTAAATCAACAATTATTTTTCGGACTCCCTCTTCAATATCCTGTGCTAAGGTTAATTTAAATTCCTCAGCTTCTTTAAGTGTTGCCCTGGTTAAATTTACAATTTCGACAGTAACATCATCGTATTTTTCTTTTGTAAAATCCATAAATAAATCCAATAATTATAAATAATGTAAAAGATCAATCGTTTAAACGATTTTCAATTTTATATTTTTCCATTAGTCTATAAATAGTTGCTCTGCCTAATTTTAATTTTTTTGCAGCTTCAACAATATTTCCTTCTGTAACTTTAAGCGCATGTCTTATCGCATCTTCTTTTAATTTTTCAAAAGGTATTATATTATCACCTTCAAATAAACCACCTTCTTCCGAAACATAAGTTTCATCCTGGTTAGTTCTTAAATGAACCGGTAAATCTTCAACATCAATCAATTCATTTTCTGCAACAATAATACATCTTTCTATAGTATTTTCCATTTCCCTTATATTGCCTGGCCAGTCATATTCAAAAATATGTTTAATAGCTTTTTTAGTAAGTCCTTTTACATTTCTATTCAACTTTTTATTACATTTATCTAAAAAGTATTCAACTAATACAAGAATATCACTTCTTCTATGGCGTAAAGGAGGTATATAAATTGGAAAAGAGTTCAATCTGTAATAAAGATCTTCTCTAAAATGTTTTGCCTTCACAGCCTCGCGCAAGTCACGGTTTGTTGCCGATAATATTCTAACATTTGTTTTTAAAAGTTCAGTACCTCCTACTCTTTCAAATTCTCTTTCTTGAATTACTCTTAGTAGTTTAGCCTGTAAAAGCATTTCCAACTCACCTATTTCATCTAAGAAGATTGTTCCTTCATTTGCAAGTTCAAATTTTCCTAGTTTCCTTTGGTGAGCGCCAGTAAATGATCCTTTTTCGTGTCCGAAAAGTTCACTTTCCAGTAATTCACGCGGTATTGAAGCACAATTTACTACAATAAAAGGTTTGTCTTTTCTTTTACCGTTATAATGAATTGCTCTTGCAATTAATTCTTTTCCAGTACCGCTTTCACCGTGAATTAAAACTGTAATATCATTATCCAATACCTTAGAAACAAGTTTAAAAACATCCTGCATTTTTTTATCTGCAGATATAATATTATCGAAGCTATATTCTTTTTGTACAGATTCTTTTAAATTTTCTAATTCTTTTGTAAGTTCATAATTTTTAAGGGCGTTTTTTACAGTGGGTTCTAACCGTTGAACATCAATTGGTTTGGGGAAATAATCGTATGCACCAAATCTAAGGGATTCGACAGCAGTTTCAACATTACCCTGGGCAGATAGCATAATTATAGGTAACTGTTCATCTTTTTCACGAATCTTTTTAAGAACATCCAAGCCGGTTATACCGGGAAGCATAATGTCCAGCAATATTAAGTCAGGTTTTTTTGACTCTAATCTTTTCAGTACTTTTTCACCGGAATCGAAAATCTCTGTTTCATAATTCCATTTATCTTTTACCCAGTACTTTAAAAGTTTAGAAATCGCTCTTTCATCATCAACAATAAAAATAACTTTATTCACAATTCTCCTATAATTGATTTACTAATAACAACGGCAATTTAATTGTAAAGGATGTTCCTTTATTAACTTCGCTCTGTACAGAAATAAATCCTTTATGCAAATCTACAATTTGTTTTACAAAAACCAAGCCTAAACCTGCTCCTTGAGCTTCTGGTTCATTACTTTCTGACCTGTAAAATTTTTGAAAAATAAATTTTATATCTTTTTTAGTAATACCTAAACCGGTATCTGAAATAATTATTTCAAATTCTTTATAAAGAGTTTGTCCAATAATAGTTATACGCCCTCCTTTGGGTGTAAATTTAATTGCGTTAGTTAATAACTCGAATAATATTTGATAAACTTTATCAGTATCTATTATTAATATGCATTCATCATCAGGTAAATCCGTTGTTAAATTAATTTCTTTTTCAAGAATGGTTGGCTTTATTTCATTTATTACACTTTTTATTAATTTAATTATGTCAACTCGATCTTTTTCAAGTTTAATTTCCCCTCCTTCCAATTTAGTAATATTTAATACATCGTTTATAAGCCTTGCTAATCTTTTACCTTCGGCTAAAATTATTTTATTAAATTCTTCTCTCATCTCTATCGACATTTGTGTGTCAGTGTCAATAGTTTCAGAAAATCCTATTATTGAGGCCAATGGGGTTCTCATTTCATGAGATATATTAGACATAAATTCATTTTTTAATCTGTTCAATTCCTCAAGTATCGATTTACTATATGTTGATCTCTGCCTTTCAATTAAAATTAATCTGTTGGCTTCAGAAAGTTTTTCATCAAGTTCTTTTAATTTGTTTTTATTAATAATTGTTTGAGTTATATCTTTACCAATACCTATAATATTAATAATTTTACCTTTTTCTTTTATAGCTCCGCAATTAAATTCATAAATAACATTAACATCTTTTTTTGAGTTTATTTTTGTCCTGAATGAAACTGTTTCATCTTTTTTCAGAATTTTTTTAATTGATTCGGAAACTGAGGCTGCATTTGATGAATCTATAATATCTGTAAAATGCTTCCCTTTAATATCCGTTGAATTATATCCAATTTTTTTTGCTCCGCTGTTATTTACTATTTCAAAACATCCTGAAGAGTTTAATATAAAAATTAAGTCCTCAGATATATTTAAAAGATTTTCAAATTTTTTTTTAATATTATTTTGCATTTAAAATAATTCAATTTTAAATATTAAGATTATCATTTTTACTTGTTTTTGCGTAATAAATAAAACATAACAATGATAATTACAAGAACCATTAATATATAAATCCATTCAGGTGTTTCCTTCAATTTAAAAGGTTTGTACTTTACATAAATAGTCTTACCTTCGTGAATTTCATAAGGTTTGTACTTCCAAATTAATGTTCTGCCTTCTTTTGCCGTAGAATTATCTTCATATATTTTTCCATAAAAAGTGTATTTATAAGTAATACTGTATTTACTTGAATCTGTAGATAAATCATAGTTTAAAGGAGGTATTATTTGTGTAAATGTTTTTATATCGTCAACATCATCAATAAGTGAAAATTTTGAGTTTTGAAATGTTCTTGAATAGTTTAGTGAATCAATACTATTAAAAGTAATATCTATAATTGCGTGAGTTGTACCGTCAGTTGAATCAGTGTAAACTCTAATTCCTTCTAAATTATAAAATTTTGAGGAAAATTCTTTTTTTAAAAATTCAGAATTAAAGAATTCCATATTTTTTAATTGTTCAGAATTAAAGTCGTAAGGTAAATTACTCCAATAATGAAGGCTCATTTTACCAGAACCATCGGGATAAACATTAACGTCTTGGATATAATTAAAGCATCCCGATAAAAGAACTAAATAAAAAACCAAAGGTATTCTAATTAAGAAACTTAATTCTTTTTTTCTTTTTAGTTTAAAAATATTGCAAATCACGTTAATATTGGAGTAAATTTGATATCTTTAAATTATGGATAAATTTTCAATTTATCACTATTTTTACTATTCATTTAAAATAAAGAAATGTTATGCCAACGTACGAATACAGATGTAATAAATGCGGTAAAAGATTTGATCTTTTTCAAAAAATGAACGACAAACCGATCGACGTTTGTCCCTCTTGCAAAGGAGATGTTACAAGAATTATCGGCTCAGGAATGGGTATAATATTTAAAGGTTCGGGTTTTTACGAAACGGATTACAAACATAACGGGTCCAAAATATCTTCTAACAATACTGAGATTAAAAACACAAAAAAGACAGCGAAAGAAAATAGTTCAGTAAAAGCAACCGCAAAAGAGAAAAAAGATACAGCCTGATAAGTCAGTTTAATTTTAATATTAGAAATCTGCACCTAATGAAATATAATGTATAGGAGTTGAAAAACCGTTTATATTATAAGCCCAACCTACATCATACTTCAACAAAAAGTTTAAGAAAAAAACTCTTGCGCCTATTCCCGTACCTATTAACAGGTCCTTTGTTATCAAATTTCCTCTTTCATCCCTTGCAAACAGTTGCAGACTACTTGTTTTATTCCAGGTTGCACCTGCATCTAAAAAGATAGCCCCTTGCATATTACTAAAGAAAAGCGGCAAACCGCCAGTAAGCAAGTATCTAATTAATGGAAATCTTAATTCCATGTTTAACAGTGTATATTTAGAACCGATTTTTGCAGCGTATTCAAATCCGCGTAACGGAACACCAGAAGTTAAAAAAACAAAATCAGAATTTGTTTCAATAGGTACATCTTGTGTAGCAAATTTTCTGTTTATCCAGTTTTCAGTGCCGCCTAAGAAAAATCTTTGCGGGTTGGCGCCGCCTGAATATCCTCCGGCAAATCTGATTGCAAAGGAATAATAACCAACACCCATTTTAAAATAAGTTCTGTAATCACCAGTAACGGAATAAAAGCTTAGTCTACTGTCAGATATACCGGGATTTCCAAAAAAATCTAAGCGATATCTGGAACCATCTATGGGTGCAGTAATTCCCCAAAGTACATTGTCTTTTACTAAACTAATTGTTGGTATAATAAAGTTAGATTTAGAAATAGGCACTGAAGGGTTATCTAAATCTTCTTTAGAAACTCCGAAAAAACTTAACCCTGCATCAATTCTATAAAACTTATTAATAGGGTAACTTGCAGAAAAAACCGCTCCAAAATTTCTAAATCTGAATAAATCAGAACTCCTCCCTTGTGTTAAGAATACAAACCTTGCTGTATGAAATAGTTGTACACCGTAATTAATTCTGTTTGCTAAATAAAAATACGATAAACCATAATCACTGTTTTTTAAATCAAGTTGAAGACTGGTTTGTCCTATAAGCCTGTGATTACCAAGCACATCACTAAAAGATAAAATAGTGGTGCCGGTTAGTCCATATAAAGTACTGTAGCCTGCATTGGCATAAATTAAATCGGGTGAAAAAGTTATTTTATATCTATGAACTCTATAGTTTCCATCCTCATCAAGATTATCGGCTGGTTTAAACTTATTTTTTGCTTTTTCTATTTTATTATTATCTTCATTACTCTTTGGTCCAAAAACAAAATTATTATATGATACTTCTGAAGAATCAATATTAGATTTTGAAGTATCGGAATATTGTCCTGTAAAAAAATCTATTTTAACTTTTTGTGTTTTATCTAACTTTTTAGCAATACTTATTTTTTCTATTTTTTTAGTTTCTTTTTCGTTTAAACTTTTAATATAAATAGTTGGGGTTAATTTTTTTTGTTTAGTTTTAGATGTAAAAGGATTATTCATTAAATAAATATTATAAGACGATTGTGCTAAAGAAGAAAACGTAAGTTTTTTTCCATCCCTTGATATAGATATTTGTGAAATACCGTTTAAGGAATTAGTAATAGGACTTGAAGGTAACATAATAATAGATTTAAGAGTATCTTTATTATTTAATACTATCCTTTTTTTATAAATATTTGTAATTCCGTTTTTATCTGAAACAAACAAAATTTCTTTACTATTTGGACCAACTAACGGATATGATTCAGTTACATTAGGTGTGTTCGTTATTCTCTCAATCTTTAATGAACTTGTGTTTATTGAATAAATATCATCTTGGTTATAATTATAATTATAAATTTTAAAATCTTTGGGTAATTGTTCAATATTTAAATTCCCGTTTCTATCGGAAGTAAAAACAATTTTCACACCATCCTGTGACCAACTTGGATTTTTATCTGTGAAAATATCATTTGTTAAATTTCTTAATCTTTTAGTTTTAAGATTATATGTATAAACATCCGATTGTTTTGCATTGTGACCTATAAAAGCAATTCGCTTTCCTTCAGGTGACCACGAAACACTATTTATTCCATCAAGTTGTACCGGCAAAGTTATCTTATTTTCCGATTCAACATCAAAAATATAAATTACATCATAACCGCCGCTTTTAGCTGTAATTGCAATTCTTTTTTCATCGGGAGACCAAGTAACGCCGGGTGTTACAACATTTAGTTGTTCGAAATCTGCAGTTGTGTTGCCATGAATAAGTTTTTTAATGATATGTCCATCAATCGCACTCATTATAAATAGGTCAAAATAATAATCACGGTTAGAAATAAAAGCAATTTTATCTCCTTGCGGAGATAATGCAGGAATTATATTATAGAAACCGTCTTCATTTTCTGGATCAGTCAATCTTTTAGAAAAATCTTCAGGATCTTCTCTATATGATATATCCGGCCAATAAGTTTTTTTAATATATTTTTTCCAGCGCTTATTTAATTCTTTAAGAGATAAACCCAATGCTGCTTTGAACCCAGCTTGTATACTGCCCTTACTTTTAACTTTATTTACCAATTCACCTATTTTTTCTTTACCGTATTTTTTTGAAATGTAATAAAAAAGAGACTGTCCGCCTCGATATGCCAAAAATCCGTTTAACTGTGGAATATCCGGCAGGTTTTCACTTATCGAAATATCTCTAATAAACATATCGGTCTTAATATCCCATCCGAGTGCTTGATATTCTGCCATTCCTTCGTTAAACCATAACGGCAACGCTATAGAAATTCTATTAGCAATAATATTTTGTATTGATCCGCCATAAAACATATCATTTAAAACAGCATGACTAAGTTCGTGGTGTATGAGATGTCTAAAGTCTTTATATGAACCCATAAATTGAATAACAACACGATTTTTAAATAGCTCAGTAAATCCTTCAATTCCTTCACTTAAGGACTGATCAGTAGTGTTAGTTTCTTGAAAATCATTTGTTGAATTATAGACAATAATTGAAATTCTATTATTAATTTTATAATTATAACTATTTTGCAATGAATTTAAAGACAGTTCAGCTTCTTTGGTTGTAAATTCTGCAAGTGCTTTTCCTTTTTCAGAAAAATAAATATCAAAGTGTTTTGTTTGCACGTAGAACCAGGTAAAGCCTTTATACTGTACTTTGTTTTTTCCAAATTGCCCAAACGTAATAGATTGTACAAATAAAACGAATAGGAAAACTTTAAGAATATTCTTTATCATAAATCTCTCCAAGGATTTTTAGATAATTATAAAATCGATTTCTGTTTTTTTAACATCAGCTTTTATTAATTTAACTTTTACTTTATCACCTAATCTATATTTCTTATTAGTTCTTTCCCCAATTACCGAATAGCTGTTTTCATCATAAAAATAATAATCATCTTTTATATCTCTCAGCCTTACTAATCCTTCAGCCAAATTATCTATTAATTTAATAAATAAGCCAAAATAAACTATACCGGAGATTATTCCTTCATACTCATTGCCGATATGTTCACTTAAATATTCAACCTGCTTTAGTTTTATGGAATATCTTTCGGCCTCTACGGCATTTTTTTCTGTGGCTGAAATATGATCACATAAATTACTTAAATACTTTTTATCTTTAATAAATGTTTCATTGTCGTTCATATAATTTAGTAGTAATCTATGCACTTCTAAATCAGCATATCTTCTAATTGGTGATGTAAAATGCGTATAATATGTAAAACCTAATCCATAATGTCCAATATTTTTTGTAGTATACACTGCTTTTGCCATGGATCTTATAGCAAGCTCGTTAATTAGGCCCTCTTCTTCACTCCCTTTTGCCTCTGAAATTAATGTTTGAAATTTATTGACTTTTGTATCTAAATTAAATGAAAAATTATATCCCAATTTCTTAACAAAATTTGCGAATTCCTTAATTTTATCTTTATCCGGTAAATCGTGTACTCTATAAATAAATTCTTTGGTTTTAGTTTTTAATTTTTTTGATATGCCTTCAGCTACCAATTTATTAGCAAGAAGCATAAATTCTTCAACTAAGGAATTACTTTGAATAAATTCCTTCAATACAACATTTATTGGTTTACCGCCTTCATTAAGTTCAAATTTTACCTCTGAAGTAAAGAACTCAATACTGCCCTCTTTCAGCCTTTTTTCTTTTAATTTTAGTGCAATATTGTTTAATTTTAGTATTTCCTCGTAATATTCTCCACTTTTGTTATCAATTATTTCTTGAACTTCCTCGTACGTAAATCGTCGGTTACTATTTATAACACATTTTTTTGTTTTAAAGTTTAATAATTTTCCTTTTTTTGTTATTCTAATAAAAATAGAATAAGTTAATCTGTCTTCATTTGGTTTTAAAGAACAAATGTTGTTCGAAATTTCTTCGGGCAGCATAGGAATAACTTTTCCTACAAGATAAACGCTGTTCCCACGTTTTTTTGCCTCTTTATCCAGTTCACTATTTGGTTTGATATAATGAGAAACATCCGCTATATGAATCCCTACTAAATAATTCCCTTCTTCATCGTCTTCTATTGACAAGGCATCATCAAAATCTTTTGCATCAATAGGATCAATTGTGAAAACAATTTTATCCCGGTAATCTACTCTCTTTTTTATTTCATCTACAGGTATAGGAAAAGAGATTGATTTTAATTCTTTAAGAGTGTTTCTATTGAATTTGTAGGGAATGTTAAATTTTTCAGCTATAACACTTACAATGTTATTAATTTTTTTATCTGCTATTTTATATTTTACAATTTTACCTTGAGGGTTTTTGTTCCCTTTTTCCCAAGTTATATTTTCAATTATAACTTTATCATTCAACTTAATGTCGGCAGATACTTTATTCTTGATTTCAAAAAACTTATGTATATGTTCGTCGATTGGTTGTGCATATAGTTTTTTCCCTTTCTTAATTAAATAACACTCTATTTGCTTTCTGCTTCTTTTTACAACTTCAATAATTTTCCCCTCAGAGCTTTTTCCGTTTCCACCAATAATTTCAACCTTTACTGTATCTCCGTCTAAAGCGTTAGATAAATTTTTATTTGAAATGTACAAGTCTTTTGTTTTAGAATTATTTACAACAACAAACCCGTACCCGGCTTTATTTACTTGAAGGATGCCATTAACAAAAATTGGATTTACTTTTAGATTTAACATGTACCGCTTACCAATTTTTTTAATGTAATCCTCTTTTTCCAAATTATACAGCACTGCTTTTAAGGCACTATAATCGTGTTCTGTCTCAATTACAAGACGTTTAGCAATTCCTCTTCTTTTAAATTGTCTGCCCGGATTATTTTTAAAAAGTGATTTAACTTTTCGTTTCATTAAAACTCAAATTTATATTTTAAACCAAGTTCATTTATCATTTCTCTTAGTAAGTTTGATTCAGTTAGTGATTCTTTCCTTTCTACTCTAATGAAAAATTTTTGAAAAAAAGGATACTCAATTCTTATGTTTGTTCTTCCAATGTCTTGAAACACTTCTGTAGTACCTCCAATTGTATACTTAAATTTATTTACTTTACCTGAAAGACTAAATTTTGTATATGCCCCGACTTGTTTTAATTCTACACTTCTTATATAATCACCGGCGTATGAATTAAGTAATCCACCAATCAAAGAACCGGCAATTGATGAAGCCGTACCTGATAATGCATTTGACTGTTGTGTGGTAAATCCTTCTTCTGAAGTAGTAAAATGTCCGGTTACAATAAACATAATTGCATCAGATGCATCCTTGGTTAGATCAGGTACATCTTTGTCAATATTATCTGTTCCGTAGTAAACTGCTAAATTATCTTTTGTTTTTACGAAATTTTTATTAAGATCTTGCAATGGACCAATTAATTTAACCTTTACCGCAACTTCTTTTTCCTGAGAAGAAGTATTTGTAGAATCGATTGTCGGTTCATAATAATAATCCCTATAAATACCAACAACATCCAGATAAGGATTTGTTAATTCATTTTCAAATCTGAGAGAACCTCCGGCTTCAAAAGTTTTTGTTAAAAAATCTAAAGTTGAACCTTCTCTCAGTGTTAAAGTACCAAAAGCACGAGGTATTCCATCAAATGTTTTATATTGAAAATCACCGCTAATATTTGCATTAAGTATTTGATTGAACTCTTTGTCAAGAACAAATTTTATGCTGGCTTCATCTTCCACTTTTATATTGATATCATATACTAAGTATTCAGATGATTTTTTTTTCTTGGTTTTTGATGAATCTTTTTGTCTGGATAATTTAATTAAATTATTAAAGCTTGAAATGTCTTTGTCCGCTTGGGATGTATCTGCAACATATTTGTATATAAAATTACTTCTCGTATTTTTAAAGGAGGGCTTAGCTTGGGGGAAAGTCAGATCAGCTTTTTTAACAAGCAATGGAGCTTTTAAATATTCTTTATTGTCTTCTAAAATAAACTCCGCTTTCCCTTGTGTTGAAACTACCAGATCACCGTATACCAAAGGACTAACAACTCTGGAAGATTTGTTTAATATTTTAAGCTGCCCATTTAAATAAACTCTTGGAGAGATAAATTTATAATTTTTTAATTTAGTATCTCCATATCCGGTAATTACTCCTCCGTCTATAGATTCATCAACATTTGAAATATACATGCTGTCTAATTTTATATTGCCATTAGAAGCATTAAACTTTAACCCCGCATTATATTTTATATTGTTATAATCAGAAATAAATGATATGTTTTTTATATTCGCTTTCCCTGTTGGTAATAAATCATTTAACTCTCCATTAAAAATTATATCTGCGTTTAAATTACCATTTAGATTAGTAAAATCCGGAATAAAATTACTTACTGCTAATAAATTAAAATTATTTGCTGTCATTTTTATTGTTGCATTAGTATTATCAATTACTCTGTTACCAATATTATCCAAGCCTAAATCAACAGGAAATTTTCCATCTATTGACAACATAGGTTTTGTAAAGTCGTTTAATGTATCTATAACTGACAGCTTAACAATTAAATTTTTATTTAAATAATTCACCTCACTTTTAACAATACCAAATTTATAATTATTTACAGAAACATTTTTAACTTTTAGATCAAGGGCTATCGTTGGGGATAAATAACTGCCACTTATTTTAGCATTTAATTCTATTAAACCTTTTATATTTTTAAATTTTTTATTAGTAAGAATATTATTTGTTATTTCGTTCAGACTTATGTTTTTAAAACTAACTTCTAATTTATGATTTTCATTTTTAATTAAGGCACCAGAAATTTTTAGTTTGCTTTTACCGTGAGCTAGAAAAAATTTATTAAAATTAATTCCACCATTCGAATAGGAAATATCAATCAGCCCTTCATTTTGAATAAGATAATTATTAAAAATAATTTTCAGCTTGTCTAATTTTAATGAAGAGGTTAAATCATTAAAAAGAGTTTTACCTTTAAATTTAATATTAAACTTATCTTCAATATCAGAATTAAAATTTAAAGTGCCTTCCCCTTTTTTAAGAATGTAATTAAACTTGATGTTTTTAATGTCATTACCGGCAAAGACTCTTTTTGTATTTAAATTGATATCAGCGGTTAAGTTAGAAAGATTGATAAATCTATAATTATTAATAAGATTAACATTTAAGGAAAGATCGGATAAGAAATAAACTCCTGCATCACCCCATATTTTAACATAATCAAGAGTGTTAACAAAAGATAATTTTATTTTATCTTTTTTGTTAGTAATTCTACCTTTTAGCAAACCGCTAATATTTACATTATCACTGCCGATAAAAGGGGATTGTAAGTTAAACTGTTTAAATCTTATAAAAAATTTAAGACTATCATTGTTTAAGGAAATTATTTTATTTTTATTTATTATTCTTTTTCTTTTAGACAAAGTTAAAGTTGTATCTTCGATAAAATTAAATTTATTAATTTCGCTATCTATTACATTTGTTAAAGAGTTGATTTCATCAACAATTATATTTGTTGTGCTCTCAATATTAAATTTCCCACTCAAATCGGCATCTACTTGTTTAGAATTTATTTTAAGATTACTTATATAGTCTTTGTCACCAACAAAATTTATTTTAAAGCTATTGCTTTTAATGGGAGTCTTGTTGATATAAGAATCATTCAGTTCAAGATTGCTCGATATACTATAATTGCCATTTTTGTCTTTAATTCCTTTTCCGTTCAATTTTAAGTTAATATTAGTTACTACTGATGTATCTTCAATATAATTGGATAAATTGAAATTTGTTAACTTTGTTTTTAAATCAAGAATCAATTTATCATCTTTGTCAAAAGTTATCATGCCGTTCGAACTAACATTGGAAGAATCTAATACCGTATCAATTTTATATATAATTTTCCCGTTTTTTATAGTTGATGATAAATTAAGAACATCTAATTTCTTGTTTTTAAAAAGCGAATTATTCGCATTTATTTTAACGGAAGAATTCATCAACAAAATATCGGTGCTTGTTCCAAAAACTTTTATCTTAGAGTTTAATATTACAGGTAAGTTTAAAACGGGAGACAATGAAACATTTTTTGTATTGATTTCTCCATAATAGTTGGTCTCCTCATTTAAAAAATTCATTTGAACATTACCTGATATATTACCTTCTGCAACTGCAATTTTAAAATTGCTGTTAAAACTAAATTCTTTGCCAACGTACGAGATTGTATCAATTATAATCTTGTTAAGCCCTTTTAATTCAGGTAATTTTAAAAATTTTAATTCCTTAGAAATTTCATCTGCATATAATACGCTTTTAATTATCTTTGCTTTAATATTTAAACTGTCGGAATTATCTAAATTTGCTATTTCTCCGTTTATATGTAGATGTGATTTTCCAACACCAATATCAAGCAGGTTAAATTTAAAATTATTGAGGCTGCCTTTAGAGTTCAAATCTATTTTCACTATTCCATCTACAGGTAAAATAGATGGAATGAATTTTCCTATTTCACCTAGGTCAAGTCTTTCTGATTTTAGATTCAGATTTACAGAAGCATTACTATAAGTATTGTTCTTGAATGCTTTAAGTAAATTATTTTTATTGATTGTGCCTTTTAAAACAAAGTTAGAGTTAGAAGTTTTAACTTGTAAATTATCAACAAACAATTTATTGTTGCTCAATATTATATGAGTTTTAATGTTTTTAATATTCACAAGATTAATGTTAGGACTGCAACTCAATGAGTTAATTTGAAGCTCATAATAATTATTCTTCAAGTTTATCATTGCAGCCAAAGAAGCATTAATGTTTTTAATTATTAAGTTTTTAGTGTTCAGCGAATCATACACAGTTTCTGAGTTGGCATAAATATTATCAAAATGATAAAACCGTACATTGTTTAATAAGACATTTGGTGCAGATATATTAAATGAAAAAGGGATTGTTTTGGTTTTGTTCTGTTTCTCAGTGGATTTAAAAAGATCATCTAAATTAGTTTTACCTTTTTTATATGTAATTAATTTAAAATCAGCATTTCTTAATTCTAATTTTCTAATCAATATGTTTTTAAATAAAAGCTGTAAAGGACTTGTTTTTAATTCTATGGTTTCGGCATTTAACAGAGTGTCTTTTTCAGAAGTAATTACGGCATTTCTTAAATACAGGGAGGTGAGTAAAGTCCCTTCAATCTTACTGATTGATAAATAACCATTTATAGAATTATTTACTTTATTAACTACGGTTTGACGTAAATATTCCCTAAAAGAGGATGTTTGACTTATACCAAAAAATAAAAAGATTAAAAATAAAATGACTATAAATATTGATATAAAAACATTGACTATCTTTTGATATAAACTCCTTTTTTTTATTTCTGTTTTTTTTTTCTTCAAAATTGAATTGAGTTGTTATTAATATTTAAAGATATTATTCCATTAACAATATTTTGTAATTATTGAATCAATAATCTTACTTGTAGACTGCTGAATAACAAATTCAATTGATTTAACTTCACCGCCGTTTTTAAGCACGATATCTTTTCCGACTATTTTATCAATATCCCAATCGGCTCCTTTAACCAGTATGTCGGGAATAATTTTATTTATAAGATTTTCGGGTGTCTCATCATCAAATAATACTACAAAATCAACCGGTTTTAAATTTGATACAATTAAAACTCTTTCAGTTTCGGGAATAATCGGTCTTTTATCACCTTTTATTTTATCAACTGATATATCACTGTTTATGCCGACAATTAAAATATCGCCCAAAGCTTTTGCTTTGTTCAAATAATCTATATGTCCGGCGTGAATTATATCGAAGCAGCCGTTTGTAAAAACAACTTTTTTATCCGAAGTTTTTATCTCCATTCGTATAGATATAATTTCATCTAATGTTTTAAGTCTATTCATTATTTTCCATTTTCTGCAATGCTGAACAAATGTTCAATTTCAATCGGTACAATACCTACTTCTTCGCAAACTAATCCGCCTGCATAATTAGCAAGATACGAAGATTCCAAAATATCAGCACCTGCAGCAAGTGACATTGTTAAAGTAGAAATAACTGTGTCACCTGCACCGGATACATCTGCTACCTTTCTAGCTTTAGTAGGCATTCTCTTTTCCTGTTTACTTTTTTGAAAAATTGCTATCCCCTCTTCACCCAAAGTAAGAAGAACATTTTCTGCATTTAATTCGGTCAAAAGTTTTTTGCCGGCATCAGAAACATCTTTATCGTTTTTAATTTTTATACCCATCACATCTTCAGCTTCCTTTCTGTTAGGCTTGAATACCGTAACATCTTTATACTTAAAAAAGTTGTTAAACTTTGGATCCACGGTTATTAATACATCATTATTATTGGCAAGTTTTATTATTTCATTAATTAATCTTGGCGTTAAAACACCTTTGTTATAGTCCTGTAAAATTACTGCATCAATCTCATTTATTTTAGAATCAAATAAATTATATATTTTACTTTCTTCGTCTTCTTTCAAATAATTTTTACTTTCTTTATCAATTCTAACTACGTGTTGACTGTCTGCTATTACCCTAGTTTTTGTTGTTGTAGGTCTTCCGTCTTCAATAATTATTCCCTCTTCGGTAATTCCTGCATCATTTAACAATGAAGAAAAAATAGTGCCATGATTATCGTATCCTATTACTCCAATAGGTAAGGGTATTCCATTTAATTTTTGTATGTTTAAAGCAACATTTGCAGCTCCACCGAATCGATAAAATTCATTTTCTACCTCTAATACCGGCACAGGTGCTTCGGGTGAAATTCTTTTTACATCGCCCCAAAAATATGAATCGAGCATCATATCGCCTACGATTGCAATTTTTTTATTCTTAAAATTATTTTTTAACTCTTTAAGTCTGTTTTTTTCTATTTGTATCATGTTACAATCTTATAATCAATTATTAATTATACTTTTTTTAATATGAGCCAAAGGATTATCTAAATCAAGTTCCAATAATCCATAGTTTGTACCAATCCACATAGAAGAACCGTCAAAATACAGTGCCTGCACTTTAGTTGTGAACAAATCTATGTTTTCAAAATTTAATCTTTTAACTTTGTTTTTTATTTTATCAATTATAAATAATCCTCTTCCTAATTCTTTTTTTTCTTTACTATAAAAAGAATATATTCCCGCCCATATTTTATTGCCTGTTTTTGCTATAGCATATACTCCGTTATCCGACAGACCATTTCTTTTTGAAATTCTTTGCCAATTAAATTTTCTGTCATATTTATAAATACCACCTATATTAAACTTGGGTTGTTTTGAAGTAACAAATTCATCTGTTCCAAACCAAACATATTTACCATCGAATAAAATATCCGAAACAGAAACTGATTCTCCCTCCCCGTTAAAATCATTTCCTTCATTTCCAATAAAAGACCAGGCTTTTGGATTTTGAATATCAAGTCTTTTATTATATATATGAACCCCAGCTTCTGTTCCAAACCAAATAAGACTATCTCCGTCTATTTTAATGGTTTTAAAATTATTCGATTTAGGGTCTTTATTTTTGGTTAAATCAACATCTTTATATTTTCTTTTTTTAACGTCATAAACAGTAATGTTTTTAAATCTTCCTATCCACAGTTTATTGCTTGATTTATCAAAACAAAGCGACCTTATCCAATTACCTAACTCTCCTCCTTTAGCAAATTTTCTCTTTGTCCATCTCTTTCTTCTTTTGTTATATATAAAAAGTCCGTCAGTTGTACCCGCCCAAACATATTTTTTACCTACAGCCAAAGTATAAAAAAAATCGTTTTTCAGATTTTTATTTTTGGTTGAAAAATTTGTCCACTTTTTATTTTTAAAAGAATAAAAATATATTCCCTCTCCGTAAGTTGAAACCCACAATTTATTATCACCCGGTATAATTGAAGTGATATTTGAACCATCTAAATATTTTTTTACGTTTGCTTGGGGACTAATTACAGCACTATAGAATAAAAATAAAATTATTGTGATGATACCCTTCATAAGGATCTTAAGTGATTTTAAGTGATAGATATATTTTTTAGAAATTTAATAGCTCTCTGCTTTAGAGGGAAAATTTTTCTCTTTTACATCACTAATGTAATTTTGTATTGATTTGTTCATTTCGTCTGCAAGATTAGCATATTTACGGACAAATCTTGGCTGAAACTCTACGTAAAGTCCCAATAAATCCGGGGTTACTAATATTTGTCCATCGCAATTTATACCTGCTCCTATACCGATAGTTGGGATAGATAATTTGTTTGTTATTTCTTCTGCTAATTTAGCTGGTATTTTTTCCAAAACAACAGCAAAGGCACCTGCCTGCTCAACGGCAATAGCATCTTCAAGTATTTCTTTAGCCTCTTCTTCATTTTTGCCTCTTTCCCTGTAGCTTCCAAATTGATTTATACTTTGCGGGGTTAACCCAACGTGACCCATTACAGGAATTCCGGCTGTAGTTATTTCATGTATTGTTTCCGTTACTCTTTTACCGCCCTCAAGTTTAACCGCACCTGCCGAAGTTTCTTTCATAATTCTACCGGCATTTCTAAACCCTTCGTTTACGCTTAACTGATAAGACATAAAAGGCATATCTACAACAACCATTGCTCTGTCAACACCCTTTGTTACTGCTTTTGTATGATAAATCATCTCATCCATTGTAACGGGTAGAGTGGTTTCATTTCCCTGAAAAACATTTGCAAGTGAATCACCCACTAACAATAAATCAATACCTGCATTATCTAAAATTCTTGCAGTAATAAAATCGTATGCTGTTAAAGCTGCAATTTTTTTCCCTTTCTTTTTCATTAGTCCAAGAGTTTTTGTTGTAACCCTTCTAATCGTTTTTTCAGTACTCATATTTGATGCCTTCTAAAATACTTGTTAAACTTTTGTTAATTCTTGATTACTGTAACTAATAGATATTCCGGTAAATGGTTGACCATAATATCTTTCAAAGCCTTTTTTAATTGATTCTTCTAAAATAAAATAATCAATATTCTCATTTAATATAGTTTTTAAATCTATTGTAACATTATTTATCCGCGAAAAAATAACAGAGATTTCTTCTTTCGATAGATCTAAATATTTTATTAAATTTTTGTGATTACTCCCGCACAATATAGAACCGTGCTGTAATAAATTATTGCCTAATTTTCTTTGAGCACTTCCAACAAGTTTTTTTCCGTTAAATTTAATTTCACTTTTGGCAGTAGAAGCAAAACAAACATTACCAGTGTTTTCTTTATAAACTTTAGGAAAATCAGCTTGCTCTGATTCTAACTCAATTTTAGAAAATAAATTATTGTAAAAAATCAATCCTGTTTTTATAGCTTCGTTAATATCGTTATAGAAATGACGTACCGATTTCAGGTCTCTAGCGCATGTTACAACGGAGTAAGTAAGTTCTTCCGAATGTAGAATTGCTCTGCCGCCTGTTGGTCTTTTTACAATTTCAATTTCCTCAGTTTCTGCTTTATCAATCTTTATTGAATCATATTTTTGATTGGCTCCCAAAGAAATACAGTAAGGGTACCATTTGTAAAGCCTAAGAAAGAACTCTCCGGGCTTACAAATTTCAGCAAGATGGATATCATAATCCATATTGTATTGCCCGTTATTAGTTCCGGTATTTAAATAATAATAATTCATTTACCGATTAGACCTCTTTCACTTCTGTCTAAGAAAGCTAAAACTTCTTTTACATAAATATTGTCTGTAAGTTCATTAGTAATTTTTTCTTTTGCTTGTGTAATATTTAATAAATTACTGTAGATATATTGATATGCTTGTTTTAATATATTAATATCTTCATTTGCAAATCCTCTTCGTCTTAATCCGAGCAAATTAAGTCCTTTGTATTTTAAAGGTTCATTAGCAGCCAATATATAGGGTGGAACGTCTTGTGTTATTCTAAAACCACCACCAATCATTGAGTGAATTCCTACTTTACAAAATTGGTGTACTGGAGTCAGTCCGCCAATAATAACATAATCATCAATTTCTACGTGACCGGCTACTTGAACTCCGTTAGCCAAGATACAATTATCACCGACAACTGAATCATGAGCAACGTGGCTATATGCCATCAATAAACAATTTTTACCAACTCTTGAGAAACCGGTTTCTTTAGTTCCGCGGTGAAGAGTTACATATTCGTGAATCTTTGTATCATCACCAACATAGAAAAGGGAGTATTCGTTATCAAATTTTAAGTCTTGCGGGATATGGGCTATTGAAGCTGCTTGGTGTATGGTTACCCTGTTGCCGATTCTTGCACCATTATATATTACAGCGTGCGGACCGATAAAACAATCGTCGCCAATTTCTACATCATCTTCTATTATAGCGTAAGCTGAGACTTGAATGTTTTTTCCGATCTTAGCTTTTTTACTTACAATCGCTGTTGAATGGATATTCATTTTTTTTAATTTTCTCGATCAACAATTGCTGCCATGAAATCTGCTTCAGCAACTAAATCTTTACCGACAAAAGCACGTCCGCTCATCATTACAACTTTACTCTTTTTATTTTTTAATAATACTTCTAAATAAAGTTGGTCGCCCGGTACAACGGGCTTTCTAAATTTAGCATTATTTATCTGCATAAAATAAACGAGCTTGTCGTCAGGATTTTCAAAAGAATTTAACAATAAAACACCGCCTGTTTGTGCCATTGATTCAATTATTAAAACGCCCGGCATAATAGGCTTTCCAGGAAAATGTCCTTGAAAAAAAGGCTCGTTGATTGTAACCATTTTTGTTCCCACAACTTTCTTATCGAGTTCTAATTCAACAATTCTATCAACCAATAGAAAGGGATACCTGTGAGGAAGAATTTTTTGAATCGCTTCGGAATCAAAAACAACACCTTCTTTTTTAATAAGTTGATATTTCTTTTCAAGTTTTTTTTGCTGGTATAGTTTTCTTATTTTTTTTGCAAACTCAACATTTGCCTTATGCCCGGGACGAGCTGCTAATATCTGTGCTTTTATCGGGGCACCAATCAGAGCTAAATCACCAAGTAAATCCAGTAATTTATGTCTTACCGGTTCATTTTTAAATCTAAGTTTTTTACTATTCAGAATACCATTGTTTCCGATAGTTACTTTTTCTTTAACTCCAATTTTTTTGCTTAATCCCTTTAACTCATCATCATTACAATCTTTATCTACAATAACAACGGCATTGTCAATATCGCCGCCTTTAATCAATCCGCTATCGGCAAGTTTTTCCACTTCGCTTAAGAAACAAAAAGTTCTTGCAGAGGCAAATTCACTTACAAATTCTTTCCCCAAATCAAACAACCCGGTATGTTGACTGCCAAGTGCAGGGTTCTGATAATCTACCATCACGGTTAATCTGTAGTCATTTAATGGCAGGGCAACAATATCAATCTGATTTTCTTCTTCGTGATACATTACCGTTTTATCGATTATTAGATAATCTTTTGGTGATTCCTGTTTATGAAATCCTGCTTTTTGAAGAGCATTAACGTAAGGCATAGAACTTCCGTCTTCAACAGGGGGTTCTATTCCGTCAAGTTCAATAATCAAATTATCTATTTGAAGTCCCACAATTGCCGCCAATACATGCTCTACGGTGTGGACTTTTGCTTCTCCTATTCCAAGTGTAGTTCCACGCGATACATCAACAACATAATCTGCATTAGCCGGTATTTCGGGTTTATCATTCAAGTCTACACGGATAAATCTTATACCGTAATTTTCAGGTGCGGGTTTAAAAGTCATTTTACACGTTGTACCTGTATGAAGTCCCGTTCCTTTTAAAGTTATTGAAGAAGCAATAGTATGCTGTTTTTCTAACATTTAGATAGCCTGATTTTTTATTTAATTATCATTAATAATTGGATGAAATTGATTTTTCAAAATAGCAAGATGAGTGTTGAAATACAATAAATATTGAGGGAGTGTATTTTGAATATTGTTGAATTTTATATGTATTTAATTATCTTTTTTATCTAATCTCTCTTTCAAAAGATTTATTTCAGATTCTAAGTTTTTAATTTTGTCTACATAATTAGGCAGATTTCTAATATGCGCTTCCAACCGCAAAGCAGTTTGCAATTCTTTAGCGGGATATCCAAAATATTTACCCGGTTTTTTAATTGATTTGGGAATTCCCGTTTTTGCCATTATAATAACATTATCATTTATTTCTATATGACCAACAATTCCAACTTGACCAGCTAAAATGCAATGATTACCTATTTTTGTACTACCGGATATTCCTGTTTGTGATGCTATTACAGTATCTTCGCCAACCATTACGTTATGTGCTATTTGAACCAAGTTATCAACTTTCGCACCTCTTTTTATAATAGTAGAACCAACTGCAGCTCTGTCAACAGATACATTTGAACCTAGTTCTACATCGTCTTCAATAATCACATTTCCTATTTGCGGGACTTTTTTGTAAACACCATTTTCATCCGGATTAAAGCCGAAACCGTCAGAGCCAATAACCGTACCCGAATGAATAATTACTCTGTTTCCAATTTTTGAATTTTCCCTAATACTAACATTTTGATATATAAGTGAATTGTTTCCTATTTCAACATTATTCAACAGAACAGTGTTATGGAGAATTTTTGTGTTATCTCCAATATTACATCCTTCTGAAATTACAACATTCTTACCTAAAGTAACGTTATTTCCAATAACTGCTTTATTATCTACATATGCTAATTCATCTATTCCGTGTATGTTTAATTCGGGTGTAAAATAAGTAGTTATAATTTTAGCAAATGCTTTATCAGGTTCTTTTACTTTGACGCAAGTAATATCATCTCTTGTTTTCTTGAAATCCTTTTTTACAATTACTGCAGATGCTTTTGTTGTATCAAAGTACTTTTCATAAGCAGGCAGATAAAGAAAAGTTAAATCTCCCGCTTTAGCTTCGTCTATTCTGGCAAGATTGTTTATTGTCAAAACAGGGTCCCCGTAAATTTCACCATCCACTAAATCAGCAAGTTGTGATATTATTATTTCCATTACTTGTTATTCCAGCTTTAATTTTTCTAAAATTAAATTTGTAATATCATATTTCTCCTTGGCAAACAGCATAGTTACATCACTTGTTCTGTCAAAAATAAAATCATAATCCTCTTCTTCGGCAATCTCTTTTATTGCGGTAAAAATCTTGTTTTGTATGGGTTTCATCAATTCATTTTGTTTCTGAATAAGTTCTCCCCTTACACCAAATTTTCTGTTTCTGAACAAATCAATTGAGCGCGTTAATTTATCCAGTTCATTGTTCTTCTCTTTCCTTTTTTTTTCCGACATTATAAGTTTTTTCTTTTCAAAATCTGCTTGTTTATTCTTTAATTCACTTTGCATTTTAATTAATTCTGTTCTCCAACCCTTCACCAAATCATCCAGTTTTCGTTGAGCATCTTGTGCATCCGGTAATTTTTTCATTATAGTTCCGGAATCAACATAACCAATTTTCAATTGTGCTAATGAAGCGCTTGTAAGAATAAGAAAAAAACCTAGAAGTACAAGAAATAATCTTTTCATTACTTTTCCTTATTTAAATTTTTATTTGTTAGTAAATGTTATTTGAATCAATGATATAAACTAAGAATTTCTGAATTATTATTCATGTTCAAAACCATAACAAACACCCTGGAAATACTTTTTATTCTCCTGCATTTAAATATATTATTTACTTTTAAGTAAATCTCTTATTTCACAACTCTAATTCAAATCATTTTGTCGCACTTACTAATTGAATTTTAGGAAAGTTAATCTAAATAAAATAGGTTCTTGCAAGCTATAAATAATCAATTGAAAATTTATTCTTAACAAGAACCCTAAAAAAAATTATATTTTTTTATTTTCCTGTTTTTATTTTATCCAGCACTTTATATGTAACATCGTATTTGGGATCGCCATATAATAAAACTGCATTACCGGCTTTATCAAATATAAATTGCATTTTTTCAGCTTTAGCTACTTTCTGAATTGCCAAATAAATTTGATTTTTAACGGGTCCAAAAATTTCATCATTCTTTTTATAAATTTCACCGTTGGGTTGTCCGAATTTAGCTTTTTTATAGTCATCAATAACTTTTTGCTTTGCAACTAATTTTTTTTGTTCGCTTGCAAGTTTTGATTTTGAATATTTTTTTGCATTTTTTTGATAGTTAGCATATTCATCCTGCAATTCTTTAGTTAAACTATCAATGTGAGCGCTCCATTTGTTTGTAAGAGCGTCCAAATCACCCTGTGCTTTTATTGCAGCAGGCAGTTGTTGAAGAATCAGTTGAGAATCTACATAACCGATTTTTGCTTGACCAAAACTTACTACACTTAACAAAAGGAAGGCAGAAGTTATCATTAAGTTCTTTTTCACTATTATCACCTATTATTTTTTTAATATAAAATAAATAATTAAAATCCTTTTCCAAATTGGAAATGGAATTCCCACTTGGGGTTAAATCCGTCAACAATTTTCCTATCAAAACCATAACCTACATCAAATCCTATTAAACCGACAGGGTTAATTAATAATCTGGCACCAAAACCTGCTGATCTTCTCAAATCAAAAGGATCTGTTGTTTCAATATTTTCAAAAACATTACCTGCTTCAGCAAAAGCAAGCAGATAAAAAGGTATTGGTTCTAACGCTACTGCAACTCTAAGTTCGGCAGTATATCTTGTCATAACTCTTCCGCCAATTACATTACCTATGGAATTTTTTGGCCCTATTGATCTATCCGTATAACCTCTTAAAGGGGTTGTAGCAATAACAAGTCCGTTACCTCCCATAAAATATTTTTCAAATGGATTTATAGGTGTTCCTGCTTCTATTTCTTTTAAATATCCTAAATCGGCGGTTGCATATAAAGTAACTCTGTTTGAATTAAATAATCTCCTATACCATTCGGTGCTAAAATTAATTTTAAAATAATCAACATCACCGGGAAGAATTGGACCTCCAGATATTTTAGCATCAAAAATTAAATTAGAACCTAAAGAAGGAAAAATAGGATTATCAACATTTTTCCTTGACAGAGTTGCACCTAGAGTATATTCTAAAGTTTTACCTTCAATAAAAGAACCGCCTCCATTTTTTACATCATTTCTCTGAAATTTAAATAAACCTCTAAAATTAAAAAAATCGTCCGGCCATTTTAATCTTTTTCCGTATGTTAGCGAGCCACCTGTTTGTCTTAAATCAAAAACAAATTGTTGTCTAGTATCAAACACTTGAAATCCCACCAGAGTAGGAGTATTAAAAAGCCACGGCTCAGTAAAACCCAACGTAAAAGTTCTGTAAAGACTTCCAACACCAAACTGCCAATTAAAACTTAATATTTGTCCGCCTCCCAAAGTAAACGGATGCGCTAAAGAAAAATTAGTTAAAGTAAAACCCAAAGATCCGCTAAGACCAAAACTGCCGCTATAACCTATTGAAGCATTTAAAAAATCACTTGATTTTTCTTCAACATTAAAAGTTACATTTACAGTACTGTCATTTGCAAGCCCTGTCGATATTCCCTCAGGTCCATAAAGTTTTTGTACATTAAAATATTTCAGGTTTGCTAATTGCTGAATACTTCTTAGTAATAAACCCCTGTTAAAAAAATCGCCTGGAATAGTAAATAATTCCCTTCTTACAACATTATCCATGGTTTTATCATTTCCAATAATACTTACTTTACCGACTTTAAATCTGTTTTTTTCGTGCATTCTAATAGAAATATCAACTGAATCACCTGGTATTCTATTCTCAGTTTTTTCCAAATTAAACATTAAATATCCGTTATCTAAATAAAGAGAATAAATATCGGATTGTGAATCATTACCTTTTAAATTTCTTTCCAATTTTTCATAATCATATACATCACCTTTATTAAAAGCTAATCTCGCATTAAGTAAGTTATCTTTATAAATCGTGTTGCCTTCCCAGGTAATATCTCTAACATGATACACGGGACCTTCATCAACATTGATCAGAACAGTAACATCCTTTTTATCGTTTGAAAAAATTAATGAATCAGAATAAACTTCAGCATCCCTGTAACCCTTACTCATATAATATTTAACAATATCCTTTTCATCACTTTTTAATCCTTTGGGATCATATTTTGAACCGCTCCAAAACTTCCACCACTTTGCCTCATTAACTTCACTCATCGCATCTATTAAATCATCAGAATCAATCGATTTATTACCTTTAAATACTATGTGCCTTACAGTTATTTGATCGTTCTCTTTTATTACATAGCGTAATAAAATTCTTTCTTTTAACCTGGAAATTAAATGATTTATTGTTTTGCTGTCATCAAAGTCATAAAATGTTTTATATTCATCAGAAAAATCTTTTTCATTTCTCCACGTAACACTAATACCATTTTCGGATGTATCTGCTGTAAAGAAATTATAATATTTTGCAACAACCTTTGAATTTAAATAACCGTCTTCATTATAAAGACCAATAATTCTTTCTCTTAATCTTTCCACTTCCTGCGGTTTTAATATTTGACCTCTGAAAAAATTATTTTTTTCTTCAATATCCTCGTCAGTTAATTCATCATTGCCCGTATAAATCACCTTTTCAACTCTGGGATATTCTTTTACTTTTATAAGCAGAAATACGCCGGTACCTACCTGTTTGTCAATTATAATTTCAATATCTGAAAATATATTAAGACTCCAAAGCTGGCGAATAGCATTCATGGTTTTATCACCAGGAACTAATATTTCATCTCCTTCTTTAATTCCACTGTTTGCTATTATTGTAGCAGCATCTGCAGATTTGTTGCCTTCAACCGAAATGCCTAAAATTTTATATGTGTTTTTTGCTGTTTGTCCAAATGAGGGAATAACAGATAAAAAAAGTATAAATATGATAAATATTTTATACTGTTTACTGGGAATGTATTTGGGCATTATTAAAGCCTTTAACCTTCTTGTTTACTTTTACTTGTTTGCTGACTTTGCCAAATCTTCGCTCTCTTTTTTGAAAACTATTTATGGCTTCAATTAAATGCTGTTTGTTAAAATCGGGCCAGAATACTTCTGAAATGTAAAATTCAGTATATGCAATTTGCCAAAGTAAAAAATTACTTACTCTAAACTCACCGCTTGTTCTTATAAGCAGATCAGGGTCGGGTATATTTTTTGTTGTAAGAAAATTTTTCAAGCTTTTTTCATTTATTTCATCAACTGTTAATTTATTTTGAGAAACTAATTTACCTATACTTTTTATGGCTTCTATAAGTTCCCACCTTCCACTGTAACTGAGAGCAAGAATTAAAGTCATTTTATCATTATTCTTGGTTTTTTCTATTGCTTCTTTTAATTCATTCTGAACGGCTGATGGTAATGCGGAAATATTACCAATTGTAGAAAGCTTAATGTTATTTTCATTTAACTCTTTAACTCTTTCTTTTAAACTTCTTAAAAGTAATCTCATTAATGTTGAAACTTCTTCTTTCGGTCTGTTCCAATTTTCCGTTGAAAACGTATAAAGAGTTAGATATTTTACACCCAATTCAGCACAATTTTCTGTTATTTCTTTTACTGTATCAACGCCTTTTTTATGCCCAGCTGCTCGCGGCAGACCTCTTTTTTTTGCCCAACGACCATTACCGTCCATTATTATGGCAATGTGTTCTGGTATTTCTCCTGAATGTTTTATTTGGTTGAATATTTCTATTTCGGATATCAATTTAAAAAACCTAAATAATTATATAGGTAAAATATAGTTAAAGCGTGTAAAATTAAAGGTAAGAAGTCTGAATGTCAAGAATTTTATGGGGGTTAATTTCCTGATATTCATAAATAATTTAGTGTAATTAAACACTATAAAAATTATTACAGAACAAATTGTGATTATTTTATTTAAGAAACAAAAAGTCTGGTTTGTAGTTTACTTAAATGTCTGGGGTTTATTTTTCTTTCGGCTAAATTAAATAATTTAATGTTATTTCTTACATTTTCTTCAAGCGAACTTATAAGTATTCTCAATTTCTGGTAATGATCTGGTGTAACACCCAAAAACAAAACAACATTTTTATTTGTGTATCTGGTTTTCCTTGTCGCAAGATAATTTATCATCTCCATCAAATCTTTTTTATTTACATCTTCTTCATTTAAAGTAAGACCTATTGCAAAATTTTTATTATATCTGGCTATTATATCTACAGAATATTTGCCTACTTTTTGAGGTTCCGGTAAATAAGTTCCTAATTTTCTGCTTACAGTTAAATAGCCCAATTTCCAAAACTCTTCTACTAAGAGGTCAATGTTTTTTCTTCTTATTTCTTCTTTTATCATATCCTGACTCATCAAATTAACTTACCATCGATAAAATGGGAATTATGGGTGAAAATTTTTTATTATTTAAGACTTTAATATTAGCCATATACCTAAATTCAAATTTTTCAACTACTTGAGAATTTGAAACTCTACCGTACAAAACTTTTTGCCCGTGTTTATCTTTTGATATATAATACGGATGAAACAATATATTTTTTAACTTATAAAGGAACTGTATTTCATTTCTTTCTTTAATAGCCGTAATAAATATCTCGGATTTAGTATTCTTATAATTTTTTAATTCAACCATCTTAATACTCCTTTTACTTTACCTATTATACTAAATTCTTGTTCTGAATTTATTTCAATTGGTGTGTAGTTTTTGTTTGCAGGTAACAATAAAATTTTTTGTTCTTTTTTCATATATGTTTTAACCGTTACTTCTCCGTTAACCATTGCAACAATTATATCTGAATTGTTTACATTTTGCTGAGGTGTAACTAAAAGCAAATCGTTTTCAAAAATACCCTCATCAATCATACTGTCTCCCTTTACCTTTAATGCAAAACTATCCTCTCTGCCTCTTTTTAAAAACGAAGAATCTATAACAACAGTTCCTTCCAAATTCTCATAAGAGGTAATCGGTATCCCAGCTGCCACCTGACCTATTATCGGAATTTCTATTGAATTATTTAGTGCGGGAGTATTTTGTTTATTGACAATTGATATACCACGGCTTGTATTGCTTTCTACAATTAGATGATTTTTCTTTACAAGCGCATCAATATGCCTTTTTACACCAAAAGTGGAGGCTATACTAAAATTTTTTCCTATTTCACGTAATGTTGGTGGATATCCGTTCAATTCTTGGAATTTTCGAATAAAATCAAGAATGTTTTGTTGTCTTTCGGTTAAATTTTTTTTCATCATAGTGCTCATTTGTTTACTATAAATATAGTGAACATATGTACACTTGTCAAGTTTAAAGTATAAAATATCTCTTTTAATTGATGAGTAATTTAAAAATAAAAAAGACGCTCAATAATGCGTCTTTTTTTTTAAGGAGATTTAATTAGGAATATTATACTTCTACTTCTTCATTATCTACTTGAACAACCCAATTATATTTATCTTCAATTTTTAAATTATGAATGGAGTTTAACTCGGTGAATAACTCTTGTGCAAGTTCACTTGGTTGCCCGTTATTGAGAATCATCTCTTTATCCTTATATGTAAGCCACCCAACGGGTGAGATAACAGCTGCGGTTCCTGTACCAAACAAACTTACTAAAGTACCGTTGTTATAAGCATCAACAATTTCATCTATGGTTATTAACCTTTCGTTAACGTTTAACCCTTTGTCTTTCAGTAACTGTAGAACAGATCTTCTTGTTACACCCGGGAGTATGCTGCCGTTTAATTTTGGTGTAGCAATTTCATCTTTAAACTCGACAAAAATATTCATTGTACCAACTTCTTCAAGATATTTTTGTTCGATTCCATCTAACCATAAAACTTGAGTAAATCCTTTTTGTTTTGCTTCTTTGGCAGCAAGTAGACTTGCGGCATAATTAGCGGGAGTTTTACATTCACCTAATCCTTTTCTTACTGCTCTAACGTAATCATCTTGAACAAGAATTTTCACAGGTTTAAATCCTTCGGTGTAATAAGCACCGACAGGAGATAACAGGATAAATAATTTATAATTAGAAGAAGGTTTTACCCCTAAAAACGGATCCGTTCCATATACAACAGGACGAATATATAAAGATTCACCCGGATTGGTTGGAATCCAATCACTCTCTATAGAAACTAATTCGTTTAGTGCAAAAAGCAAAAACTCTTCATCAACTTGAGGAATACAAATCCTCTTGGCTGAATTATTTAACCTTTGGATATGAGCCTGAGGTCTAAAAATTGTAACTCTGCCATCTTCTGTTTTAAATGCTTTTAACCCTTCAAAAATAGCCTGTCCGTAGTGGATAAACATCGATCCGGGATGAACAGATAGGTTTTCAGTGTGTTTTATAACAGGATTATGCCACCCTCTTTCAGGTGAGTAATCCATTTCAAAAAGGTGATCTGTGAATAATTTACCAAAGCCTAAATCTGTAGGTAATTCAATTTTGGGGGTTCTTTTCTTTATTTCATATTTTATTTTTTCCATTGTAGCCTCATCTTTAATAATAGAAGTATATGACATGCAAATTTAATCATTTCTCCCGTTTGATACAGAAAAAATGTGCCCGGTGGAGGGCTACCGGGCATCCGAAAGATCCATTAAGGGGGGGTAGTTCTTAATGAATCCCAGCAACTGCAACATAATATTTACAAGGCATATAGTCAATGCCTTTAATAAAAAAATTTGATTTCTTAAAATTTATTTAGAATAATAACATCCATAGTAAATAATCTAATATTAAAATAAAAGCTGCTGAAAGTACAAAAGAACGAATTGTCGCTTTTCCTACACCTTCTGCACCGCCGGTTGTTCTGAACCCAATATGACATCCCAACAAAGCCGTAATACTTCCAAATACAATTGTTTTTACTATTCCGGCTATAAAATCGGAAAAACTGAAAAACCTGCTAACAGATTCAAAAAAAACATTAAATGATAATCCTAAAAAATAATTGGAGACTATGAATGCACCAGAAACAGCAATTACATTTGCAAATATTGCAAGTACCGGCATTACCATAACAGATGCTAAAAATCGCGGCATAGCCAAATACCTAATCGGATTGATTGCCATTGTTTCAAGTGCATCAATTTGTTCTGTAACTTTCATAGTGCCAAGCTCTGCTGCAATTGAAGCACCTACCCTTCCGGCAATAACAATTCCTGTAAGCACCGGACTAAGTTCGGTAATAATTGCTCTGCTTGTAGTACCTCCCAGCAAAGACATAGGAGCTATACCCTTTAATTGGTAGGCTGCCTGCCAGGCAGCAACCGCTCCGGTAAACACTGCTATTATTAAAACGAGAGGAAGTGAGTTTACACCGATTTGTTCCATCTGCGAAAAAATCAATTTCCTGCTTTTTGTTATTTGCGTAAAGCTTTTTATTATTCCCCAAAAAAGATTAAATACCTGACCCACTTCCTGTAAAAATTTCAGGGTTTTATTACCTATAAATTCAAATAAAAATAACATAAATTTTTTGTGTAGACTTTATAGTATAAATTTACAAAATTAATATTCATTATTTCATCATTTGAAATTTTATACTCCGTTCTAAAAAATATAATTAATTTCTAATTCTGTATTTATTAATAACCGGGCTATAACATGAAATATTTTTTTTATTATAAATTTAGCTACATTTTGTTATTCATACTTATGATATCTTCAACTGATTTTACTCAAAATAAAAAAGTCCCTCCGTGTTACTCCAAGGAAGCACATCAATTTGATTTTTGGTTAGGTAATTGGGATTTGCACTGGTTTACTTCTGAAGGTAAAACTGCTTACGGCAAAAATAATGTAAAAAAAATATTAGGCTCCTGCGTTATAAATGAAAATTTTTCAACTAATGGAGAAAAACCTTTTGTTGGTAAAAGTTACTCGGTTTATAATTCTAAAATGAAATTTTGGGAACAAACATGGGTCGATAACTCAGGCGGATATATAATTTTTTCAGGAAAATTTAAA
>CAZTZZ010000014.1:0-8042 GCA_964617905.1 uncultured Ignavibacteriaceae bacterium | reverse complement strand
AAATTTAAAGGAAAAGAAGATAAGGAAATCATTCAAAGAATGGTTTTTTATAATATATCAAAAAATAATTTAGACTGGGATTGGGAAAGTTCAAACGATAAAGGTAAAACTTGGAAATTAAACTGGAGAATTCATTATAAAAGACACATTGGAAGTTAAATAATGCTCATATTAAGATAATTTGAACATTACATTCAATTTGAGACAATTTATTAAGAATCTTGCTTTTGTCATTTTTACTTAATTAAAAAAAAGTATTTAATAAAAATCTTTAATTATAGCCAAAACATTCATATTTAGCTCTTTTTCGATGTATTCTGTCTGGAATAATAAAAATTTTTTATTATTTAACTTATTATTCTAACTGATAAAAAAATTAGCACGATTATTGTTTTAATTTATTTGATTTTAAGCAAATATAGCAAATATGGGAAAGACTACAGAAAAATTACGTGCCATTACACGCGAAGGTTATTTATCTAATATAATTGATAAAGCACCAATCGGGATAATTACATTCTCTTCGGACTGGAAAATTGATTATATCAACGACAGCTATTTAAAATTTGCAAACATTTATAAATTAAAATCCAAAGATCTTTTTGGTAAAAATATTATAAGCGAATTTTCAGAATACAGTAATAATTTATCCAAAGAAATAGAAACATTAGCTGAAGGAAATTATTTTGAATTAGAATTAAAAACAGGCAAAGGAATTGATACGCATTCTGTAACTCTAATTGTTAAGGGTGCGCCTATTTGGGAAAATGAAAAATTTTCCGGAGGCATACTTTTATTTGAAGATTCAAAAATATTTTTAGAGACACAGCAGGAAGAAAAACTCCATTCACATTATTTAAAAGATTTTATAAATGAACAGGAAGGATATCATTTAATTGCCGACGCCTCCGGCAATATTATTTATTCCTTCGGCAAAGGAATGAAAGATTTTTATGTGGGTTTTTCAGAAGATGAAAAATTAAACATATCTTCATTAAATACTTTTTCAGATAAATTTTTGCCCGCTTTTAACAAACTAAAAAAATCAAAAGAAAAAGTTTCATTTAATTTTGAAAACAAAAAAGCAATATTACAAGCCACAATCATCCCTTACATAGATAGAAGAGATAAAATTAAACTCGTCTTTATTTCATTAAACGACGTATCTGAAAAAATTAAAGAGAAGAACAGGTTAAAAAGAGAAGCTGAAAAATTAGATGCTGAAAAAGAATTATTCAAAGAAGAAAAAGATAAACTTATTGAACAAATAAAAACACTGAATTTAAAAAGCGAAAGCCTGAATAAAAACATTGATATTCTTAACGCTGAAAAAAAAGAATTATTAAGCTATAAACATTTGGTTGATTCTGTAATTGATGCTGTATTTACTGTTGATTTAAAGGGCAACGTTACTTTTTGGAATAAATCATCAGAGGAATTATTCGGTTACACAAAAAGTCAAATTTTTAACAAATTCTTTGGACGCGTACTCGGACTTTTTGATCAGGATTATTTTGAAGCTTTAGTTGAAGAACTAAAGGAAAATGGAACTTTAATTAAAAATATTACCGTCTATAAAAAAGAAGGACAAAAAGAAAGCATTGAAGCCAAATTCACTTTTACAAACGAAGAAAAAAATGCTTTATTTGTCTTTTGCACAAATATTACAAACAGAGTTGACGAATATGAAAAGCTTAAAAATGAAGAAGAAAAATACAGAAATATTGTTGCAAACACAGATAATAACATATGCAACATAGATAAAGAAGGAACATTTGTTTATGTAAATAAAATATTCTGTAAAACATTTGGATTATCGAAAGATACAATATTAGGAAAGAACATAAACGATTTTATTGATCACGATAATTTTGAAGCAGATAATTTTAATATAAAATCATTAAACGAGAATTCTATAACAGTAATTGAACTTCCCTTTGTTACGGGGAATAACAAAGTAAAATTTATAATTAAATTTCATCCCGTTCACGATGATAATTTAAAGACAAAATATTACAATTGTTTCTTCAGCGATATCACTTCCAAAGAAGCTATTGATAAAGAACTTGAACTGTTCAATTCAATATTTAATTCTGCTAATGACGGGATTGCATTGTTAAAAGATAATCAGTTTGAATTAACCAACTTATCTTTTGCAAATATTTTTGGATACGAGACCGGTAAAGATTTATTGGGATTAAACTTCTTATCATTAACCGATGAAAGAGATTCCGAAAAAGTAGAAGAATATTTAAGCTTAATAAAAAAAGGTAATAAGATATATACAAAGTTCGATTTTTTAGCCAGACAGAAAGATAAAGCAAATTTTTATTGTGAAGCTTCAGCTTCGGTTTTTAACGTTAATAATACAAAATATTTGGTTGTTATAGTCAGAGACATAACCGAGAAAAAACGCACACAGGAAATAATAAAACATTCCGAAGAAAAGTACAGAAACATTGCTGAAAACATAGACGACTTTTTATATACATTTGAAAGAACGGGAAACAATTTAAGACCGGTTTTTTACACTGCATCGGTTGAAAAAATAACCAATTACCCACAAGATGATTTTCTTACTGATACGAAAATGCTCCTAAAAATAATTCATCCCGATGATTTTGCCGAAGTAAAAAAGAAGATGAGGAATCTCTTTAAAAGCCGCATTCAAGTCTCGGGTGAAATTGAATTCCGTATAATAAGCAAATTTGGAAATGTTGTTTGGGTAAGAAATAAACTCAATATTATTAGAAATTCAAAAGGACAAATTCAAAAATTATACGGCTTGGTAAGCGATATTTCATTAAGAAAAAAAGCGGAATTAGAGCTGAAAAAATCAAGCGATAAACTAATTAAACTAAACGAAACCAAGGATAGGTTTATTTCAATTATTTCTCACGATCTTAGAACACCCTTTAGTTCTGTTGTTGGATTTACGGATTTACTGCTGAACGATAATGAATTGAGTGGAGAAGAGAAAACACAGTATATTAAATACATACAAGATTCGTCAAACTCTATGCTGGCCTTGGTAAATTCTTTGTTGGATTGGACAAGACTGCAAACCGGAAGAGTCCGTTTTGAACCCGACAGATATAACATTAAAGATATTGTTAATTCGTCAATAAGTTTAATGTCGGGTGTTGCACTTCAGAAGGACATAGAATTAGTCTCAAATATTGAAAACGATATAAATGTATTTGTAGATAAAGATTTGATTCAACAAGTATTTAACAATTTACTTTCAAACGCTATTAAGTTTACAAAGGAGAACGGCGAAATTGTAATCTCAAAACGCCCGTATGAAAAATCAAGATTTATCGAATTTTCTATAAAAGACAACGGTGTTGGAATTAAAAAAGAAAATATTGACAAGCTGTTTAATGTTGACGCGAAATATACTTCCGAGGGAACAAAGGGTGAGAAAGGAAGCGGACTTGGTCTTTCTTTGGTTAAAGAAATAATAAACAAACACGGCGGTGAAATTAGAGCTGAAAGTATTTTCGGCGAAGGCACTGAATTTATTTTTACTTTACCTGTGGCATCGGAGAACATTTTGCTTGTTGACAACAACAAAACCGATTCCATACTTTACTCAAAAATTTTAAATAACATTACACCCGATTATAAAATCATAGTGATTCCGGACGGTAAAAAAGCAAAGGACTTTATACTTTCAAACACTCCAGCTCTTGTAATAACCGAAAACGATATGCCCGAGATAAGCGGCTATAATTTGATAAAAGAAATAAATAAATCAGAATTAAAAATTAGACCGCCTTTTATAGTTTTAAGCAGCAACTTAGACAAATACGCAATAAATGATTATGAAGAATTGGGAGTTTCTTATATATTTAAAAAGCCCGTAAACATAAGAGAGTTTAAATCCGCAATCGAAAAATCACTATCGGAGTCTTTGGGAGATATTTAGCTATTGTTAATTATTTTTCCGTCCACTACGGGAGTTACACATACTAGCGGTTTTTCGGGAATATCAAAAGTTGAAAAAATATTTTCGAATAATTCAAAATGCCTTCCCTTCTTTTCTAATTTATAAAATTTACCGTAATCCATAAATTTACCTTTAGCATTTCTTGGTGCATCAAAGCGAAAGGAATTTGAAAAATCAGTTTCAACTCTGCTTATTAAGTATTCAATTTTTTCGTTATCTGTTCCGTCTTTTTTGTAACTGACAGCTCTAAATTCTTCAACTGCGTTATTATTAATTATAAGATAAATATTTAAAATTGTTTCATTCATTTTCTTCTTTGGGTTTGTTGTGCAATGCAAAGTAAAAAAGTGAAAATGCAAAAAAGAAAGCCGATTTACACATAACGCTGACTATTGTTGTAACCAACCGCCCGTCACCGAATAATTTTAATATAAATGCCAAAACAACCGGAAAAGATATTACTAAAAATCCTATCAACACGATTATTAATTCCGTTTTTTTTCTTTTTATTATCTCGTTTATCAAAAAAATAATTGATAAAATAACGGGGATATAATAAAACAATCCGTACAAGTCTCCGTAAGGATATTTGTAAACAGAATACAATGCCGTGCATTCAATCAGATAAAAATCATTTATGTGGAAAAAATAAAACACAGTAAAAAACAGTGGCGGAAGGAATATTAATTTTAGTAATTTATTATGAAAGCCTTTAACATTTAAGACAAACAAAAGAGATAAAGGAGGTAAAAAAGCAATGACGGAAAAGGCAGAATAAATAATCCAGGAATTATTCTCACCGATTCTGCAAATTGTAAATTCAAGTATTTGATACAGCATCAACACAAATATCAGAATCATTGCTATAATATTTAACTTATTTTTTGATGTAAAGATTAATAAGTTAACAAGTAAAAGTAATTCCAAGCAGGCTGTCAAAAGCGACAGCATTCCACTCCAATTCAATAAGCACTACCTTTATTTTAAAATGTTTGTTTTTGTTTATTTAATTTCAACAATTTTAACGATATCTATCAATTCACCCCACTGATGAAAACTAACCTGATTCTCACTTACTTTGTATTCAAATGAAACCCGCAGACTGTCTTTTTTGAATTTATCGGGAAGATTTTGTGGATCATAATTTTTACCGTTATCGCCGGTGATTCCATAAAATCCACCCTCAAGCCCCACAAATACAATCATTCCGGTTTGAATTTGAATATCTTCACTGCAAAGAAAACCGGGAATTATAATTAAAGATAAAATTAAAATGGAAATAAGTTTTTTCATTTTTTAATTAATTAAATCTAAATTTTACAGAATTATTTTTTAGGACCGATCATATTTTCCGGTCTTACAACTTCGTCAAATTTTTCCGCTGTCAGAAGTCCCAAACTAACGGCGGCTTCTTTTAAAGTTGATTTTTCGGCAAAAGCTTTCTTGGCAACTTTTGCCGCATTATCGTAGCCAATCACAGGATTTAACGCAGTAACAAGCATCAATGAATTGACTAAATTAGTATGAATATTTTCATTGTTAGCTTCAATTCCCGAAACACAGTTATCGGTAAAACTCTCACACGAATCTGCAATTAGTTTGATTGACTGCAAAACATTAAAAATTATAACTGGTTTGTAAACATTTAATTCAAAGTTACCGCTTGCGCCTGCAAAGTTAACCGTTGTATCGTTACCGAAAACCTGCGTGCAGACCATTGTCATCGCTTCGGCTTGCGTAGGATTTACTTTCCCCGGCATAATAGAACTGCCCGGTTCGTTTGCGGGTAAATTCAATTCCCCTATTCCGCATCTCGGTCCCGAACCCAGCCACCTGATATCGTTGGCAATTTTCATGAGAGAGGCTGCAATGGTTTTCAGCACTCCGCTGAATTCAACAAGTGCATCGTGTCCTGCAAGACCTTCAAACTTGTTCCTGCCCGTTACAAACTGTTTGCCCGTAAGTTCTGCAATTCTTTCCGCTGCTTTAACCGCAAAATCCGGGTGTGTGTTTAATCCCGTGCCTACGGCAGTTCCGCCGAGTGCAATTTCATACAAGTGTGGCATTGCGCTTTCAATTCTTTCCAACCCGTTTGTTAACTGCTGAACATAACCGGAAAACTCCTGTCCCAGTGTAAGCGGTGTTGCATCCATCAAATGTGTCCTTCCGATTTTTATATTATCCTTAAATTCTTCGGATTTTTTCTGAAGTGCGTCCCTAAGTTTTGTTACCATTGGGATTAGTCTTCTGTGAATCTCTTCAACCGCGGCAATGTGCATTGCCGTAGGAAAAGTATCATTGGAGGACTGCGCTTTGTTGACGTCATCGTTAGGATGGACTGGTGTTTTGCTTCCCATCTCACCGCCCGCAAGTTCAATTGCCCTGTTTGAGATTACTTCATTTGTGTTCATATTTGTCTGTGTTCCGCTTCCGGTCTGCCAGACAACCAGCGGGAAATGTTCGTCCAATTTACCTTCAATTACTTCATCGGCAGCTTTAACAATCAGTTCCGATTTTTCGGCACTTAAAATTCCCAGTTCTTTATTTACAATTGCGGCGGCTTTTTTTAATATGCCGAAAGCACTTATTAATTCACGCGGGAATCTTTCCCCGCCGATTTTAAAATTCTTTAATGAACGTGCTGTCTGCGCTCCGTAGTATTTATCAGCGGGTACTTCTATTTTCCCCATACTGTCTGTTTCTGTCCTTGTGCTCATTTTCTTTCTCCCTTGATTTTACAAATCAATAATTATTAACAGTGTAATTTACAATAATTTCGAACCATTTTTTCAAAATGAAGATGCATTATATTTAAAACTGAATGCAGAATGACAATTAATAAAAATTATTTAGAGGAACATTGTTTGTAAAAATTATGTTTGTTTGATTAGAAAAGTTCGTTTTTTCATCACATTTTCATTTTGATATTTAAATAAGATTTATATATTCCGTTATGATTAAAAATAATTCTAAACACCGCATTTCAATTTTTATAATAATTTCATTTATATTTTCATTTTCTTCACTTTTTCCGCAAAGTGCTTTGGATAAAATTACAACCCGGCTAAGCGAAAGAATCACAAAATTAAAAAACAGTGAAACCGAACTTGTGTGGATTTACTTTACGGATAAAGGTAAATCTTTAAATAAGTTTTTTGAAAAACCGAGTAGTGTTGTTAGTCCTAAGTCTTTGGCACGCAGGACAAAATATTACAAAGGTCGTCCGTTAATTGATGAGACGGATATTCCCGTAAACACTGATTATATTGAACAGTTAGAAAAACTCGGCGTAAAAGTAAAACACACAACAAAATGGTTTAACGGAATTTCCGCTTTTGTTAAAAAAGAAGTGATTGAAAAAATATCTACTTTGCCTTTTGTTAAAAAAATTGATCTTGTCCGTAGATTCAAAGTTAACAGGGATATTGAAAAACCTAAAAAGATAGATACGCTGCCGAATAATTTACAAAAGGATAATTCTATAAATTCATTCAATTACGGTTTTTCTGCTGCTGCACTTAATCAGCTGAATATTCCTGCAGTTCATGACCAAGGTTTTACGGGAACAGGAATAACCATTGCCGTTATGGATGCTGGTTTCAGCAATTTAACTCACGAGGTATTTAATACAAGACCGATGAAAATTATTGCCAAGTGGGACTTTGTAAACAATGATTCTGTTGTTGCCGATCAGCCACTGCCGGATTCGGGAAGCGGCTCACACGGAACTTATACTCTTTCCATAATTGGCGGATTTAAAGAAAGTAGTTTAATAGGACCGGCGTTTGATGCAAATTTTATACTTGCAAAAACAGAAAACACTCAAAGCGAATCACCGATTGAAGAAGATAACTGGGTAGCTGCCGCAGAATGGGCAGACAGCATTGGGGTGGATGTAACTTCTACTTCACTCGGCTATAGAGACGGTTTTCAATTTGGATTTACAGATTATACATCGGCTGATATGGACGGTAACACTACAATTATTACTAAAGCCGCCGATATGCTGGCTAGCAAAGGAGTTGTTGTAGTTAATTCTGCGGGCAATGAGGGCGTTCCTTCACCGGGACAAAATACTTTAGTTGCTCCT
>CAZTZZ010000013.1:21507-45996 GCA_964617905.1 uncultured Ignavibacteriaceae bacterium | reverse complement strand
CCGCTTGACCAGCCTGAAAGACTTTTACCAGCTGACCAGAAATTATCGGAATCATCCTGAATTTTATTTTTTCTTCTTTTATTCCATATATAAAAACCAATTCCGATTACAAGTATGGAATAAGATAAAAAGGCGAGCCAGTAGAAAAAAGTTGTGTTCATAACTAATAAAGTTTTAAAATATTACATTAAGATAATTAATAATGAACAAATGGGAAATTTATCTTAATTAAAATCCAAGGAGGGTAATTGAATGTTTTGCAAATTCAACTAAAGGTGTAAAATATACACCCAAAACTAAAGTTGGTACTACTAATATCAATAATAATATCAAAGTGGGTATGTTAACTCCAAATGGTTTAACCTCTTTCTCTGAACTGTCTAAGAACAGATATTTTAAGATTCTTACATAATAGTAAACTGAAACTACTGTGTTTAGAAGTGCAATAAAAGCAACAACTATCATTTTAGAATTAATCAAAGCCAGGAATATATATAGTTTACCAATAAATCCTGCAGTCGGTGGTAATCCTGTTAGAGAGATCAAAAAGACACCCAAGGAAACGGTTAAAACAGGTGCTACTTTTCCCAATCCTTTGTAATCATCAAGTTCTTCACTGCCGATTTTATTTGCAATAAGCATTACAACAAAGAATGCACCTAAATTCATTATTGTGTAGATGACAAAATAAATCATTATTGCCATCATACCCTCGTTAGACAAGGCAATTAAACCAAGCAGCATATATCCGGCGTGCGCAATGCTTGAATATGCCAGCAGTCTCTTCACATTGTTTTGCCAAAGTGCTGCAAAGTTACCCAGTGTCATTGTTAAAATAGAAATGATTATAAGGAACGAATGCCAATCAATGAGGGAAATAATATTCCATGAACCGTCGGGATTTACAGAATCTATGAATGTGATTTTTGTAAATCTTAACAGCAATGCAAATCCTGCTGCTTTACTTGCTACAGATAAATAAGCTGTAATTGTTATCGGTGCACCTTCGTAAACATCCGGAGTCCAAAAATGGAACGGGGCAGCAGAAATTTTAAATCCAATTCCTGCAAATATTAAAATAGCTGATAAGGTTAATATTAATCCTTGTATCTGCTGTGACTGAAAGAGTGCATTTATTTCATAAATATTTGTTGTACCCGTAACTCCGTAAAGAATAGAAATACCGAACAACATAATTCCGGATGAAACTCCTCCGTAAATTACGTATTTCAAAGAAGCTTCACTGTTTCTTAGTGAATTCTTTGTAATTCCTGCTAAAACATATGATGAAAGTGAAAGTAATTCTAAAGATAAATAAATTACTATTAAATCAGCGGCATTTATCATAAAGAACATACCGATAATCATACCCCAAATTAGTGAATAATATTCCCCAAGCCTTTCTTTAGCTTTATTAATTTCATCTGAAGATAAGGTAAAGAGAACAATAAGAATTGAGGAGAAGATAATAAGTATTTTGAAGAATGAGCCGAATGAATCAACTGCTAACAATCCGTATTTATTGCTCTCGGATGTAAATGCAAACGAAGAAATATTAAACTGCACAAAAATAAAAAATCCGGTGAACAACAAACCCAGTATCATTACTGCGGATAAATACTTCTTGTTTTTATCCATCACCAAATCAACTATTACAAGTACTGCTAAAGAAATAGCAGCTGAAATTTCCGGTTTTATAAATTGAAGACTATTTGCAATTTGATTCAAATTATTTCTCTATGTTTTATATTTTTAATTAAAACTAATTTATTGCACTGATTATTACGTGCGCATTTGCCATAAACTTAACCATAGCATTAACAGATGTTGTCATAAATTGTAAAATTACAGACGGATAAACTCCTAGAACAATAATTATAACAGTAAGTGGAACAAGCATGCAATATTCTCTAAAAGTAATATCGGTCAGTTCTTTCCATTTGTCTTTTAATGTTCCAAGATAAATTCTTTGGAATGTCCATAACATATAACCCGCACCTAAAAGTATTCCCAGAGTAGATATAATTGTTACAGTCCTTATAAGTTCGCTGCTAAAAGCACCTACGAACACTAAAGCTTCAGAAATAAATCCGCTTAAACCGGGTAGTCCAATTGCTGCAAAAAATGCAACCATCACAAACCCAGTGTAAACAGGCATTTGATTTGCTAATCCACCGAAAGCATTAATTTCTCTTGTGTGTGCTCTGTCATATATAATTCCAACAATAATAAAGAGCATTGCTGTTATAGTTCCGTGATTAAACATTTGAAGGACAGCTCCAGTTAGTCCGGCTGTTGTAAGTGAAGCCATACCCAATAAAACATAGCCCATATGCGAAACTGAGGAATATGCAATAAGTTTTTTGAAATCTTTTTGAGCCATTGCCGCAAGTGCACCGTATATTATATTTATCATTCCAAAAAGACCTATATACCATGCAAGCTGTTGAGTTATTTCCGGAAACACAGGAAAACTTACTCTTAATATTCCGTATGTACCCATTTTCAAAAGTACACCTGCAAGAATAACACTGATAGCAGTTGGTGCTTCAACGTGTGCATCAGGTAGCCAGGTGTGAAAGGGAAACATAGGTATTTTAATAGCAAAGCCTACAAATAAAGCAATATATGCTATAAACCTTAAATTATTGGGATTCAGAGGTGAAAGAAGACCGGTTGCTGTATAATTAGCAGTGTCCATCAAACTTAATAAATTAAATGTGAAAACTTTTGAACCGTCTACCAATGTTTCTGTAGCACTGAAATACAACCCGATCATCACCAATAAAATGAAAATACTACCAAGTAAAGTGTATAAGAAAAATTTGATGGCTGCATATTCTCTTCTAGGTCCGCCCCAAACACCAATTAAAAAGTACATTGGAAGTAACATTAGTTCCCAGAAAACATAGAACAAGAAAAAATCTAAAGCTACAAAAACTCCAAGCATTGCAGTATCCAGTAAAAGGAAAAGTGCAAAATATCCCTTAATTGATTTAGAAATATTCCAGGATGTTAAAGTTGCAATAAAAGTTACAATCGTAGTCAAAAGCACTAAAACGACACTTATACCGTCAATACCTAAAAAGTAGTCAATTTTAATAGTTCCCACCCAAGCTAAACCGGAGATTTCAATCCATCTGAATTTTTCAACAAATTGAAAAGAATTTGGATCGTTTATACCACCAAGAGAAAAATTATAAAAGAAAAGAATTACAACAGCAAGCACAACCTGGATACCAGTCACCAGTAAAGTTAGCCATTTAATTGATTTTCCTTGGTCTTTTGGCAAAGCGAGAATGATAATCATTCCTACAATAGGAAGGAATGTTAATAATGATAATATTGGGAAATTTTCCATAATCTATGATTCTATTTTTATAAAATATTATTTACTTAAATATGTATAAGAGTATTATTATTGAAAAAACAACGAACATAATATATGATTGCACTTTTCCGGTTTGGAATCTTCTAAAAAACAAACCGAACAAACCACTTAAATATGCAGTCATATTTACAAAACCGTCAACTACAATATTATCAAATCTTCCTGTAAATGCAGAAAAATGTTTTGTTAAGTAAGCCGAACCGTTTACAATGCCGTCCACAAATTTATTGTCAAAAAATGCAATTACTCTGCTTAATCCAATTGTACCGGCAACAAACGACGCATAATAAAGTTCATCAAAATACCATTTGTTATAAGAAAGCAAATATGCAGGTTTTAGCTTCTCGGCTAGTTTATCGGGATTCAATATACCCCATTGAAATATTATGAACGCTAATAAAATTCCAAATAAAGCCAAACCGGCAGATGTAAACAAAGTAGGGAAGTGGGCATGGTGTATTGCTTCAGTATATTCTTTAGAATAAGTAATCTCTTCGTTTGCATTTTCTATTTTAACTTCATCCTTGTCACTTCTCATAAATTCATATCTTGCATTTTGAGGAACAGAAATTTCCGGGGGTTTGACCCAAGATGAAAGAAATTTACCGTTATCGGGATTGAACGGATTTAATGAATACCAGAAAAATATAGATAATGCTGAAAGAACTACTAATGGCATTACCATAACAAAAGATGATTCTTTTGCATGTTCATATTTTTCTTTATTTCTCGGTTTACCATGGAAGGTAAGAATTATTGCCCTGAACATATAAAATGCTGTAAGGAAAGCAACAAGAAAGCCTGAAGCAGCAAACCACCAATTTCCTGTTAACGAACCAAATGCAAATGTTCCGGCAAGTATTCCGTCTTTGCTCAAAAATCCAGATGTTAAAGGGATACCTGATAAAGCTAAAGATGCAACCAAAAATGTTATATAAGTAACTGGCATTTTCTTCCTTAAGCCACCCATTTGTCTCATATCCTGTTCGTGATGCATTGAGTGGATAACTGAACCTGAGCCTAAAAATAAACAAGCTTTAAAGAATGCATGAGTTATCAGATGAAAGAAAGCAAATGCATAAGCACCAACACCTATCGCCATAATCATATAGCCCAACTGACTAATAGTGGAATAAGCCAAAACTTTTTTAATATCGTTTTGTGTAACTGCAATTGTTGCCGGAATAAAAGCAGATATAGCACCTATGGAAGCAATAACCATTAATGCATCACCAGATAAAATAGGGAAGACTCTTATCATAAAATAAACACCTGCTGCAACCATTGTTGCAGCGTGGATTAAAGCACTAACAGGTGTAGGACCTTCCATAGCGTCTGGCAGCCAAACATGTAATGGAAATTGTGCCGATTTGCCAATAGCACCGCAGAATAATAATATGCCCGCTAATGTTAAACCAAATTCAGTACCGAAAGGAAGATTGCCTATTGAGATCTGATAAAATATTTTATCAAATGAAAAAGTATGGTAATTTGTAAAAAGAATTAGAATACCCAAAAACATTCCAATATCACCAATCCTATTTACAAGGAATGCTTTTTTAGCAGCATCTGAAGCGGACTTTTTCTCATACCAAAATCCTATTAACAAGTATGATGATAATCCGACTAACTCCCAAAATACATACATCATTAATAAATTATGAGTTAGAACAATACCTAACATTGAAAAAGTAAATATGCCAAGGTATGAAAAATATCTGTTATATCTTTTATCACCTTCCATATAACCGACAGAGAAAATATGGACAACACCACTTACAATTGTTACAGCCAAGATCAATAAAACCGTAACATTGTCAATCATAATTCCTAGTTCAATTGTGAAGGACTTTAGGATTGGTACATTGCCTAAGTTAATCCATTCGAATTCAGATATTATAGTTTGATCTATATATGTAGTTAATTTAAAATAGGCAAGCATGGCAGAGAGAAGGAAAGCCATTATTAAAATCGAATTTTCAAACCAATAAAGCCATTTAATTCGTTTACCAAAAAGCAAGGTTACAATAAACCCAATTAAAGGTAAAAATAAAGTAACAAGCGCTATTTTAACTAATGCAGATTCAGTCATATTCAATTAATCTTTAAGTGTATCTATTTCATCCACATTTATATTTGTAAATGTTTTGTAAATGTTTAAAACTATAGCCATAGCAATTGCTGCTTCAGCTGCTGCCAAAATTATTACAAAAAGTGCAGCCAACTGACCTGAATTTCCGAAATTACCGTATCTTGCAAATGCAACAAAATTTATGTTTGCCGAATTCAAAATCAGTTCAATTCCCATAAGTACCATAATTGCATTTTTTCTTGTAATTATGCCAAAAATTCCTAAACAGAATAAAAGTGAGCTGACAATCAGATAATGATTTAATCCAATGTGTATCATAATTAACTTTTATCCCTCCGAGCCATTGATGCAGCTCCGATAAGAGCAATTAATAATAATATACCAAGTAATTCGAAAACAACGGAGTATTGATTGACAAGTAAAACTCCAAGACCTTCCACAGAGCCTTTTTGCGTTGTAGTTTGTATTGTTTTCCAGTTTGTGCTTAAAAATATTTTTATCAAAGCAAAGGCAAGTACTAAAACTCCTATAATAGAAGGTATTATTTGTAAAGTCCCGGATTTAATATTAACGTGTGTAATTTTATGTGTAAGCATAACACCAAATAAAAGAAGAACTAAAATTCCTCCCACATAAACTACAAGTTGTACAATTGCGATAAAGTCAGCACTTAAAAGTACGTAAAGTCCTGCAATGCCAAATAATGTAAATAATAAAAAGAAGGCTGAGTAAACAATATTCCTAATAGTTACTACAAAAAAAGCAGAACCTACGGTAATCAGAGCAAATAAATAGAATATAATATCGTAAATAGTCATATTATTTTTTATTCTCTTCAGGTTTATCTTTATTTTCTTTTGCTTTTAATGCAGCTTCTTTTTGGGCTGCTTTTTCTGCCATCATTTTTTCGTAATTATCTTTTTTTACTTTTCTTTCTTCATCAGTAAGAGTCACATAATCATAAATCAAATTATCTCTTTCAAATTCTGAAAATTCATATACATCAGTCATATAAATACAATCTGTTGGGCAGGGGAAAACGCAAAGTTGACAGAAGCAGCATTTTGCTATATCGATATCAAATTTTGTTACCCAAAGAGCTTTTCTTTTACCGTTTGAGGTCTGACCTAAATCTTCTCCCGGTATTGATTTTACTGTTTCAATTTCAATACAATTAACAGGGCAGGCTCTTGCACATTGGTCGCAACCAATACAGTCATCCATATTAACATATAACCTGTTTCTTTCTCTCGAAGGTAATTGAGGTTTTACATCAGGATATTGAATTGTAACAGCAGGCACAAACAAATGTTTAAATGTAACTTTCATTCCAATAAATATTGTTGAAAGTGACATGAATATGTTGTTTAAATATGCTTTCATTTTATATTAAAGTTATAAGTCCAACTATCAATAAATTCACGAATGCAATTGGAATTAAATATTTCCAGCAAACTGCCATTAGTTGATCTACTCTTAAACGCGGCAAAGTCCATCGCAGCCACATTTGTACAAGTACAAGTCCTACACCTTTAAAAGTAAACCATAATAATTGTTCGATTGGTACTATCCACGAAAGACCGAGAGTATTGCCTAAATAACCGAAAGGGGATTGATATCCTCCGAAAAACAATAAGACAACAATTGCAGAAACTGCAAACATATTTGCATATTCAGCTAAAAAGAACATTGCAAATTTCATCCCTGAATATTCTGTATGATAACCTGAAACTAATTCTGATTCGGCTTCTGGTATATCAAATGGAGTTCTGTTAACTTCGGCTAAAGTGCTTATATATATTACACCAAATGCTACAATCATAAACGGTATCAATAAAACTTTCACAATACCTGTTGTTTGTCCACCAAATATCATCCAATTCCAAAAAAATCCGGATTGCATTTCTGTCAGTTCATTTAGGTTAAGCGTACCTGTAACCATAAGAATAGTAACAACAATCATAATTGTAGGTATTTCATAACTTATCATTTGTGCAGCCGAACGCATTGCACCAAGTAATGTATATTTATTATTTGATGCCCAGCCTGCCATTAAAATTCCGGCTACAACAAGCCCGGAAATACCTATAATGAAAAACAAACCTAAATTAATATTACTGCCTATGTAAGAGCTTGTAAACGGAATTGCAGCAAAAACAGCATAACTTCCAGCAAAAACTAAAACAGGTGCAATGTTAAAGAGAGCTTTATCATTTTGATCTGCAATAATATCTTCTTTTTGAATGAGTTTTAAAATATCTGCCAATGTTTGCAAAATACCGTGATAACCAACTCGCATAGGACCAAGTCTGTCCTGCATATGTGCTGAAACTTTTCTTTCCAATAAAACAGCAATCAGTGCAAATGGAAGAATAAATAAGAACAACGGCAATAAAGCACTAATTACAGATGCCAAAATCTCACTTCCGGTTAATTTTGAAAAGAAATCAAAAATCATCTGTCCACCTCGCCTAAAACAATATCAATACTACCCAAAATTGCAATAACATCCGCTATCATATGACCTTTGCAGAGTTCACCTATAACAGCCAAATTAACAAATGAAGGTCCTCTAACTTTAATCCTCTTTGGATTTATTGTGCCGTCACTAACTATAAAATAACCCAGTTCACCTCTTGGATTTTCGACTCTTCCGTACACTTGACCTACAGGCGGTTTTATTCTTCTTGGGATAGCTGAAGTAACATCACCGTCAGGAATTTGTTCAACAGCCTGCTTAATTATTCTTAAACTTTGCTCCATTTCAAGCACACGTACATAATATCTGTCCCAACTGTCACCCACGGTTCCCATTCTTCCGTCACCAATAGGAATATCGAAATCAAACTTATTATAAACCGAATAAGGATCGTCTTTTCGTAAATCCCATTTCATTCCGGATGCACGAAGCATTGGGCCAGTAATTCCGAAGTTAACTGCTACATCTTTAGGCAGAATACCTATATTTGCGGTTCGTTCAATAAATATTTTGTTGAAAGTTAGTAAGTCGTTTAATTCTTTGATTTTAGGCTTGAAATACTCAACAAAATCTTTAGTTAGTCTTAAAAAATCCGGTGGAAGGTCGTGCGATACTCCGCCAATCCAAATATAATTATAAAGAAGTCTTGCTCCGGATGTCATTTCAAAAAGACTTAATATTTTTTCCCTGTCTCTAAAACAAAATAAGAAAGGTGTTACAGCTCCGATATCTGCTCCGTAAGTACCCAAAGCAACAAGGTGTGAAGCTATCCTTTGCAATTCGCCCATTATTACTCTGATATGTTCAACTCTTTCGGGTATTTCCAATCCGAGTAGTTTTTCTACGGTTACAGCATAACCGAATTCGTTATACATTGATGCTAAATAATCCATTCTATCCGTGTAAGGCACAACTTGTGGATATGTCATTGATTCTGCGTGTTTTTCAAAACATCGGTGCAGATAACCTATGTGCGGTTTTACATCAAGAATAAATTCACCGTCTAACTGAAGTTCCAAACGGAGTACACCGTGAGTAGAGGGATGCTGAGGTCCCATATTGAGTGTCATTTCTTCAGTTTTTAGAGACATTTTTTTTCTATTAAATTCGTAATTAATTTTTAATAAGGTATCTTCATTCCTTGATAGTAATCCGGATCTTTATAATCTTTTCTTAAAGGGTAACCTGCATCCCAATCATACGGCATTAAAATTCGTGTTAAGTTTGGATGGTTTAAAAAGTTAATTCCCAACAAATCATAAGCTTCTCTTTCGTGCCAGTTTGCGTGTGCCCAAATTTCTGTAACAGAAACAACATCCGGTTTTTCTTTTTCAATAGTTGTGCCTAATGTGATAATGTGCTTCTTTACTGTAGACTCCAAATGATAAAACACACTAAGTGTTCCGCCTATAATTTCAAATGTGCCGTCATCTTCTGTTTTCTTTTCGCCGTTTGCGTCGTCAATTGCGGATAAATTCATAAGTGAATCAAATTGAAGATTATCATTAGAAAAAAGGAATGCACAAACTTTATCAATTTCTAACGGGCTTACTTTTAAAAAATTTTCTCCAGTTTCAGATTCAACTAATTCTACATTAGCTTCACCGAATTTTTTCTTTAATATTTCAAAAATATCTTTATCTGTCATGCTGATTTCTTTACTAAAGATTCGTGTCTTATTTTTTCTTGTAATTTCATAAGCCCTTCCAGTAATGCTTCAGGACGTGGGGGACAGCCAGGGACATAGACATCAACGGGTATTATTCTGTCAACTCCTTTTAATACATGGTAGCCGTGTTCCCAATATGGTCCACCGCAGTTCGAACAGCTTCCCATAGATATTACGTATTTAGGGTCAGGCATTTGTTCGTAAAGTCTTTTTATTCTGATAGCCATTTTTAAAGTAACAGTTCCGGAAACAATTATAACATCTGATTGTCTGGGTGAAGGTCTTGGGATAACACCAAATCTGTCAAAGTCATAATGTGAAGCGGAAGTTGCCATCATTTCAATAGCGCAGCAAGCCAAGCCGAAGCCAACCTGCCATAGAGATGACAGACGAGCCCAGTTGAGTAAATCGTCAACTTTTGTAATAATAATGTTGTCATCGGCGAACTGCTTATCTAATAATCCCATAATATCCTATATAGATTTTCCAATTTGAGAAACTTTATCTCTATCAATTTTTAATTTGGGCAGTGCAGGGCGTGACCATTCAAGATCGCCTTTTCTCCATTCATAAGCCATTCCTAAACCTAGTAAAATTAAAAATATTGCACCTACTAAAAATCCGCCAATGCCAAATGATTTGTAAACATAAGCCCAGGGAATTAGCAAAACAATCTCAACATCAAAAATCAGAAATATTAATGCCACAACATAAAATCTAATATTAAATTGAACCCAGGGGGAGCCTATAATTTCTTCTCCGCATTCATAAGTTAATTGTTTTTCGTGGGTAGGTCTTGAAGGTCTTAATAGTTTTGCTACAAAAACTGATACAGTTACAAAAAAAACTGCCACTAAAATAAATGCAAAAATTTTACCGAATTCAGTTAACATCAACTACATAATTTATTTTATTTGAAACAAAAAATTAACACTACCTTTTAGTAATGTCAAGAAAGCAAAAAATATTTGAAGACAAATCAAGGATTCTATTTTTTAAATCAATCTTAACTTATTTGATAAAGATAGAACTAACCCATTCGGCTTATTCATCCTCAACAAGTCATGCATGATATTTGAAAATATGTGAATCAATTTTTTCTATATATTTGTTTGCAATAGTTTCTAAAATTTGTGATTAATATATTCATAAAATTGATTCTCGATTCAATTAAAATTATATTTTCTTAATACAAAAATTAAAAATAATGCATCCATCCTTTGTAATAATAGAACTATCTAATTTAAGATATAATTATCTTAATATTAAAAAGAAAATTAAAAATACTAAAATTATGGCTGTTGTTAAGGCTGACGCTTACGGTCACGGTATGGTTGATTGTGCAGCCTTTTTAAATTCTTTTTCTCAAACAAAGCCCGATTATTTTGCTGTTACATATCCCCACGAAGGAAAATTGTTAAGAAAAACCAAAATAAAAAGACCTATTTTAGTTTTTGAGCCTTGTATAAATGAGGAGGTAGCACTTCTTTTTCAATACAATTTAATTCCAACAGTTTTTCATCTTGACCATTTAAAAATTCTGGAACGCGGCTATAACCGGATTGTGAAAAGAAATAATAAGAAAAAGAAAATTAAAGTACATATTAAAATAGATACGGGGATGAATAGACTTGGAATTCATTATAAAGAAGCAATAAAATTTATTTCACATATTGACAAGAAAAAGATCTTTCAAATAGACGGCATTTACACTCATTTTGCAGCAGCTGATCAGAGAAATAAGAAATTTACCTATCTGCAAATTGAAAGATTTAAAGAAATTTTAAATCACTTAAATTCAAAAAGAATAAATTACGGATTGGCTCACGCAGCTAACAGCGGCGCAATATTAGACTTGCCTGTATCTTATTTTGATATGGTTAGACCCGGAATAGCTCTTTACGGACATTATCCATCGTTGGAAACATCTGAATCCATAAAACTAAAACCGGTGATGAGCCTGCATTCCTATATAACTTCAGTTAAGGAGATTCAGAAAGGCGACACGGTAAGCTACGGCAGGAAATTTACTGCTTCACAAAAAACAAAAATTGCTTCGGTTCCCCTAGGATATGCCGACGGTGTAAGCAGGAGACTTTCAAATAAAATTAAAATTTCTATAAAGGGGAAAAATTACGATCAAATCGGTACTATCGCAATGGATAGGTTAATGATTAACATTGAAAAAGAAAATATAAAAGTAGGTGACAAAGTTACTATGTTTGGTAAAGATAAAAATAATTATATTAGTATTTGGGAATGGTGTAATGCTTTGAAAACAATTCCCTATGAAATTACTTGCAGCATTAAACCTAGAATAACAAGAATATATAAACGATAAATGAATTTTATAAAACAATATATAATGCAAAGCATTTCGGTTGCTTCAAATAATTTAAGGTTAGACACCCAAAAAATTGAAGTCGTGAGCCTTTTAAAGGAACTCATTTCCAAATCGGAAGATTTAGAGAAAGAAATTAAAATGATGAAAACATCTACGGATCTTTCAACATTTGCAATTAGGTTAGATGAAATCCATAGATATTTATCACAGGGCAGTATTGATCTCTTAAAAATATCGGATAAATTTAAAGAACACAGTCAATATTTAATAAGTGATTTGAGTAGATTATTGGATGCCGTAAATCCAATATCTTTTAGAGAGACCATTAACAAAATTAGAGAAAATGGGACTATAATTGAGATTGATAATGGTTCAAAAAATGAAATATATAATGTTAATTCTATGGATAATCAATTTGGAAAATCAGAAACGGATATTCTAAAAGAAAAAATTATTATGGAAGATGAACCAGTTGAACACGGCATATTATTTCAAAATTTCGAAGAAGCTATTTTACACCCAATTAAAAATGTAGATGAACTATTAAAAAATCTTTTAGCTAGTAGGCCTGATCCCGAAGATTTGATAAAATATTGCGAGATACTTGAAAGCAACGGAAATTTAGCCGAAGAAAAAGGATTTGAAATAATATCTAACATGCATAAAATTGTTGCTAAAGCACTGCTATTAATTAGAGCAAACGAATTATCTCCTACAAAGCAAATAGTAGAATCGATGAGAGCTTGTCTTATTGTTATTGTTGCGGTTGTAAAGAGTAAAGATGTAGATATAACAAATTACCTAAACAGAGCAGAATCATTCGGAAGGCAGATCAAATCAATTAAGATTGAAGGATAGATAAATATGAAATTATATGCTTTAATTATGGCCGGTGGAGTCGGGACAAGATTTTGGCCGAGAAGTAAAGAGAAGACACCCAAGCAACTTCTTAAAATTTTTAATAATAAAACAATGATCCAAAATACAGTTGAAAGACTGGACGGATTGATTGAAAAAGATAATATTTTTATTATTACAAACAAGAATCAAAAAGATGAGATTATAAAGCAGCTAAAAAATATTCCCCAAAAGAATATTCTTGTAGAACCTTTCGGTAAAAATACTGCTGCTTGTATAGGGCTTGCTTCAATCTTTATCGAAAAGTTAGATCCGGATGCCGTTACAATAGTTCTTCCTGCCGATCATATTATTAAAGAAGAAGAAGAATTCCATAATACGATAAAAAGAGCCGCAGAGTTTGCATATAAATCAAAAGGTTTAGTTACTATAGGTGTACAGCCGACAAGACCTGAAACGGGTTACGGATATATTCAGATAGATGAAAGAGAAGTTGAAGAAGGTATCTGCAATGTCTATACTTTTGCCGAAAAACCAAATTATGCTACTGCTGTTAGATTTTTGGAAAGCGGAGATTTCTTTTGGAACAGCGGAATGTTTATTTGGAGAATTGATTCTATTCTTAATGAAATCAAAGAATATTTACCCGAATTAAGTGACGGACTTCAAAAATTAAAAAAATGTTTATCCTCGGGAAATTTTGATGAAAATCTTGAGAATATTTACAAAAAACTTAGAAGTATATCAATTGATTACGGCATAATGGAAAAGTCAAAAAAAGTATTTTTAACAAAAGGAAATTTCACCTGGAGCGACGTTGGTAGCTGGGAAGAAGTTTATCAGCTTTCTACTAAAGATGAACACGGTAATGCAACTTATGGTGAGGTCTTCACTGATATGACAATGGATTCATATATTCATTCACCGGAAAAGTTTACTGCTTTAATCGGGGTAGATAATTTAATTGTAATAAACACTAAGGATTCTTTACTTATTTGCAGAAGGGATAGAAGTCAGGATGTTAAAAAAATTGTTGAACATCTTAAAATAAATAAGTTAAATGAATATTTGTAAATAACTTATTTAATATATTTAGTCTGATTTATTTATAATTCTTTATGAAAAAATTAATAACCGAACTTGATGTAATAAAATTTGCCAAAACAGGGGGTAAGGTTTTACCCATAGGTGAAGAAGATATTGTTACAGCTTTAGCCTGGGATAAAATTAAAGCATTGGATATTGCAACAGTTACAAAAAATTCTGCAGAGAATATTAATTTAACCGTAAATGAAATTGAGAAATCTCAAACCGTAAGAAGAATCGCAATTGGCAGCGACCACACAGGCTTTAGAATAAAGAATGTTATTTCAAAAATTCTGTCCGAAAAGGGATACGAAATTATTGATGTTGGTACTTACGACGAAAAATCTTGCGATTATCCAGATTTTGCATTTGCTGTCGCCAGAAAAGTAAGAGAAAACGAAGTAAAATTTGGAATTATTATTGATGCCACAGGCATTCCCTCTTCTATTACTGCGAATAAATTAAAAGGAATAAGAGCGGCTACTTGTTATAACGAGTTTTCTACAAGCAGCGCCAGAGAACATAATAATGCAAACATATTAGTTCTTGGTGCCAAATCTCTGGGTGAAGAAACAATAAAATCAATTCTTGAAACCTGGTTAAATACAAAATTTGGAGGCGGCAGACACCAGAGGAGACTGAATAAAATAACCGAGATAGAGAACAATAATTTTAGTTGATTTAAAAAATTTATAAACAAATTCTAATAAAAAAAATCTTACCAGCCCATTTGTTAAAAATCATAATATTTTAAGGTACGATGTGAATATTACTAATCCACAAATAGAAGAAATTATTGAACTAGAATATGATATCCATATATTTAAGTTAAAGTCACCTGAAATTGCCGGACAATTAAATCCAGGAGAATTTCTAAATATAAGAATTAGTGAATTAGCCATGCCGCTTCTCAGAAGACCTTTTAGTGTTTGTGATGTTGAAGGTGATTACTTCTATTTAATGTTCAATACTATGGGCACCGGAACCAAGTTAATGTCGTTAAAAAAACCAGGTGAAAATATTGATGTATTAGGTCCCCTCGGAAATGGTTTCAATTTAGAAGAAGAATTTGAAAAAGCAATAATAATTGCCGGAGGTTTGGGCGCCGCACCTTTCCCTTTTTTAACTAGAAAATTAAAAGGCAAAAAAGAAATTTTTTCCTTCGTAGGAGGAAGGACAAAAAATGATGTAATTACATACGGACTGGAAAACATTTATATTGCAACGGAGGACGGTTCGCAGGGTTTTAAGGGAAATGTAATTGAACTTTTAAAAGAAAAAATATCTGAGATAGAAATTGACAAGACAAAAATATTTGCCTGTGGCCCAACACCTATGCTTAAGGCATTAAAAATATTTGCAGAAAAAAATAATATAAATTGTGAATTATCCACTGAATGTACAATGGCTTGCGGATTTGGAATTTGCCAGGGCTGTCCTATTCAGTCAACTACGGATGAAGATAAATTTTTACTTGTTTGCAAAGATGGACCAGTTTTTAATTCTAGAGATGTAATTTTATGAGTAATGTAAACTTAAATGTAAAAATTGGAAATTTAATTTTAAGAAATCCGGTATTACTTGCTTCCGGTACCGTAGGTTATGGAAATGAAATTTCTGAATTCATAGATCTAAAAAAAATTGGTGCAATTGTTACAAAATCTATCAGCTTGAAACCCAGAAGAGGAAACAGTCCCCAAAGAATTTTGGAAACTTCTGCCGGAATGTTAAACGCAATTGGACTGGCAAATGTTGGGATCGAAAAGTTTATCACTGAAAAAATACCTTATTTAAAAAAACACGATGTCCCGATAATTTGTAACATAGCTGCATCTACTATTGATGAATACGTTGAATGTGTCAATATGCTCAATACTGAAGAAGACATTCACGCTTTTGAAATTAATGTTTCCTGTCCAAATGTAAAAGAAGGTGGATTGCAATTTGGTAACAATGTAAAAATGGTGGGAAAAATTACTGAAAAAATTAGAGCTAAAACGACAAAACCTATACTAATTAAACTTTCACCAAATACATCTTACATTTCCGAATTTGCTGAAATTGCAAGAAAAGAAGGCGCTGACGCTGTCTCGGCTATTAATACTTTGGTGGGAACAGCTTTTAATATTAAAACAAGAAAGCCAAAACTTAATAATATAACCGGGGGTTTATCGGGACCAGCAATAAAACCCATTGCATTAGCAAAGGTACTTGAAATACATAGAAAAGTTGAAATTCCAATTATAGGAATAGGCGGAATAATGAATTGGCAGGATGCTGTTGAATTTATGATCGCTGGGGCTTCAGCGATACAAATCGGTACTGTAAATTTTATTGATCCTTCTGCAGCAGAAAAAATTCTAAAGGGGATTACCGATTTTTGTAACGAAAATAAAATTGAGCAAGTATCTTCACTTACAGGTTCCTATCAATTAGACTAAGATGGATATTCAAGATTCATTAGATAAGCTTTTTTCACTTCGTAATTTTGGGATTAAACTTGGTTTAGAAAATATAAGGAAGTTTTTAGATTTTCTTGATAATCCACAAACAAAAATAAAAACCATTCATATTGCAGGTTCTAATGGAAAGGGAAGTACAGCTGCGTTTATATCAAGTATTTTACAAGAACACAATTATAAAGTAGGTTTGTATTCATCTCCTCATTTTGTCAAATTTAATGAAAGGATTAAAAGAAATGGAATTGAAATTGATAATAAATATATATCTAAATTTATATCTAAACATTTTGATTATATAATAGAAAACAAAATCACCTTTTTTGAAGCAACAACTGCAATGGCATTCTGTTATTTTTTTGAAAACAATGTTGACTATGCAGTAATTGAAACGGGACTTGGAGGAAAGCTTGATGCTACTAATATACTTTCACCGCTTTGTTCCGTTATAACATCGGTAAGTCTTGAACATACAAGAATTTTAGGTAATACACTCTCTAAAATTGCGGAAGAAAAAGCAGGAATAATAAAAAAAGGGAGTAAAGTTGTAATTGGTCCTCTGCCTGCTGAAGCATCAAAAGTAATTAAGAAAAAGTGCAGTTTGTTGAACACAGAACTTTTTGATATTAATAATTTTCTTAAAAAAGAGGACGATGATATAATTGTTTCATTTAATAATAATAAAGTCAGGATAGAAAATTTACCTTTAAAAGGAGATTACCAGAAAACAAATGCATCAGTTGCTGTACTATCTGTAATGCAGATAGAAAAAACATTTAATAAAGAAGCCTTTAATTTGGGATTAAGTAATGTTGTTAAAAATACTTCATTAATGGGTCGCTACGAAATCTTTAATAAAAAACCGGATATAATTCTCGATTCTGCTCATAATCCTGACGGAGTAAAAATGTTTTTATCTGAATTCAGTAAAAATTCTAATAAGTATAATAACAAATATTTGCTCTTCAGTGCTTTGAACGATAAAGCATATAAAATTATGCTTAAGGAATTAAGAAAAGAATTTGAAAATATTTATTTAACAGAAATACAATATAAAAGAGCTGCAAAAATTGATGACTTGCAAAAAACCTGTGAAGAATTTTGTTATAATATAATTAAAGTAGAAAATAGGAAAGAAGTATTCAATAAAATATTAAACGGCGATAGAAATGATTGTTTAGTTGTATTAGGAAGTATGTATTTACTGGGAGAAGTAAAAATTGATTTACTAAAAAAATAACTTGACATTTCATTTCGGAAAATGTAAGTTTCGAATAGTCCACAAAATCCTATCGTTATTTAAAATATTTAGAAGAATAGAATAAAATAAAATAGCTCCTAATCTGCTAAACAAATCCGAATAAAATCAAAATATTGTCATAAAGAATCTAATCGTAAAATAAAATTTAAACCAAACAAATAAGGAAGAGAAAAACTCATGGATATTTCAGAACTCAAATCAAAAAAAATCGTTGATTTAAATGCAATTGCAAAAGACCTAAAAATAACTGATTATGCAGATTTACGAAAGCAGGATTTGATATTCAAAATTCTGGAAGCACAAACTTCTAAAGACGGAATGACTTTTTCTAAAGGTGTTTTGGAAGTTCTTCCCGATGGGTATGGATTTTTAAGATCCGCTGATTATAACTATTTACCTTCTCCGGACGATATTTATGTTTCTCCTTCACAAATCAAAAAATTCAGTTTGAGAACAGGTGATTTTGTAAGCGGGCAAGTAAGACCGCCGAAAGACGGAGAAAGATTTTTTGCATTACTCAGGGTTGAAGCCGTGAACGGTATTGCACCGGAGGGTATTAGGGGTCGTACACTTTTCGATAACTTGGTTCCTGTTTATCCGACTAAAAAACTTGTTTTGGAATCGGCTCCGGGTGAATATTCTATGAGAATTATGGACCTTCTTTCTCCTGTTGGTAAAGGTCAAAGAGGTCTGATTGTTTCCCCGCCGAAGAGCGGCAAAACGATTTTGCTTCAAAAAATTGCTAACTCTGTTACAAGAAACAATCCTGAGGTAAAACTGATTGTCCTTTTAATTGATGAACGACCCGAAGAAGTGACAGATATGGAAAGACTAGTAAAAGGCGAAGTTATAAGCTCCACCTTTGATGAACCTGCCGAAAGACATGTTCAAGTTGCTAACATGGTTATTGAAAAAGCTAAGAGACTTGTTGAAGCCGGCGAAGATGTAGTGATTTTACTTGACAGTATAACACGTTTAGCAAGAGCACATAATATAGTAGTTCCACATAGCGGAAGAATTCTTTCGGGTGGTGTTGATTCGAATGCACTGCATAAACCGAAAAGGTTTTTTGGCGCAGCAAGAAATATTGAAGACGGAGGAAGTTTAACTATAATTGCAACTGCCTTAATTGACACAGGAAGCAGAATGGATGACGTTATTTTTGAAGAATTTAAGGGCACGGGAAATATGGAATTAGTTTTAAACCGCGACTTAAGCGACCGTAGAATTTTTCCTGCTCTTGATGTAAATCGTTCGGGCACAAGAAAAGAAGAATTGCTTGTTAAAGAAGATGATTTACAAAAAATTTGGATTCTAAGAAAAATACTGAGTGCGTTTAGTGTAGTTGAAGCCATGGACTTTTTATTGGATAAAATGCGGGGGACAAAAAACAATAAAGAATTTCTCCTTAATATGAACAGCTAATTTATTGTTTCTTTTTAGATACTAAATTTTATCGTTCTTCTTAAGTATTGATTTACTTATATTTCCAATCGTTACTTAGAAATCTAAGAATCAATTTTTTAACAAAAAAAATATGTGATAGATGAAAAAAATTTCCATTTTTATTATCGTCTTTTCTTGTTTAACTTTTTCACAGTTCAATAGAAACAATAATTCACTTAGCGGCAGACCGGCTTTTTATGTCAATAGATTTTACTATGGCGAGTTATATATTTCCAGTAAAGATTCAAGCAATGCTTTTTTCTTTTATAAACTTCCTCTAAGCAGGATGTTATTTGAAAAATCTGGAGATATTTACAAAGCAAAATTAAGAGTATCACTTGAAATATTGGATGATAAAAATAATGCTATCCAAAGAGAATTTGATGAGAAATTAGTTGAAGCTAAATCGTATGATTTAACAAAATCTCTTAATGATTATGTTGAAGGAGTAATACCAATAACATATTCAAGAAAAATGAAAAAAATTCTTCCTGCTCTTATAGATGTATTTTCAGAAAGAGAATTAAGAGGCAAAGCTATAAGAGTTGATAATTCTAAAATAGGAGAAATATTCTTAGCGCCTATTGTTGTTAAAAAAAATATGTATGAATGTAATGGAATTGATACATACGAGTTAGCAAATTTTAAGGGTGATTTTCCTTTTAGTGAAAATAGATATAAAATATTATTTCCCACAAAAAATTTGGAAACAGATGAATTATATGTGAAAATTAAGAGTAACGGGAAGATTGTTTTTAATAAATCTATAGATAAGTCTTTTAAAGGAAAACTTGATTTCATTTATTGTAACGGAAAGATTGTACTTAATAATGCAGATTCCGAAGTTGAATATCAGTTTTTTATTTTAGAAAACATCGATAAAAAATTAACTGAAGGTACATTAAAGATCCAAATATCAACTTCACCAGATTTTTCAAATTCATTCACATATTTAAAAAAAGTTACCTGGTTTGATAAACCATTCTCCCTTAGAAATCCGGAATTAGCAATTAAAAATCTAAAGTTTATTGAAAAAGATTCCGTAATTGATAATTTATTAGATAATGAATCATATCAATATGCCAAGCAGCTTCAAAAATACTGGAAGAAATTTGATCCTACACCTAACACAGCATATAATCCTATTATGAAAGAATATTATGAAAGAATAGATTATTCAATGCGTCATTTTTCTCCTATAAACAGGAAAAGCGGTGCAAATACGGACAGAGGGAAAATATATATTAGATACGGAAAACCCAATAAAATAACAAGGACTTCAAATACATATGGGCAAGTGACTGAAATATGGATATATGATAAAACAAAAAAGGAATTTGTTTTTATTGACAAATTCGGTATCGGGGATTTTTCACTTGTAACAGGTTGATGAGCAATTTTATTTTTACATGCGGCGATGTGAACGGTATAGGTCCGGAAATTGTAATTAAATCTTTAAATAAGCTACACAAATTAGCAGACCATAATTTTATTTTTATCACTCCAGAAAATGTTTTCAATTCCGTAATTGAAAATATCAAACAGAATTTTGCTTATGGCATTCAAGATAATATTTATGAAAAACTTGAAAACAAAATTACTATTCTCAAACTCCCGGACTCCGAACTTAGTTATGGACAGGTGACATCAGTTTCCGGTTTAACGGCTTACAAATCAATAAAGAATTCTTTTAAACTCTTGAAAGAAAAAAAAGCCGATGCTATGATTACTTCACCTATTTCAAAGAAGGCTTTATCATTAGCAGGAATAAATTACCCGGGGCACACTGAAATGCTCGCCGAATGGAGTAATTCAAAAGATTATTCTATGCTTTTTTTATCCAAAAAAATGAAATCGGCATTGGTGACTATACACTCGCCAATTAAAGATATTCCAAAAGAATTAACGCTTTCAAAACTTGCATCCTCTTTTAAGATAATAATTACTTCCCTGCAAAATGATTTTTTAATTCCTAATCCCAAAATTGCAATCTTAGGTTTGAACCCGCACGCAGGAGAAGAAGGGATTATCGGAGATGAGGAAAAAAAAATAATTATTCCTGCAATAAATAATAGTAAGTATAAAGAATTTTTATATGGTCCATTTTCACCCGATGCTTTTTTTGCAAATGAAAAATATAAAGATTTTGATATTATTCTCGGAATGTATCACGATCAGGTTTTAATTCCTTTTAAAATGCTGAATTCAGGACACGGAGTTAATTTTACAGCAGGTCTTCCGATAGTGCGTACTTCACCCGATCATGGTGTTGCATTTGACATCGCCGGTAATTTTGTTGCGGATGAATCCAGTATGCTTGAAGCATTTTATTTTGCGGAAAAAATTGTAACTAATCGAAAATAATTTTTAATGCAAAAAAAGAAGAAAAATTACGAAATAGTCTCACAAATATATCCCCATTTAATGAAGAAAGTAAGATATGATTATTGGGCTGACTATCTTTATATGGTGACAAATAAATATGTTGGGAAAAGGGCAAAGGTTTTGGAACTTGGGTCGGGAGACTGTACTTTGGCACATTATTACAAGGAGTATTATAAAAAAATTGTTACAACCGATTTATCCTTTCATATGTTGGCTTCATCAAAATTTAATAATTTAAATCGTGTTTGCTGTAATATGACAGCACTTCCTTTTAATAGCTCGTTTGATCTTATCTACAGTTGTTTTGACAGCATAAATTATTTATTGCGTAAAAAAGATTTGAATAATTTGTTTTCAAATATTTCTTCTTTACTTTCAGATAAGGGTATTTTTACTTTTGATGTCGGTTTAGAAAATAACAGCAAATTTCATATAAAGGAACCTGTAAGAGAAGGGAAATATAAAGGGATAAAATACAAGCACACTACTTCTTTTGATGAAAAAAAAAGAATACATAAAAACGAATTTGAGCTCCAATTAAAAAACAAGAATAATTACAAAGAAACACACAAACAGAAAATATATCCTTTTTTTGATTATTTTAAATTGATACAAAAAAATGGATTATTTGTTGTGGATTGTTTTGAAGCATTCACGTTTTTCGATGCCGATGAAAATTCTAACAGAGCTCAGTTCATAGTAAAAAATATTAACGGAAAAAATTGATGCTGTCTTTTAATCATGTTCAATACGGATATACAGAACAATTGATTTTCAAAGATTTGACATTCCAGCTGAATCAAGGTGAGTTTGTTTTTATAATCGGGAAAAGCGGAGCTGGTAAATCAACACTTATGCAGATGGTGTATATGAATATTTTACCGGATGCGGGTACTGTGGATATAGGTAAATTCAGTTCTGCAAATATAAAACCAAGGATGCTGCCGGAACTCAGAAAAAAACTCGGTATTGTTTTTCAGGACTTCAGACTCTTGTATGACAGGAACATCTATGACAACCTTGCTTTTAATTTGGAAGCAATCGGTACGCCAAGAAAAATAATCAAGCAAAAAGTGAATGATGTTTTGACCGATGTTGGTTTGTCACATCGCAGATACAGTATGCCGAACGAACTTTCGGGCGGAGAGCAGCAAAGAGTAGGGATTGCACGGGCAATGATAAAGGAACCGATATTGATTTTAGCCGATGAACCTACCGGTAATTTAGACCCCGAAACTTCCGAAGAAATATTAGAGTTGATAACAAACATCCACAAAAGAGGGACATCTGTTTTAATTACAACTCACGATTATGAATTAGTTAAAAAAACAGATGCTAAAATTATAAAACTTGAGGACGGAACAGCAATAGATTCCAGCGTGTAAATATTAATTATTATTAGCAAAAACTTTAAGTGAAGCTAATATTTTCTCATTTACATTTTCTACAGAATCATTTCCGTCTATATAAATTAATTCTCTTTTACCCTCATAATAATCAAGAACGGGTTTAGTATTTTCATTAAATACATTTATCCTGTTTTTAATTACTTCTTCAGTGTCATCTTTTCTCTGATAAAAACTTTTTTCAGCTCCGCATTTCGGACAAACGTATATATTTTCTAATTCATCCTTTGAAAAAATACTTTTACAAACTTTACAAGCAAGCCTGTTTGTCAGTCTTTTAATAATTATTTCTTCGGGAGCTGTTATTGCAACAACTACAACATTATCTAAAGCTAATTCAACTATCAGCTCGTCTAATTCTTCCGCTTGTACCTTAGTCCTTGGAAATCCGTCAAGTATAAAACCATTCCTGCATCTATCCCCGGAAAAAGTATATTTTATAATTCCCATCATTATATCATCGGAGACTAACTCACCGGCATTCATTATAGCTCGTGCTTGCATGCCTAAATCTGTTTTTTCTTTTACAGCTTGTCTTAAAATATCCCCTGTTGAAATGTGAGGAATGTTCAACTTGGAAGATAATATCTTTGCCTGAGTTCCTTTACCAACTCCAGGCGATCCGAATATCAAAATCCTCATAATGTCCCTTATCTTAAATTTTAAAATTAAACAGACTAAATTAAATAAATTATGTTTAATTATTTCTTATTTTTTTAAAAAATTTTTCTAGTAATATTTTACTTTCATTTTCATAAATACCCGAGTATACTTTTAAGGAATGATTGTATTTCTTTTCTTCAATTAAATTATAAACGGAACCGCAGGCGCCGAACTTAGGATCGAAAGTTGAAAAGTATAAATTTTTCACTCTCGAAGACAATATTGCTCCCGTACACATTATACAGGGTTCAAGTGTAATATAAATATCGCAATCATTTAATCTCCAATTATTAAGATGATTTGCTGCGGAAGTAATGGCAATCATTTCTGCGTGTGCAGTCGGGTCTTTTAATCTTTCTATCTGGTTGTGTCCCTTACCTATAATTTTATCTCTGAAAGTAACTATGGATCCAACGGGTATTTCATCTTCCGTGAATGCCTGTTCTGCTTCCTGAAGTGCAGCAAACATAAAATCATATACTTTTTTTGAAAACATAAAAAAATGTAATGAAATCAAAATGAAATAGAAAATTTATTGCAAATACAAACAGGTTTTTATTTGTTGAGTGATTCACCTGCCTCAGCTGTAGCAGTAAATTTATTATTTAGGAAGTTTGTACATCCGGAAGGATTCCTCCATTGGAGTCCCTTCGGGAGAACCCTCAACCTTGAATAGGACAATTAAATTAATAAGGATTTATTTGTACACCCGGAAGGATTCCTCCGAAGGAGTCCCTTTGGGAGAACCCTTAAGCTTGTAAAGTATAAATAATTTAATAAGGATCTGTTAGTACACCCGGAAGGATTCGAACCCTCAACCTTCTGATCCGTAGTCAGACACTCTATCCAATTGAGCTACGGGTGCATTTTTATTTATAAATTATTTACCTATACAAATATACAAGAGTTATTAAAAAAAATCATTGTGATTCTATTTTATTTTAATCCTC
>CAZTZZ010000013.1:0-21407 GCA_964617905.1 uncultured Ignavibacteriaceae bacterium | reverse complement strand
AATATACAAGAGTTATTAAAAAAAATCATTGTGATTCTATTTTATTTTAATCCTCATTGCAAAAATTCATATATTCATACTATAAATTTTTAATAATATATAAGACTATATTTATGTTTTCGGGAGTAGGAACGGCAATTATAACTCCGTTTTTAAAAAACGGAGAGGTGGACTATGAATCACTTAAAAAAATAATACTCTTTCAGATAGAAAATAGTGTTGATGCAATTATAATCCTCGGTACAACCGGAGAAGCGCCGGTAATTTCTGATGAAGAGAGATATAATATTATAAAAACTGTTACTGAAACAGCAGAAAAAAAATGTAAAATTATCATTGGTACAGGTAGTAATAACCCTAAAAAAGTTCTCTATTGGAATAAACAGGCTGAAGAGTTCAATCCTGACGCTTTACTTATTGTAAATCCCTACTACAACAAAGGAACGCAGGAAAGTCTGGTTGATCATTATTCTTTTATTGCTTCTCAAACCAAAACACCTATTATTATTTATAATGTTCCTTCCAGGACAGGAATGAATATTTTGCCCGAAACTGTTTTAAAAATTCACAGTGCAAATCCAAATGTAATTGCAGTAAAGGAAGCAAGCGGGAGCATATCACAAATTGCCCATCTTTCCGCCATTAAACCGAATACTTTGGATGTTTATTCGGGTAATGATGACCAGACACTTCCTATATTATCACTTGGAGCGAAAGGTGTAATTTCAGTAATTTCAAATGCTTATCCAAAGCAAATGAAACAAATTACTGATAACGCACTTAATAATGATTTCAAAGAAGCGTCAGTATTTCACAATAAATATTTACAAATGATGATCGATTTGTTCATAGAGACTAATCCTGCTCCCATTAAATATGTTATGCATAAAATGGGATTCTGCGAAAATGTTTTGAGATTACCTTTACAACCCGTTTCAGATAAGCATAAGAAAATATTGGATTCATCAATCGAAAGAATGAGACGGATAAAATGAACCAAAACCTGATAAAATTTGGAGTATTTGGTTTTTCCGGCAGATTGGGAAGAGAAGTAGTCTCTTTATTTGAAGAAAATGGATTTAATTTAGTATTTGCTAAAGATGATAAAGAAACAAATAAAAATGATATTCCTTCAATATTTATTGATTGTTCTTTGGCACCGGCATTTGATGATAATTTAAAACTTGTTGAAGAATTTAAAATACCATTGGTTGTTGCATCAACCGGATTATCAGCCGAACAGTTGGGAAATCTTAAATATTTAAGTGAAAGCGTTCCGGTTGTACAAAGCTATAATTATTCAACTGGAATACAGGTTTTGTTAAGTATGGTTAAAAATGCCGAAGAAAAGTTAAAGGATTGGGATGTTGAAATTACGGAGACACACCACAGATTCAAAAAGGATAAACCATCCGGAACAGCAAAAATGATTAAAAGTATTTTAGATAAAGAAAACATTAATATTTCTTCTCTCAGATTGGGAAATGTTTTCGGAGAACATACAGTTAAATTCGGAGGTCTTGGAGAGATACTTTCAATTAAACATTCAGCAACATCCAGAAGAACTTTTGCAGAAGGAATACTAAAAAGTGCTGAATTTATTCTGAAAAAAGAAAATGGATTGTTTTCTTTCTCGGATGTAATAAACAGTTAAATAAATTTAAAGTAGAGAATAAAATGGATTCATTTGAAATTATAAAGTATATATCCGATTCTAAAAAGAAAACTCCAGTAAGAGTTTATTTAAACGGCGCACTTGATAAAATAGATTTTACAGAATATGATTTTTTCGGAAATGAAATTTCCGGTATACTGTTTTGTGAATATTCCGATTTTCAAAAATTGTATTCTGAAAACAAAGAAAGTATCAATAAATACAGAATTGAAAATGACAGGAGAAATTCTGCTATTCCTTTGGCGGATTTAACAAAATACAATTCAAGAATAGAACCCGGGGCTTTTATCCGTGACTTAGTTGAGATAGGGGATAACTGTGTAATAATGATGGGAGCTGTTTTGAATATCGGTGCTGTTATCGGAAAGAATACAATGATTGATATGAATGTTGTTGTAGGCGGAAGAGCTGTTGTAGGGGACAGCTGTCATATTGGTGCAGGCACAGTTTTAGCGGGAGTAATTGAACCGCCGAGCGCGGATCCTGTGATTGTTGAAGATAATGTATTAATAGGTGCAAATGCTGTTGTGTTAGAAGGAGTTAAAATAGGCAAGGGATCTGTAGTTGCAGCAGGTGCTGTAGTGGTTGAAAATGTTGAACCAAATTCCCTAATGGTAGGTGTTCCGGCTCGTAAAATTAAAACAGTTGATGAAAAAACAAAAAGCAAAACACAACTTATGGAAAGTTTGAGAGTGCTTAAAAAATAAAGAGTCTAATTTTTATGAAATTTATTAATTAAAATCAGGTATGAATGTATGACTGAATGGATGTATGATATAGTCACATTTTAAATTAGATATTACATCTTCACAATCATACAGACATACACTCATACTTTATACTAAATTAGAAATAAAAATTATGTCGTATAATATTTTTAATTGGAATAATATAGCTTGAAAGTAATTGTTCAGAAATATGGGGGAAGCAGTGTCTCAGATTTTGATAAAATTAAACTCATTGCAAAAAAAATATCTGATGTTGTTTGTAAAAATACGAGTGTTGTAGTTGTTGTTTCTGCAATGGGCAAGACCACAAACCAGTTCATACAAATGGTTAAAGAAATATCCGATAATCCGCCTAAACGTGAAATGGACATGCTTTTAAGTACCGGCGAAAGAATTACAATGTCTCTTCTTTGCATCGCTCTTAGTGAAGTTGGCGTTAATTCAATTTCGTTAACAGGTTCTCAATGCGGTATAATTACGGACGACAGGCATAATAATGCAAGAATTATTGAGGTTCGTCCTTTTCGTGTGCAGGATGAAATTGCAAAAGGGAAGGTGGTTGTTGTCGGGGGGTTCCAGGGTGTAAGTTATAAGAGAGATATAACCACACTCGGAAGAGGAGGTTCCGATACAACAGCTGTTGCTTTGGCAGCGGCTTTAAACGCAGAAAGATGTGAAATATATTCCGATATTGACGGCGTTTATTCGGCTGACCCGTCTGTTGTAAAAAATGCAGAACATTTGGATGAAATATCTTATCAACAAATGCAGGAAATGAGCAGCAACGGTGCAGTTGTACTAAACTCACAAGCTGTTCAATTTGCAAAAGAAAAAAACATAGCAATTTATGCTCGCAGCACTTTCAATCCCGGGAAAGAAACAATAATAAGAAATTATCCACCCGGAATTTCAAGAAGTATACGAGCTGTAGTTTTTGAGAGAAATATTATAAAAGTTAATTTTAATTCCGCAGATGAAAAGATATTTAATCACTTAATGAGTGACCTGGAAAATGAACAAGTTCAAATAAAAGAATTAAATTATTCTTTTTCAGAAACTGAGAATATATCTTCTTCATTTATTATTTCACCTAAAGATTTATATGGATGGGAAAAATTTGAAAAAAAATTAGAAACCATTTATAACAAAGAAATTCATTTCAAAAAAGGCTATTCAACTCTTTCACTGATAGGTGAGGGACTTAATAAAAACAACTTCATTTTATTAGAAACGATAAATTTGTTAAAAGATAATTCTATTGAGATTTACGGAATCTCCACTACTTCATATCGAATATCTGTTTTAGTTGACAAAGATATGTTGGAAAAAAGTGTTAAACTTTGTCATCAAAAGTGGATAGATAATCAATGATTTTTCTTGTATCAAAATGGTAAGTCTATTCATATAAAGACAATGTTTTTTTATAAATATTAAGTTTAGGTATGAAATGTTGACAATTTAAATGGCACAACAATTGTTTAATAGATAGTGTTGATCCATATAGCACTTTATGTTGCTGAGAGAAATTCAGAATTTAATTATTCTGGAGGGCACATTTTTCTCAGCATTTTTTATTTTAAACCTTTATAGCAAAACCTCCTATGTATTCTAATATTAGCAAACGATTTAATATATGTTTAAAAACAATAAAAAGGCAATATCGGAGGTTTCTTCTTTGAATTTTTATAATGATTGTGAGACAAAAACACAATTCTTTGGAATGTCCGGTCTTACTAATACCGTCTCTTCTTTTAACATTAAAACTTTGCCGGGAGCCATTCCTTTCTTTTTTATCACATATTTTTTTTGTGCGTAGGAAACGGGCACTAATCCCGCTGTTTTTGCCTTACTGTGAAATGCAGCAACAGTTGCAGCTATTTTAATTATAGATCTTGGCGGTTTAGATTTTGTATCAATTATTTTTAGGACAACATGCGAACCAGGCAAACCTCTAACGTGAAACCAAATATCATTCTGTTTTGCAAATTTTGTAGTCAGCAAATCATTAGATTTTCCATCCTTGCCAACGAATACATTATATTTATTGTCAATTATATATTTCCTGAATTTTGAAGTTATTGATTCTTTCACTTTTCTTTTTTCTTCATTTTGCAAATTTAACTTTTCAAAAATTTCTTCAATTTCATTTAATTCATTTGTAGAGTGATATCTTTTTTCTATCTCTCTCAAAAAAGATAACCTTTTATTTGCAGATTTAAAATCTTTCTCGGCATTTTTAAATCTAATTTTTTCACCGCGTGATTTACTGTAATAATTATCGATGTTTCTTTTTGCAGATAATTTACTATCAAGTGTTATTTTAATAACTCTATCTTCAAAGTCATTAAGACTTATTTCATTCATCCCTTTCTTAATTGAATTAATATTTACAAGAAGCAGGTCTGCAATTTTTTTGTATTTATCAGATTGTTCTCCTCTTTCAATCACTGCTTTCAATTTATTCAATTTTGATGAAATAAATTCCAATTCTTTTGAAAGGTATCTATCAATTACTCTTGAGATTTTTGCAAGTTTATTTAAATACCTCTGTTTCGAAAAAAAATAGGTCAATGCCGGCAGGTAATTATCAAAACTCTTTTTTTGCGTAGCCGGTAAAGATTTAAACGAATCAACTGCCAATCTAATTTGATAATTTTTTGCATCTAAAAAACACGCCGGCTTTTCATCCTGTATTTCCGCAATTATTTTTTTCAAAATGTTAGCATCTAATATATCATCAATTTTATTTTTTCTTGTCTTATATTCCAGCAGTATATCTTTGCTTATAACAGGATGTTCTTTCTTAATTGATAATATTTCTTTATCATTGTAATCATCAATAAAATCAAGCTTACGAAAAGATGATATGAAATTTTTTTTTGAAATTTCTTCTTTAAAAGATAAAATAATTTCATTATCTGATTTTTTAAAAGATTCTATTTTGTTATCGTTAAATAAATATACGTTTGTATATTTACCGCGGATAGGGAAATAGAGAACATATTTATCGGTATTAATTTTAATTATCCTGTCATCTTCTGCAATTTCAAAAGACACGATATTTGCAAATTGAAAATTACCGAATACATCTATTGTGTTTTTTTTTGCTCTTGAAAAGCTCTTTCTTAAATGAAGATAAGGCTCTCCTGGATTTGTAGAAATTTCTAAATATTTTTCTTCATCAACATTTGTGCATTTGATTAAAAGAAGATTTTTAAACTGTGTAAAAAATGAATTTATTCTGAACCCGGCTAGCAGATTGTTAAATTCTACTATTTCTCTATTTAAGAAAAAATAATTTTTGTACATAAGCTTAAAAAATAAACCCCCAAATTATATTGTATAAAATGGGGGATAATATTTAATTTTATTTAATTGTAATTAAGTAACACCATGCATCATTTTTATTAAAAATTTATTAAGCAGGAATAATATTGCCGAAGCAATAAGAGCCATAATTACAAATATTGTAAAGAATGATGAAAGGTCTGTAATGGCAAATCCTAAAATGGAGGTTGTTTGTCCGGGTTCAGGATAGAATGTACTTAACATTCCGGCTAACCAGTTTGCCGCTGCATTGGCTAAGAACCAAACTCCCATTAACAAAGAAGCAAATCTCGCAGGAGAAAGTTTGGTGACCATAGAAAGTCCAATTGGGGAAAGAGATAACTCTCCGAAAGTGTGAAGTGTGTATGCCGCTATTAACCAAAAAGGACTAACTTTTGCCCCTGTATCTGCAATTTTAGAACCGATTACAAGTACAACAAATCCTAATGAAAGTAGAAACAATCCCAAAGCCATTTTCATTGGAGTGTTAGGTTCTTTATCCTTGCCTTGTAATTTAGTCCAAATCCATGCAAAAATAGGAGCAAATACAATAATCGCAATCGGGTTAATAGACTGGAAGAAACTTGCAGGTATTACATAATTATTCAGCCAACTGATTACTCTGTCAGTTTGTTCTTCTGCAAAAAATGTTAACGAAACTCCAGCCTGTTCAAAAGCCGCCCAGAAAAAGATAACGAAGAATGCAAGTATAAAAATTACAGCAATCCTTTGTTTCTCAACTAAAGTTAAGGGTTCTTTTGGTTTTTCAATTGTTTCTTTTGAGTTAGCTTTTTCTGGGACCAAACCGACAGGTGCACCTTCCGGTGTGACAAGGTATTTGCCTTTACCCCAAATAAAAACTAATAGTCCGAGAACCATTCCTACTCCGGCAGATAAAAAACCATATTTAAAATCTGCTGGATTACCAGTATCACCCAAACCACCGGCAATAAACGGAGAAAGAAGTGCTCCGAGATTTATACCCATATAAAAAATTGTAAAAGCAGAATCTCTCATTTTTATTGATTCTGCAGGATATAATGTTCCAACCATTGTGGAAATATTTGGTTTAAAGAAACCGTTTCCTATTATTAATAAAGTAAGACCGACTAAAAATAAAATCTGCTGCATGTTAAATGCAAAAGAAGAAACAGTTGCAGTATCCACCGGCGGAGTATAATAATAACCGCTTGCAGCAAGGGCAAATTGTCCGATTGCCATAACAACGGCGCCTACTATTATTGATCTTCTGTTTCCCCAAAATTTATCCGCTATATAACCTCCCGCTAAGGGAGTTAAATAAACCAATCCTGTATAATAACCATAGATTGACGACGTAAAAGCTTTATCAAAAAACAATGCATTAATCATATAAAGAGAAAGAATAGCCCTCATTCCGTAGTAACTAAATCTCTCCCACATTTCCGTGAAGAAAAGGATATATAATCCTTTTGGGTGTGATTTGAACATAGAATAACCTCTTTAGTTTAGGTGATAATCAAAAAGTTCAAGTATATAAGTCTGAAAAATACAAAAAAGAAAGGGATAAATAAAAATTTAATTATTGTAACTAAACTTCTTAAGAGTTTATTTCTTCCGCACCATGAGTTAGGGCTTTTAATTTTTTTAGGAATAGCAGAAGTAATAACCCGAATAAAATTGAAAAACCTGCTATTCCTCCAAATATTTGAGTGTCACCAAAACTTTGTGCAGCTTCACCGAGTAAACCGGCAACTTTATTTCCCAAGCCAGTCATTGCAAAATAAATTCCCATCATTAAAGAAGCATATTTGGCTGGTGCTAATTTAGTTATAAATGAAAGTGCCACTGGAGAAGAGCAAAGTTCTCCGACAGTGTGAAGAAAATAAGCACCGAATAACCAAAGCATACTTGATTTTGCCAGCACTTCTCCTGAAGGTGAAATATTGGTTTGAAGTGAAGCACCGACCATTAAAACAAAACCCAAACCTAATATTATATTTCCTATTGCCATCTTATAAATTGACGAGTTTTCCTTTCCATTTTTTCTTCTTTTAAGCCAGAAGTTAGCTACAGTTGTACCAATTATTATAATATAAAAAGCTGCTAAGGATTGAAATGCTGCCGCTGGAATTTCAAAGCCGAAAATATTTCTATCAGTCAAAGTATGTGCATATAAATTCATTAAACCGCCGGCTTGTTCATATGCTCCCCAAAATACAATTACAATCAAAAAGGATAGCAGAAGAACTACGATTCTGTCCTTTTCAATTTTTGATAGAGGTTGTGATTTTACTTTTAGATTATGTTTATCAAATTTAAATTTAGGAGAATTGCCCACTGACTTAATATATTTCTGGCCGCTGGAATACACAATCATTCCTATTATCATTCCAATTCCCGCCAACCCGAAACCATAATGCCATCCGTAAATTTTTGCAACCATAGCCACGCTTATTCCGGCTAAGAAAGCACCAATATTAATACCGATATAAAAAATCATAAACCCTTTATCTCTCATCGGATCGCCTTTTTTATAAAGACCGCCCACCATTGTAGAAATGTTGGGTTTCAAACAACCGACTCCTATAACAATTAATGTTAAACCTGAATAGAAGAATGGTAATCCTTGAAATGCTAAAATAGTGTGACCAATTACTAATATTATTCCCCCCAATAAAACTGTTTTCTTTTGTCCCAAATATCTATCGGCTAAAATACCACCCGGAATAGACATTAAGTAAACACACATTGTGTACCAGCCGTACAATGCTAATGCTTCAGTATTTGACCAGCCTAATCCTCCGCTTTCAACACTGGAAACTATAAACAGTACAAGTATTGCTCTCATACTGTAATAACTGAATCGTTCCCACAACTCTGTAAAAAATAATATGAATAACCCTTTAGGGTGTTGTTTGAACATAAATAATTAAATCAATTTAATTGAACAACAAAATTTTAAATTGTTTCGGGTTCTATCATTTCATGATCTTCAATTAAATCTTCGGCACCGTGGGTAAGAGCTTTTAATTTTTTTAAAAAGATTCTTAAAATGATTCCAAAAACAACTGTAAAAATGAAAATGCCGGTAAATACTTGCAAATCACCAGCATGTTCAGCAGATTCTCCAAGCAGACCGGCAACCTTATTACCAAGTCCTGTAGCTGCAAAGTAAGAACCCATCATTAATGATCCGTATTTTACAGGTGCTAATTTTGTTATAAAAGACAGTGCAGTAGGTGAAGCGCATAATTCTCCGATAGTATGTAATAAATATGCAGCAACAATCCAAAGCATGCTTGCTTGTTCCGAACTTGCTGATTGCAGCGAAGCACCTGACATCATTAAAAAACCTGTTCCCATAATCATTGTTCCAATTGCCATTTTATATAAAGTTGATGCTTCTTTATTTCCGCGTTGTCTTTTTAACCAAAATGTTGCAACCATGGTACCAAAAATCATTATAAATAGAGGGTTAAGTGATTGGAACCAGGATGTGGGAATTTGCCAGCCAAAAAGCATTCTATCAACTTTTGAATTTGTGAAAATATTCATTAGACCACCGGCTTGTTCAAAAGCGCCCCAAAAAACTATTATGATGATAAAAGAAAGGAAAAGTACTATAACTCTGTCTTTTTCTATTTTTGATAATGGAGCTCTTGTTTTTGAAGCCATTTCTTTTCTATCCTTTAAAGGATTCCCGACTTCTTTTAAGAATTTATGTCCCCACAGAAAAACTGATAATCCCAAAAGCATACCAAATCCTGCTAATCCAAATCCGTAATGCCAGCCATATATTTCACCAACTCCTCCTACTACCAAAGAAGCTAAAAATGCACCTATATTAATCCCTATATAAAATATTGTAAAACCATGATCTCTTCTTGGGTCTCCTTTTCTGTATAGTCCTCCTACCATTGTAGAAATATTAGGTTTAAGACCTCCAACACCTAAAACAATTAAAATTAATCCTGCTGCAAAAGCCCACAAAGTATCAATTGCTAAAATGGAGTGACCTAAAACAAGTAATATTCCTCCCCATAAAACCGTCTTCTTTTGACCCAACCACCTGTCTGCAATTATTCCTCCAGGTATTGACATAACATAAACGGACATGGTGTACCATCCGTAAATAGAAAGTGCCAAAACATTATCCCAACCAAGCCCGGGATTATCATTGCTTAAAGATGTAATCATATACAAAGTTAATATGGCTCTCATTCCGTAGTAACTAAATCGTTCCCACATTTCGGTAAAGAAAAGAATATATAATCCTTTAGGGTGTCCTTTTAACATAAATTGGTCCTCATTTTAAAAATTAAAAAAGGTAAGTGTATTCTTATACAATTTGTTTTAATAAAGATTGGATAATACACTACAATAGACTGCAAAATTATAAGTGCTTAATATAAAAGATTTTTTTGCATATTCATAGTCTAAAAAAAATTCCTTATTATTTAAAAAATCCAACAATACAATTTGTAAGTTGTTTGTTTAAGAAAAATCCATTTGATATATTTGCCTAATGAAAAAAAATAAAAGAAAATCATTTTTACGAAAAATTTTTCTTGTAATTATAGCATTGGCTTTAATTATTTTTGCACTTAATAAGTATGTTCTGCCTTGGTTTGTTAGTTCTCCCGAAGAAATTGTACCGAAACTTGTTGGAATGCCGATTGAAAAAGCTTTATTAGATTTAGAAGCGTTAAACTTACAACCGGTAATTGCAGATACTATTTATAATGAAAAATATGATTTAGGGGTTGTAGTGCTGCAAAAACCCAGACAGGGACAGGTTGTTAAAGACGGCAGAAGAGTTTATATATTTATAAGCGGAGGAAAACAGACTGTAAAGGTTCCAAATTTAAAAGGAAAATCAATAAGGGAAGCAAAATTCAAATTAGAAAGATTAGGATTGAAGTTAGGTGAAATTCAAGACTTACTATCTAATAATCCTAAAGATATGATATATGACCAACAGTATACAGAAGGAACACCCTTAAAAAGAGGTGATTCCGTTGGTGTTACTTTAACCATAGGAAAACTTTCAAGCAGAATAATCCTACCTGATTTTATAGGCAAGTCGCTTTCTGAAGTTGTTGAGATATTGGCTGACAGTTCTTTAAGAGTAGGAACAGTTACTTTTAGAGTCTCCAATTCATTACTGCCAAACACGGTTATTGATCAATTTCCAAGTCAAGGAAGTGTTGTAAGCATTGGTTCACAGGTAGATCTATTTGTGACTAAAAATCAAGATAACGAAGAAGAGCAATAATATGGCATTGTTAGCACCTTCTATTTTGTCCTCAGATTTTTCAAATCTTTCCCAGCAAATCAGGATGGTAGAGATGAGTGGTGCAGACTTAATTCATTGTGATGTGATGGATGGGCATTTTGTTCCAAATTTAACATTTGGTCCTATCTTAGTAGAAGCTGCAAACAAGTCAACGGACTTACCGCTGGATATTCATTTAATGATTGAAAATCCGGATTATTATATCGAAGATTTTTACAAAGCAGGCAGCGATTATATTACAGTTCATCAAGAGAGTTGTCCTCATTTGCATAGAACAATATTTAGAATTAAAGAACTCGGTGCAAAAGCAGGTGTTGCATTAAATCCTTCAACACCTTTATCAACTATAGAAGATATTGCTTCTGAGATTGACCTGTTGTTGATAATGTCGGTAAATCCAGGTTTTGGGGGACAATCTTTTATAAAAAATTCTTTAAAAAAGATAAATAATGCCGTAAAATTAAGAGAAAAATTAAATGCTAAATATTTAATTGAAGTTGACGGAGGAATAAGTAAAGATACAGCTAAAGATGTGCTAAATGCGGGCTGTGATGTTTTTGTAGCAGGTTCTTCAATTTTTAAATCAGATAACATTGCTGCTGCAGTTGTAGAACTTAAAAAAATATTGGAAAGAAAATAAGTAAAAATGCTAACTCAATTTTTTGTATTCTAATTATTTTATTTAAGGGTGGCATTTGTCACCTTTTATTTTTTATAGGGAAAGTAATTGGTAGCTCAAATATTAAATTTATCACACAAAGAAGTTTTTGATAAATACAGTGTGCTGTATAATATTTACAGAGAAGTTTACAGACTTGGTTTGCTGGCTTTGGAAATTAGTATGCTTCCCAAAAATTTGGCTCTTAAAACTCAAAAAATAGTTTTGAACGAAGGAGAAATATGCTATAAAAATTCTGATAATGGATCAGAAAAATTAAATATTTTGATAACAGGATCCTTAGGAGAGTTATTTAATTTAGCCAGAAAAATTCTTACTGCGGGTGATGAAGAATTGGGATATTTACTTTTGAATTGTATAAATAATTATGAAAAATATGAAGATAAATCTTATAAAATAGGCCGACAGGTTTTCGATTTTAGAAATGCTTATGTAATGGGTATTTTAAATGTTACTGAAGATTCTTTCTCGGATGGGGGAAAATACTCAAATCCTAAAAAAGCAGTAAACTACTGTCTTGAAATGTTGAAAAAAGGTGCAGATATAATTGATATAGGTGGTGAATCAACAAGACCCGGTGCTAAAAGTATTGATACTAAAACCGAAATCGAAAGAGTTATACCTGTAATTGAACAATTAAAAAAAGAAAGACCTGATATTGTTGTTTCAGTTGACACAACTAAAAGTAAAGTAGCTGAACTTGCACTTGAAGCAGGGGCTAATATTATAAATGATATAAATGCATTTAAAATTGACCCTGAACTAATAAATGTAGTTAAGAAATATAACTCTGCCTATGTGCTTATGCATATGAAAGGGACACCAAAAAATATGCAAGATAAGCCCCTTTACGATGATGTTGTAAAAGAAATATATGGCTTTCTTTATGAAAAATCGGTAGCTATAAAAAAAATGGGAATAAAAAATCTTTTAATAGATCCTGGAATTGGATTTGGTAAAAGTATAAATGATAATTATGAAATTTTAAAAAGATTAGAAGATTTTAAATCTATTGGATATCCAATTTTAATTGGTGTATCGAGAAAATCTTTTATAGGTAAAACATTGAAACTGGATGTAGATGAAAGAGACACTGCATCTGCAATTGTTGAAGCACTTGCAGTAAGGAATGGTGCAAAGATAATAAGGACACACAATGTTGAAAATGGTGTCCAAATTTGTAAATTATTAAACAATTTAATTTAATTTATATGTTTGAAGTCTTAAAAATTGGTTTCCTTACAGTAACTTTTGCCGATGTGCTTGACATTGCATTGGTTGCATTTATTTTTTATAAAGTATATACTTTTCTTAAAGGAACTATAGCCGCACAAATATTTATGGGATTGGTTATTGTTCTTTTACTTTCCTTAATTGCAAAAGCATTAAATTTGAAAGAATTAAGCTGGTTGTTAAAACTTATTACGGATATTTGGGTTTTAGCTTTTTTAATTCTTTTTCAACCAGAAATAAGAAGATTATTGGTAATTGTAGCACACAATCCTTTTTTTAAAATGTTTGTCAAAACAGAAAACGGAAACGCCGCATCAATAATTACGGAGGCTGCATTTCAACTTTCTCAGCATCAGCATGGGGCATTAATTGTAATAATAAAATCAACCGGTATTAGAGGTTTTACTGAAACCGGTGAACAGATAAACGGTAAATTGAGTGTGGATTTACTGACAAATATTTTCTTCCCAAATTCTTCTCTGCACGATGGCGCTGTTATTGTTAAAGGAGAAGTTATTGAAGCGGCAAGATGTACGTTGCCTTTGTCTTTAATTACAATTGTTGACGGAGAATCACTTGGAATGCGGCACAGGGCAGGCATTGGTATTACCGAGCAAGCTGATGTAATGAGTGTAATTGTTTCGGAGGAAACAGGAGGCATATCTGTTGCTGAAAATGGTACTTTAATAAGGGGACTTTCAAAAGATGCCCTTAAAAGAAAGATTGAAAATGCTTTTCAAGCACCGGCAATTGCGGGATGGAAAGGAATATTTTATCAATATAAAAAATCAAAGAAATAATCATTTTAATTATATATAGAGATAATAATTTATGATTATATGTATAAGGGAGAATTAAATGAAGCTAAAATATTTTTCTCATGCAGCATTTCAAATTACAAGTAATGACGGAAAAAGAATTCTTATTGACCCGTTTTTGGATGATAATCCAACTTCACCCGTAAAATCTGACGAAGTTGACGCAGATTACATTATTCTAACTCATGCCCACAGCGATCATTTAGGTGATGCATTTAAAATTGCAAAAAGATGTAACTCAAAATTTATTTGTACATTTGAACTGGCTAACTACTGTAAATCAAAAGGCTTTGACGCCCACGATATGTCTATCGGCGGTGGGCACGAATTTGATTTCGGAAAAGTTAAGTTTACAATTGCCCATCACGGTTCTCAAACACCGGAAGGCAATTATGCCGGAGAACCAGCAGGAGTTCTTGTTACAGTTGATGATTCGTGCATTTATCACGCAGGTGATACAGGTTTATTTTATGATATGAAGCTCATTGGTGAAATGAATAATATAGATTATATGCTTGTACCGATTGGAGATAATTATACAATGGGAATTAGTGATGCAGTAAAAGCAGTTGAGCTTGTACATCCCAAAATTGCGGTACCTATGCATTATAATACATTTCCTATAATAGAAGTCAATCTCGAAGATTTTAAATGTCAAATGGAAGAAAAGGGAATGAATTGTTGTATAATGAATTTCGGGGAAGAAATTCAAGTTTAATTATTCTACTTTTCATTAACTTTCGGCAAAACTAAAAAATTTTATTTTGTTTAGTTTTATTAATTATTAAAATTATAGGTTTAACTGTTTTTTATGGCAAGAATTATTTCAATTGCTAATCAAAAAGGAGGAGTAGGTAAAACTACAACAGCCATAAACCTATCTTCTTGTTTGGCGGCTGCAGAACAAAAGGTTTTGCTTATAGATACAGACCCGCAGGCTAATTCATCTTCGGGAGTCAGTGTCCAGGATCATTCTCCATCCGTATATGAAGTAATTATAGGAACTAGAGAAATTGAAGATGTAATTATAAATACATATATGCCATTTTTAGATCTCTTGCCCTCTAATATAAATTTAGTAGGTGCAGAAATTGAGATGGTTGATATGGATGGAAGGGAAAATGTTTTAGGCAAAGTAATAAGTAAAGTAAATGATAAGTATGATTATATAATAATAGATTGTCCGCCTTCTCTTGGTCTGCTTACGCTCAACGCTCTCTCCACTTCTGATTCTGTTTTAATACCTGTACAATGTGAATATTTTGCCCTTGAAGGATTGGGACAACTGCTGAACACAATTAATATTGTAAAACAGCATTACAACAGGAAACTTACTATCGAAGGTGTGCTGTTAACTATGTTTGACATACGACTGAGACTTTCAAAACAAGTTGCTGAAGAGGTAAAAAAATATTTTGGTGAAAAAGTCTTTAAAACTATGATCTATAGAAATGTCAGAATTGCGGAAGCTCCGAGTTTTGGCAAACCTGTTATACTTTATGACGCAGTTTCAACAGGTGCAAGAAATTATATGGCTCTTGCTTCGGAAATATTAGAAAAAAAATCAAAGTTAAAACTAAATGAGTAAATCAAAAACAGGTTTGGGCAGGGGACTTGATGCGCTCATCAATCCAAAAAATCTTAATGTAGATTGGGATGCAGCTCCGGATTATTCCAAAGTAAAAATAGATGACGGAAACGGAGTTGATCAGCTTGCCAAAATTCCTGTTGATAAAGTGTCACCCAATCCTTTTCAACCAAGAACAAATTTTGATTTGGATGCTTTAGATGAATTAAAAAAATCCATACTCCAAAATGGATTAATTCAACCCATAACCGTAAGAAGATTAAATGGTGATTATCAACTTATCTCCGGTGAAAGAAGACTTAAAGCGTGTATCGACATAGGTTACAAAGACATTCCTGCTTATATTATTAAAGTTGATTCAGATGAAACAATGCTTGCACTTGCATTGATTGAAAATATTCAACGCGAAAGTCTAAATGCTATAGAAACAGCAAAAGCTTATAAAAGACTGATGGAAGAATGTCATCTGACTCAGGAAGAAATTGCTGAAAAAATGGGAAAGAACAGGACTACTATTGCTAATTCAATTAGATTATTAAAGTTACCCGAAGAAGTTCAACAAAGTATTATTAAAGATGAAATTTCGGCAGGACACGCAAGGGCAATTATTAATTTACCATCGGCAAAACTTCAACTACTTGCATTGAGGAAAATATTAAAAGACGGACTTTCTGTAAGAAAGGTAGAACAACTTGCCAAAAAACTTTCTTCTAATAATATTTCTTCCACTAAAAATAACGTTACAAAAATACAAACTGCAGCTTCAACAAATCTTAATGACATTGAAGACAGACTTAGAAAAATGTTCGGTACAAAAGTACTTTGCAGAAGGAAAAAAGACGGAACAGGACATTTTATTATTGAATTTTATTCAGACGATGAATTTGAAAGAATATTTGAATTATTTGAAATTATCAATCAAACATATAATTAGTCTTACACTTCTCTTTTTGTTGCTGCAGAATATAAATTATGCTCAGCAATCAAAGCCCGATCAATCGGATAAACCGAAAAATGATTCTCTTTATGTTATGAAAAAATCACCCTTGGGTGCTGTGCTGAGAAGCGCAATATTACCTGGCTGGGGACAAATCTACAATGAATCGTATATAAAAGCTCCTATTGTTTGGGGAATTTTAGGTGGATTGGCGGCAGGCTGGATACATAATAATAATAAATATAATGAAAATAGAGAGTTATTTATTCAAACAGGAAACGAAAGATTTAGAACTTTAAGAATATTTTACCAAGACCAACGTGATTTGGTCTCCATTTACATGGGACTCACATATTTGCTCAATTTAATTGATGCTTATGTAGATGCCCAGTTATTTGATTTTTCCGTAGAAGAGAATAGCGTTACAAAACAACCACAACTATCTTTAAAAATTAATTTAAACTAAATGTTATTAAGATAAATGGAAGTCTTCAACCGAACTCGTTTGTTTATAAAATAGATTAAAGATAAAATATTCAGTACTAATATTAGGAATCCGAAAATGAAAAACACTGTCAAATGCAAAAGCTGCGGTAATGATAACGCATCCTTCAGATTAAACTGTACTGAATGCAATAACTATCTGCGGGCAAGAGTCTGGAATATTAATCTTTGGCACAATATCAGACTATTAATAGAAACACCGACGAAAGCATTCCAAAATATAATATGGAGCGAACATAAAAATTTTGTTATAATTATAGTTCTTCTCTCCGCCTTAAAATTTATGGTAGATTCTTTTTTTCTTAAAATGATGAACGGAGATACAGACTTTCTCTTAAATGGTTTCTTCTCGGATTATATTTTAGTGCTTGCTGAAGTAGTAATTTTCTTACTTTTATATTCTTTTGTGATTTTGCAAGTTAATAAAATTTTTCTTGTTGAGTCCAGGTTCATAGATATATTTTCCGTAATTTCTTACTCTTTTATTCCAGGAATTTTTGCACTTGTTCTATTATTTTTAATAGAAATAATTTTATTCGGAAGTTATTTGTTTTCAATAAATCCTCCGCCAACAGTAATAAAACCTACGCTGGCTTATTCACTTTTATCGCTTGAAGCTTTAATAATTTGTTGGAGCATTTTCTTGCTCTCTTTCGGGATTTACACTATTACAAAAATGAGATTGTATTCTATTTTATCTTCCTTTGTATTTTTTATTTTTCTTCTTTTAATTTTATTTTTAACACCATTTAGCATTTTATGAATAATTCCGAACTATTTGAAAGAGAGCAAGTAGCGTTTCTTCCTACATACAAAAGGATTCCAATTGAAATTGTAAAAGGAGATGGAGTCTTTTTAATTGATAAAAACGGCGATAAGTATCTGGATTTTATGTCGGGACTTGGAGTAAATGCACTCGGAAATGCACACCCAATAATAATTGAAGCTGTTACAAAACAAATTAAAAAATTCTCTCATCTCTCAAATTATTATATAACTGGCATACAGACTAAATTTGCTGAAAAGTTATTAGAATTTTCCGGAATGGATAAAGCCTTTTTAACAAACAGCGGTACCGAAGCAATTGAAGGGACTATAAAATTAATAAGAATGAAATATGGTCCAGATAAAAAAATATTCAGTTTGACTAACTCTTTTCACGGCAGAACATACGGCTCATTGAGCCTTACTGCAAGAGAGAAACACAGAAAAGGTTTTGAACCGCTCTTATCTAATGTCGGCCATATAATTTTTGACAACGTTAACAATTTAGAAGAAAAAATAAATGAAAATACAGCCGGAGTTTTTTTAGAATTTATTCAGGGAGAGGGAGGAGTAAAACCCGTAAAAGAAGAATTTGTAAAAAAATTATTTGAGTTGAAAGAAAAGTACAATTTTTTAATAGTTGCAGATGAAATACAATCCGGAATTGGAAGAACGGGTAAACTTTTTGCTTTTCAGCACTACAATATTTCTCCTGATATTGTTGTAACTGCAAAGGCAATAGGAGGCGGACTCCCACTCGGTGCATTTATTGTAAAAGATGAATTAAAAGATATCTTTGACTACGGGAAACACGGTACAACATTCGGGGGAAATCCAGTTGCTTGTTCCGCAGGAATCGCCGTTTTAGATTATTTAAATAAAAATAATATCGTTAAAAAAGTTGAACAACTGAGTATAGATTTCTTTACAAAATTGGAGCATCTTAAAACTAAATATCCTGATTTAATATCTGAAATAAGAGGGAAAGGTTTTATGATAGGAATTGTAATGGAAAAGGGAGGATATGAAATTGTGGAACAGCTAAGACACAGAAAAATACTGTCCAATTTAACGGCTGGGAACGTTATCCGTCTGTTGCCCCCATTAATAATGGAGCAAGAACATTTAACTGTATTCATTAAACAGTTTGATGAAATATTAGGAAATCTGAATTAGTATCTATTAAAAATTGTAATTATACTATAATATTCATTTATTGATATGTTTAATTACATAGAATATTAGATATTATATATTTTAATAAATGCTATTTCTACTATAAAAAATTAATTACAATCGTCTTAAATTAATTAAATATCTTCAATCTAATTCCATAATTGTGTTATTGATTAAATTATTTCTTTGAGCATTTTATCAAATCAATGGTCGTATAAAAAAGCTGGAGCAAGCTAATACTTAAGAGCGTATAAATAGACTTTTTTTATAAAAGTTAATACAATGATTATGTGAAATTTTTTGCGTTATTTCTTTTTGTGTATGGGAGGTAAATTCTTGGTTAAAGATTTATTTAATTCCTTTTTAATAATTTCTTATTTACATTTACAAAACAATTTCAATTAAAATAGTCATATGAAAATTAAAGAAAAAGAATTTGAAAGTGTACTTCAGGATCTTAAAGATCTTGCACATCAACTTGGAGCAAAGGTAAGATTTGAAAAAGGTGATTTTAAAGGAGGATATTGTCTGTTGAAAGAAAACAAGGTAATTGTCATTAATAAAATGGCTAATCAGCAGAGAAAGGTGATGATTCTTGCCGCAGCATTAAAAGAATTAGGTATAGAAGAAATGTATTTATCTCCTAAAATAAGAGAAGTAATTGATAAGATGGCAGAAACAAAATGAAATTACTAATAATAAATGGACCAAACCTGAATTTACTTGGGACAAGAGATGAATTTGAATACGGCAAATTTAGCTTAAGTGATATAGAAAAAAAAATAATTAATGAGTTTCCCGGAACCGATTTCTCTTTTTTTCAAAGCAATCACGAAGGTGAAATAATTGACAAAATTCAAAACTCAGAGAAAGAGTTTGATGGAATTATTATAAATCCCGGTGGATTTGCGCATTCATCCGTGGCAATTAGAGATGCACTTGCAGAAGTGAAATTAATAAAGATCGAGGTTCATCTTTCCAATCTTTCAAAAAGGGAAGATTTCAGGCAAAAATTGATAACTGCATCTGCCTGTGACGGATACATCTCGGGATTTAAAGAAGAAAGTTATTCTGCAGCAGTTCATTTGATACAAAAGTACTTAAAAGTTAAAGGACAATCTTAAATGATAAAAGCCATTATTTTTGATCTCGACAACACACTTGTTGATTTTATGAATATGAAACGCAAAGCAATTGAGGGGGCAATACCGGCTATGTGCGATGCCGGACTAAAACTAACGCCCTCAGAAGCCAGCACAATTATTGACGAAATTTACGACGAAAAAGGCATGGAATATCAAAAGGTCTTCGACTTATTTCTTCAACGTGTACTTAAAAAAATTGACTATAAAATTCTTTCCGCTGGAATAGTTGCATATAGAAGAGCACGTGAAGCAGCGCTTATACCGTATCCGCACGTTTACTCTACGCTTAACACACTGCTTAAAATGGGAATCAAGATGGGCATTTTATCCGATGCACCGACCAAAGAAGCTTGGCTGAGATTGGCATATTTAAATTTTCATCATATAGTTGATGCAGTTGTTACTTCGGAAGATACCGGTAAAATTAAACCTGCACCGGAGCCTTTTATGGCAATACTTAAAAGACTTGAAGTAACGCCGGAAGAATCTTTAATGGTAGGGGATTGGGCTGAAAGAGATATAGTCGGCGCTAAAAATGTTGGAATGAAAACTGCATTTGCTAAATACGGTGACACATTCGACACACAGACTCACGATGCTGACTATGAACTGAATGATGTTGGTGAAATTATTGGCATTATTGAAAAAGAAAATGCTTGAATAAATTCCAATATTAAAATTTATAAGATATAATAACCACCTACCGTAAAGTAAGTTAACCCTTTTAATTAAACGAAATAATTATTCAACAGATTTTTCTTGCTATTATTGCAATGATTATATATTTTTACTAAAAATAATCTTGAGCTGATTTGAAAGAGCTATCAATAAAAAAATTATATTATTCAATTAGTGAAGTAAGTCGCATCACCGGAATTGAGCAGTATGTTCTCCGCTATTGGGAGAGTGAGTTTGAGAACCTTAAGCCGCAGAAAAACAGAGCCGGTAACAGAATCTACACCAACAAAGATATCCAGCTTATTATTAAAATTACATCGCTTCTACGGGAGAAAAAATACACAATAGAAGGAGCAAGAAAAATTCTTGAAAATAAAGCACCCGAAGATGAAGCAGATGTAAAGTCAGTAAAAAAAGAGATGCCTCATACCGAACCGGTTTCAGACAAACAAGAAAAGCAGGAAGACATTTCACTTAAAAGTGATTTGCTTGAGCTTAAAAATATTTTAGAAATACTCATCTCCAAACTGTAAAAGTTAAAGTATAATGTCTTTACGGACCGAACGGAGTGAGTGTGAGAAATCTCATTTTATTAAATCCCAAAATTCAAAGCCCAAATCACAAATAATTAACAATTTCCAAAATCCACTAATCAAGCCTGTCTGGTGCAGCTATAATGCTGACGGATTCCAAAATATTTTGGTTATTGTGATTTAGCTTTTGATATTTATTTATGATTTGAATTTTGTTGTTTGTTACTTCTTTTGTCAAAAGTTATTATTTTAGAGTTAGAAACTTTTCGGAACGTGGCGCAGTCCGGTAGCGTACTTGACTGGGGGTCAAGTGGTCGCGGGTTCAAATCCCGCCGTTCCGACT
>CAZTZZ010000012.1:35985-46933 GCA_964617905.1 uncultured Ignavibacteriaceae bacterium | reverse complement strand
ATTCCTGGTGAAAAAGTTAGGATAATCGTTCAATCAGAAAAACAAAAATCGGAAGCGGAAAAAATATTAAGATCTTCTCATTCATTTTCAGAAAAAGTAGAGTTTATAAAATTTGATACAGACAGGGGCTGGCTGAGGGATATTTCTCCGGTTTATGTTGAAAATCAAAAATTAAAAAAACTTGAACAGGTATCTTTTAAATTCAATGCCTGGGCTAAATACAACGATTTTAAAAAAGATCAAAAATTCCCCTCATTCATTTCTAAAAAATTTAACATAAAAGAAAATCTTGCCGTTCATCAAAAAAGGAAGGTTGTTTTGGAAGGCGGAAGTATTGACTCGAATGGAAATGGAATTTTACTAACAACTGAAGAATGTCTCCAAGATGAAAAAGTTCAAACAAGAAATAAAGGATTTACTACAACAGATTACGAAAGAATTTTTAAAAATTATTTAGGTATAAAAAAAGTTGTTTGGCTGAACAAAGGAATTGCCGGCGACGACACACACGGACACGTTGACGATATTTGCAGGTTCGTAAATAAAAATACTGTTGTTGCCGTTGATGAAAAAAATTCCAAGGATGAAAATTACAAGCCTATGAAAGAAAACCTGGAAATTTTGAACGGGGAAAATGGGCTGAATATTATAAAACTTCCGATGCCGAAAACTTTATACTTTAAGAACCAAAGATTACCGGCAAGTTATACTAATTTTTTTATAGCAAACAATTCTGTATTAGTGCCAACTTTTAATGATGAAAACGACAGGAAAGCTCTCGGAATTTTAAGTGAATTTTTCCCGAATAGAAAAGTAATCGGTATTCATTCGGTAGATTTGGTCTGGGGTTTGGGGACTATTCATTGTCTTACTAAAGAACAGCCCGATATTAAGTAAGACGTATGACGCAAAACATGAAACGTCAAAGCATTTAGTTTAATAATGAACACCGAATATAGAACGCTGAATTACCAACTTCTTAAATGAATATAATTATTATTTCCAGAGACACTCTCATTTAAGCAAAATTTTTTCTTTGAAATCGTTCGAAAATACTACTAAACTTTACTATTAGGTTTGTCTCTGTAAATTATTTGCTTCCAAATTTGGAATTGCCTGCAAATCGTTTTAATTTTTAAGAATAAATATTTTTTGTTTATAATCAGACAGGGAGAAAAAAGTGATTATAACAGTTCCGAAAGAAAACTTACCAGGCGAAAACAGAGTAGCCGTTATTCCCGATGTTGCATCTAAATTAATTAAATCAGGATTCGAAGTTCATATAGAAACAAATGCAGGTTTAAATGCGGGTTTCACAGACGAGCAATACGAGTCCGTCGGTGCAAAAATCGTTAAGGATATAAATCAATTGTACAATTCTGCAGATGTTGTATTAAAAGTGCAGCGTCCGGTGGAACATCCCGAATTAAAGAAGCCGGAATTAGAATTAATGAAAGAGGGGACACTTCTTATCACTTTTCTTTATCCGCTTCATAACTTTAAAAATGCGAAAGAATGTGCTGAAAAAGGCATCAATGTTATTTCTATGGATATGATTCCACGTACGACTTTTGCACAAAAAATGGATGCATTAAGCTCACAGGCAAATCTGGCGGGTTACAAAAGTGTAATTATGTGTGCCGATAAACTCGGTAAAATCTTTCCGCTTATGATGACTGCCGCCGGTACAATTTCACCGGCAAAAGTTGTTATTATGGGTGCAGGTGTAGCCGGACTTCAGGCACTGGGCACTGCAAAAAGATTGGGTGCGGTTGTAGAAGTATCGGATATCCGTCCAACAGTTAAAGAAGAAGTTGAATCACTCGGCGGTAGATTTATTGAAGTTGAAACCGACGAAAATATGCAGGACGAAGGCGGATATGCAAAAGAAGCTTCGGAAGAATTTTTGAAGAAACAGAAAGAACTAATCTACAAGCATGTTACAGAAGCAGATATTGTAATTACAACTGCTTTAATACCGGGTAAAAAAGCTCCTGTTTTAGTTACCGAAGAAATGGTTAAAAATATGAAACAGGGAAGTGTAATTCTTGATATGGCGGTTGAATTCGGAGGTAACTGCGAAGTTAGTGAAAAAGATAACGTAGTTACAAAACATGGTGTTACAATTATTGGCGAATCAAATCTACCGAGTCAGGTTCCAACGCACGCAAGTGAAATGTATTCTAAGAACATTCTTAACTTGTTAAATCATATTTCAAAAGAAGGAAATATAGAGTTGGATTTAGAGGATGAAATAGTTCAAGGTGCATTAATAACGCACAACAAAGATGTAGTAAATCCCAGAATCAAAGAACTCTTAAATTAAAAAAGGAAAAATCTATGGATGTTACAAGTTTTTTAATGCTGATATACGTTTTTGTATTAGCAATATTCGTAGGCTTTGAATTGATAACAAAGGTTCCCCCGACACTTCACACACCTCTAATGTCGGGATCAAATGCAATATCCGGTATCACAATAGTCGGTGCATTGTTAAGTGCAGGAGCCGAAGAATTTACAATCAGTACAATTCTTGGTCTTTTAGCAGTAATTTTCGCGATGATAAATGTTGTCGGAGGTTATTTAGTTACAGACAGAATGCTCAAAATGTTCAAAAAAAAGGTGAGATAAGAAATGAATATAGCCATTGAAATTATATATCTGATATCATCAATATTCTTCATTTTTGGTATTAAGAAATTAGGTTCTCCCAAAACAGCAAGACAAGGAAATCTTTATTCCTCAATCGGTATGCTGATGGCTATTGTAGTCACTTTATTAGATCAAAATGTTTTGACTTATGAATGGATTATAATAGGGGGAGTAATAGGATCTTTAATAGGTGCTGTTTTAGCACTTAAAATTAAAATGACGGGAATGCCACAAATGGTTGGTTTGTTAAACGGATTTGGCGGTGGTGCTTCCTTGTTAGTTGCTCTTTCAGAATTTTACAAAATAACACCAGTTATGCCTTTAAATACAGGCATTGCAATTGTACTTAGCCTTTTAATTGGCAGTGTTACTTTTACAGGTTCACTTATTGCTTTCGGTAAACTTCAAGGATTAGTAACAGGTAAAGTAGTTCATTATCCAGGACAACATTTTGTAAACGTCGTAATGTTTCTATTTGTTTTAGGAGCAGGTGTTTATGTTTTAATGTATCCTGCAAGCTCTACTTTAGTATTAGTCATAGCAAGCGTTTCACTAGTATTAGGCGTACTTTTAGTACTGCCTATTGGTGGTGCAGATATGCCTGTAGCAATTTCGTTACTTAATTCGTATTCAGGTATTGCTGCTTCAACAACAGGTTTTATACTTGAAAATAATGTTTTAATTATTGCCGGTGCTTTAGTTGGTGCTTCCGGTATAATACTTACTCTTATAATGTGCCGCGGAATGAACCGTTCACTTATGAATGTTGTACTTGGAGGTTGGGCAAATGCAGGTGCAGCTGACGGCGGCGGAAGCAGCGGAAGTGAAGGACCGAAAGGAGACGTAAAATCAGTTGATGCAGAAGAACTTGCAATGATACTTGAAGTTGCTAGCAATGTAATTATTGTTCCCGGTTACGGGATGGCAGTTGCGCAAGCACAGCACGCAGTTAGAGATTTAATGTTGGCACTTGAAGACAAAGGTATCAATGTAAGATTTGCAATTCATCCTGTTGCAGGACGTATGCCCGGACATATGAATGTACTGCTGGCGGAAGCAAATGTATCCTACGATAAACTTTTTGCTCTGGAAGATATAAATAACGATTTTGCCAATACAGACGTTGCAATTGTTATCGGTGCAAACGATGTTGTTAATCCCGCTGCACGTCACGACAAGAGCAGTCCTATTTACGGAATGCCGATACTGAATGTTGATTATGCAAAAACAGTCGTAATTAATAAACGTTCTTTAAATCCGGGTTATGCCGGTATTGGTAATGAATTATTCTTCGGTGATAATTCACTTATGTATTTTGGTGATGCAAAAGATGCAATCGGAAAATTAACTTCCGAGATAAAAAATCTTTAGTAAATAATAAAATATTCTTTTTATTTTAAGGCTGTGCAATAATTTTGTGCAGCTTTTTTTTAACCAAACAAAATTTTTTATATTTGCCAAAATGAGTTAAAAAACGTATCATTAGGTACTGTAAAACATTTACTTAAAATCATTTCAAAAAAAATAATGGCTATAAAATGAAATTTGATTGGGCATCATATATTGGACAAACTTTAAATGTTACTATGCACGAAAACTACGGTATAACATCCGATCCTAAAACCGAAACACCCATTTACGAAATAGTTTTCAAATCCGGTAAATTAATAGAAACACACGATGACAGTATTTTGCTTGAAACAGAGCGGGAGGGCACTAAAGTTAAAATATACATTCCGCTTTCATCTATAAAATGTGTGGAGATATTTAACTTTTAAAAATGAAATTATTTCCTTTAGAATTTATATTTTTTTTATATTTTTTCCCTTCTGTATTATTACCGCAAAATATTACAATTAAAAGTCTGCAAGCTTATAAAAATAATGATCAAACCCAATTGCCTGTTCTTTTAATTGATAAAAAAACAAAAGATAAAATCACCATTGAGTTTGACGTTAAAGCAAATGATCAACCCAATTTAATTGCTGTATTCAGGTTTTGCGACAGAAACTGGAAACCCTACGATAATTTATTTTTGACAAATTTCGGAAAAGACAGAGGCTATAAATTTTCAGCCTCAATTCTGCCGAACACAGTTGAAGAGGCTAACTATCATTATAAAGGAAGGTTCCCGACTAAAAAAGATTTTGTAAGTTTTCCTTTTTCCGGTAATTGGAGATTTTATATCACTGATTTCAGCGACACAACATTAGTCTACGCCGAAGGTAAATTTTATGTGGTTTCTAAAGAACTTACTTTGAGCAGTACAATACAGGAAGATCAATTGGAGGGAACCGATCTTTTTCCCACCGAATTAAATAAAGTGTTTAATGTTTCAACTAAATTTTATCTGCCTGAAGAATTATTCCCCGAATATGTTAGTGAAGTTAGAATAATTGAAAATCATAAAATAAATTATCCCTTTATAATTGACAGAAATTTTAACACTTTAAAACGCCAATACTACTGGGATGCCGACAGAAATTTTACTTTTACTGCAAGGGATATTCAACCGGGAAATGAATACAGGCAATTAAATTTTATGGACGTAAATCTTTTCAATACAAAAAATGTTGACGCACAGTATGACGGGATAGAGTATTCCCGCTTTTTTGAACAAGGAAATAAGGACCTAAATGGGGGTGAAAAAATTAAAAATTTTAAAAATCGGTATTCTACATATTTAGATGTAAATTTCTCCTTTAGAACTCCGGAAGAAAATTACGGTGATGTTTATCTTGTCGGTGCATTTAATAATTGGACGGTAAGCGATTTTTATAAAATGAATAAGGAAGATGATCTTTATACGTTTAATATTCCATTAAAAAGAGGAATATACGATTACCAATATGTTGCCGCAGTTGGCAACAGCAAAGGAGAAATCAGTTATGACTGGTTAGTTTTTGAAGGCAACAGCTGGGAAACAACTAATGAATATCATATCTTTTTATATTATAATGAACCTGATTTGGGAGGATATGACAGAATAATCGGCTACAGTTTGATTAAGAGAAAATAAAATGGAAAAAATAAAAACAGGTGTAATAGGTACCGGTCATTTGGGTAAACTTCATACAAAAATGTTTTCTCAGATTAATGATTGCGAATTGATTGGCGTTTTTGATATAAATTCGGAACAGGCAAAATTAACGTCTGAAGAATTCGGTACTGTAACATTTGAAAGTATTGACTCTCTGCTTGAAAAGTGCGAAGCGGTTTCAGTTGCAGCTACAACAAGTGAACATTTTAGCATCGTAAAAAAATGTTTTGAAAAAGGCATTCATGTTTTTGTTGAAAAACCTATCACCTCTACCATTACAGAAGCTGAAGAATTAGTAATAATCAGTAATGAAAAAAAATTAAATCTTCAGGTCGGACATATTGAGAGATTCAATCCCGCACTTCTTGCTCTTGAAAAATATATTTCAAATCCGATGTTTATTCAAACAGACAGACTCGCACAATTTAATCCGAGAGGAACCGACGTTGCCGTAGTGTTGGATTTGATGATACACGACATAGACATAATTTTAAGTCTTATAAAAAGCAAAGTGCAAAAAGTTGAAGCGAGCGGTGTGGCTGTAGTCTCAGATAAAATTGATATTGCAAATGCAAGAATTAAATTTGAAAACGGTGCAGTTGCAAATGTAACGGCAAGCAGAATATCACAGAAGAAAATGAGAAAGATGAGAATATTTCAGAAGGATACTTATTTGTCTTTGGATTTTGTTACCGGCACTTCTGAGGTTTACAGGCTTATTCCATCTGAAGAGAAAGTTGATTCGCATTCTATTTCGTTCGGAGAAATGGGAATAGGAGAGAATAAAAAACGTGTTGTCTACGAACAGCCACAGGTTGATGAAATAAACGCATTAAAATACGAACTGGAATTATTTATAAGATCAATTCAAGAAAAAACGAAACCATTGATTTCCGGTGAAGACGGTCATCGAGCATTACGAATTGCAGATTTAATTTTAAATAAAATTGAAGAATCTAAAGCAATACAGCTATAATGAGAAAATTGGGTTTAATTTTTATAATTTTATTTACATTTTCCGGATGCGGAGTTGTAAAAGAATTAACAAGTTTTTCCCGTCTGCAATACAGGCTGGCTAATTTAGAATCGATTAGGCTCGGCAGTGTAAGAATAAATAACAAAACAACGGTCAGAGATTTTTCATCTTTGGATATTTTGAAGTTGTCTACAGCATTTGTTCGCGGCTCACTTCCGTTTGAATTCATTTTAAATGTTGAAGTTAAAAATCCAAATGCGGATTCTAAAGTTACTTCCAATACGGATTTTAGAATAAGTTCTTTTCCTTGGAGATTATTATTAAACGGAAAACAGGCAGTACAAGGCAATATATCTTCGCCGGTTACAATTCCGGGAAATAAATATATGTCTTATATAAAAGTCGGTGTAAAATTTAATTTGGTAAATTTAATAAAAGAAAAAGGTTATGAAGGATTAGTGAATTTAGCACTAAACCTTGCACATCAAAAAAGCTCACCGGCTTTAATTGAATTATTTGCCAAGCCTGTTGTGGAAACAACAATGGGGAAAATAAATTATCCGGAAGAAATTAAAATTATAAGTATGAATTTCGCTAATTAATTAATTCAATAAATTAAAGATATGAGCAACATAAAATCTAAAAAGGGAAAAATAGGTATTCTAACAGGTGGAGGAGACGTTCCGGGACTTAATCCCGCAATAAGGGCAATAACAATTCGTGCTATTCAAGAGGGCTACGAAGTAATAGGAATCAGACGGGGCTGGGGTGGATTGGTTGACATAGTAAGGGAAATTGATGCGGACAACAGCAGTAACATTATTAAACTGACAGAAGAGATAGTTAATAAAACCGGAAGAACCGGCGGGACTTTTCTGCATACTTCTAGGACAAGGGCAAGTCACGTTCCGGCTAAAAACGTACCGCATCATTTAAGGGAAAAATATAATGAAGATGTAAACGACCTCACTCCGGAAGTATTGAAAAATCTGGATTATTTGGGGGTAGATTATTTAATCCCCATCGGCGGCGATGATACCCTAAGTTATGGCGTTCATCTGCACGAACAAGGCGTTAAAGTAGTAGCAATACCAAAAACCATGGATAACGATGTACCCGGGACTGATTATTGCATCGGATTCAGTACGTGCGTAACCCGAACAATTGAAATGACTCATAATTTGAGAACAACCGCCGGATCACACGAAAGATTTTTAGTTATAGAAGTATTCGGAAGATATGCAGGTTTTTCTGCATTGCTGCCGACTATGGCAGGAGCCGCAAACAGGTGCATAATTCCAGAATATAAATTTAACATTGAAAGATTAACTGAATTACTTGTAGAAGACAGGTATACAAACCCAAGCAGGTATTCTGTTGTCCTTGTTTCTGAAGGAGCAATGTTTGACGGCGGTGAAATGATATTTGAAGATCAAACCTCAGATATGTTCGGACATAAAAAACTCGGCGGTATAGGCGACCTGATTTCCGCAGAGTTAAAAGAATTGTCTCCAAAGTTCAACAATGGCAAAAGAATAAATGTCATAAATCAACGTTTAGGATATTTAGTACGTAGCGGAGTTCCCGATGCCTTGGATTCATTAGTCCCGATGGCTTACGGTAATTTGGCTTTGGATCTTATTCTGCAGGGTAATACAGGAAAATTAGTGACGCTGAAAAACGGAAAATACGGAAATGAAGATCTGAAAATAGTAACCAGTTACAAAAAGTTAGTGGATGTTGAAAAATATTATAATATTAACAGATTAAGACCAAAGTATAAAAGCTTCAGTAATAAACCATTTCTAATTATGACGGGTGATAAGTAATAATATTAAAAGGATATCTTTGAAAAAAACAATCATAAAAGAATCCTGATCATATGAGACCAAGTTTTTATCTAAAACAAATCTTTAAAAATACCTTCATATTAATTTTAATCCACATCATATTTGATTATTTTTCAATTAAAAAAATAATTTTATGAATAAAGAAACTTACGCACTCGGTGTTGATATCGGGGGGACAAACATCAAACTTGGTATTGTTAACAATTCAGGTGAAATTGTATATAGCACAATGGTTCCTACAAACAGAAAAGGTGGACCGGACGAAGTTATTTCGCAGCTGAAAAAAGGAATTGCAGAAACTCTCTCCAAAAACGAATTTAAGATAATTGGAATTGGAATCGGTGCAGCCGGTTCAGTCTCTTCAAAAGAAGGAACGGTTTCAAATCCGCCGAATGTACCTGGCTGGGGGACCGTTAACCTAATTAAAATTATTAAAGAAGAATTTAATTTGCCAGTATTTTTAGACAACGACGCAAATGCAGCTGCAATCGGCGAAATGCTTTACGGAGCGGGAAAAGAATTGAATTCTTTTGCTTTGATTACTTTGGGCACGGGCGTAGGCGGAGGACTAATTTTAAACAGAAATATTTATCAGGGGGATAAAGGCGCTGCAGGGGAAATAGGACATATTTCTATTGATTATAAAGGAAATTTATGCAATTGCGGTTCTAAAGGTTGTGTAGAAGCTTACGTCGGAAACCATTACTTGATGGAAATTGTAAAAGAAGAGCTGCCGGAATATAAAGATTCTAAAATATTGAGCATTATAAATAATAACACTGATTTACTTACTCCAAAAATTATAAATGAAGCAGCTGAAACAGGAGATGAATATGCAATGCAAATAATTGAAAGAGTTGGATTTTATGTGGGTTGTGCGTTGTCCTCGGTTGGTAATTTATTGGATATCGATACATTTATTATCGGCGGCGGAGTTTCTGCATTCGGTGAGCCGCTCATGAATTCAATAAAAAGTTCAATTGAGCAGAATGTACTTAAAGCGTTAAAAAACAGGATTAAAGTTTTACCCGCACAACTAAAAAACGAAGCAGGGATTGTCGGTTCTTCATCGTTGGTTTTTTATAATTCATAAATTGAATTAAGCAGAATATTTATGAAATGTTTTCTTAAACAAATTAAAATATTAACTTTCCTATTGGTTATTGTTAATATCAATAATTTTAATTTGGCTCAAAGTATCTCTCCGCAAAAAAACCAAAAAACCGATTCTTCATTTGTAAAAAAAATTAATAGCGATACATTATATACAAAAACTGATAATGCATCCGTAACTGATACAATTATTTATGCAAGCTCAAGCGATTCTTTGGTTTTAAGAGTTAATGAAAAAAAAATGGACTTGTTTGGCAAGAGCGAAATCAAATACAAATCCACGGATTTAAAAAGTGCCGTAATATATGTCGATTTCAACACAAACTCTTTAAAAGCAAGGGGAGTGGCTTCCGACAGTATCTCCGGGTCATTAGTGGGAACACCTGTATTAATTGAAGGCGATGATGCTTACAGCGGGGAAAAAATCGACTATAATTTTAAGACTACCCGCGGTATGATTACGGCTGCAAAAACTTCCGACGGTGATACATATTACACGGGTGAAAAAATTCACAAGGTAAACAACAACACATATTTTATAGCTGACGGTATTTATACAACTTGTAACCACAACCCGCCCCATTATTACTTTTATTCACCTAAAATGAAAATGGTACAGAACGAACAAATAGTTGCAAGATGGGTTTGGCTTTACTTTGGAGGAGTTCCATTTCCAGTACCTTTACCTTTTGCTGTTTTCCCAATCAGGTCGGGAAGGAGGTCGGGAATTCTTCCACCTGCGTTTGGAAGTGATGCAAGGTTCGGGCAGTATTTATCACGTTTCGGATATTTCTGGGCAATTAACGATTATATAGATGTTAACTTGACTGCAGATTATTACACCCGAGGGAGCTTCAGTCTTGCAAGCAGATTCCGGTACGTTAAAAGATACAATTACAGCGGCAGTATTCAGCTCGGTTATAAATTTTTTAAAACGGGTGAAACCACAGATCCGGACAGAACCGAATCAAAGGATTGGCAGATAAGATGGAGGCATAATCAAAAATTAAATCCGACGACAAGATTGGATGTAAATATAGATTTTGTTTCGTCGAATTATTTAAATTTAACGAGTGTCGATTTAAGCCAGGTTTTAAGAAACGAAATAGTTTCGAATGCAACATTGTTCAAAACCTGGGAAGAATCTGGCAACAGTCTTGCCATCAATTACAGCAGACGACAGGTAATACAGACAAACGATATTAATGAAGTGCTGCCAAACATTACTTTCAGCAAAGCACAGAGTTATCCTTTTAAAACGAGTAACGATTATTCACACCAGAAATGGTACGAACTTTTCGGTTACAACTACAACGG
>CAZTZZ010000012.1:0-35885 GCA_964617905.1 uncultured Ignavibacteriaceae bacterium | reverse complement strand
CATATTTTTGGTATTGCCGCAATTAGACACACTGTTAATCCAAGTATTTCATACAGCTATCAACCTGATTTTTCTTCTCCGAAATGGGGTTATTACGGATCGTATATAAATTCTAAAGGCGAGACAATTAAATACGATAAATACCAGGATGAAATTTACGGCGGCGCACCCGCCGGTGAAAGACAAAGTATTTCTTTCAATATTGCTAATATTTTTGAGATGAAAACGGAAGTTGATCCAACTGATACAACATCAAAAGAAAAGAAAATACAACTGCTTAATTTATCTGCCGGATTAAGCTACAATTTTGCCGCCGACAGCCTGAAACTTTCCAATTTGTTTTTGAGTTACAGAACTCAGGTGGGCACTTTGTTCAGTTTTTCCGGTTCGTCCAGCTTTACTTTTTATGATTTTGATGAAAATACAAACAGGTCTGTGAATAAATTTTTAATTGATGAGGGTAAAGGATTATTCAGGATGACGAGTTTAAATTTTTCCGTTTCAACACATCTTGCCGGTTCCAAATCAAAAGATAATTTTAAAAAAGACAGTACTGAACAAAAGGACGAACTTTCACTTATTCAAGAAAGTAATGTTATTTCAAGGGGAATTTATAATGAACGTGAAGCTGATTTTACTATTCCGTGGGATGTTTCGTTAAATTTTAATTATTCTATTTTCAAACCTACACCATCTGTATCTAATGTTTTTGCTAATGTAAATGCCAACGTTAATTTTAATTTGACAAAGAATTGGAATTTATCATTTACAGGCAGTTACGATTTTGAGAGAAAAGAACTTGTTGCACCGCAAATAAGAATATCACGAGATCTTCATGCATGGATAATGAATTTTGTCTGGAATCCGATCGGAACCTACCGTGGATACAGATTGGAAATCAGAGTAAAAGCACCACAGCTTTCAGATTTGAAACTAACAAAGCGAGATCAATTCTTTAGCGGAAGGTAAAACTTATTTATAATTGAAATGTCATTCCGTGTATATCACGGAATCTCCATTACTAAAATAAATGCAGATTCTTCGACCGTTTTAAAAAGGACACAGAATGACAAAACAATAATAATTTATTCATTTCTGAACTTGACAAACCCGCTATTCTTATTTAGATTTAATCTTAATAATAATAAGATTATTTAAATAAAAATAAAAAATAAAGGGAAAACCAAAATGAAAAAGTTATTCTTTTTTACTCTAACTTTAACAATTGTATTGGTTTACACTAAAACAATATCAGCGCAGGATGATTTTTTTGTACCTAAAACTACAATCGGGGGATACGGTGAATTGCATTATAATTATGTTAAAATAGATGGAGGACAAACTACAAAAACATTGGACTTTCACAGATTTGTACTATTTGTAAGTCACAGTTGGTCCGAAAAATGGTCTTTTAAATCTGAAGTGGAAATTGAACACAATTTTGTTGAAAACGGTCAGGGGGAATTATCAATTGAACAAGCTTATATCAATTATCAACCGAATGAAAATATAGGGTTTCAAGCAGGGGTAATTTTACCTTCAATCGGATTGATTAATCCATATCACGAACCGCCTCTATTCTTTGGAGTGGAAAGACCGGATTATTCAAAATACATAATTCCAACAACGTGGTTTGGTAACGGTGCTGCTGTCTACGGTAATTTTAAAGACATTTCATTCAAATTATCAATAATGGAAGGGTTGAACAGCGACAAGTTTTCCGCTTCAAACGGAATAAGAAAAGGAAGACAGGCTGGATTTAAATCTGATGCAAGTAGATTATTATATACCGTAAATGTTGATTATTTATGGGTAGAGGGTTTACGAATCGGCGGTTCATTTACATATAACGATGCAAAAGGACCTGCAACCGAAAACAGAATTACTATTGCTGAATTTCACGGAAAATATGAAAAGAATAATTTTATTTCCGTTTTTGAATACGGAAATATCAGCTATGATAGGGGAAATATTGAAAACTCAAATGGATATTATTTTGATCTTGGTTATAATCTAAAAAAAGTATTTAAGACCGAAGCAGACATCATACCTTTTTTCAGATTTACAGATTACAACACCGCAGCAAATACTTTAACAGGCGGTAAAACAGAATCACTGTATCATTTTTCAAAATGGATGGTAGGTGTTTCAATAAAACCAATTCCTTCAGTTGTTATAAAATTAGATTACGGACAAAAGGAAATAGAATTGGGAAATGTAATAACCAAATTATTTAACTTTGGTGTAGGATACATGTTCTAAGAAATATGTTCATCAAGAAATTACATATAATATTATTATTCTTTTGTATGGGGATATCTGTTTATCCACAAAGTATAAAAGAAAAAACACTTGAAATTATTTATGCTCAATTTGGGATAGATGTTAAAATAGAATCTACCAAATATTTAATACCGGCTAAAATAAAAAAAGAAGTGGAAAAAAATGTGAAACAGCATTTTTATTCCGATGTTGTTTATGTTTTTAAAATATCTAAATCCGATTCCGTTTTAAGCGTGGGTTTTCTTGACAATGTTTACGGAAAATCTATGCCCATTACATTCTTGGTTCTATTCGATCAGAATGAAAAAATATTATCTACTAATATTATCAAATATAGAGAGCCTTACGGCGGGGGAGTTAAAATTAAAAGTTGGAATAATCAATTTAAAGGGAAGAATTCAAAATCGAATTATAAAATTGGGGAAGATATAGACGGCATTAGCGGTGCTACAATATCTGTGAGATCTTTAACAAAAGGGATTAAAAAATTAACCTTACTTTATGAAAAAATAAGAAGCAAAATATGAATTTGAAATTGTATCAACTTGAGAGTTCTTTAAAAAAGTTCTTAACTGTTTTTGTTTTGGTTTTAACAATCGGCGTAATGGTCGGTTTGACCTACTTAAGTCAAACAACGGGCTATTCACCACAAAAAGCAATAGAACGATTTAACGGTTCGCAGGTTGATATTAGCAAAGATATTCTTGATATACCTGAAACATATCCGAAACCTTTTTCAGAAATGCTAATAACAACTCACAACCATATAATTGCTTTTTCATTAATCTTTTTTGCACTAGGAATTATTTTTTATTTCAATTCCGTATTAACCGGTTTTTGGAAATTATTTTTTATGATCGAACCCTTGATCTCTACAATTTTCACTTTTGGTTCTATCTGGGGAATGAGATTTATACATCCGGCATTTGTTTACTTGGCGGCAATTTCTTCGGTGCTTTTATATTTATCCTTCTTTACAATGGTATCAATAATTTTATACGAACTAATTTTTAAAGAGGTAAATAATTGAACAGGCGCGAATTTTTAAAAACAGGAAGTATAGGCTTCGCTGCTTTAACAGCAGGAATTGGTGCCGGTAATATTATTAAAAATACTTTTAGTAATAACGAAGGGTTTTCCGCTTATGCTTTTCTGCCTTCGGATAAAGAATTAATAACAGATTTCCTAATGTTGTTCAAAAACCGGATTGATAATATCAATTTTAATAATTTTTTAGCAGGGAAAGAAATTAACAGACTAATTAATAATCGATTTTTTTATAATTCTGAAAATGAAGGATTGTTTAATAACAAGTATTTTGATATAAAACTTACAAAGTTAGAGCATAATATTAAGGGAGATATTTTTGTAAGTAATAATTCAAAATTAGTGCTGAACCCTAAAAAAGATTTTAACAGGGCACTTCTTAATTTCAGAGAAAATATTAATAAAAAAACGGGCAGTTATCTTTTAAGCATTGAACAAAGGGACGATAATTTTATAAGGAATTTAATTTTTCCTAAAAACAATTTTATAACCCTACAAAATGAAAACAGGGTATACGATAAAATTGATATTTCAAAAAATTATTCTTCCGTTATTGTTCCGGGTTATATTGGTAACACTGAAGTTGAAGTGAGAAACAGAAAAATCAATATTATTAATTCGCCATGCCGTCATAAACTTTGCAAAATAATCTCTATTACTTCGAGCAACACTATTGCATGTGTCCCAAACAAAATCCTTATCAAAATAGCCTAGATGTCAAAGTATAAACCACTAAGATTCAAATATATTATTCTTGTAATTTTCTTTTTTACTATCGGAATTACACTAACAAATATTTCTTTTTACGGCAAAGAAAATATAGTAAGCAGTACTCAATTTGTTATGGGTACTTTAGCCGAAATTAAAGTTAAAAATGAAAATGAAGATATTGCCATTAACGCTATAAATTCAGCCTTTGGAGAAATAAAACGAGTTGAAAATTTATTTTCTACTTATGATGTGAAAAGTAAAATTTGGAAGATCAATCATTCCGATAAAAGAAATATCAAATTAGATGAAGAACTTTACAATTTTATAGGTCTTTGTGATTCTATACGGCGGCTCACAAAAGGTGCATTTGATCCGTCAATAGGTGCCGTTACGGTTGCCTGGGGATTTAATGGGGATGAAGCCTCCATTCCGTCTGAAGAAAAAATTAAATATGCTTTAATTAATTCAGGCTGGGATAAAATTAAATTATCCGGAAACGAAATTATTAAAAAGAAAAAAATACAACTTGATTTCGGTTCTGTTGCTAAAGGATATGCAGTTGATAAGGCAGTTGAAGTTTTAAAATCATCCGGTATTAATGAGGCGCTTGTAAATATTGGCGGAGAAGTGAAAGGGGTCGGTAGCAACTGGTTTGTGGGAATAAAACATCCAAGGGCGGTGAATTTATTAATTGAAAAAATAAATCTTAGTGGATATAGTATTGCAACATCCGGAGATTATGAAAAGTATTTTTTTGAAAAAGGGAAGAGGTATAATCATATTATAAATTCAAAAACGGGTTATCCATCGGATTTAACACAAAGTGTTTCTGTAATAAACAAAAATAATTTGTTTGCAGATGCATTGTCAACGGCTTGTTTTGTAATGGGTGCTGAAGATGGGATTAAGCTGATTAATTCATTAAAGGATACTGAATGTTTGATATTTGATAAAAATGGTGTGAGATACGAATCAAGAGGATTTGGGAAATTTATTATTAGTCAGTAGATAATTTTCATAAGTCAGCAAATGATTAATGCTAAAGTTTTGTTTGAAAGTTGAGTGTCAGGCTTGTTGGTAAAGTGATGCTTCTTTTTACGCCTACTGATACATTCCAGGTTAATTCTTTTTCTTGTCTTTTATTGTATGCAGATACTAATCTTACCGCATTAATTGCACTTGCAATCCTGTTAATAATCAATGCGCCTGCAATAAATTTAAGATCGTTAAATGATTGTTCACTTGATGACCACATGTCCCTGTATTGTTTTCTGGTTTCGTTATTCTGCCAGTTCCAGTAAAATTTATCTTTGTCCAGCATTGCTCCAAAATCTCTTTCAAGTGCTTTTTGGTTGTTGTAATCGTCTATGTTTATATAAATTCCGATAGTAGAAAAGTAAGTATCGGTTTTTCCTGCTTTTGTAACTCCACCGTTAGTTTCTGCAAAAGTTTGATATTTATCTTGTTTCCAATTTGCACTGTTGTTCACACCTATGTAAATACCCCAAAGCACTCCGTCGGTTATTGTAAAAAATTTACCGCTTGAATATGAATCGGCATAAAGTTCACCCATTCCGGGAATTAATAATGAATAAAGAACAGCCAGTCCCGTGCTTTTTTTTCTGAACGTTCCAGATAATTGCAAGGCATTGTTTTCTTGTAGTTCAGATTTATTTTGTTTGATGTGGTTTTCTAATTTTAAAATAGATTGACTTTGTGCAGCAATGAATGTCAAATTCAAAAGGATTATAAAAATTATTTTTTTCATTGTGTTTAATATAAAGATTATCCTACCGTCAAATCAACAAGTTTATTTATACCTAATAATTCTCCTTTACAAATCTCGGAATCGGATTGATTAATTTTTACAAAAGCAAAATTATTGTTTAATCCGGGTTGATAAATATTTTCCACTCTAACATAATTAGATGAAAAACCTTTTATGGTTTCAGATTTGTTCTCTGATTCAAACAGCACTTCCAATTCCTTTCCAATCATTTCATTATAAAAGGATTTCCTTTTCTTTTCACTTAGAATTCTAAGTATCTTATTTCTTCTTTTACGTTCAACTTTATCGACAACTCCGTCAAGTTCAACAGCTTTAGTGTTGGGTCGTTCTGAATAAGTAAACACATGCAGATAAGAAACAGGTAAATCTGCAAGAAATTTTTGTGTTTCGTTGAAATGCCTTTTTGTTTCTCCCGGCGTTCCGACAATTACATCAACGCCTATTCCAATATCTGGAATTTTATTTTTTAATTTTTCAATGAGTGTGTAATAAAATTCCTTTGTATATCTTCTTTGCATAAATTTTAAAACTTCCGGACTGCCACTTTGCAGCGGGATGTGGAAATGGCTGCACATTTTTTCATTATCTGCAGTTAAAGAGATAATATCATCTGTCAGCAAATTAGGTTCAATAGAACTTATTCTAATTCTGAATTTACCCGACACATCTACCATTTTTTTTAATAAGGAGAAAAGATCTTTTCCTATATATTTGCCGTAGTCACCTACATTTACACCGGTAAGAATAATTTCTTTGTAACCCGATTTTATCAATGATCTGAATTCTTCCAACACATTTTCCGGCTGCATACTTCTACTTTTGCCTCTTGCAAGTGGAATAGTACAGAATGTACATTTATAATCGCATCCGTCCTGTATTTTTAAATATGCCCTTGTTCTTGAATCAGCATCCGTAGAATATGCCGCACCGAAATCATTTAATTCATTTGTAGGTGAGACGAATGTACAGGATAGTTCTCTTTTATTAAAATCATTTATAAAAGAAAATAATTTAAACTTTTCGTTATTGCCAAGGACTGTATCAACACCATCAATTTCGGAAATATCTTTTGGACTTAACTGTGCGTAGCATCCGGTTACAATAATATAAGCTTCGGGATTATTTCTTAAAGCTCTCCTTACAATTTGTCTGCATTCCCTGTCGGCATTTTCTGTAACTGTACAGGTATTTATAAGGTAAACATCAGCTTTCTTTTTAAAGTTTACAATTTCAAATCCATAATCTAAAAATTGTTTACCGATAGTAGATGTTTCCGAAAAATTTAATTTACAGCCTAAAGTATGTAATGCTACTGTTTTATTCATTTTTAAAAATAAAGGGCATACAGCCCTTTTAAAATTCCGTAATTTATTCACTTAAAATGAATTACAAATATAAGACAAAATGACAATTTTATAAATAGTAAACTAATTACTAGGTTTATCAATTAAATCTAAAATGGAGTTTATTTTTTCTATCACATTCGGTATAGTTTTTCGAATATCCTTAGAAAGTTCAATTTCCATATTTTGAATTTTTTCAATCGTAATTGTAATAAGGTAAGTTTTTGGTAAACTGCCCAAAATTTGTGCAGATTCTAAAAGGTCTTTTAGTCCAATATCGTGAGCACTGAGAGAAGGAGGAAAATCACTTGAAAAACGGGGCTGAATAACAGAGATAGTTCCAGTTAGTTTATTATCCATCGTGGCATCAATTAAAATTATTGTTTTGTAGGTCTGAAAATATTCAAGCAGATGAAATCCACCTGTACCTCCGTCAATAACTATTACATTATCAGGTAAATTTTGTTTTTCAAGTTCTCTTACTACATGAATTCCGATGCCCTCGTCACCCATCACTAAGTTACCAACTCCAAGTATTAAGATTTTTTCTACATTCATTTTCAATGTTATTTTTATTTTAAATATAAAAAAGGCGGGATGAACCCGCCCATTAAATTACAAGAAATTTACAATTAAAGTTTAATCTTTTTCAATAAATTTCCAACCGCCTGCCATGGATGAAATTGTACCTCTTTCTTCAATATAATCGTGATAAAAAACAAGATAAACATGAATCATCGCAAAAATAATGAAGAACCACATCATAACGTGGTGCCATTGCCTTACAGCAAAATCACCCCCCATCATAGACACTATCCAAGAGAACATATTTGGTAGCCAGGAATCACTCATTGCACTGTACATTCCAAAGCCTGTTATTGATTGAAATAAAAAAGCAAGAAATGTTATGAAATAAGTAAACCCTGCAAGCGCATTATGTCCAATTGATTTTAATGGCTTTTGGCTTATTTGTAATATATCTAATTTTATTACATGAATTATTTCCTTAAAGTGCGATACTTTGTGAGGAATAAAATTATCCCATTTTGCATATTTGTTTCCAACAAATCCCCAATATGTTCTAAAAACAAAATTGAAGAAGAAAATAAAAGCTGAGACAAAATGAATAAATCTGATTGTTCCAAACCAGTAACCGAAAGAAGCCTCTGCACCGCTTTGAATTGCTGGTGGACTTCCCATTAGATATCCGGTAACAGCCAAAGTTACAACTGAAAGAGCATTAAGCCAATGGTATAATCTAACGGGCAATTCCCAGACATATATTTTTTTATTTGTTAAACTCATTTCATCCTCCTAGAATGTTTGTACTTGGTGTACATATGTGCCTTTTTCATCATAAAGATGTACCGCACAAGCAATACACGGATCAAATGAGTGGATTGTCCTAAGCACTTCTAACGGTTTTTCCGGATCAGCTACCGGCGTACCGATTAATGAAGCTTCATATGCAGACATCTGACCTTTTGGATCTCTTGGGGAAGCATTCCAAGTTGAAGGGACAACCAATTGGTAGTTATCAATTTTTTCATCTTTAATAACTATCCAGTGTGCCAAAGCTCCGCGAGGAGCTTCTGTAAATCCGACACCTTTTGCTTCTTTCGGCCAGGTTGAAGGCTCCCATTTTGAATTATCAAACATTCTATCGTCACCGTCTTTGATGTTCTTCAATAATTGACCATAGAATTCTTTCGACCAACCGGCAATCAATTTTGTCTCCAATCCTCTGGCTGCAGTTCTTCCTAGTGTAGAAAATAAAGCAGTAACAGGAACATTAAGTTTTTTAAGAACTGCGTTAACCAATTCTTGTACTTCTTTACTTCCCGACGCATAGGCAACTAGCATTCTTGATAATGGACCGACTTCCATTGCATTTCCTTTCCAACGTGGAGTTTTTAGCCAGCTGTATTTGTTGTCAACATTTAAATGCTTATATGGTGGTTTCGGGCCTGTGTAATTAAGATTTGTTTCTCCTTCCCAAGGATGTTTTCCAACTTTATCACCGTCTGAATATTCATACCACGAATGAGAAATGAATTCCTGAACTTCATCAGGATTGGAACCATCAACTTCGTGGACTTCGTTTAAATTCCTGTTTAGTATAGCTCCTCTTGGGAATTTAAATTTAGAAACATCTGCATATCCGTTGGTAGGCAGATCTCCATAGGCGAGATAATTCTTCAAACCGCCGCCTATTCCGCCCCATTTTAAGTAGTAAGGTGCAACTGCAAGTAAATCTGGAATATAAACTTGTTCGATAAATTCTTGAGCCCCATCCAATAATGTACCGACGTAGGCAAGTCTTTCTGCATTAAGTGCGTTTGCATCGTTTATATTTATGGAACAAGGTGCACCTCCAACCAAATAATTAGGGTGAGGATTTTTGCCGCCGAAAATAGTGTGTACTTTAACTATTTCTTTCTGCCATTCTAAAGCTTCAAGATAATGCGCAACTCCAAGTAGATTTATTTCAGGAGGAAGCTTATAAGCTTTATGTCCCCAATATCCGTTGGCAAAGATTCCCAACTGACCGCTGTTTACAAAAGTTGTTAATTTCTTTTGCAGATCGGAGAAATATTTTGGTGAACTTTTTGGGTAGTTTGAAATACTCTGAGCAATTCGTGATGTTTCTTTTGGATTAGCTTTTAATGCGCTTACAACATCAACCCAATCCAAAGCATGTAAATGGTAGAAATGAACTACATGGTCTTGCATGTATTGTGCACAGAACATCAAGTTCCTGACTAATTCAGCGTTTGGCGGGACAGTAATATTTAGTGCATTCTCTACTGTTCTTACGGAAGCTAGTGCATGCACTGTTGTGCATACACCGCAAGCACGTTCCGTAAATGCCCAGGCATCTCTGGGATCCCTGCCCTTTAATATTAATTCAAAACCGCGTACCATTGTACCTGAGCTATATGCATCTACTATTTTTCCGTTTTTAACTTCTACTTCTACTCGAAGGTGACCTTCAATTCTTGTAATAGGGTCAATTACTATTCTTTTAGCCATCATTCACCTCCTTCTTTAATTTCTTCTTTGGAATTATTTCGGTCTTCATGAATTTGTTTCCTTTTTCTGATATTTGTAGAAACTGCGTGAGCTGCTATGCCTACTGCAGTAGCCGCTCCGACCGCAACTCCAATGGTATCAGCTGTAGTTTCAATACCAAATCCGGGGAATGACGCAAGATGCTGATAAAATGGACCATTGTCCCAGAAGTCAGCTTCACTACAACCAATGCAGCCGTGTCCAGATTGTATCGGGTAACTCACTCCATTATTCCATTTTATTACACCGCAGGAATTGTAAGTAACAGGTCCTCGGCAGCCCATTTTGTAAAGGCAGTAACCTCTTTTTGCATTTTCATCATCAAATGACTCTACAAATAATCCGGCATCATAATTTGGTCTGCGATAACATGTATCGTGGACTCTTCTCGAATAAAATGCTTTTGGTCTTCCTAACCCGTCAAGTTGAGGAATTCTATCAAAAGCCAGAAGATGAACAATTGTTCCGGCCATTACTTCACCTATTGGAGGACATCCCGGAACATTTATTATAGGAACACCTGAAATTATATCGTGAATGGGTGTAGCCCCGGTAGGATTAGGTTTAGAAGCCTGAATACATCCATTAGATGCGCAACTTCCCCAAGCAATTACAGCTTTTGCCCCGGCAGCGGCTTCCTTGACTATATCCAAAGATGTACGACCACCAATACAGCAATATACACCGTCTTCTTCGGTAGGTATCGACCCTTCAACAAGCATTAAGTATTGTCCTTTATATTTTTTCATTGTGTTATGAAGAGCTTCCTCTGCTTGATGACCCGCAGCTGCCTGTAATGTTTCTGTATAATCCAATGAAATTTTGTCTAAAATTATATCAGCAACAACAGGATGTGAAGACCGAATGAAAGATTCACTGCAGCAAGTACACTCCTGAAAATGAAACCAAATTACTGGCAATCTCGGTTTGTTTTCCATTGCACGGACAATGCTACCGACACCACTGGTTTCAATACCTATAAATGCCGCGATCCAGCTGCAAAATTTTAGAAAATCACGTCTGCTGTATCCTTGCATTCGCATATTTTCATAAATAGTTAGAGGTTTTTTTTCCATCAGTTTCTCCTGTTTAATAAATCAATTAATAGTTATTCGTCAAAAATCGATTCTATCTTATTTATTTGAAGTTTAACTTTTAGGGTTACTTTATCATTAAGATGTAATTCTTCCAATTCATCAATACATACTTCGATAAAACCTGGGCAACATTGAATTTTTGCAAAACTTTTCCCACTTTCCTCATATATCTCAATTATTTCACCCTTAACGTTAATTGTATCTTGAGTGTTAAATTCTTGCATCATAGTTCTAATTATTGAAAATAGATAATCTTATTATGCAAGAGTTATGCCTAAAAAGAATGATTGTTTTTGGTAAAATTTAGAATATAAACGATAAGGATGTGCGGAATTCCGTAAATATAGTTACGGATTTCCGTCTTATTTCTTTTGTGGCGTTATATTGTGCTTTTTTATCTTATCTCTGAATGTTGACAATTTTAATCCCAAGATATTAGATGCAGAACTTTGATTTCCTTTTGATTGTTTTAAAGCTTCATTTAAAAGGTTTTGTTCTAGGCACTGTACAATTTGATCGAAATCCCATCCTTCACCTACATAGCAATTGTGGCAAGCTTTAAGCAGGTTTTCAATAGGATTATTAAGACTAATTTCCGGTGGAAGATCAACAAGTTCAATTGTATTTTCAGCAAAAAGAGAAATTCTATGTATAAGATTTTTTAACTCCCTTACATTTCCAGGCCAAGAATAATTTACAAATGCTTTTAGTGCTTCTTGAGATATTTCAATTTTCTTTTCCGGCTGAAATAATTTTAAGAAATATTCGCACAAAGGTAAAATATCATCGCGCCTATCTCGCAATGGAGGGATGTGAATTGGTACAACATTTAGTCTGTAAAATAAATCGGCTCTGAAAATTCCTTTTTTTACCAGGTCTTTTAAATCAACTTTTGAAGCTGTAATTAGTCTGACATCAACTGGAATTTCTTTTGTGCCGCCAACATGCATTAGTTCTTTAGTTTCTATAACACGTAATAATTTTGTTTGAATTTCAATAGGAACGTCGTCTATGTCATCGAGAAAAATACTGCCGCTGTTTGCTATCTCGAATAATCCTTTTTTAATATTAGTTGCGCTTGTAAAAGATCCTTTTTCGTGACCGAATAATTCACTGCTTAAAAGAGAAGGGGGTAATGAAGCTAATCCTATTTTAACAAACGGATTTGGAGCACGGTTGCTTGATTTATGAATATATTCGGCAAAAATTTCTTTACCAACACCGGTTTCTCCAATTAATAATATAGAACTGTCAGTATCAACCACTTTATTAATGTTTGAAAGGATCTCTCTCATTTTTTCATTTTGAGTTATCAGAGTAAGCGCTTTTACAGATATCATAATAGTTTAATTAATTTTTTAACAAATTCTTGGTAATTGTTCCCCTGAAATCATATCCACAATCCTACTGCTACCGATAGTTGTTTTCATTACAACTGTACCTTTATTTTCATCTGTCACCTCACCTATAATTTGCGAATCCATTCCAAATTCATTTTTTCTCATTATTTCTAATATTTTGTTAACATCTTCTTTTGCAACAATTGCAATTATTTTCCCTTCATTCGCAATATAAAGAGGATCAAGACCTAAAATTTCACAAGCTCCGTTGACCTCTTCATTAATCGGTATTTTGTTCTCATATATATTTATACCAACATTTGCAGAGCTTGCAATTTCATTCAGTGTACTTGCAATTCCCCCTCTTGTAGGGTCTCTCATCACGTGAATATTTTTAGAAACATAAAGCATCTCGGATATTAAATGATTTAATGGTGCGGTATCGCTTTTTATTTCGGTCTCAAATTCCAAACCCTCTCTTGAAGACATAATTGTTATCCCGTGTTCTGCAATCGGTCCGTTAATTAAAATTAAATCTCCCGGTTTACAGTTTTTAGGTGTAATATTAATTCCTTCTTCTATTAGACCAATACCTGAAGTATTGATAAATATTTGATCTCCCTTTCCTTTATCTACAACCTTTGTATCACCTGTTACAATTTGTACATCCGCCTTTTTGGCAGCGGCTTTTATTGTTAGAACAATTTTCCACAGGTCCTCCATCGGCAGACCTTCTTCAATAATAAAGCTTAGAGAAATATAAAGCGGTTTTGCACCTGATACGGCTAAATCATTTACGGTACCGTTAATTGCTAAGTCACCAATATTGCCCCCCGGAAAAAAAATCGGATTAACAACGTAGGAATCTGTTGTAAATGCCAGGTGTGACTTATTGATATCCAAAATTGCACTATCGTGATGTACATCCAAAATGTTGTTGCTAAAATTCGGGAAAAACATTTTATCAAGCAGTTGATGAGTTAGAGTACCACCTCCGCCATGAGCAAGTAAAACATTTTCATAGTCAGACTTTGGAATGGGGCAATTCAATCCACCGGCAATATCAATTTGATTTTTATTCATTTACTAATTCATTCCTTTTTTATTTTACCGTAATGAAAATAAGCAGCGCAAGCACCTTCGGTTGAAACCATAGGAGCCCCGAGCGGATGTTCGGGTGTACATTTTTTTCCAAATGCTTCGCATTCAACAGGTTTATTTATTCCTTGTAAAATTTTACCGGCAATGCAAAGTGAAGATTCTTTCGTGACTATATCTCCTACTTCAAATATTTTTTCTGCATCGTGAATTGAATATTTATCTTTCAATTTCCAACCACTCATTGGTATTTCACCTATTCCTCTCCATTTTCTATCAGTAGTAACAAATATATTTTCAAGTAATTTTTTTGCAGCAAGGTTACCTTCTTTTTTAACCACTCTACTGTACTGATTTTCAATTTTACATTCTTTGTTCTCCAGCTGTTTTACCGTTTTTAAAATACCCTGCAATATATCTATCGGTTCAAAACCAGTTACAACAATCGGGATTTTGAATTTTTCTACCAAAGGAATATATTCTTCATATCCCATGACAGTGCAGACATGACCTGCAGCTAGAAATCCTTGAATTTTATTTTCCGGAGAACTTAATAAGGCTTCAATAGCTGGTGGTACAAGTACATGAGAGCATAAAATTGAAAAGTTTTTGATATCGTTTTTTTTGGCTTCTAAAACTGACATTGCGTTTGCTGGCGCAGTCGTTTCAAAACCGACAGCAAAGAAAACTACTTTTTTATCCGGATTTTCTTTTGCTATTTTTACTGCATCCAATGGTGAGTAAACCATCTTTACATTTCCGCCTTTTGCTTTTATGCTTAACAAATCTTCTTCTGACCCCGGTACACGCAGCATATCTCCGAAAGATGTAAATATCACATCTTCTCTTTTTGCAATTTTTATAGCTTTATCAATTAGTTCCAAAGGAGTAACACAAACCGGACAACCCGGTCCGTGTATTAATGTAATTTCTGGAGGGAGTAATTCCGTAATATTATATTTAAGAATAGAATGGGTTTGCCCGCCACAAATTTCCATAATATTCCATGGACGAGTTGTAATTTTTTTTATTTCCTCTGAAAGTTTTTTTGCTATCTCAGAGTCACGGTATTCATCAAGATATTTCATACTACACAATAATTACCAAACAGTTATTCGATATCTCCCATTTCTTTAAGAATATTTATTGTTTCGAGTGCATCTTTTTCATCTATTTTGCTAAGGGCAAAACCAACGTGAACAAGTACATAATCTCCAATGCCAGCATTAGGAAGCCATTGCAAACACACTTCTTTTGTAACACCTCCAAAACTAACTTTTGCCATTTTTAAATCCGGATTGCTTTCATCAATTGATTTTATTTTTCCCGGTACTGCAAGGCACATTTTTAACTCTCCTTTATTGCAAAATCTTCTTTAAATTTTTTAGTACCTCTATCATCAGTATTATTATACAAATATGCTGCAATTTGTCCAACAGAAATCCCCCCATCATTTGGTGGAATCCTCTGGTGCCAATAAACTTTATAATTATTCTCACTTAATATTTTAATTGTTTTTTCTGTGAGTAATTTATTTTGGAAACAACCTCCACTAAGAATAATTTTATCAATTTTAATTTTATTTGCAACAGTAAGTATTATTTGCGAAAGTGTATTATGAAATTTAGCCGATATATTATGAACAGATATTTCTGATTTTAAATCCAACAAAATTGATTCTATAATCGGCTGCCAATCGATTGTAAAAATATCTTGTTCAATTATCCTGAAAGGGTAGATCTCATCCGTTGTATCTTCTGCATTAAATTCAAGCTGCATTGCTGCTTCCGCTTCATAAGTAGAAATATGACAAATACCGAGTAATGAAGAAACAGCGTCAAATAATCTGCCTGCACTGGATGTAATGGGAGAATTAATCTTTTTATTTAGCATTGAAATTATTAACCCGAATTCTTCATCTGTAAAATTATTATCAAATAAATTTCTATCTATTTCAGGTCCGTAAATTTCATATAAAACAGAAAGTGATGTTCTTCTAGGTTCTTTTACAGCTTTATCACCGCCTGGTAGTCTGAAATTTCTAAACTGTCCTATATGTTTGTGAGAATTATCTTTTGAAATAAAAAATTCACTGCCCCAAATATTACCATCCAGGCCATAACCTGTACCGTCCCAAGAGACTCCTAATGCATCACCCATCACTTTGTTTTCTAATCTGCAGGCAGCTATGTGGGCATAATGATGTTGTATGCTCTCATTTTTTGCTGTTTCAGTATTAGCATATTTTGTTGAAATGTATTCGGGGTGCTTATCTGTTAATATAATTTGCGGTACTTTATTATAGAGTATTTTAAAATCATTTATTACTTTAATAAAAGCACTATTGGATTCTTTTGTCGAAAGATCACCAATGTGCTGACTGGTAAAGAGATTATTGCCTGCTAAAAGAGATATTGTATTCTTTAAATGTCCGCCCACAGCTAGGATGGATTTGTTCAAAGAATTCGATTCGGTTTGCAAAGGTAGAGGTGCAAATCCTCTGGCTCTTCTTATGATTAGTTCTCTACCATTTATCTCCCTGACAATTGAATCGTCAACGTGTCTTACAATTGGTCTGTTGTTAACCAGAAAATAATCTGCAATCCCGTTTAATCTATTCAAAGCTTCTTGATTATCAATGCACATAGGTTCATCAGAGATATTACCGCTGGTTGCAATTACCGGTTTATTTAATTTATTCATTAAAAGATAATGGAGCGGGGTATAAGGCAGCATTATTCCCAAGTAAGGATTATTTGGGGCAACATTTTCTGCAATTAGATTTAGCGGATTATTAACAATTTTCCTTAACAAAACAATCGGCTTCTCAGGTGATGTTAAAAGTCTTTTTTCAACATTGGTGACCTCACATATTTTATTAACCATTTCAATATCTGGGAACATAAGAGCAAACGGTTTCCCGTCTCTTTTCTTTCTCATCCGCAGTTTTTCAACCGCCGATTTGTGGGAAGCATCAACTATTAATTGGAATCCACCCAATCCTTTTAAGGCAATTATTTTGTTGTCATTAATTAATCTAACTGTTTCTAATAAGGCGTTATTTTTTTCAGAAATTAATTCTCCTTTTTCGTTCCAAAGTTCTATTTGAGGTCCGCAATTGGGGCAAGCAATGGGTTGTGCATGGAATCTTCTATCCATAGGATTTTCATATTCTTCTCTGCATTTGTCGCACATTGCAAATTCTTTCATCGATGTATTGGGACGGTCGTAGGGGAGTGACTCAATTATTGAAAACCTCGGTCCACAGTTTGTACAATTGATGAAGGGATATAAATATCTCCGGTTTTCAGGGTCAAATAATTCATCAAGGCAATCCGGGCAAGTAGATATATCCGGTAGAATCAAAGCTGATGTTTCCTCTTCATTTTTACTTTCTCTAATTTCAAATTCATTATAATTTAATGGATCTAAGAAAGTGGCTTCAAGACTGTTTATTAATGAAAGTGGAGGTTTTTCTTTTTCAATTCTTAAAATAAAATTTTGTAAAATATTTCTATCAGATTCAGCTTCAATAAAAACACCCAACGATGAATTTAAGACAAATCCTTTCAAGTCCATTTCTTTGGCAAGTTTGTAGATGAAGGGACGGAATCCTACACCCTGAACAGCTCCCCTAATTACAATATGGACTCTGCAAATCATTTCTTATTTGATATAAGCCAATCTATCCAATCTGTTATTCCTTCTCCCGATGTGCAGGAGGTTGTAAATATTTTAAGTGAGGGATTAACTTTTAAGGCATTGTTTTTCAAATTTTCTAAATTACAGTTTACATAGGGAAGAAGATCAGTTTTATTAATTATCAATGCAGATGAATTTCTGAACATTGAAGGATATTTAAGCGGTTTGTCGTCACCCTCGGTTGTGCTTACAATTGATACTTTTAGATCTTCACCCAGATCATATCCGGCAGGGCAGACAAGATTACCAACATTTTCAATGAATAAAATGTCAAATTTTGCAGTATTTAGTTTTTTGTAAGCATCTCTCACCAACGAAGCTTCCAAATGGCAGGCACCGTTGGTTACTATTTGAACGACTGGTACGTTAAAAGCTCCTACTCTTTGCGCATCCAAGTCGGTCTGTAAGTCACCTTCAATAACTCCCAATTTAATTTTATCTTCTGATAATTCAATTGTTTTCTCAACTATACTAGTCTTGCCAGAGCCCGGTGAACTTACAAGATTTATAACAAATATTTTGTTATCTATAAAATCCTTTCTATTCTTAGAAGCTATTATATCGTTTTTTTCAAATACTTTTCTTTCAACTGTTATAACGCTCATTTTTCCTCCAATATTTCTTCTTTTAATTCAATATCCTCCACTTGCATTTCCATTCCGGAAATTATGTTAATTGAATTACTTTTACATTTAGGGCAAATAAAAACCGGCGGTTCAATTTCGGATATACTTTTACAATTTTTACATTTTATTCTTACCGGTATATCTTTAATTATTAGTGAGGCATCTTTAATGGGGGAATCTTTGACCAAAGCATTAAAACAAAATAATAATGAATCTGTCAAAATATTACTGAATTTTCCTATTTTAATATTTACAGTCTGTACAGAGCTATATTTTTTCGAAGGAACGTTTTGATAAATAATGTCAATTATACTATGAGCAATCGATAGTTCATGCATTTCAGTAATACTAGATTAGAATATTCTGTTAATAAATACTTGCTACTTTACACATAATATACGAATATTAATGTAGAAAATGATTTGATAATTGAATTATGTAATATTTTTAATTTTTGAGAAAATATCTTTTTATGAATCAAGAACTTTTAATATTAACACTTACGGCTGCTTCTGTAGGTTTCATTCATACTCTTTTGGGCCCTGATCATTACATACCTTTTATTGCAATGTCAAAAGCACGTAATTGGTCAAAGATAAAAACCTTTTGGGTTACCGGTATCTGTGGAGTCGGGCACGTTTTCTCATCAATAATATTGGGGGCTGTTGGAATCGCTTTGGGCATTGCTGTAAACAGTCTAACCGAAATAGAAGCAACTAGAGGTAGTATTGCTGCTTGGTTTTTAATTGCATTTGGATTTGTATATTTCATTTGGGGAATACACAGATTAATTAAAAACAAACCTCATTCACATATTCATTCTCATTCCAACGGAAACTTACATAAACATACACATATGCATAAAGAGGGTCATGTGCATGTACACGATGAAAAATCAAAAAAAAATATAACTCCTTGGATTTTATTTACAATATTTATATTTGGTCCGTGCGAACCATTAATACCTATACTTATGTATCCGGCAGCAAGAGAAAATACATTTGGACTTATTATAGTTACTTTTGTATTTGCAATTATTACTATCGGTACAATGTTGGGTATTGTTTTTTCTTCACTTTACGGAATGAGTTTTTTACCCCTTCACAAATTTGAAAAATACACTCATCCGATTGCCGGCGGGGTTATTTTTATAAGCGGGTTTGCTATAATTTTATTTGGACTTTAAAAGATTTATTCGTTGTTTTTATAAATGATATCAAAAGTTTCTAGAATTCCGTGAATAGTTCTTCTATCCATTCCACATTTTTCAGCGGTGTGAGAAATGTTGCCTTTATTAATCTTTAAATTATGAGTTAAATATTTTTCTTCAAAAATTTCCATTACTTTGTTTTTTGCATCTTTATAGCTTAAATCCAAAAAATCTTAACAAATACCCAAATTATCATCTGATACAGGTAAGGGTAAATCTGATCTTTCTAAAATTTCATTAGAAGATAAATAAAATGTTCTGCTTAGAACATTTTGAAGTTCTCTTACATTACCCGGCCATGGATAATTAATTAAACTCTCTTCAGCTTCGGGCGAAAATTTACGAATAGATATATCTTCTTTTTACAATAATTTTCAATTATCTTATTAGCTATAAAAATTATATCTTCTTTAACAATGGGATGCTTCACAGCACGCAAATCCTAAATATGCAGGATATGCAGGCGGAAGAGCAAGTTGTGCACCTTGCCATAGCGGTTCAGGTTTTGTAGAGTATATTAAAAGCGGAAAACAAGCCTTAACAGAAGCTCCTCCGGTAGTAGAATTTACTTGTGCAGTTTGCCATGATCCTCACGATGCAACAAATCTACATCAACTACGAACATTAAGCACAACTCTCGGTGATGGTACAGCAGTTACTACCGGAGGGACCGGTATACTTTGTATGAATTGCCATAAGAGTCGTAGAGATGCATAGCTTACACAAAATTATCCAAATCCATTTAACCCATCTACACAAATTAAATTCTCAATACCAAAAGAAACAAATGTAAAACTTTTAGTTTATGATGTGTTGGGAAGGGAAGTAAGTCAGCTTGTAAATCAATTTATGAAAGCAGGTACTTAGACATACAGTTGGGATGCAACGGGAAATTCATCCGGAATTTATTTCTATAAATTACAGACTGAAAATTTTGTACAAGTTAAAAAAATGATTTTATTAAAATAAGCAATCTATATATAAAGTAGTATAGATTGTAAATGGGAACAATCAAATGGGAAACAAAAGGGCGGTTTTAAACCGCCCTTTTATAATTTAAAGAATTAACTTTTTTTATTTTTCTTCTTCTTCAGTTTCACTGTTCTCAGTTTTATCTTTTTTAGTTTCTTCTTCAACAGTTGCCTCGGCTTTTGCTTCTTCCTCTGTTGGCGAATCAACTTTTTGTTCTTCTTTTATTTCTTGAACAACTGTTTCGTCGGTTTTCGTTTTTCCTTTTTTCTCTTCATTGGTTTCGAATATTTGGAAATCAGAAGGCGCAACTGAAGAAGTTTCAGTATTTTTTATTGACTGCACAGAAACGCGGTCAAGTTTGTGGCTATTCAAATATTCTTGAATTTCCTCTTCACTTTTTTCTTTAATAGAATTTAAAACACTTAAAACAATTTTCTTGTTTTCTTTGTCAAATTCAATGACCTTCATTGATAATGTTTCTTCTAACGGAAAATGGTTAGCAACATTTTTTATTCTGGTAGGGGAAAGATGTGAAGAAGGAACAAAACCGTCAACTTCATCGGGTAATTCCACAATAATTCCTTTGTCAATTATTCTTACAACTTTACCGTTAGTCTCAAATCCGGGTTTATATGTTTCTTCAAATTTATCCCAGGGATTATCGTGTATCTGTTTATGTCCTAAGGAAATTTTTCTTGATTCTACATCAACATCTAAAACAGTTACTTCTAGTTGTTCACCTTTTTTAATAATTTCTCCCGGGTGACGAACTTTTTTAGTCCAAGATAAATCAGAAATATGAACCAAACCGTCCACGCCGGGTTCTAATTCAACAAACACGCCAAAATTGGTAAGATTTCGTGCAGTACCAACGTGACGCGAATTAACAGGATATTTTTCCATTAAAGACTGCCATGGGTCGGGTTCTAACTGTTTAATTCCAAGAGAAATTTTCTTTTCATCTTTATCCAAGCTCAATATTACGGCTTCTATTATTTGTCCCATTGAAACCATCTGTGAAGGATGTTTAATGTGTTGAGTCCAGCTCATTTCAGAGTTGTGGATTAATCCCTCAATACCTTTATCTATTTCTATAAATGCGCCGTAATCGGTAAGGGAAACAACTCGACCGGAAACTTTGTCGCCGATATTAAATCTTTCTTCAATTTTTTCCCAAGGATGAGGTAATAGTTTTTTCAGGCTGAGAGAGATACGCTTTTTCTCTTCGTCAAAATCAGTAACAACAACTTTTATTGTTTCGTCTAATTTTACAACTTCGTTTGGATGATTAATTCGTCCCCAACTTAAATCAGTAATATGAACTAAACCGTCCACACCACCAAGATCAACAAATACACCGAAATCAGTTATTGCTTTTACAACTCCTTCAAGTATCTGTCCTTTTTCTAAGCTGTTAAGAATTATATCTTTTTGTCCCGACATTTCTTCTTCAACAAGTACTTTATGAGATACGACAACATTTTCGGTAGGGATATTTACCTTTACAACAACAAAATCCATTGTCTGTCCTACAAAAGCATCAAAGTCTCTAATTGGTCTGATATCGATTTGTGAGCCGGGTAAAAAAGCTTCCATTCCCATTAAATCTACAACCATTCCGCCTTTAATTCTTTTAAGAATTGTGCCTTGCAGGACTTCTTTGGTTTCATAGGAATGCATTACTTTATCCCAAATACGTAAGAAATCGGCACGTTGTTTACTTAATACTAAGTTTCCGTCTTTGTCTTCAACACTTTCAAGTACAACTTCTACTTCATCACCAACTTTAATTTCGTCTTTGTTTTCAAATTCATTTTTTGAAATAGAGCCTTCCGATTTAAAACCGACATCCAAAATTACATTATCACCTTGAATCTGTATAATTTTAGCTTTTACTAATTCGCCTTCTTTTACATCTTTGAAAGAATCTAAATACAGTTTAGCAAGTGTTAAAAATTCATCCTGTGAATATTCTTCATCGTTAAAGCTTTTCTTTGCTTTCTCAAAATCATCCTGGTTCACATTATTTTCAACAACTTCATTTGTTTCTTCGGACATTTGTCCTCCTTAATTAAAATAAATCTGTATTTGTTACTTAAAGCCAAAAAAGTAAAAAACACAGAAATTTAGTTATACATATAAATTAGTTTGGCTTTAAATTTTTTAATAATTTAATTACAGTTATATTTATCAACTGTTTCGTTTACAATTTTTAATATTTTTTCAACTTGCTCTTCAATTGAAATTTTTGAAGTATCAATTTCAACAGCATCTTTTGATTTTACTAGCGGACTTTGTTCTCTTGTTGAATCTAATTTATCCCGAAGAGAAATGTTATCTTGAATTTCATTTATCTCAACATTTATTCCTTGTTCGGAAAATTCTTTCAACCTGCGTGCTACTCTTTGTTCAATTGATGCCGTTAGGAATATCTTTACTTCTGCATCAGGAAAAACAACGGTAGTAATATCTCTTCCTTCCATTACAATGCCGCAGTTTAACTTACCCATTTGTTTTTGTTTTTCTACAAGGGCATTTCTAACGCCTTCAATTTTACTAACAAAGCTCACATTTTCATTAACTTCTATCGAACGGATATCTTCAGTAATGTCTTTTCCGTCAGTAAAAACATAAGTTTTACCGTCTACATAATTTAACTTTATCTCAGTTTCTTCGGCAAGTTTTGTTATTTCTTCACTATTTTTAAGAACATTATTTTTTATTGCCAAGAAAGTAATTGCTCTGTACATTGCACCACTGTCAACATACAAATAGCCCAATCGTTGGGCAACAAGTTTAGCCGTTGTACTTTTGCCGGAACCAGCCGGACCATCTATTGCCACAATTATTTTTTTGGACATAGTCTATAAAAATAGTTAAAATCTTGTAAATTATCAAAATATAAATATTTACAAAATTCAATATATTTAAAGAGTCTTTAGAAATTAGTAAAAAACAGTGCTTATTTTATCTCTTGTCCGCCCAATTCATTAATGATTTTATTAACAATTGGAGAATTTTCTTCCTGAGGAATTATTTGGGTGGGAGTTTTTGTTTTCTCTTTTTTTATTGTAACAATTTTGGGTTTAGTTTCGGTAAAGTTAAACTGCAATTTTTTACCAAAATAACTCATAGCAGTTTTTTCAATATAATCTTTATGACTTTTCATTAAAAATTTACCGTCGGCATCTATTCCGCCTATGTCTAATTTGTTTCCTTCAAAATTTAGTACTTCTGCGTTTTGAATAACCGGTCCTAAAATTAAAGGTTTATCTTTAAAAACTATGTCTACAAATCCATCCCATTTTTCTAATATTAGTTCAAAATTTAGTGGGGATATGTTTCGTTTCTTTTCCGTTGGATTAGAATTCTTAACAATATTAGGCTGCTGCGGTTCTTTAATAAAAGTACTTGTGCTCTGATTTTCATTTTGTAGATTTTCTATTTTAATCGATTTTTTTTTTGTATCCTGAGCTTTAGCCTGGTTATCTTTCTTGTCAATTATTCCGTTACTCACTTTAGAAAGAATTTCACTTATTGTAGATGATTTTTCCAATCCCACCAAATGAGTAAGAGCAACCTCAACTTTAAGTTTTTGATTTTGTGTAAAGCGTAATTCCTGAAATGATTTATTCAAGTAATTCAAAAGTCTTAATAAATCACCTTCTGAAAAAACATTTATGTATTGGAGGTATTTTTTCTTATTTATCTCGGATGTTTCTATCAGGTTAGAATTTTCTGTTAAAGTTATTGTAAGTATATTTCTAAAGTGTTCTATTATTCCTAGGAAAAAGTCAATAAAATTCCATCCGTTTTTGTATATAGTTTCAGAAATATTAAAAATTGCTTTATAATCTTTTTTTATAACTGCATCTGAAACTTCAAAATAAATATCATCAGAAATTAAGTTAAGCATTTCTGAAACGGCTTCTTTTGTTATTTTTTCTCCGCAATACGAAATAACCTGATCGAAATAACTTTCCGCATCCCGTAAAGCCCCGTCAGCTTTTTTGGAAATTATTGTTAAAGTTTCGTCATCAATGTCAAAGTTTTCACTTACCGCAATTTTATGTAATTGTTCTTTTATTGTTTTTAATTGTATACGTCTGAAATCATATCTTTGGCAGCGTGAAACAATTGTAAGCGGAACTTTTTGTATATCGGTAGTTGCAAAAATAAAAATTGTATGTTCGGGCGGTTCTTCCAAAGTTTTTAAAAAAGCATTAAAAGATTCGCGTGTTAACATATGAACTTCATCAATTATATATACTTTGTACTTACTTTTTGTAGGAGAGTATTTTACAGAATCACGCAAAGCTCTAATTTCGTCAATCCCTCTGTTTGAAGCACCGTCTATTTCAATAATGTCTAAAAGTTGACCACTTTTTACTGTTTTACAAATATCACATTCGTCGCATGGTTCAGGTCCGTTTGGATTTAAACAGTTTAATCTTTTGGCAAGAATTCTTGCAGTAGTTGTTTTACCTACACCCCTCGGTCCAGTGAACAAATAAGCGTGTGCAATTCTTTCATTTTTTATGGCATTTATAAGCGTATTAGTAACGTGTTCTTGTCCTACAATTTCTGAAAATTTACTGGGTCTCCACTTTCTAGCTGTAACTAAATATGCCATTATAAAATATTAGTTGTTTTGTTATTAATAAATGTTGAAAGAAAGTTACATAAAATTTCTAAATATTTTTTATCCGTTTCATTAAAGGCGTTGTAATCTAAACTATCTATATCTAAAACCGCAAAGACTTCATTTTTATAAATGATAGGTACAACAATTTCAGATCTTGTATCGGCATCACAGGCTATATGTCCTTCAAATTCGGAAACATCCTGTACAACAATTGTTCTTTTCTCTTTTGCAGCAGTTCCGCAAACACCTTTACCAAGAGAAAGATTTGTGCACGCAATTTTACCCTGGAAAGGACCTAAATAAAGATCATCATCGTTTAAAAAATAAAAACCTATCCAACTGATTTTAGTAAAAGTTTGTTTTAAAGCCGCAATAAAATTTGAAAAATTAGAAAGCAGATTATCTTCATCAATCAGTAAAGACTCTAATTGTTTCTTAAGTTGTAAATATTGCTCTTCTAGAGATAATGACTTATCGACAATTAATGATTCAGACAATTTATTTAACCCTTTTCTTTTTTGTTTTTGCAGTTATAGTTTTTGCTTTTCTTTTAACGGGAAAAATATACGGAATAGCGTCTTCAATTAATTTTATTGGAATAATTTTTAATCCTTCTTTTACTTCCGGCTGCATTTCTATTAGATCTATTTTGTTATCAAATGGAATGAGGACAGTTTTTATTTTATTCCTTTTAGCTGCTAAAAGTTTTTCAGTTAAACCACCTATAGGCAATACATTTCCACGTAAAGTTATTTCACCTGTCATTGCAACATCGTTGGAAGCAGGTTTACCTTTTAGCGCAGAAAGCAAAGCCATTGATAGCGTAATACCCGCTGAGGGTCCGTCTTTTGGAATTGCTCCTTCCGGCAGATGAATATGTATCTCTTTTCCTTTTAAAAAATCTGATTTTAGTCTAAACTTAGTTACGTTAGAACGAATGTAACTAAGAGCTGCCTGAGCTGATTCTTTCATTACATCACCGAGTTGCCCCGTAAGAGTTAGTTTACCCGAACCTGACATTATGGTTACGTCAACTGTTAAAAGTTCTCCTCCTACACTTGTCCAAGCCAAACCTGTAACACTACCAACTTTAGCTTCTTTATTATGCTGCGTTCTTCTAAATCTCGGAACTTTAAGGTATTCTTCTACTTTTTTATCATTAACAAAATATTTTTGTTTCTTTTTCCTTTTGCCGTTTGATGATTCATTTAAAACAATATCTCTTGCTAATTTTCTACAAACTGCGGCAAGCTCTCTTTCTAAATTTCTTACACCGGCTTCGCGGGTGTATTCACCAATGATTTTTTTTATTGCATCATCAGTTAATTCTATATTTTTTTTATCAAGTCCGTGAAGAATTAATTGTTTGGGTAAAATGTGGCGTTTTGCAATTTCAATTTTATCGTAACTTAAATAACCCGGAAGTTCAATTATTTCCATTCTATCCTGTAAAGGTAGTGGAATATTGTACCTAACATTTGCTGTAGTAATAAACATTACCTTAGAAAGATCGTAGTCAACTTCTAAATAATGATCGTTGAAAGTAGAATTTTGTTCCGGATCCAAAACTTCCAACATAGCTGATGAAGGATCACCTCTGAAGTCCATGCTCATTTTATCAATTTCATCCAAAAGCATTACGGGATTAATTGTTCCGGCTTTTTTCATAGATTGAATAATTTTACCCGGCATAGAACCAATGTATGTTTTTCTATGTCCCCTTATTTCTGCTTCATCTCTTACACCGCCTAGACTTATTCTTACAAATTTCCTTCCCAAAGCCCGAGCAATTGACATTCCCAAAGAAGTTTTACCAACTCCGGGAGGACCCACAAAACACAAAATTTGTCCCTTCATCTGTTTCACAAGATTCAGAACCGCTATATTTTCAATAATTCTTTCTTTCGGTTTTTTCAAACCAAAGTGGTCTTCATCAAGTATAGTTTGAACGTGTTTAATACTCAAATTATCTTTAGTCTTTTTTGACCAAGGTACATCAGTAAGCCATTCCAGATAATTTCTTATAACTGCTGATTCCGGAGAAGAAGGTGGGGTCTTTTTTAATTTGTTTAATTCTTCAAAAGCAATGTCTTGAATTTCTTTGGGCATTTTTGCTTTTTTTATCCTATCTCGTAATTTAATGAATTCCGGAGAGCTGTCTTCATCGTCTCCCAATTCTTCTTGCAGAATTTTAATTTGTTCCTGAATGATAAACTTTCTTTGTGTCTTTGTAATATTTTCCTGAACCTTATTATCTATCTCTTTTTCAATTCTTAGAATGTCAATTTCTGAGTTTAATATTTTTATTACTTCATAAAATTGTTCTTTCAAATTGAATTTTTGGAGTATGATTTGTTTAACTTCAATAGCCTGGTTAATGTTAGCTGAAACATAAAAAAGTTTTCTATCGGGTTCATTTATGTTTTCATATGCAGTAATAGATTCCTTCGGAATATTTCTTCCGATATTAACATATTCCTGAAAAAGCTGAGTCATTTGTCTTACCAAGGCATTCATCTCGTGGTCTTTTTCTATAGCGGGAACTAAAACCTCAATTTTCGCTTCAAAAAAATCTTTGTTTCCTGTGAATTTTTTTATCTTACCCTGAAACAGTCCGTCAACCAATATTTTCATCAGTCCGTTGGGCAGTTTTAATATTTGAACAATCTTTGCAACAGTACCTTCAGTATATATGTCTTCTTTTGTAGGTTCTTCAATGTTAGATTTTATCTGAGTTGAAAGAAAAATATATTTTGTTTTTTCAAGTGCAAAATTGGCTGCTTTAATTGATTGTTCTCTTCCGACAAGAACAGGAAAAATCATATATGGGAAAATTACAATGTCTCTTAATGGCAAAACGGGTAAAACTTCTGGTATGCTTTCTAATATGGATTCATCTGTAGATAAATTTATCTCTATATTTTCAATATTTTTCACTTATTTCCTTTTAATTACGGGCTTAAAAATTGTGCCGAAATATACCAAAATTCGTTTCTGCTATCAAGAAATTAAGTGGCTGTCTGCTACTAAAAATCTTTAAAAAACAATATATTTTTTGTGTTATATTTTATTTGTCTTATACGAACTTCATTTAATATATAGTATATTTAGTTTATAAAAAAAATATACATGCTTAAAGATATAATTGAAATTTCAAAAGAAGCCGGTTCAATTGTAAGGGAAGGTTTCGGTAAAAACATTACTATAGAATTTAAAACAGACGAAGGTAATCTTGTAACTGAGATTGACAAAAAATCTGAAGAAACAATAATAAATTTTATAGAGAAAAAGTATTCCAACGATAGTATCTTAGCAGAAGAGGGAAATAATAAAAAGGGGTCTTCAGAAAACCTTTGGGTTGTTGACCCTTTAGACGGAACAACTAATTTCACACACGGACTTCCTATTTTTGGCATTTCAATTGGTGTGCTAAGGAAAAATGAAATAATAGCAGGTGTTGTATATGATGTAATGAATGACATTGTTTACTCTGCTGAAAAAAATAGCGGTGCTTTTGCTAATGAAAATAAAATCACAGTATCTAATAACCATAAACTTGCAAGAAGTTTACTTGCAACAGGATTTGCATATAATGTAAAGGAAAACCCGCAACACACTTTTGAAAAATTTACAGCTGTTACAAAATCAGTACGTGCTGTTAGACGATTGGGCTCGGCTGCTTTAGATATTTGTCACGTTGCTAAGGGTATTTACGACGGGTTTTGGGAAGTAAATTTAAAACCGTGGGATATATGCGCAGGAATGATAATCAGTAAGGAAGCCGGCGGTAGCGTAACTGATTTCTCAGGTAACGCCATAGATATTTATTCAAAACAGATTTTAGTAACAAATGGAAAAGTAAAAAATCAGTTATTTGATTTGTTGTCAAATAACTAAACTTTATGTGCAGCATACATACTGTCTATCAGTTTTTCATATCTTTTTTCAACAATCTTTCTTTTAATTTTTAAACTCGGTGTTATTTCTCCATTTTCAATTGTGAATGCTCTGTCCAGCAGAACAAATTTTCTGACACGTTCAAAATTAGCCAATTGTTTTTGGAATCCTGACATATCGGTTTCAATTATTTTATATATTTCTTTATTTTCAATTAATTCTTTAACATCATTGTACTTAATATTATTTGTGTCGGCATATTCTTTTATTGCTTCAAAGTCAGGCACTACCAAGGCGCTTAAAAACATTCTTCTATCGCCAATAACAACAAATTGATCAATATATTTACTTGTTGAAAACAAATTTTCTATAGGTGTAGGCGCAATATATTTACCTCCTGAGGTTTTGAATAAATGTTTTTTTCTATCTGTTATAATTAAAAAACCACGTGCATCAAAAACTCCAATGTCTCCTGTATATAACCATCCATCTTTCAAAACTTTATCAGTTTCTTTTTTGTTTTTGTAATATCCCTTCATTATACTGGGTCCCTTTGCAAGTATTTCACCGTCGTATGCAATTTTAACTTCTATATTAGGCATAATTTTTCCAACACTACCAAATTGATAATCATCTGGTTTATTAGCTGCAATTACAGGGGAAGATTCTGTAAGACCGTAACCTTCAATAATCAAAATACCAATAGCTTCGAAAAATTCGGCTAATTCCCTTGGTAAAGCTGCTCCTCCTGATACAAAAAATCTTAATCTCCCGCCGGTAAATAATCTTATTTTTTCACAAACTAATTTATCGGCGAGTTTGTGTTTTACATTTAAAACGAGTGAAGATTTTTCTTGTCTTCTTAAATCATAAAATTGTTTATTTACGTTTAATGCCCAATAAAAAATATTTTGTTTTTTCTTAGGCTGAGCTTCAACTTTCTTTATTATTTTTGCGTACATTCTTTCAAATAATCGCGGGACAGCAGTCATTAAAGTCGGTTTTACTTCTAATAAATTTTTTGAAATTGCTTCAATACTTTCAGCAAAACACATAGTTCCGCCGGAGGCAAAGCCTGTATAGTATGCTGCCATCCTTTCAAAAATATGTGAGAGTGGTAAAAATGAAAGCCAAACATCTGTATCTTTTATTGGTAGAATTTCTAAAGTAGCTTTAGAATTTGATAAAATATTTTTGTGAGTAAGCATAACGCCTTTAGGTTCGCCTGTAGTGCCGGAAGTATAGATGATTGTACATAAGTCCTCCTCTTTTGCCAGGGATAAAGAGTCATTAAAATAATTGGGATTTTCTTTTCTGAACTCCTTACCTTTATCCTGAATTTCTTTGAAAGTGTAAACAGTGGGATCGTCTTCTACTTTGTCATTTTCATTAAAAACTATTATAAATTCCAGTGATTTACATTTCTTCCTTATTTTTAAAATTTTATTCAATTGAAATTTATTAGAAACTATTATTCCTTTTGAATTAGAATTGTTAAGAATAAACTCTACTGAATCAGAAGTAAGGGAAGGGTAAAGAGGTACATCTAATCCTCCAAGCGCTAAAATAGCCATATCAGAATAAATCCATTCCGGTCTGTTTTCTGAAATAATGGCTATTTTTTCGTCTTTCTTAAATCCTGCTGAAGCCAACCCTAAAGAAAATGTCTCAGTTTCATTTCTAAATTCTTCGTAGGTAATTCCTATATACTTACCATTAATTTTATATTTCATTATAAAACTATTTGATTTTGGACCGTAATCTGTTGTTAAAAAGTCAAATAGTTCAGGGATAGTTTTACAGTCTTTTAGCAAAGGCATAAATTTCTCCGGATCAATAATTTAGTTAGATTTTTATATTAATTGCTTATCAAACAAAATGGATTATTAAAAACAGAATATTTAGGTAGTCATGTTACAAATTTTATTAATATATAATCAACATCGATTTTTTAGTTGCACTATAATTGTGTAAGAAGATTATATAGTCTTTAAATTGATTATAAAATGCTAAAGCCGTAATTTTATATAATTTTTAAAATAATTTATGCAGATTTAATATTTGAAGGTATAAAATGAAAATACACGAGTATCAAGGAAAAGAAATTCTTAGGAAGTTTAACGTAAGTGTACCAAACGGTAAGGTGGCTTTTTCTACTGAAGAAGCGGTGAAAATTGCAAAAGATGATATTGGCGGAAATGTATGGGTTGTTAAAGCACAGATTCACGCGGGAGGCAGAGGCAAAGGCGGTGGTGTTAAAGTTGCTAAAAGTTTGGAAGAAGTAAAACAATTTTCCGATGAAATTTTAGGTATGAAATTAGTTACGCATCAAACCGGACCTGAAGGTAAAATAGTAAAAAGATTATTAATCGAACAAGGCATGAATATTAGTAGTGAATTCTATGTCGGTATAACTTTAGACAGAGCAGCTGGAAAAAATGTTGTTATGGTTTCAACTGAGGGCGGTATGGAGATTGAAAAAGTCGCTGCCGAAACTCCGGAGAAAATTGTAAAAGAAACTATTGAACCCGAATTGGGATTGCTTCCTTACCAGGCAAGAAAACTTGCTTTTTCTCTTGGACTTGAAGGTCAACAACACAAAAATGCTGTTAAATTCCTAACAGCATTATACAATGCATTCAGTCAGTCGGATTGCTCACTTGCCGAGATAAACCCACTTGTAGTTACTGCCGAAGGTGATGTAATAGCTTTAGATGCAAAAATGAATTTTGATGACAATGCATTATTCAGACACAAAGATATCTTAGAATACAGGGATTTGGATGAAGAAGATCCTCTTGAAATAGAAGCCTCAAAATATAATTTAAATTACATAAAACTCGACGGGAATGTCGGTTGTATGGTAAACGGTGCAGGCTTAGCAATGGCAACAATGGACATTATAAAATTAGCCGGAGGCGAACCTGCTAATTTTTTGGATGTGGGCGGAGCCGCCAATAAAACAACAGTATCTAACGGATTTAAAATTATTCTTTCTGACCCGAATGTGAAGGCTATTTTAATAAATATATTTGGAGGTATTGTAAGATGCGACCGTGTTGCCCAGGGAGTTATTGATGCTGCTAATGATATGGAAATTAAAGTGCCTATTGTTGTAAGGCTTGAAGGAACTAATGCAGTTGAAGCAGGTGAATTGTTAAATAATTCAGGATTAAATTTTGAAGTTGCGGTTACATTAAAAGACGCAGCGGAAAAAGTTACTGCAATTCTTAAAGACTAATATTAAATAATAATATTAAACTAAAAATAGTCGTTGCATATTTTGCACGGCTATTTTTTTATCAGCTTGTATAATACTAAAGTTTTATAAATAAATCATCTTGATTTTATAATTTATTAGTAATAGCTTTTTATCAAATAAATCTAACAATCATAATAATATGTCAGGTCTTAATTTTTCATCCGAAAATAATTTTAAGGAATTCAATAATAAATTGAAGACAGAAATTGTTTCCTGCAAAAAGATAATCGACGAAGGAAATATTTTCCTTTCTATGGAAGTAATTGAAGAAACAATGAATAATTGTGTAGAAAATGAAAATTATGTTGACGGTATTTATTTTATAGACAGACTATTGGAAGTATCTCCGTACAATTCAGATTATTGGTATAAAAAAGGTATCTTATTAAACATAGATTTTAATTATGAAGAAGCAATTTATTGTTTTAATAAGGCAATTTCTCTTAATCCAGGAGATGTTGAAATATACCTCGATAAATCTATAGCAGAAGAAAGTTTGGAATTAATTGATGAAGCTGTTTATTCTTTAGAGACGGTTTTAAAATTAGATTCTTCAAATGACGAAGCCTACTATAATTTAGGTATGATTGCTTTTAGAGAAAATAATTTTGTAAGAGCAAAAGAATGTTTTTTAAAAACAATAAATCTTAATAAAGATTATAAAGAAGTTTATTTTGATTTAGCTTCCTGTTCTGAAGTACTTAAAGAATATGAAGAAGCAATAATTTTTATTGACAAATACATAGAAGAATATCCGTACAATGAAAATGCGTGGTACAATAGAAGTGTATTTTTATCTGCTATCAACAGAAAAGAAGAGGCAATTAGTTCAATAGATTTTGCCTTAGCCATTAATGATGATTTTCAACAAGCTTGGTTTAATAAGGGTATTTTAGTTGCAGAGTTAGGACAGTTACACTTGGCATTAAAATGTTTCCAAAATTCTCTTAAACATGATGCATTTGATGAAAATACATTTTATAATATTGCAAATATTTATAATAATTTGAATAAACGTGAGAGTGCTATTGAGTATTATATAAAAACAATAAAATTAAATAGTGAATATTTGCCCGCATATTTGAGTAGAGCAATGTGTTATTGTTCTCAAGGAAATTTTATTTCTGCCCTGAATGATTATAAAAAAGTTATTGATTTATCCGATTGTAATATCGAAGCATGGTTAGGTAAAGCGGAAATTGAATACACATTGGGTAAATTAAATGATGCTTGTTCGAGTTACGGAAATATTATAAGACTGGAACCGAAAAATTTTAATGCAAAACTCAAACTTGCTCAAATTCTTTTTGAATTGGGGATTTATACTGATTCTATAGAATTATTTAATGAATGTATAAAATTGGATATAAATAATTATTTACCCTATTATTATTTAGCTAAGATATATTATATTAAAAGTGATTATGTTAATGTGAAAAAATATTTAGAATTATTAATTTTTTATGAACCTAATTTTAAAAAAAAATCTATGAAGAATTTTTCTGAAATAAGGATTATATAATTAGTTATTATAGAAGTTATTTGCATAATTTAAAAAAGAATTTAATTGGACATTAATAAAATAAATAAAGATTCATTTCATTCTAATACTAAATTGCTGGGATTGATAGGACACCCTATTAAACACTCTTTTTCCCCTTACATTCATAACATTACCTGTGAGTTATTAAAAACAGATTATATCTATCTCCCATTTGATGTCACTACTGATAATCTTAAAAATGCTTTAAAGGGAATGATAGCTTTAGATATCAGAGGATTTAATGTTACAATTCCGCATAAAGAAAATATACTTCAGTATTTAAATAATACTTCCCAAGAAGTATCTATTGTTGGAGCTGCCAACACTGTATTAAATGATCACGGTACATTAAATGGATATAATACAGATATATACGGCATAACTGAAACTCTTCTGCCTTTTAAAGAAGATTTAAATGGAGCAATAGTTACCATTGTAGGTGCCGGCGGGGGAGCAAGAGCAGCTATATATTCGTTATTAAGGAATTTTAAAATTGATAAAATAAATTTGATAAACAGAACTAAACAACGTGCTGAAACTTTGAAAGAATATTTTACTAATAAAATGAAATTCGATTGCTTCGAAGCTTTTGAACTTATTCCTCCCGATAATATTGACCTATTTAACCACTCCAAACTCATAATTAATGCAACATCTATCGGTATGTCGCCGTACAACGATGATTCTATAACTCCTTTACAAGAATCATTTAATAATGATCAAATTGTATTTGATATGGTTTATAACCCTGCAAAAACAAAGTTACTGCAAATTGCAAAAAAATCAGGGGCAAAAACTTTAGATGGGTTAAAAATGTTGGTATTTCAAGCAGCTAAATCCTTCGAATTATGGACTGGAGAAGAAATGCCTGTGAAAAAAATATATAAATCCTTACAACTTTATATTGCCGATTAATTCAGCTTTTCCAAAGAATTTTTTAATCTGCTTATTCCTTCCTTTATATTTTCCATTGACGCTGCATAGGACATTCTAACACAGTTATCATTTCCAAATGCAATGCCCGGTACTAATCCTATATTTGCTGACTTTATCAAATAATTACAAAATGATATTGAGTCCGTTATCTTAAAATTATCGAATGATTTATTGTAAAAGCTGCTAACATCAAAGAATGTATAAAAAGCACCTTTTGGTTTTGGGCAAACTATTCCATTAATTGATCTCAATTCTTCAACAATATAATTTCTTCTTAAATTAAATTCTTTAACCATTTTTTCTATGGCATCACCGTTTCCTCTTAAAGCTGTATTTGCCGCTGCCTGCGAAACAGATGAAGCATTGGAAGTAGAGTGACTTTGTAAATTCTTTGCTAATTTTATTATTTCTTTTTTTCCGGCAGCATAACCAATTCTCCAACCGGTCATGGCAAATGCTTTACTAACTCCATTAATTATAATTGTCCTGTCTTTTAATTCGTCTATAGATCCGATTGAAAAATGTTTTTCGTCGTCAAAAATTATTTTTTCGTAAATCTCATCTGTGATAATAAAAATATCATATTGTAATAATACTTCAGCTAAATCTAATATCTCTTGTTTGGAATAAACCGTTCCGGTAGGGTTTGATGGACTGTTAAATAAAAATACTTTAGAATTTTCTGTAATTGAGTCTTTGAGCTGCTTTGGATTTATCTTAAAATTATTTGCTGCATCGGTATTGATAACCACTGGTTTTGCTTGGGCAATTTTTGTAATTTCAGGATAACTAACCCAATACGGTGCCTGGAAAATTACTTCATCACCCGGATTGCACAGCGCAAGCATAACATTAAAGAGGGATTGTTTTGCACCTGTTGACACCAAAATATTATCACTTCTAAATGATATGCTATTTTCTTTTTTTAATTTTTCTATAATCGTTTCTATTAATTCTCTTGTACCTTGCACAGATGTATATTTTGTCTGGTTATTATTAATAGCGGTAATGGCTGCTGATTTAATGTAATCAGGAGTGTTGAAATCCGGTTCTCCTGCGCTGAAACTTAAAATTTCTTTTCCTTCAGCCTGCAGTTTCTTTATAAGCGAAGTAATTGCAAGTGTTTTACTTTCTTGAATTGATGATATTAGCTTAGAATATTCCGCCACAATGCATCTCACATTTAGATTAATATTTTGATGTAAAATATAATGAAGAAAGAGATTTGAAAAAAATATATTTAATTTATTAAATAAAAAAAATGACATTCAACAATAGCTGAATGTCATTTTAAAAAATTAAATATATAATT
>CAZTZZ010000011.1:0-52248 GCA_964617905.1 uncultured Ignavibacteriaceae bacterium | reverse complement strand
ATTGGACTGAACAGAATATTGCTCTGTAATTGTTTCTATTGTTGGCTTTTCTTCAGCATTTCTTCTATTCTTTTTCTCATTTGCTCTATTTGAGCTCTTTGGAGTCTTTGCATATAAATAAGTTTATAATCCAGTCCTCGTTTGTTAATAAATCCATTTGGGGATACTGATGTTAGAACACTTCCATTATAATAATTACCAGTTGAACTCGGTCTTCCTGTTACCATTATTCCTAAATTAGGATCACTTACAGAATTATTATTATTAGAATTTTCTTTCAATTTAACTTTCTCTGTAAACTTAAAATCCTCATTCATTTTACTTGTTTTTGTTTTGCTTTTTACTTTTGAGGGAACTGTTGGCAAATTAGCGGAAATTACATCAACCCTTACTCTCGGATTAGTCAATAAAGGATTATCATAATTAGATGGTGAAAAAATATTTGTAAGAAAAAACACTAAAATTATTGCGGCAGCCAAACCTGCTGAAGGTAAAAGACGTGAGGGTAGAAATAATTTATCTATAAAACTTAATTCTTTTTCAAAATCTCCCTTGCTGATTCTGTCAAATATTTTTTGTTCAAAATTGATAGGTGCTTCAATTTTATTGAGGTTTTCTAAAACCTTTATAATTCCAATAAATTTGGAATCATCGTCAAAATTTTTCATTATTTCTAATCCTTGTAAATATGTTTTAACAATTTTTGAAGTTGTTTTCTCCCTCGGTTAATTCTTGATTTTACCGTTCCGACTGTAATGTCCATTATTTCAGCAATTTCTTCGTAAGACATCTCCTGAATATCCCGCAAAATTACCGCTTGTCTGTATGCAGGAGAAATTTTTAAAATCGCTTTTTGTATTATTTCATTCTTTATTCCTGTGTCCGTCTCAATATCAGGTCTAAAACTCTCATCAGGAATTTCATAATTTTCGTCACTATCCTTGCCGTAAGCATTAATAGAAAACATCTTCCGGCGTTTTTGTTTCTGCAATTCAGTTTTTGCCAAATTACCCGCTATTGTATAAATCCAGGTAGAAAATTTAGCAATTGACTGATACGAATCTTTGTACCTGTAAACCTTAATCATAGTTTCCTGCACTACGTCGGTACAGGCTTCATAATTACCAAGAAATCTAAAAACATAATTCATAAGAGGATTTTTATACCTCTTAACAAGAATTTCAAAAGCACTTATAGTATTGTTTCTCTGAAATTCTAATATGAGTTCTTCATCCGTTAAATCGTTAAAGTTTTTCTCAGTCAATTATATTTTACTTTATATTGATAAAAATGTTTCCTGTAAAGGATTATAAATTACTTAATTTTAATTAAATCTAAAAAACATTGTCTTGTTTGATTTTTGTTTCAAATAATAAAAAAATTATTCACAATAGTATTTAAGTCTGAAACATTTCGGCAAAAAGCATAGTGGTTAAAGTCTTTTTATCAGTATTTGTCGTTTTAATAGCAATATCAGTTTTTAAAAGCGCTCTAGAGACTTTGAGCAAGTCCTTGTCTGAATAATATCTTCTCAATTCCCTGCATTTTGAGTAATAATAGGGATGGATTCCTAATATTTTAGCTCCATCGCTCTGTGGGATTTTATCTTTGTCCAGCTCAAAAACTCTTGCGACGGTCATAAAATACCGTGTAAAATAATTCAATATCTCACTAATGTCTTTTCCTTTTTCAAGCATATTAAAGGCTATTTTTAATGTTTCAGAACTGTTCTTTTTTGCAACGGCATCTTGAAGGTCAAAAATTGAATATTCTTTAGAATCAGCAGCAAGTTTTTTAATGTCTTCAAATGTTATTTCCGTTCTTTCATCGAGATAATTAAATATTTTTTCAAATTGTGCTTCAAGCATTTCGCGGTTTTCACCAACTAGGTCTACAAGTAGCTGTGCATTAATATTATTTAATGTTTTCCCCTTTGATTCCGAAAAGGAAGTCAACCAGGAAACAAGGTGTTTGCCTTTTAAAACCTTGGCTTCGTATAGAAATTTTTGATTGTCTAAAGTTTTAAATGGTTCGCTTAATTTCTTTGGAAGAGCAGAATTAAATATTATAATCAATACTGTAAACTCAGATGGAGAGGACGCATAATTTTTAAGATCTTTTTTGTCTTTTATTTCTTCAAATTCTTTTAAAACAATTAATTTTTTTTCCGAACCGAATGGAAAAGTTGATGCGTTTGAGATTACATTTTGGAGTGCTACTTCTTTTCCGTGAAAAGTTTCTTTGTCAAAATCTGATGAAATATGTTCTTCAACTTTTTCAATTAAATTATTTAAAGCCAAATTAATACTATAGCTGTCCTCGCCGCATAAAAAATATACCGGTTTAATTTCATCTTTTTTAAGTTCGTTATTTATGGATAATATTGATTGCGGCATATCTGCTAATCTTCTTTTTTGTTTTTCAATTTTTCAAAACCCATCGCTTTAAAAAGAAAAAAAGTAAATCCGCCCCATACTATCCCTAAAATTAAAACCATTGTAATTAATGAAACGGTGCTCATATTATTCTTCCTTTCTTAATTTTGAAACCATGACTTTATTAAGCAGAATAAACACGCCAAGAACTATTGCCCATTGAATTATTGCAGTTCCCAAGTTGGCTGTGTGAAATGGATTCCACCATTCTGCATCCCAAGTCAGTGAAGATGTCAGCCACCAGGTAATTAGTATTACCACTTGAATTGGAATAAGAATTCCGATGACAAAATTATACCACTTACCTACTTTTACATCGCTTCCGTATCCGTTAATTATTTCTGTTCTGAATTTATCAACACCGAATTTAATAATTGAAAAAGAAATGAACGCACCGCTTAATATAAGTCCGACTCCCCATACCCAATCCTGGTTTGTAAAAAAATCCAGACTTAACGCAGAAGGAACACCTAGTAAAAATCCCATTACTGCAACTATAACTATAGCTGATTTTCTCTCAAAACCAAAGTCTATAAATGTTCTTGTTGAAAGTTCAACCATTGACATCAAAGAGGTAACGGCAGCAAAAAACAAGGCGATAAAAAAGATTGCAGCAAAGAAAATATTCACCAAATAATTCGATGAAATATTTGCAAACAATTGGGGAAGATAAATAAAAGTTAAACCTGTGTTAGCCGGTCCGGATTGTGTAATTTGATTCATAGCATCAACATTACTTAGTGCAAATACAGTTGAGAAAATAGTTATGCCTGCCAATAAAGAAACGGCATTATTTCCAAAACCGATTAAAGCAGCGTTTAACGAAATGTCTTCCTTCTTTTTCATGTAAACCGCATAGGTTAAAATTAGTCCCCAACCTGCACCTGTATCCCAGGCATTTTGAGTTAATGCATTCAACCAAACTTTATAATTTAATATTTTATCCAATTCTGGAGTAAAAAAATATTTTATCCCCTCCACTGCATTGTCTAATGTTATAGCACGAAAGAAAAGAATAATTAAAATTATTATCAGAGAAGGCACTAAAAACTTAGTTACTTTTTCTATTCCTTTTGTTACTCCTTTGAATATTATTATCCCAACTAAAAGCATGGAAATAAAATGAAAAAGTAGCGGCTGATAACCTGATGAAAACTCATTCCAGTAAGCCAGTTGATCCGTAGTGTTGAATAAGTTACCACTAACAGCAGAGAAAAAATATCTCAAACACCAGCCCGTAACTACAGAATAGTAAAACATAATTGCAGTGGAAACAAAAACAATAAACGCTCCCATCCAGCCGAATTTATTTCCAGCTGTTTTTGTAATTGCACCGACCGGACCAAATCTTGTTGACTTACCGAGAGCAAATTCAGCTATAATTAAAGGGACAGACCAGATAAAAAGAAATATTACCCAAGGAATTAAAAAAGAACCGCCTCCGTTTTGAGCAACAATTCTTGAAAAACGCCAAATATTACCCGTACCAACGGCAATACCTATTGTTGCAATTATTAAAGCCCACCTTGATGAAAAATATTCTTTTTCTTTCATTATAATTATAACCGGACTCCTTGAGAAGTCCGGTTATTCAATAATTTATTTTTTGGTTTTTGCTTGTCTTTTTTCTATAGTTATACTTTCAATAACTATATCACTGTAAGGTCTGTTGTAAGGTTTTTCTGTTTTGGTTCTTCCAATGGAACTTACTACATCCATACCATCAATTACTTTACCGAAAATTGTATGATGATCGTTCAGCCACGGAGTAGGAGCCAAAGTAATAAAAAATTGACTCCCGTTTGTTCCCGGTCCTGCATTTGCCATAGCTAAAATACCCGGTTCGTCAAACCTGTGTTTAGGTGTAAACTCATCCTTAAATGGTTTGCCCCATATACTTTCACCGCCGCTTCCCGTACCTGTAGGGTCTCCGCCTTGAATCATAAATCCGTCAATTACTCTGTGAAAAATTACATCTTTATAATATCCGTCTTTTGCATGTTTTACAAAATTTTCAACGGCTAAAGGTGCATCTTCAGGAAATAGTTGAAGTTCAATATCTCCCATATTTGTTTTCATTACAGCCACTGTTATCTCATCAGAAGATTTTGTTGAATCAGTCATTATGTTGTTCTCCGTTTTCGTTTTTAGAATTTTTGAGTTTATATTACTTAGAGAAACAGAGCTGTAGCCCGCAATAAAAAGTAATAAAATAAAAAATGTGTTTGTTCCTTTCATAACTTCTCCTTTTTACAAAATATTAAGGTATAATAAAATTAAAATTAAAAAGCCTACTGCAATTCTATAATAAACGAATATAAATGTTGAATTTTTTCTTAAGTATTTTAATAAAAAACCTATTGCAATGTATCCGCTGATTCCGGAAGCAATTGTTGATACAAAAAGATTTACAGCCATTGATACATCAATAAATTTCAACGATTCATAAAACTCAAGTAAACCGCTTGCAAAAACTGCCGGTACGCTAAGTAAAAAAGAAAACCTTGCAGCAGCTTCGCGGTTAAGCCCCATAAACAAACCTCCCGTAATCGTTGTTCCCGAACGGGATGAACCAGGAATGAGCGCAAATGCCTGTGCGAACCCAATTACCAATGAGTCAACAACGGAAAGGTCTTTTACTTCTTTTTTAAACTTTGCTTTTTTTTCTGAAATGGCTAAAATCACTCCAAAAACAATTAAACTAATAGCAATAACATTCAGTTCTTTTGTAAAAGAACCTTCTATAAAATCTTTAAAAAATAATCCAATTACAGCAACAGGAATGCTGCCTATAATTATCAACCAGCCTAATTTTGAATTTATAGTTTGTTCGGAATATTTTTTTTGGTTGAATATATTGTCGCTAAAAAAATCTTTTATTATTGAAATTATATCTTCGCGAAAATAAAAGAGCACTGCAACCAATGTACCGAGTTGAATCACGGCAATAAATGCAGTCCAATGATGCGGGTTTTCTGTTGAAATCAAATTCATTGCTTTACCTGTTACGGTAAGGTGACCCGTACTACTTATAGGAAGAAATTCCGTAAGTCCCTGCACTATTCCTAAAAAGATAGCTTCAAAAATATTCAACAATTTCTCCTAAAAAAGATAAGTTATACCAAGTGTTATTCCGGCTGAAAAAGAATTAAATTTTACATTCTCTTTCATTGCAGGGTTAAATAAACTTTTATCACCGTTTTTAACTTCTCCGTTGCTGTCAAATCTAATACCGGCAGTTATATTAGCAAAAATATTATTGCCTATTTGTGTGTTGCCCATTCCACGTAAAATAAATCCGACACCGGTTGAACTATATGAAGTTGAAGTTGGTGTTCCCGGAAGTTGTTCGTCCACATTTAAAAATCTAATCCCGGTACCCCCACCAAATTTAAATTGGTAACCATTTCCATTAATTACATAGTAAGCCAAAAATGACGGCATAAAATTGTTTACGGAAACATCGTACTGTCCAAGATTAAACCTATAATTATAAGAAAATAAATCGTATGCCATCTCAATTCCAATATCAAAATTATCATTGAATGATTTATCAATCTCTGCAGAAAAATTAACGGCTGAGTTAAAGTTTTTCAGTTGAGAGTTAGAGGGCACGAAATTCTGATTTATGTAATCATAAAATGAAGACGTGTTTTTAAATTCAATCCCCAATCCTGCCCGTAAGCTGTACTGTGAAAAAGAAGTTGTTCCAAATAATAAAAACATAAAAAAGATTAATATTTTTTTCATTTTATATCCCCTTCATTTTCTGCGATTTTGAAAAAATTATAGTGTTGTTTATTCCAAAAAAAGTAGACAAGTAACGCTGAAAGAATAAACACTATGTATGAAATTATATGTGTTAAGAAAGCGTAAGCCATGCTTATGTTCTCACCAAACCCGAAAAGTAATACCAAGGCGGATTTTGCCAAAGTGTGATATGAACCTGTTCCGCCGGGAGTAGGTATTACAACACCGATGGCACTTATGCTCATAACAATCCAACCCATTTCATATGACACATCTTTAATGTTTTGCATACCAACGGTATAGAGTCCGAAATATGAACTTAATCCATATAAGCACATCATTAACACACTTAGTAATATTGTTAAAGTATAATTTTTCTTCCCTTTTAAAGATGCAAATCCGTGTGTCAGCATTTCAAAAACATATGCTGTTTTATGCGCAAGTTTTTCAGAAATATGACTTAATAATTTTATAATTATGCCATAAAACTTTTCTCTGAACTTTATTGTTAAATAAAAGAAAACAATTAGAACAGCCATTAAAACCATACTTAGTATCAAAGTTGATTTTAGCCACGGGAAACTATCATATAAATTTTCGCTCCAAATAATAACGGAAACCAGTACGGCTAATCCCAAGAAAATAATATCTATTACTCTTTCAACAATTACTGCTCCAAACATTGATGATTTTGACAAGCCTTCCCATTTTCCTACCAGAACAGCCCTTGATAATTCACCCAATCTTGGCACCACACAATTAACACCGTATCCAACCATTATTGCACCAAATAAATTTTTTACGGAGGTGTCTGACTTAACGGAATTTAGAATAACTTTCCATCTTAGCGCCCGTACATAGTGCGAGGACATCATCACAACAATAAAAACAAATATCCAGAAAATTGATGCACCGGAAATTATATGCAGTACTTCGCTGAAATCAACATCTATAAATGCAATATATAAAAATATTGCAGCCAAAATTATTGAGAGCATATATTTTAAACTGTTTTTATATTTATGAGATTTCTTATCAGCGGAGGTCAATAGTTTCAGTTCCTTTTGATGGTGTTATTTTAAATATCGAATCTTTAAATCCGTTATCCTCTTTATAATTGTTGAACGTAATTTCTAATTTACCGTATTCCGTTCCTTTAATTAAAATTTTTTTTATCCGGTAACTGTTCTGAAAAAATAATTCCGCATAAATAAAATTTAAACCCGAATTTTTCTTGGGTTCAATTTTTAATACTAAATATTTCCCTTCTTTTTTTCCCGTTACAATGCTGTTCCCCGGATATTCGTTTATCAATTTATTAAGCGAAAATACAGAGGGATTTTCTTCGTCAATTTCGCTAATAATAATTTTATTTCTTTTTTTATTATAGCTCCAGTTAGTTTTTCCGTCGGATACTATTATATTATTTTTGAATTCAATTCTTATTTTGTTTTCTTGCTTGAATTTGAACTTACCTTTTAAATTTATGTTTCCGTTAGAATATTGGACAAAATCAGCAGAAAGATCCTTAACAGAATTAAATTTATTTTGAATTTTAATTAATAAAGATTGGGAAAAACAAAAATCTGTAATAAACAGAATTGATAAAAATATGATCCCAAATATTTTAACTGATAGTTTCAAAATAATTTTTCTTTGTAATATAATATAGACTAAAGTGAACGTATGATTGTTTCAAGCTGTTCTTCGTTTTCTACAAGTACTGTCCTCGCTTTGCTTCCGTCGCTGGGACCAACGATTCCGGCTTCCTCAAGCTGATCAACAATTCTGGCGGCTCTAGAATAACCGAGTTTCAGTCTTCTCTGCAATAATGATACTGAGCCCTGCTGATGACGAACGATAACTCTTGCAGCTTCGTCAAACATTGGGTCTAAATCCGATAAAAAACCTGAAGCGGCTTTTTTCTTTTTCTCATAAAGGGACGGTAAAAAGTACGGTTTTGAATATCCCGGTTGTGAGGCAATATAATCTGTGATTTTTTCAACTTCATCGGTTGAAATAAAAGCATTTTGCATTCTAATAGGTTTTGGCAATCCGGTAGGAAGAAATAAAACATCTCCTTTGCCTAATAATTGCTCCGCTCCGTTCATATCTAAAATTGTTCTTGAATCAATTTTTGTTGCAACCTGATATGCAATTCTTGCACTGAAGTTAGCTTTAATTACTCCCGTTATTACATTAACTGAAGGTCTTTGTGTTGCTACAACCAAATGAATTCCGACTGCTCTAGCAAGCTGCGCTAGTCTTGCAATAGGTTCTTCAACTTCTTTACCGGCTGTTATCATAAGGTCTGCAAGCTCGTCAATTATCACTACGAGATAGGGAAGAAAATGGTGTTTCATATCATCGGTATCAGCAGGTTTTGTCTTCGGATTCATTACCTTTGCGTTATAATCTACTAAATTTCTAACTCCTGCTTTGGCAAGTTTATCATATCTCTTTTCCATTTCGTACTCAACTGATTTCAACAACAGCACTGCATTCTGAGGATTTGTAATAATTTCTTCGTCAAGGTCCGGTGAAACTGCAAGAAAGTGTTTTCTTAGTTTGTTGTAAAATGAAAGTTCTATTTTCTTCGGATCAATCATCAGCAGCTTCACTTCAGAAGGATGTTTCCCATAAAGCAGGCTGGCAATTATCATGTTTATTCCGACACTTTTACCCGAACCCGTAGAGCCGGCTATTAGTATGTGGGGCATTTTTGTAAGATCAGTTATAAATACATCCCCATTAATCATTTTGCCCATCGCAATTGGTAATTCTGCTTTTGATTCATATATTTTTCCCAATACGGAACGCGCATTTACAAGCGAAGCAACTGCATTGGGTATCTCCACACCGATTGCACTTTTACCCGGAATTGGAGCAATTATTCTTATACCCCTTGCAGCAAGGGCTAATGCAATATCGTGTTCCAGGCCGACTATCCTGCTTATCTTTACTCCGGGTGCGGGAACAATTTCAAATAAAGTAACAACTGGGCCCGGTGTTACGGAAATATCTTCTATTTCAATATCAAAAAGCTTTAATTTTTCTTTTAATAACTCAGCATTGTGAGTTAATTCTTCTTCAGCTACTTTAATGTTATCCGGTTGCACAGGAGCAAGAATGTTCATTGGAAGCGGAGTGTAATCAATTTCTTCTTCCCACGGATTTGGCAGCTCTGCCTGCTTTTCTTTTTCTTCTTCGCTAATTGGAGGAGGTAATTCTTTTGTTTTTTTTAGGTCGGTTTTTTTAACGTTGTCCTTTAATAATTCATTTTCTTCAATGGAAGTCGGTATTTCATCTTTTCTAATTATTCTAATCTTCGGTTCTTTTTCTTCCTCCTTTTTTCTTCCGAATAATTTTTTCTTCTTCGATTTTTCTTTCCCGAGGTCTTTTATCTTTTCTAAATTTTCTTCGGTCTTCTTTTCTATTGAAGTCTCCGGAAAAACTTCTACGTTTTCTTTAGAGGGTTTTCTGTCTCTCTTAAATTTTGAAAATATTTCTTTAAGGCTTATATCAAATTTTACAAGAATAAGCACTAAAAACGAAGCGGATAAAAACAACAAACTTCCTACGCCGCCAAGTAGTCTGCTTAATACAATTCCTGCATAATCTCCTACAGCACCCGATAGTTCGCTTGTACCGGAAAAAAATAGATAGTGTGTCCTAAAAACACCGAAAATAGCAGAGAAAATAAGAGCAAAAATAATTAGAAAATTAAATGTGTGAAAAATGTTTTTGTTTTCTATCTTTTTGAAAAGAGAAACACCAAGGATAAAAAACATTATTGGGAAAATGGTTGAAAAAATTCCGAGCGTTGAGTTAAGAAAAAAATCGGAAATATATGCGCCTAATACCCCCAGAAGATTTCTTGTACTGTCAAGCTTGTGTGCTACTGAAGAATCAGAAGAGAACGTTTTAAGAATATCGGAAAATTTATAACTTAAATTTGCTCTGTCTAATTTGGAATAAGAAACTATGCTCAATAAAATCAAAAGAGAAAGAAGAATTAGAAATATTCCGAATATGTTTTTCTTTTGATTTGATGTTAATATGGAATTGTTCTCTGGTAACTTAGCTTTTGAAGATGAATTTTTTTTCCTTTTTTTCTTTACCATAATGAACTATAACTAATTCTAATTCCTAATTAAATATTTACTAAACTTCTTTAGTCAAAGTTAAAGTATTGTCTATAAAAACAGGTAAAATTTCAGATGAATTTAATTGGCTGCAAAATGTTATATCTTCTTCAAATCCGTTTTCAATCAATCGTTTTGCGTGCTCGGTTTCAGAAAGCATTTTTTTTATGTTTTTACCCAACGATTTATTTAACTCAACACTAATTTTTGCCGTGTCAGTAAGAGTTAAATTGTCTTTTGTTTTTGACATCTCGTCAATTAATTTACCCGCACAAATCATATCTTCCAAAGATAATGTATTGTTCCTGCCAGCACATAAAATTTCAAAATCACATTTCCTTTTTATCATTTCTTTAGCAACAATCGATAAATTTGAAAACGAACAAACAGTTAAAAATTCCGAGAATTTTGCTTTCGTTATTGCGGGTGTTCCGTTTGTAGTATAAAATACAATTGTTTTTCCGTCGACAAACTCTTCGGTATATTCCAGCGGAGAATTACCCAAAGCAAATCCTTCAATTTTTTTCGTGTTTCTTTCCCCGCCCAACAAAGTCTGTCCGCCGAACATTCCTCCCGAGACTTTAACGGCAAATTCAACGGCAGGCACCGGAATTATTGCTTTCGCACCATTCTGAAGAGCATTTATAATTGTATTGGATGCTCTTAAAATATCAATCACAACAACCGATTTACTCGTAAAATATAACTCTTCTACCCCGCAGGGAGATATTATTACGTTTATATTCATAAATATTACTTAATTTAACAATTAATAATTTGTAAAAAAAAATATTTATTTTTTCAAAAAAGGAAGATTTACAACCTTGGCAGGTACTTCCTTTCCTCTTACCAAGAAATTAATTTCCTTTCCTTCGTATGCGTATTCCTTCTCTACATAACCCAAAGCTATCGGTTTTTCCAAAATCGGACTAACTGTTCCGCTTGTTACGGTTCCAATTTTTTCACCCGCAATTGTAAGATCATACCCGTGTCGTGGAAATACCCGCTCTTCGGTTTGTATTGGAACCAATTTTCTTTTCAAACCTTCAGATTTAATTTTTTCCAATGCATCCTTTGCAATAAACTTGTTTTTTTTAAGCTTGGTAATCCAGCCCAAACCGGCTTCTAATGGATTTGTGGTTTCATCAATGTCGTTACCGTAAAGACAAAATCCCATTTCTAATCTTAAAGTATCTCTTGCCCCGAGTCCCACTGGTTTAACATCATATTCCTCGCCTGCTTCAAAAATTTTATTCCAAACATTTTCAGCGACAGATTCATCACCTTTAAAATATAATTCATAACCAAGTTCACCCGTATAACCAGTGCGTGATACAATCATATCTACACCCGCAATTTTTGCATTAAAGAAATGATAATACTCAATATCCAAAACTTTATTACATATTTTTTGCAGAAGTTCTTTTGAATTTGGACCCTGTACAGCTAGCAGTGAATATTCATCGCTTTCATTTGATATTTCAACACTATAACTGTTGTTTTCAACCATCCAGCTATAATCTTTTTCTATATTTGACGCATTAACAACGAGCATAAATTTATTATCATTTATCTTGTAAACAAGAAGATCATCAACTATTCCACCGTTTTTATAACACATAGCTGAATATTGAACTCTCCCGGGTGAAAGCTTTAAGGCGTCGTTAACAGTAATTTCCTGTATGAAGTCCAGCGCTTTTTCTCCTGAGATAAAAATCTCACCCATATGAGAAACATCAAACACACCGACTGAATTTCTAACGGCTTTATGTTCTGCAATAATTGATGAATACTGAACAGGCATTTGATAACCTGCAAAGTCAACAATTTTGGCTCCTAATTTTTGATGTACATTAAACAACCTTGTTTTCTTCATTCCTTATTATTCTCCGAATTGAATTGTTAAATATAATCTTCAGTTAAATCTTTACCTGTGTTTTTTGAAAAGAATTTTATCTGCTGCAGAGATAAAGTCGGATCTTCTTCTAATTTTAATCTTAGTCTGTATTTAAATTTTAATTTAGTAAGTGTTTTTATCTTTCCTTCGCGTAATTTTGCGGCTACAAATGGATTACATTTAATTATAAGCGATCTTTCTTTGGATTCCCTTTTAAAGCGATTTATCCATTCTTCTAAATCATAAATTAAGTGTGATTGTTTGGTAAGAACACCTGTGCCCAAACAAGAGGGACAAACTTCTTTCATAGTCTGCATCATATTTTGTCTTACTCTTTGACGCGTAATTTGTACCAAACCAAAATCAGACATTGGCAAAATAGAAACACGCGACCTATCTTTTCTGAATTCCTTTTTCAGTTCATCATAAATTTTCTTCCTGTTTTTTTCTTCTAGCAGGTCAATAAAATCAATTACAATAATACCTCCAATATCACGCAGCTTCATTTGCTTTGCAATTTCTCTTGAGGCTTCTAAATCTGTTTTTAATGAATTCAGTTCCTGATCCTTGCTCTTGGCATATTTTCCGCTGTTAACATCAATAACAACCATGGCTTCAGTGTGTTCTATTATTAAATAACCGCCGCTTGGCAAATATACTTTTCTTGCCATTAAAGTTTTTATTTGTTCTTCAATTTTGAATGCATCAAAAATTGAATGTGACGATTGATAGCGTTCCACTTTATCAATAAGATCGGGCTGCGTTAATTCAACATAATTTTTAATTTGTTTGAAAAGTTTTTTCGAGTCAATAAATACTTTTGAAATATCAGGTGTAAATAAATCTCTAATTACGCTCGAGGTTGTATTTAAATCATTGTGTATAAGTGAGGGAGGGTTTTCAGATTTTATCCTTTTTTCAATCACGTTCCAAGTTTTCACCAATTGATTTAAATCAGATCTTAAAGCTACTTCATCCTGGTTTCTTGCAACGGTTCTTATAATTAGTCCGCAATTTTCGGGTATGATTTCCCTTGCTAAATTTCTTAATCTTCTTCTTTCCCTGTAATCAAATATTTTTTTTGAAACACCGATTTTGTTATCGAAAGGTAAAAGAACACAAAATCTTCCGGGCAAAGATACAGCAGATGTTACCCTGACACCTTTGTTTTTTACTGGTTCTTTAGTAATCTGAACAATGATTTCCTCTCCTTTGTGAAGCATTACGGATGGTGTGTCATTTCCGTTTTTAGAAGAATTGTGTTGTGCGTTATTTGTGTTTGAATTTCCGTTTTCATCCAAATCAACATCGGAATCTTCGCCCAACATTTCCAAAAATTGCTGGGTTCTGTCCGCAATATCAGAAAAGTGAAGAAAACCGTCGTGTTTCATTCCGATGTCAATAAAAGCCGCTTTTATTCCGGGAAGTACCCTGGCAACTTTGCCAAGATAAATATCCCCGACCATTCGTCTTTTTTCCGGATAATCAACAAAAAAATCTACTAAATTCCCGTCTTCGGTTATAGCAACACGAGTTTGCAAAGTAGATGAATTGATAATAATTTCTTTTGTCATAAAGAACAAACTCTCTTAATGAAATTATGTATTTCATTATAAATAAATTTCTGTAAAACAAGCCCATGTTTTTTGAGTTTAAAATCATAAATAAATATAAAATCATACATCTCTTTTTTAAATGTTAAAAAACAGAGCTTATAAATTAATTGCTAAATACTGATTTCTTTAGAATCAGTCTAAATTTCTAAAGGATTATTTCTCTTCTACTTTTTCAGAAGCATTTTGCTCTTTTGCATCAAGCAATACTTTTCTGCTTAAAGAAAACTTACCGTTTTCAATTTTAAGTAGTTTTACCTTGATTTCGTCACCCTCTTTCAGATAATCGGTAACTTTGTTTACTCGTTTGTTGTCAATTTGAGATATATGCAGCAATCCTTCTTTTCCCGGTAAAATTTCTACAAATGCACCAAAGTCCATTATTTTTATAACTTTACCGTCATATATTTTTCCAACTTCAGGTAAAGCAGTTAAACCTTTTATAAATTCTTTACAACCGGTTGCACCGCTTTTATCAGGAGATGCTATTGTAATTGTACCGTCATCTTCAATGTTGATATCAACTCCAAAATCTCTTTGCATTTTTTGTATGGTTTTACCACCTGGTCCTATGATCATTCCTATTTGGTCTGTTTCAACTTTTATAGTTAAAAGACGCGGTGCAAACTGTGATAATGATTCTCTGGGTTGACTAATAGCCTCATCCATAATACCCAAAATATGCATTCTGCCGTCCTTTGCCTGATACAATGCTTTCTCCATAATTTCAAAAGATATACCCTGAATTTTTATATCCATTTGAAAAGCGGTAATACCATCTTTGGTTCCCGCTACTTTAAAGTCCATATCACCGAGATGATCTTCGTTTCCCAAGATATCAGTAAGTACTGCAAAGTTATCTCCTTCTTTAATTAAACCCATTGCAATTCCTGCCACAGCTTTTTTAATCGGAACACCGCCGTCCATTAGTGCAAGCGAGCCGGCACAAACAGTTGCCATAGAAGATGAGCCGTTAGATTCGAGAATATCGGATATAAGTCTTATTGCATAAGGAAATTTATCTTCTTCGGGTGCCATTATTTTCAAAGCTCTTTCGGCTAAATTACCGTGACCAATTTCACGCCTTCCAACACCTGTCATTCTTCCAACTTCACCTACGCTAAACGGTGGGAAATTATAATGAAGAACAAATTTTTTGCTGTAAGCTTCAAACAATCCGTCAACTGACTGCTCATCGCTTTTGCTTCCGAGAGTCAGGGTCGTTAAACTTTGAGTTTCACCCCTTGTAAACAATGCTGAGCCGTGAGTTCTTGCAAGAACACCGAGTTCAACAGTGATCGGTCTTACCTGTTCCGTATTTCTTCCGTCCAATCTAATACCATCTTTCAAAATTCTTTCACGCATTAAATCTTTTTCTAAATCGTGAAGTATGTCTTTAATATCACCTTCTTGTTCGGGATATTTTTCTTCCAAAGATTCCAATACAGATTTTGAAAGTTCTTTGTTCTTTGCACTTCTTTCATCCTTGGTTAATACAGAATAAACTATTTCTTTAAATTTTTCTTCCACTAATTGATAAACATCTTTCTTTAGATTTTCATCAACTACGTCTTCAACTACTTCTCTTTTGGGTTTGCCTGCTTCTTGAACTAATTCAAGTTGAAGATCAACTAATTTTTTTATTTCTGATTGTGCAAATTTTAGTGCTTCTAAAAGATCTGTCTCGTTAACTTCTTTTGATTCGCCTTCAACCATCATTATTGAATCGGCACTGCCGGCGACAACCAACTCTAAATCACTTTCCTGCAATTGTTTGTGGGTCGGATTTACAACATATTCGCCGTTTACTCTACCTACTCTAATTTCTGCTATCGGACCGTTAAATGGTATGTTTGAAATACTCAAAGCTGCCGAGGCGCCAACTGCACCTAAAACATCGGCATCATTTTCTCCATCGTGTGATAAAACAAACGATACAATTTGTGTTTCATTTACAAAACTGCTCGGAAACATCGGTCTGATTGGTCTGTCAATCAATCTTGCACTCAGTATTTCTTTTTCGGAAGGTCTCCCCTCTCTTTTTATAAATCCGCCGGGAAACTTACCTGCTGCGGATGTTTTTTCTCTGTATTCTACTTGGAGCGGAAAATAATCAAGTCCCTCTCTCGGTTCATCTGCAGCAACGGCTGTAACCAATACCATTGTATCTCCGTATCTGACCATAACAGAACCGTCAGCTTGTTTTGCAAAACGTCCCGTTTCAATTGATAATTTCTTTCCGCCAATTTCTACTTCTTTTGTTATAAACATTTATTTTTCCTTTACTTTCTAATATTTAATTCTTTAATGATAGCTCTATATCTTTCGATATCTTTCCTTTTCAAATAGTCCAACAATCTTCTTCTTTTTCCCACCATCATTAAAAGTCCTCTTCTTGAATGATGATCTTTTTTATGTTCCTCAAAATGCGAGGTAAGATCATTTAGTCTTTTTGTTATAAGTGCAATTTGCACTTCTGTTTTTCCGGAGTCTTTTTCATTAGCTCCGAATTTCTTGATTATCTCAAGTTTTTCTTCATTTGTCATTTTATTTTTCCTTTATTTGATTGTACGATATAACACCAGAAACCTCTGCAAAATGCAGTTAAAAACCGGTGCTTATTAATTTAAATTATTTATAATTTCTTTTCCTTTTTCTTCGTCTTTTTTCATTTGAGCTATTAACTCATCAACTGAAGAAAATTTTTCTTCGTTCCTTATTCTCTCAATAATGCTAACGACTACTTTTTGTCCGTAAATTTCTTTTGAAAAATCCATAATGTAAACTTCAGTTGTTACATCGCCTGATTCGTAAAAAGTAGGTCTTCTGCCAATACTCATCAGACCGTAAAAATCTTTTTTCTCAACATTTATCTCCACAAGATAAATTCCTATCTTCGGTAAAAATTTATCATCACCAAAATCTTCAATATTTGCCGTAGGGAAGCCCAGATCCCTACCTCTTTTATCTCCTCTTACAACTTTACCGCAGAATGAATATCTTCTTGCAAGCAGCTTGTTTGCCAAAGGTATTTCGCCCTCAGAAAGAGCGTTTCTTATTTTGGTGCTGCTTACGGTTATCTCGTCAACACAAACGGCATCAACCGAAGATACTTTAAACCCGAATTCTTCTCCCATTTTACGCAACGCTTCTACATTACCGTCACGTCCTTTGCCAAAATGATGATCGTAACCGATTACGATTTCATTCAAGCCTATTTTATCCACAAAGTATTCTTTTACAAATTCATACGAAGTTTTTTGTGAGAATTCTTCAGTAAAATTTACAACCAATAAATTATGAACACCCAATGATTCCAGCATTGGTACTTTTTCGTCTAGAGTTGTTAATAAACGCACTTTTTTATCTTTTATAAGAACGCTTCGCGGATGCGGATTAAAAGTTACAAGTATATTCCTTCCACCCAGCGCTGTTGATTTATTAACCAACATTTCAATTATTTTTCTATGCCCCAAATGAATCCCATCAAATGTCCCCAAAGTAATGACGGTTTTTTCATCTTTTTCTATTTTATCTAAATCGTGAAATATTTGCATATGTTAAATAATTAAGAAAATATCTAATAAATATACGGATTTTAAATCTGAAATAAAATTAAATGTCCATGGGATTTGATCCATATTTGTAAACAGTTTCATATTATAACTCTTGTATTTATAATCAGTTGCGGGAAAACATATTTTCAAATTCTTCTACTGTAAGCGCCTGTTTAACATTGTATTCCCCGATGCTTTCTCTCCGTAATTTGCTTAACAATCCTCCACAGCCAAGTTCATCTCCAAAATCATTAGCTACTACTCTTATGTATGTTCCTTTAGAACATTTTATCTCAAAATAAATATCCGGTAATTTCATATTTTTTATTTTAAATTTGTAAATATTTATTTTTCTAGGTTTTCTTTCAACAGTTTTCCCTTTCCGTGCATATTTATAAAGACGTTTGCCATTAACTTTTACTGCCGAATACATTGGAGGTGTTTGTTCGATTTCTCCTAGAAATTTTTCCCTCGTTTTAAATATCCATTCTTCATTAATGTCATCGACAGGGCTTTCTTCAAACTGTTCAGTTTCCAAATCCATAGATTCAGATTTTTTCCCGAGAGTAATTATTCCCGAATATGTCTTTGGTAAATCCTGAAATTCTGAAATGCTTTTAGTCATTTTCCCCGTGCATAATATTAACAGTCCTGTTGCCAGCGGATCGAGAGTTCCTGCATGCCCTACTTTTTTTACTTTTACAACTTTTCTGATTTGGTGTACAACTTTGAAGGATGTCCAACGGAAAGGTTTATCTATAAGAATTGCTTGACCTGCTTGAAAATCTATATCAGCCTGATGTGGGGTTAATTTTGTTATCATTTTCGTGTATCTTTTTTATCAAACCGTCAATCTTTTCAACATAGTCCTGTGTGTCATCAATATAAAAATCTAATTCAGGACAAAATTTTAGGCTTATTCTTGTAGCAAGTTCAGCTCTAATTCCTTTTAGCTCTCTTTTAACTTGTCCCAAAACAATATCTCTCTTTGCTTTATCAAAAACAGATAGATAAACTTTTGCTTTTTTCAAATCTGGACTTGCTTTTATATTTGTAATTGTTATAAATCCCGGGGACGAATCTCTTAACTTAAAAAGAAAAATGTTGCTTAATTCTTCTTTTAAAAGTTTTTCTACTTTATCTATTCTATGGGTTGACATAATCCTTTGTGAAAGCAATTATAAGTTTTTTAATCTAATTTCTTTTTAGTCTCAATCATTTTATACGCTTCAATAATATCACCGACTTTCACATCATTAAAATTATTGATACTTATTCCACATTCATAACCGGCATCTACTTCTTTTACGTCATCTTTAAATCTCTTTAAAGCATTTATCTCGCCTTGATGAACAACAATACCGTCTCTTATTAATCTTACTTTATTATTTCGTGTTACTTTGCCTTCTAGGACATAGCAGCCTGCAACCGTACCAACCTTCGGTACTTTAAATATATCTCTTACTTCAACTGTGGATGTAACTTCTTCTGAAATAATAGGAGAAAGCAGTCCTTCAAGAGCAGATTTTACTTCATTTATTGTATCATATATGACATTGTAAAGCCTTATGTCCACTTTTTCTTTTTCGGCTAATTTTCTGGCATTTAAATTTGGTCTTACGTGAAAGCCTACAATTATTGCCTGTGAAGCAGAAGCAAGCAGAACATCGCCCTCTGATATTCCGCCGACTCCTTTATGAATTACTCTTACTTTTACCTCTTCGGTTGATAATTTCATCAATGAATCAGAAAGTGCTTCTATTGAACCGTCGACATCACCCTTAACAATTAAAGGCAGTTCTTTTACGCCGCCAATACTTATTTGTTTTGCAATTTCGTCCAGTGTAACGTGATGGACTTGTTTTTGATCTTGTTCTCTTTTAAGCTGCTGTCTTTTTAGACCTACATCTCTTGCGTGTCTTTCTGAATCAACAACAATAAAAGTATCACCTGCTTGGGGAGTACCTTCAAAACCCAACACCTGCACGGGAGTAGAGGGAGGAGCTTGAGAAATCTTTTTTCCTCTTTCGTCGAACATCGCTCTTACTTTTCCCTGAAATATTCCTGCGACAAACGGATCTCCTATTTTTAGCGTCCCTTTTTGTACGAGGATAGTTCCGGTAATTCCTCTTCCTTTATCTAATTGTGCTTCCACTACAATACCTCTGGCGTTCCTTTTAGAGTTAGCTTTTAATTCAAGTAGTTCCGCTTCAAGTAAAATAGTTTCTAAAAGACTTTCTACCTTTAACCCTGTCTTTGCGGATATTTCAACACATTGGTATTTTCCGCCCCAGGATTCAACAAGAATATTTCTGTCTGCCAATTGCTGTTTAATTTTTTCTGAATTAGCACCCGGTTTATCTATTTTATTAATTGCAATTACTATTGGAACATTTGCAGCTTGTGCATGATTGATTGCTTCGACTGTTTGAGGCATAACCGCATCATCGGCGGCAATTATAAGTACAACTATATCTGTTGCCTGCGCTCCTCTTGCTCTCATGGCAGTAAAAGCTTCATGACCCGGGGTATCTAAAAATGCAATCTGTTTCCCGTTTCCAACATCAACTTTATAGGCACCAATATGTTGTGTAATTCCACCGGATTCTCCCGCAACAACATTTTCTTTTCTAATATAATCAAGAAGTGATGTTTTACCGTGGTCAACGTGTCCCATAATTGTTACAACAGGTGGACGCGGTTCAAGAGATTCAGGTTCGTCGGGTTCATCTGCAAGAATATCGGATGTAAATTCTTCAACAAATTCAACTTCAAATCCGAATTCATCGGCTACCAATGTAATTGTTTCAACATCCAGTCTCTGGTTAATAGATACCATTATACCTAATTCCATACATTTTGCAATAACATCGCTGACTGGAACTTCCATTAAATTAGCAAGTTCATTAACTGCGCTATATTCAGTAACACTTATTTTGGTTGCTTCTAAAGATTTTTGTTCCTGTATTTTTTCTTCCTCTTCTTCGCGTTCTTTTCTTTTTTTCTTTCTATGACTTGCTCTTGAAGAAACAGATGTGCTATCATCAATACTCATCATAGTTTTTCGGATAGCCGCTTTTACATCTTTTTCATTAATTTCAAATTTCTTTATTCTTTTTTTCTTTTTAACCGGTACTAATTCTTCATCATCTTTAACTTTCTTCTTTTTACCTTTTAATCTTTTCTTCTTTTTGGATTTTGTTTCGGTTGAATCATCACTTTCTTTTTTAGCAGTTTTTTTCTTACCCTTTTCTTCTTCAAGGTCTATTTTGCCGACTACAGTTAAACCCTTCCTTTTAGCCAATGCAGCTTCAGCTGGTGTTTTAAATTTTTCTTCTTTTACAGGTTCTTCCTCTATTTCAACTTCTTTTTCTTTTATTTCTTCTGTTTCTTCTTTTTCCTCTATGTGCTTTGTTTCATCTTCTTCTTTAGATTCTATTTCTTCATCCTTTTCTACAACTTCAACTTCTTCTTCTATTTCAATAGTTTCGCTTTTCTCTTCTTCTTCTTTTTCTTTATCTTCTCTTTCCTTTTTAAACTCTGCAATTTTTTTATAATGTTTTTGTGCTTTATCAATATCTTTTTTGTAATGATCGGATATATCTTCAATCATTTCCTCATTAAGCGCAGACATTATGGTTTTTACTTTATGCCCTTTCTTACTAAGAAATTCTAAAAGTTCTTTAGCTGAGAGATTATTCTCTGAAGCGAATTTGAATATTTTTATTTTTTTTGGTTTTGTCTCAGCCATTTCTACTTTGTTTTATTAATAATTGATTTATTCATATTGAGATTTTATTAATTCTATTATCTCGTCAATTTTGTCTTCCGTCAACTCTTCAATTTCAATTAATTTTTCTTTACCGGCTTTAAGTACTTCTAAAGCTGTATCATAGCGGTTGTTGATTAACAGGTTATATGTTTCTTCGCCCAATTCTTCCTTTATATCTATTAACTCCATATCTTCTTCATATTCTTCAAGCGGTGTTTCTTCCCTTAAAATATCTATTTCATAACCGGTAAGTTTAATTGCTAAACGGATATTGACCCCGTTTCTTCCCACTATTAATGATACTTGATCATTGTCAGCAGTAACAACTGCTTTTCTTTCATCTTCATCCAGTTCAATTTGTTTTAATTTAGCAGGAGCTAATGCTCTTTGTATAAGTATTATAGGATCATCGGAATAATTAATTACGTCAATGTTTTCGTTGTTTAATTCTCTAACGATTGCGTGAATTCTAACCCCTTTCATTCCTACACAAGCACCAACGGCATCAATTCTGTCGTCGTGTGATTCAACCGCTACTTTTGCTCTTTCACCAGGTGACCTTGCAATGCCCTTAATGTCTATTATGCCGTCATAAATCTCGGGTATTTCAATTTCAAACAATCTCTGTAAAAACATATTATCGGAACGGGAGATAATAATAACAGGACCGCTCGGTGTTTTTCTTACTTCTTTAATAATTGCTCTTATTGTATCGCCTTTTCTGTAACGCTCAAATGGAATCTGTTCATCTCTGGGCAGAAGCAGTTCTCTTTTATTATGATTTACAAGAATATCGTTTCTTCTTGTTTGATAAATGTCTCCGACAACAATTTCACCGACCTGCTCGGAGTATTCATTATATACTACTTCTTTCTCTATTTCTCTAATACGTTGGTTTAAATTTTGTTTAGCCAGTGTAATGAGCCTCCTGCCGAAAGTTGCAAGCTCTAATGTCTCAACATAATCATCACCTATTTCTAATTCTTCTGAGTTGCCTTTTTTATTAACTTCTTCTAATGATATTTGTCTGTTCGGGTCTTCAACTTCTTCAACTATTTCTCTTTCAAGATATATCTCTATATCACCCCTATCCATATTAACAACAACATCGTAAACTGCTTCTTCACCGTATTTCTTTTTTACAAGCATACCGAATATATCTTCTATTATTCCGGCAAGCACATCCTTGTCCATGCCTTTTGCTCTTACCATTTGAGCAAATGATTCAACTATTCCTGAATTCATTTTATCTTTTCTCCGTTAAGTGTTTCATCCCTTTGGGGAAAAACTTAATATTACTTTTGCTTTTTTTATATTATTAAAATCTATTTTCTGCTCAGTATTATTTATTTCAAAAAATAAATAGTTATTTATAATCTTTATTAATTTTGCTTTTAATTTCTTTTTATTACCGTTTTCATCAAAAGAGATTTCTAATTTTCTGCCAATATGTTTGTAATATTGTTCAATGTTTTTTAATGGTGAATCTGTACCGGGTGAAGACACAATTAACTTGTAATCTTCATGCCCGTTTATAAATTCATCAAGTTGACTTGTTATTTTCCTGCTAATCGAAGCACAAACATCGGCAGACACATTTTCTTTACCGTCAATAAATATTTCTATCACTCTTTCCTTTGGTGTTCCCCTTTGAATAAAATCAATAAGGAAAAAACCAAATTCTTTTGCAGCATTTTCGGCAATTTGCCGTATTATATGTTCGTCTTTAAATTTCATACAAACAAAAATCGCCCGTAAACGGGCGAATGAGAGTATCAAAAATAGCACTAAATAATTGAATAAGCAAGAAATGAAAATATAATTTGGCTAAACTGTTGATGAGTTTAGCCAAGAAAATATTAAATATTATTTGGCAGGCTGCATTGATTCGATCACTTTTTCGGATGTTGCCGGATAACCAAATTCCTTACGGATAGAGCCGATAACTCCAACGTGGTATGATTCGTGCCAGGTGTAAAATGTTAATTTATCCAAAACAGTTTGTTCGTTGTGTGTGTTTTCGTCAGTAATTGTTTCCATTAATTTTTCATCGCTTACATTTTCGAATACTTGGTTAATTTTATTAGCAACATTTTTCCAAGTTTCAAACATTTCGTTTATTTGAGGAAAATCGCTACCGTCACCTGCTGATGTGCTTCCGTATTTTTCTTGAAATTCTCTTTCCTTTTCTGCTCCTAAAAGATTCATTACCTGAGTCCTGTAATCCAGCAGATGGCCTAGTATCCAGGTAATTGATGAACCTTCATTGTTTCTTGCTCTTTTTATCGCATCTTCATTTTTCAGATCTGTCAATACCAGATTCATAATAAAATCAGTAAAGTTAAAGTGTTTCTTAATAGGTGTTATCATAGACATTTTTTTCTTCCTTATTATTTATTTGTAAAATATTCGTTCATTTTTTCCCAATAGTGGGTTTTCCAGCCTTTTCTTATTGAAACGGCGTGTATATCCGGAACGCCAAATTGTTCTAAAGTTAAAGTTGTTTTCTTACCTTTCTTTTTTAAATTAAATACAGCCAAAGTCCATTCTCCCTCTTTCCATTCGGAACCTCTCCATGCTTGTATAATTCTTTTATTTTCAACTAACTCAACATTAACGGCTTGAATATAACCTCCATAACAACTTATTAAGCCGCCTATTTTTTTGCTTACTTTAGCAGGTGAATCTGTAAAAGAACTGTGTTTTTTTGAATCCATTAGTGCCGAATATACTTCTTCTGTATTAGCGTTTATAATTACTTCTTGTTTTATTGTACGTGCCATTGATATTCCTTTTAATTAAAAAAATTATATGAATCTATGTTTGTTAATTCAACTGCTTCAGGTGGTATTTCGCATCTGTCTTTAATGTCTTCTTGAAATTCGGCGAAAGCAGCACTTTCAGTCAATGGATTTATTCCGTCTTCAGTTTCTATTGATGCAATGTGTACAAAACTTACTCCGTCCGATTTATGAAATGAAGCATATCTAATTCCTTCAGGGCTGTTTGTCTTTAATTCGTTAAAAACATTTTTAATATAATTGATATTCTCCTCTGCTTTATCTGCTTTTACTTTATATTGAACCAAAACTCTTTTCATGTTTTCCTCTAAGTTAAGTGATTGATCAGCCAGTCGTGTAACGGCTTTAATTGTTTAAATATTTTTAAAGTGAATTTTATCATATCCTGGTTTTTTAAATCTTCAACGGTTGATTCTTTGTATGCATAAACTCCGCTGTGCAGAAGTAATTCGGCAAATGTATCTTCTTTATCGTAACCGCGAGGCACCTGTTTGAATGATTTACCACCTATATTAAATCCTTTCTTTTTCAGTTTTGTAATTATTTCATTCAATTCTACAGCATTATTTTCTAAAGAGGCGACCTCTCTATATAATTTCTGTTGTTCTTTTGTGAACTGATACATTCCGGTTGCAATAAAATAATTTTTTGGATCTACGTGAAAATAAATTCCACTCGATTCCATTTTTTTTCCCGAACCTTCCCAAAAAAGAACACCCATGTTAGTTTTGTAAGGTTCCTTATTCTTGCTGAATCTTACGTCTCTGTGAATCCGGAATATTGACTTGTCAATTTTTGGTATTGCATTAATATCAGGATTTATATCAGTTAGATGAAATCCTACCAGTTCAACAAATGCCTGTGCGGGTTTTAACATTTTTTCTTCGTATTCTTCACGGTGTTTTTTGAACCATTCTCTGTTGTTGTTCCTTTTTAATTTTCTTAAAAACTTTACAGAACTGAATGGAAAATCTTCCAAATATTTAATGTCTGTCATTTCTTGCTCCTTTTAATAAACGCTAATTTTTATTTAGCATTTTCATCTGATTGCCACAAAGCCATTAAATTGCCTTCAATATCCACAAAATGCGAGAACCATCCCATACCCGGTACAGGGTGTTTTGGAATAATTATTTTTCCTCCCAATTCCTCTACTCTTGCCATTTTCTCTTCAATATTTTCCACATTTATGTAATTTGTAAGTGTATGTTGTTCAGATTCTTTTTTCATAATTCCGCCAGTTCCGGCATTGTTTCCGGATGCGTTTTTTGTCTGAAACATCCAATAATTCATTTCTTCCATATGTTGGAATTCCCAATCAAAAAGATCTGAATAAAATTTTTGTGTTTTTTCTACTTCTTTAGCAGGTATTTCAAAGTGTGTGATGTTGTTCAATTGTTTTTCCTTTTTACTTTTTTTGATTTTTTAACAGATCATTAATTATATATTTTTTAAGCAAGTCGAGTGGTTGTGTTGATTTTTCTGCTTTCATTCTCAAAACTGCGCCCTCCCAACTGTTCAGTATAAAATTTGCTGCTGATTTTGTGTTTGTGTTTTTATTTATTTCTCCGTCTTTTTTTGCATCGTCCAAACAGTTTTTTAATTTGTATTGCATCGTTTCAAAGCCCTTAGAAATTTTTAGTCTGAATTTTTCATTTACGTCACCCATTTCTAAAGAAAGGTTACCCAAAGGGCAGCCTCCAGTAAAGTTTTCCTGTTCGAACATCGTTTTTGTAAAATCAATGAATTTGCTTATCCTTTTTAGCCCACTTACTTTTTTATTAATCATAATTTTGTCCATCTCTGCTTCAAAAAAAGATGTGTAAACGTCTATCAATTCCAAGCCGAATTGTTCTTTATTTTCAAAGTAAAAATAGAATGAACCCTTGGGTACCTCTGCTTTTTTCAAAATTTCTTTAAGACCTGCATTGTTAAAACCTTTTTCTCTTACAAGACTGGCTCCCACCTGCAATAATTTTTCTTTTGTTTCATTCATTTTAAAATCAAATAATTTTAGCACAACTAAAATAGACCGGTCGTCTATTAAAGTCAAGTAATTTTAATAAATAATAAAAAGCGTGACCTATAATATCTTACCTAAATAATTGTTTCTTTTTAATGTTTAGATTTTCTACTTCAACAATTTCTTTTTAAGAAATGTCATCTGATGTGTAACGTGAAGTTTTTCTTTAGTACTTAATTTAAATTTTATAATTTTATTGTACTCAGTTAAAGCTTCGTCATACAGATTTTTTTTAACGAGCAGATCTGCAAAGTAGATTCTGTAAACAGAAAGATGTTTCGTATCCGGGTATTTTCTGTAAGTTTCCATTGCTTCAATTATGGCACTTTCAACATATCCGTTTTCTGCTAGCTGTTTTGCACCGTTTAACCTCATAGTTCCAAAATCATTTGTATTTACAACATCTTTAACTTTTCCGTTTATTTCTTTTCCGTAAACAGCGGTGTTGGGTGAATTATTTATATTCTTTTTCCTGCTTGGTACATCAATTAAATTTTCCATAGCAAGTGCAAGCAGAAGCTCATCCGTTGTAAGCTTTTTAATTCCTTTTAAAGATACAATTGAAGAATATTTTAGGATGATTTTTTGTTTTCCTAATTGCAGAACAACTTTTGATTTGTTAGATGTCATTAATGTCGTACTGCTGTTTAGCTTTTGGTTTACTTTTACAGGCTGCCATTTTTCACTTATGCCAATTTGTGCTTTAACATCTCCAGTAATATTTTTTACTTTAAATGTTTGTGCCGGTAACAATCCGGTTATTATAATTAAAGTTATAATTATTTTTTTCATTTGTTTCACCTCTAATTTCTTAAATTATCTAACATCAACAATTTCAACCTTGCCTTTTGCAAGACCGAGCTTGTTGAGTGCTTCGTTATTAAATTTTTGTGTTCCAAGTTCCCAGGCTTTCGTAAAATCTGTTAAAGATGTGGTTTCAATTGCTATCCAAACCTGGTCTTCGCCCCTGTTATTTTTTCTTATAAAATATTTATTGTCGTTGTTAGTAATCCATTTTGCCTTTTGTGGTGAAAGCTCTGTATTGAAAAGTAAATTAACGTGTCCCAAACCTTTCTCGGGTTTGTAGTCAACTAATGCTGTTTGTATTCCCACGTTTTCTAAAACTGCGCTGTAAAGCACGCTTAAATCGTCGCAGTCTCCGCCCTTGAGGTCAATTGTTTGTTTGGGAAATTGAACGAAATCAGAAGTTGCATTCGGATCGGCAACGTAAACAAAATTTTTAACGAGATTATCAAACAAAATTTTTGCCTTATAAAAAGGTGCAAGTGAATAAACAAGCGTATCTAATTTGTTTTTGTTTTCGCTTAAAACTCGTTTTGCATATTTCATAATAAAGTTTTGATCTTTTTTAATAAACTCTTTTAAATGATAAACTTTTCCGTCCCAGGCGTTTATTTTATTGATCAATATCGGTTTTTGAAGTTTATCGTCATTATCATCGTTTCTTGTACTTATATAAAAATCAGCATATGATACCCTGCTCTTTTTATTTGAGTAAGTGTTGGGAACAATTGTGTAAAAAGGTACTTCAACTGTATCGTGCGGATTTATTGAAACAGGCGGGGAAAAAATAACATCCCTGTTAAAACCGTTTATTTTTGATGAAGGTTTAACGGATATTTTTTTATCTGTTTTATTTACAACCCTGCCTAACGCAAACGGTTGAGTTAAATAGTTGTCTTCAAATGCCGGATATATTTCTTGTACAATATTTATGTCAATAATTTTCGTTTTTTCTTCGGTTATAGTATTAAGCCTGAAGGTTATTGTTAAAGAGGCTTTGTCAAAACTGTATCTGTTATTCAGAATATTTCTTATTCCTTCTGTTTCAAATATTGAAAAAGATTGAGTTGCGTTTTTATCGCGAAAATATTTCACACCCGAAAGCGTAATTCCGAAAACTTTTGATTGATAAGTGATTGCCGGAACTATCCCCGCAATATATGGTGTCTGATATTTGTCGTGCAAAGCAGTTATACTTAATCCGATTGAACCGTCTTCCAGAGCAAATTCACCCTCAATACCTGCCATAAATGACCGGGTTGTTTCATAAAGAAAATTAAGACTGATTTGTTTTATAGGTGTGATTGACGCTGATATTAGTGCTCCTTTTGGTCTTTTAATTTCATACATTGAATTAGAGGTAACACCGTTCATATCATCAAAATCAATTAAATTTATTGAAGCGATACTAATTGAAATATTTTTAAAGGGTCTAAAATAAACTCCGAAATCCGTTTTCCAGAAATTTGTTTTTTCAGTTTCCGTTTTAAGGTTAAAGAAAAGCGAATCGGAAAATACAGGGTCTACTATTTCGTTATTAAATTCCTGGTTAAATAATCTCGTTGTAAAACCAATGCTTATTTTATCATTTATTTTGTATGAATATCCGAATCCGAAAATTTCTTTATATGTAAATTTTGAACTTAATGTTTGTGTGCTGGAATCATCTAAAACCACCGATTGCCCCGAATTAAAAAGAAAATCTTTTTGATAACCCGGTGTATATCTCAGTGAAAAATTTGAATGCCCCAAACTTTTTGAAAGTGAAACTAGGTATAAATTTGAAGTAGTGCTGTTTGCAAACTCACCTCCGTATGAAAGTTCAATCCCCCAATCTTTTACATTGGAATAATTGGAAGGGTTACTTTCAACACTGTTTAACAATATATTTTCAGGATTATTCATACTCCAAAACCCACTTAGTCCGAAAGAATTTTGAGAAAAAAGCTCGGATGAAAACACAAATGTTATGCAAATCAAAAATGGGTATAATACTTTCAAGGTATTTTAATAATTATTGAATGAATGCTTTGCGAAAGTACTTTCAAACGGTTGCTTCCCGAACCGTTATCAAACTCTAATCTTCTTACAAATGAAAAAATTATCTTGTCAAATCTTTCAAATGGAATAGTATTTATAAGCTGCGGGGGTACAATAAGTTTTCCGTCATCCCAGGTTGTTAGGCGGTATAATGGGAAAGAAACATTGCTCTCTTTTAATACTGCCCCGATAATAACCTCAATTTTTTGTCCGTTTGACTTATTCCATTCTAAAACAGCTTTTAAACTTTTATCAGCGTGTTTTCCACTGAATGTAGCTTTGCCGGTTATCTCATCGGGTGTGGGAATTGTAAAAGATATTTTCGGTCCCATAAACGGAATCAATTGAAATGATATATTAGATCGAAAATTATATCCGAACGGGTCCACAGAATTTGATCTTCCGCTAAATACAACGTACATAGAGCCTAATGAAGTATCCACTCTGGTGCTTCCGTTATTGTATTTTATTTTCAACGGTCTTACTTTTGCTTTTTTATCGTTAAATTTTACAACGCCCGGCATTACCGTGTGAAATCCGACAACATTGCCGTGCATATTCATAACAGGTTTACTTCTGTCAAAAAAAGCAGCTTCTGCAAGTGAAGTTTTGATTGTAGATTCTCTGTTTGAAATTTTTGTCCCTGTAACTACAATTACGTTTCCAAAATTATGGAGACGGCGAGCAACACCTGTTGAATCAAATCCGTTGCTGTAAAATTCATCCTGTGTGTCTTTTGTAATAATTTCAACATCAACCTGATCTTCTGTTGTTGTGTTGTTATCAATAACTAATTCAGTGGGTGCCGGTGTATCGCAGCCATAAAAGATGAAACCCAAAAGAATAAGTAAGGTTATATTTATAAATAATTTTTTCATTTTAATAATTTATTAGTTTAGCATTCAATTCTTCTTATAGTCTTTTTCTCATAGTTTAAATTATAAAATAGTTTAATAAAAGAGAATGCCCAATTAAGGGCACACTCTTTATTGTTTTATCCCTAGTTACGTTTAACTATATAAGGTATTCCCCAGGTTTTTGACTCAACCGGAGCGGAGTCATCAAATATTACTTGTCTCGGGAAAGCGTTTATTATTGCGTGAAAATGTCCTGGAAATTGATGAGTTTTAAATTTCAGTTGATATACTTTATTATAGAAGCTTCCATTTTGTACCGAAGAAATCAGTTCAAATTTTCTTTTGCTTCTGTGCATACCGTGCCTGTCTCCGCCGTATGTAAGAGTTACAAAATCACTATCGGCGTATGCGCTTGTTACTTCAACTTCCAATAATATTTCTTCGTTTCTGGCTACTACGGGTATCTGCTTCCAAATAGGAAGCCCTCTTGTCAGATAGTAATTATTTGGGTCGGTAATTACCATTTGATCGCCGTTTGCAAATGTAATAGTAAGTTTTGTGATATTGATATTGTCTGTCAATGTTCCACCTACAGGAAGAGATACAGCAACTATCCTCCAATTTTTTAAAGGAATATCACCAATTTGTTTTTTAGCAAAAATTAAATTCCTTGTCACTACTGTAGAAAACGGTTTTTCTATTAACGTGTCTGCTGCTTGTGTGTTTGAATCAGGCTGAGTGTAGGAGGCTTTAATATATAAAACACCTTCAAATGTTTTTGTTACTTTTACATAAGCAGTATCGCCAACTTCGTTTACTTCATAATCTTTGCTGACAAGGCGCATCTTTTGTCCGATGCGTAAAGGATAAATTTCAGTTAGTGTTTTACCCAAAAAATTCATAGCATCTTGTTCATTATAGTTAGGCTCAAAAGATGCAAGTGTGGAATCCTGCTCTGCGAGTGTTTTAAAAACTTGCGGATCCGTGGTTGTTGTGTTGTTGTTTATTTCAGGTGCGTTTACCGAATCACTGCAACCTACAAAAAATACAACAAAACCAAGAATAGCATATGCCGCTAAATACTTGATTAAAGATTGTTTGTTTTTCATAATTTTACTCCTTTAATTAAATTATTAAAAAGTTATTTGAATTTTTCAATTTTTTCTTCAAATAATAATTAAATAATTGTGCCAAAATCTATGCGGATAGTTAATTTATTGATATTAAAGGAGTTACAGTGTTTTCATCTTTATTTAAAATGCCTGGATATAAATAAGAAAGTGCATGGTGTTTTAAAGACATGCAGTATGTTAATGAGAACCTTTAATGAATCAAATCGTCAAAAAAATAATAAAACCGTGTTTCTTTTTTAATTTGGTTAAAGATTAATTATTTTATCAAGGTTAAATAATATGTTAATTAACAAAATTAGTCATGTCGTACAGAGAACAAAAAAAATATCTTGAGTTTTTAAAAAGTCACGAAAGAAAATTTAACAAAAAGGAAATGGAAGACTATAAAATGTTTGTAAAAAGACAAAAGGACGACGAGGATTTTGATTCTGTTTCAATGAAAAGGCTTAAAGAAATTTATGACAAATATAATGTACCGGTTGACAGGTCTAAATTCGATTCTTTTTTTAAGAAATAAATAAAATTTTACTCAGGCACAATTAATTATAGTTTATAGTATATATATTTGTTTTTAATATTTTCTTACGTGCAATTTAAAAAAGTTTTTCATTTTTGAGGTTTTAATGGATACGAACAATTATAAATTATTAAATAAAATTTTTGCGGGAATAGTATTCTTAATATCAATCATAATTTTATTTTCAACCGTGCAGCCTTCGGTTTCTTTTTGGGACTGCGGTGAATTTACTGCTGCGGCATATTATCTGCAGGTACCGCACCCACCCGGTTCACCATTCTTTACGATTTTAGGCAGGATATTTGCAATAGTTCCGTTTGTAGAAAATATTGCTTTGCGTGTGAACACTATCTCTGTACTGTCCAGCGGTTTTTCAATATTGTTTTTGTATTTGATAGCAGTAAAATTGATAAACAGTTTCAAAGGAAATGAACACAAAGATTTATTAGATGCACTGTCAACATTTATTGCTGCAGCAATAGGCGCTTTGGCTTTTTCATTCAGCCATACATTTTGGTTTAACGGTGTGGAAGCGGAAGTTTATGCGAGCAGCACACTGTTGTTTTCTGCAATCGTCTATTTAATGATGAGCTGGTCAGAGAAAGCGGACAACACTGATAATGAAAAATATATACTAATGATAGCCTATTTAATCGGTATTTCAACGGGTGTTCATTTAATGAGTGTGCTTGCTATAGTATCTGTTGTGATGATGATAATGTTCAAAAAATATGTTGATGACGACGAAGCTTTGAAAAATTCTATTTATATTTTCTTAATACACATTGGAATTGTTCTTGTAATTGCATTTGCTCTATGGGGAAGCAGAACCAATACAACCCCCCCTTCGATTGATGAGTACCGTGACTTTGATTCTAAATTCAAAATGATAATGGCTGCTGTCAGCATTATAATTATGGGTGCATTCTGGAAGAAAGTGTTCAGCAGAAATTCGATTTATGTGCCGCTTATAATCGGTGGTGTTGCATTGTTTTTAACATATCCCGGAATTGTAAAAATATTACCGGGTATTATGGCAAGCATTTCCGGTGATAATTCATTTACTGCAATTTTGGTTCTAGCAGCAATATTAGCACTATTTGGATATGGGGTTCATTATGCAGTAAAAAATAATAAACCAACGCTGCATCTGGCATTTATGTCTCTGATATTTATTTTAATCGGGTTTACGTCGTATACAATGATTACAATTCGCTCGAATCAAAATCCGCCGATGAACGAGAATGAACCAAATGATTTTACGGAATTAGTCTCATATTTAAACAGAGACCAGTACGGCGACTTCCCAATTTTTGAAAGACGTTTTGCAACAGAACCACATCAACTGGGTGTTTATACTAACTACTCAAGTGAGCTCGACTTCTGGTGGAGATATCAGATGAATCATATGACAACAAGATATCTTCTCTGGAATTTTGCCGGAAGAGAAAGTTGGGTGCAAGATGCAGGTCCTAACATCGCCCCTTTCAACGGAATAGGAAATTTATTAGGAAAAGCCTTTAATATACATTTTAACGGTAATGCTGCTAATTCACTTTACGGAATTCCCTTCCTTCTCGGACTTCTAGGTATTTATTTCCACTTCAAAAAGGATTGGAAAACAGCAACAATATTTATGGTGCTCTTTATTTTTATGGGATATTTTACCGCATTCTATCAAAACCAGCAGCAGCCGCAGCCGAGAGAAAGGGATTACTTTTATGTAGGCGCCTTTTTTATTTACGGAATTTGGATTGCCATCGGTTTTCGTGGAATAATCGATGTGATCCAGGAAAAATTTAAAGAAATGAAATTTAAAAAGGTTGTGATCATTACTGCTTTGACGCTTGGTGTCGTGTTTGTTCCTTTCAGAATGCTGGTGGCAAATTATTACTCCCACGACAGATCCAAAAATTGGGTACCTTGGGATTATTCATATAACCTGTTGCAAAGCACAGCACCTAACGCAATTTTGTTTACCAACGGTGATAATGACACTTTCCCTCTTTGGTATTTGCAGGATGTTGAGGGTGTAAGAAGAGATGTTAAAATTGTAAACCTAAGTCTTTTAAATACTAACTGGTACATAAAAGAACTAAAAAGCAATGATCCTTATAAAGTTGGAGCTGTTAATATCCGTTTCACAGATTCTCAAATAGACAGAATTCGTCCGGTTCAATGGGAACCTAAAGATATTACAATTCCTTTACCCAAAGATCCTAACTCGCCCGAAATGGCAAAAATTGTTAAAGAAGCTGATATAAAGGATTCAACCGTAATTAAAGCAGGAAGTTTTACATTTAGAATGAACAATACAGTTACATTCGGCACAACAAAGGCATTAAGAATTCAGGACATAATGGTTAGAGAAATAATTGAAGCAAATCGGTGGAAAAGACCTATTTATTTTTCTGTTACCTGCGCAAGGGACAGCAGAATCGGTTTGGATGATTATCTTAAAATTGAAGGTATGACTCTAAGAATAGTGCCCGAAAAAAGAAAACCTAAGATTGAGTTTGTGAACGAACCCGCTTTAAGAGCAGAGTTGTTAAATGAAAATCCGGGTTACAGCACTAAGTTTAAAAGAGGATTCAAATTCAGGGGATTAAATGATAAATCTATCTTCTATGAAGATGGTCAGCAAAAAATGCTTCAAAATTACAGAAATGCTTTTTTAAGGTTATCAATGTATTACTTGGATACAAATCAAAAAACAAAGGTAAATGAAGTTCTAAATGCAATGAGCGATAAGATCTCTACAGAGGTAATTCAAATTGATTACAGGCTTCTTTCCCAAATTGGAAGCATATATTACGAATCAGGCAATTATGCAAAATTTGAAGAGACTTCAAAACAAGTTGAACAGGGAGCGCTGAATTCATTGAACAATAATCCCAGCGATTTATATGCTTTCAGAGTTTTGCTTGATTTATATCAAAACCTGAATGATAATTATAAACTACTGGGTTTGTGGGAAAGAATTGCAAAACTTTATCCTGGCGATCCAAATGTAAAGGCTAACATTGCTAAATACAAAAGCATAATATTACAAAAAGATAAGTTGAAAAAAATTCAACCGAAAAAATAAACATCCAACAAAATGAATCTTTTGAGCGGTTTTTATGCCGCTCATTTTTTATCAATAAATGAAAATATTAGTACTTGCACTTTCCGGAATTGGTGACGCACTTATTTTTACCCCTGCTTTAAAGTTACTCAAGCAAAATAATCCGGAAGCAGAAATAGATGCCCTTATAATGTACAAAGGTGCACAAGAAATCTATAAAAGAAATCCTAATTTAAATAAACTTATTTATTTTAATTTCTTAAAAGAAGGTGCTCTTAAATCCTTAAAATTTATCCTTTCACTTCGTAAAAAATATGATGTCTCAATTAATGTTTATCCCTCAAACAGAAAAGAATACAATATTATAAGTCTATTGATTGGAGCCGAAACTAAAGCTGCTGTTAATTATTTAAGAATGGATAAACAAAATTTAGGTTGGCTAAATAATTCCAGAATTAAAGAAGAAGATTCTTTACATAATGTGCAAACCAACATTAAGTTAATTGAAAAAATAACCAAAAAGAATTTTTCAATGGAACCGGATTTACAATTTGATTTATCAGAAAATGATATATCCACAGCATCTAAATTTTTAAAACAAATAAATATTAGAAAAGAAGATATTGTAATTGGTTTTCACCCCGGGACTTCCGTTTTAAAAAATCATATTAAAAGAAGATGGGAGCCGGAAAAATTTACAGAATTGGGAAAACAAATTATTTCTGAATTTAACGGGAAGATTATACTATTTGGCGGTCCGGATGAGTTACAGCTAAAGGAAAATATTTATAATGGAATAAACTCACCAAATGTGTTTACAACCAAAAAATTAAACTTAAGCGAAAGCGCCGCTGTTATGAAAAGATGTAATGTTTTTGTATCAAATGATTCAAGCCTAATGCATGTAGCTTCAGCTTTAAAATTAAAAGTTATAGGTATTATCGGTCCTACAAGCACAAAATATATTCACCCTTGGAACACAGAATATAAAATTGCTTCACTACATTTGGACTGTTCCCCTTGTTTTATATACTCACCCAAATCACTTTCTTGTAGAAGAGATGATGTAAAATTTAAATGTATAAAAGAATTAAGTGTTGATTTGGTTTTTAATTCAGTAAAAGATTTTATCGCTAATGACTAACAACAAAGATAAATTAATTAACATTGCTATTTTATTAGCATTCATTACAATCGGTTATAATTTAATTGAAGGAATTATCTCTGTTTATTTTGGTTCATCCGACGAAACTCTTGCTTTATTGGGCTTTGGTATTGACAGTTTTGTTGAAGTGATCTCTGGCATAGGAATAGCCCATATGGTTCTTCGAATGAAATACGAAGAAGTTGCAAACAGAGATAATCTTGAAATAATAGCTCTTAGAATAACCGGTTTTAGTTTTTATCTTTTAACTTTTGGCTTAACGGTTGGAGGAATATTAAACATTATTGGAAACAAATCCCCTGAAACAACAGTTGCGGGGATAATTATTTCTGTCATTTCACTCTTAACAATGTACCTGCTCATAAAATATAAAATGAACATGGGTAATAAACTAAAATCAGCGGCTATTATTGCCGATGCCAACTGTACAAAAACTTGTTTTAATTTGTCTATAGTTTTGCTTGTATCAAGCGGACTTTATGAACTTTTTAAGATAAGCTATTTTGATGTGTTGGGTTCTTTTGTAATTGCATATTTTGCATTTAAAGAAGGCAGAGAAGCTTTTGAAAAGACGAAATCTGATAAGATAAACTCAGCTTGTAATTGCTAATTTTTAGACTTTTAAATTCCCGATATCATTAAGATATCGGGAACCTCTGATCAATTCTTTATAATCTTCTTTTGTGTCAATATCCTGCAAAACTTCTTTGTAATTACAATCCCAAAATTTTTTAATAAATTTTTTACTTTTACTTATTTCTCTCAAATTAGAATTTAATTCTTCCTTTAATATCATATCAACTAAAGAATTATTAATAAGAATAGGGTGGCCTTTTTTTTCTTTATACTTTGGTTGTATCCAATTATGTCTTCTATCAACTTTATTAATAAATTCATTGTAAAATTCTTCTGGCAATCCGGGCTGATCAACCAGATGAATTAGATTCCAATCTGCATCAATACAATTTGTCAATCCGGCTTGAACAGATGAGAACATCCCATTATCATAATTCTTATTATAAATTATTTGAACATTCTTTTTATATTTTTTAGAAAGGTGTTGTTCCAGCAAATCATAGTTATGCCCCCCAACAACGGTAACACTATCACAAACTCTATCCAAATTTTCAATTACAGATTCAATAAAAGTTTTATCATAAACTTTAGCCAAAGGTTTGAAATCACCAAATCTTGTAGAGTAACCTGCGGAAAGTATTATGCTGTTAATTTTCATTGTTTATCACTTATATTTTGCATTTACAAAAATTATTCTACAATTTAAATTAACAAATAATATAGAATTAATTTATCTTTTAAGAATTTTATGAAAGAAGCATTTATTATTGATGCAGTAAGAACACCTATCGGTAAATACGGCGGCGCATTAAGCAGCGTAAGACCGGATGACCTTGCAGCACTTGTAATAAAAGAATTGTTAAACAGAAATAGTAACATTGATATCAACTTAATTGAAGATGTTATTTTAGGCTGTACAAATCAAGCGGGTGAAGACAACAGAAATGTTGCAAGAATGGCATCCCTTTTAGCCGGACTGCCCGTAGAAGTCGGGGGAGTTACAGTAAACAGACTTTGTGCTTCCGGAATGCAGGCTGTTATGGACGGGGCAAGAGCAATAATGGTTGGGGATGGTAATATGTTTATTGCAGGTGGAGTAGAAAGTATGTCAAGAGCCCCGTTTGTAATTGGTAAACAGGAAAAACCCTTCGGCAGAAACCCCAAAATATATGATTCTACAATTGGCTGGCGTTTTACAAATAAAAAACTTGCTGAAAGATACTTCCCTTTTTCAATGGGGCAAACAGCGGAAAATTTGGTTGAAAAATATAATATTTCCAGAGAAGAACAAGACCTGTTTGCTTACAATTCACAGCAGAAATATAAAGCCGCATATGAAAGCGGTAAATTTAAAGATGAAATTGTTCCCGTTCGTGTTCCGCAAAAAAAGAAAGATGATTTAATAGTAAATAAAGATGAACACCCCAGGCCGGAAGTTACATTGGAAAAACTTGCATCTTTAAAGCCGGCTTTTAAAAAAAATGGTTCAGTTACCGCAGGTAATTCATCTGGTATAAATGACGGTGCTTCTGCTTTATTAATTGTCTCAGAAGATGTTGTTAAAAAATTCATCTTAAAACCGATGGCAAAAATTGTTTCTATGGCTATTGCAGGTGTGGACCCGTCTTTTATGGGCGTTGGTCCTATTCCTGCAACAAATAAAGCATTAAAAAGAGCCGGATTACAAATTGAAGATATCGACTTAATAGAATTAAACGAAGCTTTTGCAATCCAAAGTATTGTTTGTATTAACAAATTAAAATTGAACACCGATATAACAAATGTTAACGGAGGAGCCATTGCATTGGGTCACCCCTTGGGTTGTACAGGTGCAAGAATTACAACAACACTTCTGCACGAAATGCAAAAGAAAGAAAATGTAAAATTTGGGTTGGCTACTTTGTGTATAGGAGTTGGACAGGGTGCTTCTATTATTGTAGAAAAAGTATAACTAAAATATTGTGCTGCCTATACTTTTACCGCCGTCAACATGAATTATTTGTCCCGTAATAAAATTACTTTCATTTGAAAGTAAAAATGAAACGGCATTTGCAATATCCCTCGGACTCCCCATTTTTTTTGTCGGTTGAGCTTCAATTAAATCATTCAATACTTTAGGCGGCAGTTTTTTTGTGAGAGGCGTATCAATCAATCCCGGGGCTACGGCATTAACGTTTACGTTATACTTTCCTAATTCCAAAGCAAGTACTCTTGTTAAACCAACAATACCGGCTTTAGAAGCAGTGTAATTAGACTGTCCCCTGTTATTTCCAAGCCAGGCTCTTGAAGATATATTTACAATTCTTCCTTTTTGTTGTTCTCTCATAACTATTGCAGCTTCTTTGCACATCAACCATGTGCCTTTTAAATTTACATCTATTACCTTGTCCATATCTTCTTTTGGCATTTTCCAAATTACATTATCCTTAATAACTCCTGCGTTATTTACCACAGCATCAATTGATTTTCTTTCAGATATAGCGAGATTAAATAATTCTTTAACATCTCCATCATTGCTGATATCACATTTAATAAACTTAATGTTTTTGTTATCATTTTCATCTTCAGACAAAATATCTGCAATAAAAACAAAGTAATTATCACTTATTAACTTGTTTGCTATTGCCCTACCTATTCCTTGGGAACCGCCTGTTACAATTGCTGTTTTATTTTCCATATTATTTTTTGTATTTAATTTTTAAACTATTATATGTTACTTTAAACTTAACAACTAAATTTTTTATTGCAAACAATAAAAAATTTAGTTAATGTAATTTGTATTTCAGACTAAATTATCTTATAATTAGCTGAATCTTGTTGTTCTTTCTACGATGCATGTTTTTATTCTAAAAATTTATTTTAATCACTTGAAAACACTAAATCAAATAATAGAAAAATGTAAAGAGTTATCCTTTGATCTTAATTTTACTGAAGCAAAAAAATGGAAAGAAAAGGATAGCGACAGGGTTTTAATCGGTTATATGCCGATATATTTCCCAAGAGAAATTGTGCACGCAGCAAACGGGCTTGCTGTTGGTATATTTGGTACAGGCGATAGAAAGAGAATAATAAAAGGAGATGCCTACTATCAATCATATATTTGCAGAATACCACGGGGAATAATTGAATTAGCCTTAGACAAACACTTTGACGGATTTAACGGCTTTGTGTTCCCATCCATTTGCGACGTTATAAGAAATCTTTCCGGAATGTTTAAATTATTAAATGTCGGTGAATTTGTAAGTTATTTAGACTATCCCCAAAACTTCAATCCGGCTATAGGCGGAGAATTTTATAAGAATGAAATAAAAAATATACTTAACAACATAAAAAAAATAAATAACATTGAAATTACTAATGAAAAATTAAACCACTCCATCAAACTCTTTAATAAGAACAGAAATCTGCTCAATTCAATATACAACACACGCCAGAAATTTCCTTGGCGTCTCTCTGCTGAAGAACTTTACTACATTGTTAGAGCCGGATTGGTTATTCCTGTAGAAGAACACAACAAAATTCTTGAGTCTATTTACGAACTGTTGCAGGAGGAATCCGGTGATCCGATGGATAAAATAAGGGTGATAGTTTCCGGTTCTTTTTGTGAACAACCTCCTGTTAGTCTTATAAAAACAATTGAAATGGCGGGCTGTTATATTGTTGATGATGATTTTATTATAGGTTCGAGATGGATTGAGGGAGATGTTGAAGAAGATACAGATGATCCCATTGATGCATTGGTAGAAGCATTTTTAACAAAAAGCACTTTTTCATCCTCAATTTATGATGTCAATAATCCGAAAGAAAAAAAATTAACTGAGCTTTTTAAAAAAAGAAATGCAGACGGAATTATTTTTGCTGCGGCAAGTTTTTGCGATCCCGCATTACTCGACAGACCGATACTGCAAAATGCGTGTGAAAAAAATAACATCAGATACATAAGTTTTCAGTATAGTGAAAACACAGGGCAATTTAAAAACATTAAAGAACAGGTCGGGGCGTTTTCTGATTCAATAAAATTATGGGACGAAGAATTAATTGAAAATTAGTTAATAACGGATAAAGATTTTAATATGGTTAAAAAAGAAAAAAGCATGGTAATTCAAAAAGAGATGATAAGTAATCTCTTTAAGGATTTAAGCACAGCAAAAGAAACCGGTAAAAAAGTCGTCTATACTTTTGTGCCGGGAAATTTATCAGAATTAATTCATGCTTTCGATATGCTTCCCGTTTATCCTGAGATTAATGCCCTTCAATCAGGAATGAGAAAAAAATCCGGTTCGTTCATCAGAGAAGCTGAAAAATTCGGACATTCAGAAGATGTTTGTACTTACGTTAAATGTGATGTTGGTATGATGATTAAAGGAAATATAGGGCCGACAGGAGAAAAACTTCCGCCGCCGGATTTACTTCTTTTAAGTTACACCGGCTGCTTTACTTTTATGAAATGGTTTGAGAGTCTTGAAGACCTTTATCCAGGTGTTGAAATAGCAATGCTTCACACACCCTACCAAAAAGACGGAGAAATAACAAAAGAGATGACGGATTATATGGTAAAACAACTGAAAGAAGAAGTTATACCTAAAATGGAAAAAGTATCCGGTAAAAAATATGATGAAACAAAGCTGAAAAACATTCTGGAAAATTCCGTTAAAACAGAGGATTTGATTGTAAAAATATTTGACACACCCAAAAACACCCCTACACCGATAGATGCTTATTTTGCCGGCGTTTATTATATCGGACCCATTAATATTGGTTTCAGAGGTACGCCCGAAGCTGTCGAATATTATAATGAATTATACAAAGAAATAAACGAAAGAATTAAATTGGGATTGGGTCCCATTACACCCGAAGGAGAAATAAAAGAAGAACAATACCGTCTTGTTGTCGAAGGTCCGCCTAACTGGACGAGCTTTAGAGAGTTTTGGAAATTATTTTATGATATGGGGGCAGTAATTGTGGCTTCAAGCTATACAAAGGTGGGAGGTGTTTATGATATGGGTTTCAGACACAATCCCGATAAACCGCTTGAAAGCCTGGGAGAATATTGCATGAACTGTTACACAAATCTTAATCTCCCGCAAAGAATTGAACTGCTTGAAAAATGTATAACCGATTACCACGCAGACGGATTTTTGGTCAACTCTATAAAAAGTTGTAATTCGTTTTCTGCAGGACAATTGCTGATGATGAGAAAACTTGAAGAAAAATTAGAAGTTCCCGTAGGATTTATTGAATCGGATTTGGTTGATCCGAGATATTTTTCTTACGCAAATATTAAAAACAGGCTGGAATCATTTTTCCAGATGCTGGAACAACGAAAACTTATTAACGCAAATTAATTTAATTTGAATATGAATAAATATTATTTAGGTGTTGATTTAGGTTCAACAACGTCAAAAGCCGTTATAATTGACGAACACGATAAAATTATCGGAAGAGGTATTACAAATACAAGGGCAAACTATAAGGTTGCAGCTGATATAGCAAGATTGGAGGCTACATTTGATGCAAGGTTTAACATACTGGAGAACAAACTTAGTAAAGAGATAAAAGAAAATCCTAAAAGCAAAAAATATATTGAAGAATTAAAATCTGTTTTTAAATACCTTCAATTTCATAAAAGATTAAAATCGCTGCATTCCCAATTAAAGAAAACCGTAGTTGAAAGTTTTAACGGTAAAAAGAAAGAAACAATATCGCGAAACGTTGATGAAATAGTTAATACAATAGAACCAAAAATTAAAGACGAGTTTTTAAATGGTAATCTCGGAAACAAAAATCAATTTTTTAGAGATATAATAAGCGAAAAATACAACGAACACATAGAAATATTCTCTAAAGAATACTTTGAACCGCTGATGCTTGTTTTTGATAAAAGTATAACCCCGGTAGAAAATGAAATGGTAGAATATGACTTCCAGGAATTAGTACACAATTCCATTTCCATTTTGAACGGAAAATATGAAAAAGCACAAGATATAAAAGATGAAAACAAAAGCACGCATTTTGATGCAGAGCTTAATTTATTAACCGGGAACTTCAATTCCATTTCGGAATCATTAAAGGAACATATTGAACAAATCGCTAAAATGGAAATACATATTGCCAATATGGTGGGAACCGGATACGGAAGGGCATTATTACCCTTTGCCGAGGACTGTATAAAATCAGAAATATTGTGTCACGCTTTTGGCGCTCATGCAATTTTTCCCGATACACGAACAGTTTTGGATATTGGCGGGCAGGATACAAAAGCAATTCAGGTTGACAGCAACGGACTTGTAACAAGCTTTTATATGAACGACAGATGCGCTGCGGGCTGCGGTCGTTATTTGGGTTATGTGGCTGATGAGTTTAGTCTTTCTTTAAATGAAATGGGTCCTTTAGCCCTTGGCGCTGAAAACGAAGTAAATATTTGTTCAACATGTACTGTCTTTGCGGGTGCTGAAATAAGAGAACTGCTAAATGTTGGAAAACAGCGCGAAGATATATTAGCCGGATTGCACAGGGCAATAGTTATTAGAGCAATGTCTTTAATTGCACGCTCGGGCGGGGTGAGAAATGAATTTACTTTTACCGGAGGTGTGGCAAGAAATCAAGCCGTGCTAAAATACATTAGCGAAATGGTTAAAGACGGATACGGAGATGATATAAAAATCAATATTCATACCGACTCCATTTTTATGGGAGCGTTGGGCGGCGCACTGTTTGCAAGAAGAAACATTACAACAAAAATTCCGTTAAACTAATTTGAAAATAAGAAATTAAATGAATAATAAAATATTAACACTGGGTATTGACGTTGGCGGCAGTTACATAAAAACTGTTCTTATGAATTTTAATAATAATTATCAAATAATAGATAAAAAAATAGAAAAAATTAGAAAGAGAAATCCCGTTACTGTTTCGAATGAATTAATTAATACAGTATTAAATTTTAACAAATTAAAATTTGAAGATATTTCTTACCTTGCTTCCACGGGTGAAGGGGAAATGGTTGAAAGAAAAACAGGGCATTTTTACAGTATGACAACACATGCCAGAGGCGGGATTTTTTTCTCACCGGGTTCTAAAACCGTTGTCGACTTAGGGGCTTTATTTGTTCGTGCCATAAAAGTAAACGAAAAAGGAAAAGTACTTGACTATAAAATGACGGGTCAGTGCGCTTCGGGTTCGGGACAGTTTATTGAGAATATTTCCCGTTATCTCGGTTTGTCAATAGATGAAGTGGGGGATATATCCGTTAAAGCATCCGATCCGGAAACACCGTCCGGCATTTGCGCCGTGTTAGCAGAAACAGATGTAATAAATATGGTTTCAAGAGGTATAACAACCCCGAATATTATAAAAGGAATTCACTTGTCAGTTGCAAACAGAGTGGTCAGGCTTCTTTCATCATTAAAAGCTGAATCTCCAATAATTCTAACCGGCGGAATGGCAATGAACAAAGGAATGGTTCAGGCAATTGATGAGCTTGCCAAAGAAAGTAAATACAATTTTGAATTTCATACTCACCCGGATTCTATTTATTCGGGTGCATTAGGCGCTGCTCTTTGGGGCGGTTATAGATATTTAAAACTGCAAAAACAAACATCTGCAGTAAGTAATTAAGATTCTTATTTTTTATAAAAATATCTAAAAACCATAAAGATTAATTATGGAAAATGAAAATAATTCCTCGGTTTTGATAAGCGATAAATTGCTTGAGTCTGACCTCAGGCTAAATGATGTTATACCTAACATTGCATTAATGCTGAAAAGAAGCTCGATTAATTATCCTGATAAAACAGCATTCCAGCACAGAATTAAAGAGAAGTATGTAGGAATAAACTGGAAAGATTTTTACAAAAACATAATCAACATATCTTATAATTTACGCACATACGGGTTTTCAAAAGGAGACAAGGTTGTAATATTTTCCGAAAACCGGCTTGAAATGCTTGAGTTTGAACTTTCAATTATGGCTTCTGGGGGAGTTGCCGTACCCATTTTTTTCAACTATAACAAAGAAACTGCAGAACAATTAATCAAACATGGGGATGCTAATTTTTTAGCAGTTGGCGGTAACTCACAGTTAGAAAAATTAAGCAATAATCTGCAGCTAAAACATATCTTTACGTTTGATACATTCGAACAAATAGAAAAAGTTATTTTAGACAAGCATGCAAATATAAGCCGGTTTAATGATTTGTTGGCTGATTTTAACGATGAAAATTTCACTCTGAATTTTGAAGCACACCCAGATGATATATGTTTAAATATGTACACTTCAGGTACAATGGGAAATCAAAAGTGCGTACAGCTTACACATAAAAATATTTTATCTCAGCAGGCTGCTTTATCTTTATTGTGGAATCTGGATGAGAACGACAGATTTTTAAGTTTTTTAAGGTGGCATCACAGTTTCGGAGGAATATTTGAAATATTTAACGCACTCTACAACGGCGCTGCTTTATCGTTGGAATCAAGTCTCGGGTTAGAGCCGGCAGTAATTTTAGAAAATTGGAAAATGGTAAAACCCACAATTTTTTTCAGCGTACCGGTTATTTATCAGGCAATGGTTGATATGGTATTAAACGATAAAGAAGCTGAAGAGGCTTTCTTTCATCCTGGATTAAAATTTGTGTTTACTGCCGCAGCACCCCTTCCCCCAAGAATTTCTGATGAATTTGAAAAAAGAAATATTCCCGTTATTGAAGGATGGGGATTAACCGAAACTTCTCCCTGCTGTACTATTACCAATCCTAAAATAAAAAGAGAACCGGGTGTTGTTGGATTCCCAATTCCAGGGGTGAGTATTAAGCTTAAGGAAGATGGAGAGATTTTGGTTAAAGGTCCCAATATTATGGTAAGTTACTACAAAAACGAAAAAGCAAATGAAGGTATATTTACCGAAGACGGTTGGTTTTGTACCGGAGACGTTGGAGAGATTACCGAAAAAGGTTTAAGAATCATCACAAGAAAAGACAGAATTTTTAAGTTGTTGAATGCTGAAAAAATTATTCCGACAAAAATTGAGGGAAATATTACAAAAAAATGTCATTTTATTTCATACGCATATGTTGCGGGCAGTGGTAAAAAATATCCTGTTGCTTTACTTTTTCCAAACAGAAATTTAATGAACAAAAACTTAGACGGTTTTTATATGGAATTTGAAAAATGCAGCTGTCCTAAAAATCTTTCGGATTTATCCCAATGTCTTCAAAACTGTTTAAAAGAAGTCAACTCAGGAATAAAACAAAAATTTTCAAGAATAAATACTGCAATGCTCATCGACGGGGATTTATCGGTTGAGAACAAAACATTGACACCTTCGATGAAATTAGCACCGAACAATGTTAAAAATGTTTACAAAGCATATATTGAAAAACTTTATGATTCGGATATTGAAATAAGAGAGCAAGTGTATATTATTCCGTTAAATAGTTAAATGCAGTTATAAAAATGTATAAAATAAAAACAACAAAACTCCTTAAAGAAATAATGCAAAATTATTTCGGCGAGTTTAACAACGGATACAAAACAGCCTGGTGCTCGAGTGCGGGTCCATCCGAGCTGCTCAGAGCTTTCGGCTTTAAGGTTTATTTTCCAGAAAACCACGGAGCTTTACTGGGTGCAACAAGAACAGCCGGGGATTATATTCCGACTGCTGCTAAACTTGGCTATTCAAGTGATATCTGCTCTTACTTAACCGCAGATATCGGTTCTTATTTAACAAAAACTTCCCCCTTGCTTACTCATTACAACCTAAAAGAAATTCCCAAGCCGGATTTAATTGTTTACAACACAAATCAATGCAGGGAAATACAGGATTGGTTTTCTTTTTACGGAAATGAATTTAACTGTCCTGTTCTCGGAATAGAGCCTCCAAGATATTTAAACGAAGTTACAAAAATTGATATCGAAAATGTTTCAAATCAATTTAAAAATATGATTCCTGTCTGCGAAAATATTTCCGGGGTTAAATTTGATTTGGATTTATTTAAACAGACTTTGAGCCACAGCTTGGATGCCGCATTATTATGGAAACAAGTTTTAGAGACCGCCAAATATTCACCTGCACCAATTAGCTTTTTCGACAGTACAATTCATATGGGACCGATAGTTGTCTTAAGAGGCACACCCGAGGCAACCAAATATTATTCAACCTTATTAAATGAACTAAAGGAAAATATAAATAACGGACTCGGAATTATTGAATCCGAATCTTGCAGAATTTATTGGGAAGGAATGCCCATTTGGGGTAAGCTTAAATATCTTTCTAATTTATTTATTAAAAACAATGCCGCCGTTGTAGCCTCAACATACTGCAACAGCTGGGCTTTTGATGATTTTGACGTTGACAGCCCATTTGAATCTTCGGCATTGGCTTACACTAAAATTTTTATAAACAGGAGCGAAAAAGCTAAATTGGAAATGTTAACCGATTTGATAAAGGATTTTAATATTGACGGAATTATTTTTCACGAATCTAAAACTTGTTTTAATAATTCAAACGGCAGTTTTGGCATGCCGTTAAGATTAAAAGAAAAAACAGGTGTAGAAACGCTGGTAATTGAAGGTGATTTGTGTGACCTGCGGTTTTTCTCCGAAGGACAGACAACAACAAAAATAGAAACATTTATTGAACAAATTATATAATTAAAATGGATAAAAATAAATACAAAATCGGAATTATCGGGTTGGGTCCGGTTGGACTAACACTCGCATCACATTTTAAAGAAGCAGGCTGTCAGGTTTTTATATGTGATGTTGATAAAGACAAGGTAACCCTAATTAGAAATAAGGGGGTTGAGCTTGTTGGAACAATTGAAAAAAATGTGTTCTTCAATCACGTTCATACTTCAGTTAATGAGCTTTTGAAAAACAATATTGATATACTGATATGCTCTGTAAAAGCTTACCACGTTAAATCCGTAATGGGTTTCCTTGATGAGAAAAAAAGCAAAAATTTATCTCTTGTAATAGCTCAGAATGGTATTGATTTGAATCAGTTATATTTGGACAAGTTTAAAGAATCGCAAATATTCAGAATGGTAATAAATTTTGCGGGTAATTTAAACGCTCCAAATGTAGTAAATGTTACTTTCTTTAATCCGCCGAATTACATAGCATCTATAAATGATTCACAAACTGAGTTGCCTGACTGGTTCGCAGAAATTCTTACAAACGTAAACCTTTCAACTCTCAGAAAAGATTCATTTACAATTACAGATAAGATTTGGGAAAAAACAATTCTAAATGCTTCACTGAGTCCGTTATGTGCAATTTCTAAACTTACTATGAGGGAAGCTATGGCTCATCCCGATACTTTAGAAATTATTGAACAAATTATAATTGAGGCTATTGAGGTTGCAAAAGCCGAAGAAATAAAACTAGGCGAAAACTTTCTGAAGCTTTGTATAAGATATTTAAAAAATGCAGGTGATCACCTACCGTCTCTCGCAGTTGATTTACTTAGCAACAGAGAAACAGAGATTAATTTCTTTAATGGAAAAATAGTAGAGTACGGAAGAAAGCATTATATAAGAACACCGTTAAATTTAACATTTACAAATTTGGTGAAGGCAATAACACATAAAAACTCACAGCAAATTGTAAAAGAAGAACCCGAAATTAATACGGAAATTTTAGATTTATAAAACCAAATGAGAAAAATAATTTTATGTATGTACCGGAATTTAATTATCACAAGCCAAAAACTTTAGAAGAAGCGTGTGAAATTCTAAGTCAAAATAAAAACAGTGCACTTTTAGCCGGCGGCACGGATATATTGGTTGAACTGAAAAAAGGCTTGCGTCACAATGATGATATTATATCGATTAAAAAATTAAATGAATTAAAAATATTAAACGTAGAAAATGATAAAATAGTTATCGGCGCTGCAGTTACTCATAACGAAATTAAATACTCTGAATTGATTAATAAAAAACTGCCCGCCTTATCGGGGGCTGCCTCAACAATCGGAACAGAGCAGGTAAGAAACACCGGAACAATCGGTGGAAATATATGTACCGGTGCTTCGTGCTGCGATATGGCTCCCGTTCTTTTAGCCTACGGAGCTTCGGTAGAGATAATGTCTTTGTCAGAGAAAAAAAATATTCCCATTAAAGAATTCTTTTTAAACCACCACAAAACCTCTTTAGAAAAAGGAGAAATACTGACTAAAATCATCGTTCCAGTTCCGGGAAAAAATATAGGTGTAACATTTTTAAAATTCGGTTTGAGAGATGCGGCGGCTATTTCTGTTGCATCGGTGGGAGTTATGTTAAATTTTGAAAACGAAAAATGTATAGATTCAAAAATTGCAATCGGGGCTGTATCTCCTGCTCCTAAATTAAGCAACAGTGGAAGAGTAATCTTACTTGGATTAAATAAGAAAGAAATTAACAATGTAAAAGTTTTACAAAAAATAGGTGAAGCTGCCGTAAACGACGCACTTCCGATTGACGACATAAGGGGAAGCGCCGATTACAGAAGAAATGTAGTAAACATAATTACACAGCGAGCTGTCTCTGACGCTGTTGAACAAATAAATAATTAAAATTATAAGACGGATAAATATTGAAACAACTGATAAAATTAAATGTTAACGGTAATGAATATGAGGTAGCGGTAAATACAAATACAACGCTACTGGATTTACTGCGTGACCAACTTAAACTTACAGGCGCAAAAAAAGGCTGCGAGCTTGGTGACTGTGGTGCCTGCACGGTTTTAATTAATGGTAAAGCCGTAAACTCTTGTTTGGTTTTGGCAATAGAGGCTGAAGGTAAAAATATTTTAACCATTGAGGGACTTGCAAAAGGAGAAGAACTTCATCCAATTCAAAAAGCGTTTGTTGAAAAAGGCTCTATACAATGTGGTTTCTGTACACCCGGAATGATATTAAGAACAAAATCTTTTTTAGATGAAAACCGTAATCCATCAAACGAAGAAATAAAAGACGCTCTTACAGGAAATCTTTGTAGATGTACAGGTTACACTAAAATTATAGAAGCGGTTGAAACTGCGGTTGATTATTTAAACGGTAAAGAACCTAAAAAAATAGAATATCAGCCTCAAAAATCAGCGATGAATTTATCGGTTGTCGGAAAAAGACTGCCAAAGATTGACGCACCCGACAAAGCAACCGGAAGAGCTGTTTATACTGACGACATTTCCCTGCCAAATATGATTTACGGGAAACTTCTTTTAAGTCCAGTGCCCCACGCAAAAATTAAATCAATAAACACTGAAGAAGCCAAAGCCTTAAAAGGTGTAAAAGTAATATTAATAGGTCCCGATGTTACGGATATAAGTTACGGCACATCTCCGCCCCGTTACGACGAAACAGTTCTTGCTAAAGATAAAGTAAGGTTTATAGGTGACGTTGTTGCGGCTGTGGCGGCTGTTGACGAAGAAACCTGCTATAAAGCTTTAAAGCTGATAAAGGTTGAATACGAAGAGCTTCCAACTGTTTTTGATCCGATTGAAGCAATGAAAGACGGTGCCCCGAGATTATTTGACGATAAATATGAAAACAATATAAACACACGGGTAGACCATCATTTTGGAGATATTGAGAAAGGTCTTGCAGAAGCTGATTACATTAAAGAAGCAACATTCAAGGGTAACCGGACTGTTCAGAATCCAATAGAACCGCATACCTCAATTGCCGAATGGGACAGACGGGGAAGGGTTACGCTTTACACCTCCACACAAGTAGTTCATTATGTTCATCATCAGCTTTCAAGAATATTAAATCTTCCACTCGGTGATATAAGGGTGATAATGACAAATTGCGGGGGAGGATTCGGTGCAAAAGCTGCAACTAATCCACTTGAAATATTATCAATTTTGCTGGCTAAAAAAACAGGCTGTCCCGTAAAGATGCGATTCAACAGGGAAGAAATGTATTTGTACGGAAGAGGCAGACACAAACAATATATCGAAATGAAAATCGGCGTGAAAAAAGACGGAACAATTACAGCCGTAAAACAAAAAGCTGTTTTAGAAGGCGGTGCCTATTCCAGTTTCGGAATTGTTTCAACATATTATGCGGGTTCAATGCTGCCGACTTTATACAAAATTCCAAATTATAAATACGACGGATACAGGGTTAACACAAACCTGCCTCCCTGCGGTGCAATGAGAGGACATGGCACACCTCATCCCAGATTTGCTTTTGAGTCTTTGCTTTCCATGATTGCCGATGATATTGGAATGGATCATATCGATATAAGGCTGAAAAATGCAATGGTTCCCGAAACACACACCTGCAATGACCTCGATATTCATTCCTGTGAATTAAAAGCGTGTCTTGAAACAGTAAAAGAAAAATCAGGATGGAAGAATAAGAAGGGTAAACTTCCCAAAGGAAGAGGAATCGGAATAGGATGCGGGGGATTTGTATCCGGTGCGGGCTATCCTATTTACAGGTCAAAGTTTCCTCATTCAAATGCGATGATAAAAGTAGAGGAAGACGGTTCGAAAGCCGTTCTGTTTGTTGGTGATGCGGATATCGGTCAGGGCTCCGATACCGTGCTTGCACAAGCTGCCGCAGAGGCGATGGGCATTACGCTGGATAAATTAAGTGTTGTTTCGGCTGACAGCGATATTACTCCTTTGGGTTTCGGTGCTTATTCAAGCAGAGTTACTTTAATGGGCGGCAACGCATCAAAGATGGCGGGCGAAGAGATAAAAAAACAAGTACTTGAAGCAGCTTCAACAATAATGGATATAACTCCGGATAAGCTGGAAGCGAAAAACAATAAAGTTTTTGAAAAAGACAATACCGACAATTTCATAGATTGGGCTGAAGCTTCTGCTAAACATTTTTCAGAAAAAGGTCCGCTTGTCGGCAAGGGACATTATTCACCACCCGAAGGTTTGGGCGGAACATATAAGGGTGCAGCTGTCGGCACTTCACCTGCATTTTCTTTTTCTGCATCAGTCTGTGAAGTTGATGTAGATATGGAAACGGGCAGAGTAAAAGTTTTAAATTTTTGGGATGCACACGACTGCGGAACGGCGATAAATCCTATGGCGGTAGAGGGTCAGGTTGAAGGCGCAATAGTAATGGGAATGAGCGAAACATTAATGGAAGACGAAGTTTTTAATTCAAACGGTAAATTGCTCAATCCGGATTTGCATAATTATTTAATTGCAACCTCAGCCGAGACACCAAATATCGAATCCACTATTGTTGACAGTTACGAACCCGAAGGACCTTTCGGGGCAAAAGAAGTTGGAGAAGGTGCCACACTACCGGTTTTGGGCGCAATTGCCAATGCCGTCGCAGATGCAATAGGAGTTAGAATTTTTGATTTACCAATTACACCCGAAAAAGTGTTGAAGGCAATTAAGGAAAAAGCGAGTTAGTCATGGATAATTATTATTTGGGAATTGACATAGGTTCGTCTTACACAAAATACGCTGTTATTGACTCTGATAACAAATTAGTGTTTTCCAAAATTCTTAAAACACTGAGCAGAAACAAAGATGAAAAGGAAAATATAAAAAATTATATCGATGATAATTTTAAGGTTTTATATTCCTGTGCAACAGGCTATGGAAGGGAACACGCAAAAAATTGTGATATAACCAAAACAGAAATATATTGCGCCTCCGCAGGAGTGTCGGAGTTATATAAAGAATTAAAAACAATTGTCGATGTAGGCGGAGAAGATGTAAAAGTTATTAAAAGCGGAGATGAGGGAAAGGTTTTGGATTTTTATATGAATACAAAATGTGCGGCGGGAACGGGAACGTTCATAACCGAAATTGCAGACAGAGCGGAAATAGATGTAACAAAAATGAGTGAGCTGGCTTCTCAATCTAATTTTGCAAAAGAACTTAACAGTTTCTGTACAGTATTTGCGAAAACAGAAATAATGAAATGGCTTTTTGACGACGTTCCGATTGAAGACGTTGCCAAAGGAATTTATATTTCAATTGTTAACAGAATAGCAAAAATAAGAATGGACAGGGAAATTCCGATTTATTTAATCGGCGGAGTCTCACAATATCATCCTTATTTAAAAAGCGTTATGGAAGAAAAATTTAACTCGAAAGTAATAGTGCCCGAAAACCCGCAAATTATAAGCGC
>CAZTZZ010000010.1:17546-53370 GCA_964617905.1 uncultured Ignavibacteriaceae bacterium | reverse complement strand
GATGAAAAAATATTTGCATCACCAAAAGTAACACTCATTGAATAAACGAGAATATTATCAGGATATTTATCAAATTCACGTAGTTGCTGTTCAAGTTTATTTTTCACCCAAATGTCATCTGCATCCAAAAAAGCAATAAATTTACCTTTTGATTTTTCAGCTCCAAAATTTCTGGGTACAGAGGGTCTGCCAGAGTGAGGTAATTGATAGTAACTTATTCTTTTATCTTTAGCTGATAAATCTTTTATTAATGAAATTGTGTTGTCCGTAGATTCATCGTCAACTATTATAATTTCAAAATTCTGATATGATTGCATTAATATAGAATTGATAGTTTGTTGAATAAATTCGCGGGAGTTAAATGAAGGAATAATTACAGAGACCAAATGTGAATATGAATTATTCATCAATCACCTGCCAATTACTTTATTTATTAATTGCTGCATGTAATTTTGTGCAGTATGAGCTTTAACGGCGAGGTTGTAACCGTTTTCAGCTATGTCTTGTCTCAAATTTTCATTTTCCAAATAAAAAGTAATTTTATTCTTTAAATCTTTAAAAGAATTATAAACAGCGATTTCTTTTTCAATTTCAAAAGCGGCTTCCAGCCCCGGTATATAATAACTTAACTGAAATCCGCCGCACCCGTTTATCTCATAGTGTCTGCCTTTTACCTGCTCAATTGTTTTTCTTAATAATAACAGCTCTTTTATTGCCCTAGTTGAATGTAAAGACCAAAATAAAAAAGGCAGGTGATAACTTACAGCATTTGATAAATTTAAATTAATTTTTGTTTGATTGATGACTCTCACCATCTCCTCTTCTGAAAGCCAGCTATTGTTTTTGTTCCAATCTCTTCCGAATACTTTTATATCAATTCCGTTTTTCCTTAATTTTTTTATTGTCCATTCTCTAAGCGGACTGTAACCGCCGATAAAAGAGACATCGTAAATTTTGTTTTCATCTCTTTTTTTATAAATATTTTTGTTATAACCGAAAGGAGTAAATAAAACATTTTTGTACCCGAGGGATAAATAATTGTTATACATTGTGTAATCGGGTGTTGAGAAATAAGAAAAAAACTGCTTCCAATAATTTGCAAATTTTTTTCTCCAAGGGTCATCAAAAAAATAAACTACGGTTTTAGTTATCTCTTTAAGTGAATCAACAACTTGCGGAACAAACTCATTTTGAAATAAAGCAAACAAGGCAATATCGGGTTTTAGTTCCGTTACTAACTGCTTTAATGTTTTATTCATTTCGGCTTTGCCTTCTTTTTTGTAAATGGAAAAAAAGTCAAATAAAAAAACATTTTCCTTTCCGTAAACATCGCACAAAGGAAGGTAAAGGTTGTTGTACTCGTATGAATAACCTCTTTCTGTCACTCCGTAATCGTATTTCATTATGCTTATAAAAATCTTGGGCAAAAGCTATACCTGTTATTTGATGTTTTTATAAAATGATTCTTCAATTTTTCTGTTTATCAGTGCAATATGAATAACATATAAAAATCCAATTAAAATGACTGTATATGCAACACCGTTTAATCCAAATGTTTTTATAAACAACAAATTGAAAACAATTGCTAAAATGCCTATTAGTATTTTAGGCGGCAGATATTTTTTTGGTTTATCCAGCGCCATACCCAAAATTGTTTGTGTTTGTCCTAAATAAAATAAACTCGTACCGAAAGTGAGTAAAGGAAGTAGATACCAATAATTAATATAGTCTTTGCTGCTTATAATTAATATAAGATCTTCTGCAAAAAAATAGGTAACAACTGTTGAAATAATTGATAAAATAAAAACTAACAGCATTATTATTTTTATATAAGTATATCCTTTTTCCATATTTTTAATATTTTCTAAATCAGCATATTTTTGAAATATAATCGGTGTTGCAAATTCATTTATTACATTACTCGGAATTACCACCAAGGCATTTACAATAGCCATCATTATTGCATAAATACCCACATCTTTTAAAGTGAGTATTCCGTTTATTATCCATTTCTCTCCATTTAACTGCATCCAACCTGCAACTGCCCAGATTAAGAAAGGAGTTGCATAAATCCAAACCCTTTTACGCATAATTTTTTGGAGTTTATTTGTTTCGATTTTTTCTATATCTATGTTTTTATGGATAAATTTTTTCAGCGTTAATATTTTTATAATTATAAACAGCAATGTAGATATACATATAAAATTTATAACATTACCCAATGTTAAAGCTTTGTTAAATAATAAAAACACGAAAGAAAGAATAATTACTCCCTTCTCTCCAGAAAGAAGAATGGTATTGATTTTTCTTTTCCTTAAAATATTAAACCAGGAGTTGAATAGTTCACTTACTTTTGTTGTAACAACCATCAATCCTGCTGTTATTAGGAAGAAAATTGAATATTCTTTTAGGAAACCGCTTGAGATAAAAGAAAAAATTAAAATCAGAAAAAGGAGAAAAATAACCGCAAAACTTAAAAACTTAAAAAATAAATTCACAAATACTTCTTCTTTATTTACGTTTTTATAATCATAAAAATATCTTATAAACCCTTGTTGAAATGATCCGAAAAGCAAACCCAATAATGCAGCAATTGTTATAATTAGAGCATAAACGCCATAATTGTCGGGACCAATTTGAGAAATGATTTTAACAATAATTAAACTTAAGATAACGTTGATGCCTTGACCTAAAGAGACCCAAATTATTTCTTCAATGGATTTAGAATTTGCGGAACTCTTTACAATGGAATAAAACTCTGAAAGTTTTTTCATAAATATTTATTAAAGGTATTAATCTCTTTTATTATCAACATTTAAATGAATCAGACAAACATTTTCTTTAATTTAGATATTAAAGATAGAAGCAGTATAATATTCATCTATTTTAAAATTATTATTAACAATATAGAAAAATTAGGCCTGAATTTATAAAGAAATTATTGAATCAGATTGAACATTGAATAATGGGATTGAAATATCGGCTATAATAATAGCAAAAAATGAAGAGCATAATATCGGCAGATGCCTTGAGAGTCTTAAAGAATGTATTGATGATATAATAGTTCTTGTTGATGATAAGACCAACGATAAAACAATCGAAATAATCAGAACCTTTCCAATGGTAAAATTTTATGTTATTAATTGGAAGGGATACGCTAAAACAAAACAATATGCAGTTGCTCTTGCAAAGAATGATTGGATTTTATGGATTGATGCCGACGAAGCTTTAACCGGTAAATTAAAGGAAGAAATAAATAAATTTAAAACATCGGCTCACATGCACTCGGCATATTCAATTCCGCGCAGAGCATATTTTTTAGGTAAATGGATAAAACACTGCGGTTGGTACCCCGGAAGAGTAACAAGATTATTTAATAAGAAAAAAGCAAAATTCAGTGATTCACAAGTACACGAACATCTGGTGATTGATGGAAGTATAGGTGAATTATCAGCAGATCTTGATCATTTTACAGATCCTAACATCAAACATTATTTTAAAAAATTTAACGAATATACTTCTTTGGCTGCAGAAGACTTATTAAAAAGCGGTAGGAATTTTAGAATTATCGATTTGTTGTTTAGACCTGTTATTATTTTTGTAAAAATGTATTTTTTAAAACTGGGGTTTTTAGATGGCATTGAAGGTTTTATTTTATCTATATTTTCATCATCATATGTTTTTACAAAATATTGTAAATTTTGGGAGCTAAAAAAAGGAAAATCAAAAAATGGGAAATGATAATAATCAATTATTATTCATGCAGTTAGTTATGCAGAATCAACAAATTGCAATGATGGCAATGGGGAAAATAAAAAATCCTGTATCTAATAATATTGATAGAAATTTAGATTATGCTAAAGTTTCTATTGATACCTTAGATATGCTGGCAGTAAAAACCAAAGGCAACTTAAGCGAATACGAAGAAAAATATTTAACGGAAGTGTTAAACGAATTAAAGTTAAATTATGTTGAAGAATTAAATAAAGATAAAACTGCTGTTGAGGATAGTGAAAAAGATTCAAACGAATCAAAACAGGGAGAGGGAACAAAGTCAGATGGCGAAAACAAATCCGAATAAAAAACCTATCAAGATTGGAATTGTTGTTAATACCACTAAAGATGCCGGTATTGATATAGTTTCTTTGCTTATAAAAAAACTTAAGGGCAAAGGCTTCTCATTTTACATAACTGATAGAGTAAAAGAAGTAAAGAACAAACTTAGTGAGAAAATAAGCGATAAGAGTTTTTTGGCGATTGATAAACTTTGTAAGAAAAGTGATTTAATAATTTCAATCGGTGGTGACGGAACAATGCTTGCTACAGGCTATCAGGCTCAATTTTATGACAAACCGGTTTTTGGTATTAATGTTGGCAAATTAGGCTTCTTGGTTGAGGCTGAATTAAGTCAATTAAACCTTTTTATTGACGAAATAAAAAACGGAAGATATTCGATTGACGAGAGGATGATAATAACTGCAGAATGCATTGGACATAATGTTGAAAGAATGTACGCTATAAATGATTTTGTAATTGATAAAGGTGCCTGGCCCAAAATGATTGAGCTTACTATTAAAGTGGACGGTGATTATGTAACAACAATAGGCGCTGACGGATTAATTATTGCTACACCTACAGGTTCAACAGGATATTCAGTTTCTACGGGCGGACCTATTGTTAATCCTAAAGCTGATGTTATTACTTTGTGCCCGATTTCACCGCACAGCCTAAACATCAGACCACTAGTTTTGGCAAGTAACCAAGAAATTATTGTTACTGCAAATTCACCTTATAAAGATGTTCACATTAATTGTGACGGACAAAGAGTTTTTGCATTTCCTCCGCCTATTAAGGTAAAGATAAAAAAAAGCGATAAGCCATTTAAACTGGTACATACATCACTTAATAATTATTTTGAAACTTTAAGAAATAAACTTATGTGGGGCATTGATTTGAGGAATAAAAATGGAAATAACGGAGATTAAAATGAAGTTAAAGACAGTTATACTTTTTACTATGTTATTGTCAATTATTAGTTTAGCACAAAATAAAAAAATAAAAGATTCTAAAACTTCAGCACCTATGTTGATTGGTGAAATAAACAGACAAGCGTTTCAAGATTCAGTTTTTTCATGGTGGTTTAACTCAGAATATCAAATGTACGAAGTCGATTCAACTTCATTAAAAGGTGAATCCGACAAATTAAAAAATTATAACATGACCTTAGTAATGGGAACCTGGTGCAGTGACAGTAGAAGGGAAGTACCACGATTATTAAAAATACTTGATTATTTAAATTACCCTAAAAATAAAGTAAAAATATATGCTGTTAACAGAAACAAAAAAACAGAAAATAATGAAGTGGATTCATTAAAAATTCTAAATGTACCCACAGTTATATTTTATAAAAATAAAAAAGAAATCGGAAGAATAATTGAAGAACCGAAAATAACTTTAGAAAAAGACATAGACAATATTATTTCAAAAAAATAAATTATTATTTTTCTACTTCTTGCAATATGTTAAACAGAGTATCTTTTGTTTCTTCAACAAACGATACTTTATCTTTCTCATCAACGCTTTTTTTAAATTTACTTTTTTTATTTTTACAGGGATTATTTTTATCCGGATAATTTTTATAAACATAAACTTCATTTTTATAATTTCTTAAAATTATTTTATCCTCATCGTGGTGTAAAGTGTAATTTGGTATAATAGGCACCTTGCCGCCTCCGCCCGGTGCATCAATTACAAAATGTGGAACCCCTAAACCGCTAGTATGTCCTCGTAAATGTTCATAAATATTTAATCCTGTTTCAATTGATGTTCTAAAGTGATTTGCCCCCTTTGTTTCATCGGCCATAAACATGTAATAAGGTCTGACTCTTATTTTTAATAATTTTTGCATCAATTCTTTTACTATTTCAGGATTATCGTTTACACCTTTCATTATTACCATTTGATTACCGACGGGACATCCTGCATTGGATAATTTTTCACATGCTTCTGTGCTTTCGGGTGTTATTTCCCAAGGATGATTAAAGTGAGTGTTAACGTAAATCGGGTGATATTTTTTTATGATGTTACAAAGATTATCTGTTATTCTTTGCGGTAAAACACAGGGCATCTTTGTACCTATTCTTAATATTTCTATATGGGATATACTTCTAAGCCTGCTTAGTATTTTTTCAAACATATTATCAGTTAACATTAATGGGTCACCGCCGGATAAAATAACATCTCTTATTTCTTTATGTTCTTCCAAATAAAGAAATGCACTTTCTAAATTTTTCATTGAAATTTTTTCATAATCTCCCACCTTTCTTTTTCTAGTACAAAAGCGACAGTACATACCGCATTGACTTGTAACAAGGAACAGCGCTCTGTCCGGATAACGGTGTGTAATATTAGGAACAGGACTCATTGTATCTTCCATCAACGGGTCTTCTTTAGCGTCGACATCTTCAAGTTCTTTTTTATCAGGTACACACTGAAGCCAAATTGGGTCACCCGGATATCTAATAAGACCGGCATAATATGGGTTTATTCTTGCTTGAAAAAATTCGTCCAAGTTGGTTGCAACCTCTCTGTCAATTCCAAACTTTTCAACAAGTTGATCGACAGTATGAATACTGTCTCTTATCATTTGTTGCCAGAGTTCCATAAATAATCCTTAAATGTTGTTAAATTTTTTACCGTAAATTATTAAGTCATCATTTAATTTATAAAAATCATCAATTCTTGAAATAATTTCAAAATTATTTCTCAAATAAAAATTTCTAGTCTTTTCATAATCATCCATTGAAGAAGTTTCAATCAACAACCATCTACCGTGTTGTTCATTAACAAATTTTTCAGCGTGTTGAATTAACATTTTACCTATTCCTTTACCTTGGCAGTTTACATCAACAACAATCCAGTATAAATCGTAAACTGCATCGGTTAAAGGTCTTTTACCAGTGCAATGATACCCGAGAACTTTATTTTTTTCTTCATATACAAAAATATTATAATCAGTTTGTTTTTTAAAATTAAGTGTAACATTTACAAGTTCCATTGCAACACTTACTTCATCTTGAGTAAAAGAAGGAATGTTGTTTAACATTTCTTCCAAAATTATTTTATCAGACTGCCGTAACTTGCGTATCATCTATTGTTCTATTAAGAGCAAATTCAGAAATTTTGAAGAGTAACTGTTTATGAGTTAAGCCGAAAATTTTAGCTGCTCTGTTATATCCGGAATCAATTGAAATATCCGGATTGGGATTAATCTCAATTACATAAGGGATATTATCTTTATTCAATCTTATATCAACTCTGGCATAATCTCTACAATTTAAAGCTTTATAGGCTTTAACAGCTGTATCTTTAACCAAGGCTGATAACTGTTCGTTAAGTTTTGTAGGACAAACAGGAATTGTATTTTTATAATAAACACTTTCTGCAATCCATTTGCTTTCGTAAGTAACAATTTTAGGTAAATCTTTCGGTAGACCTTTAAATGATATCTCCGATATTGGCAGAACAGATTCACCAAGAACTGCAACATTCAACTCCCTGCCTTCAATATATTCTTCTATAATTATTTCACTTTTATAAGTATTAAATAAAAACTCGAGTTGCTTATTTAATAATTTAAAATTATTGACAACAGAAAGTTCTGAAATACCTATGCTTGCATCTTCTTTTAAAAGTTTTATTATCAAGGGAAAATTTAAATTAAAATTATTCTGTTCTAAATCTTCTGTGCTTGAAATTGTGATAGATTTGGGTGTGTCTATATTGAATGCACGTAAAATATTTTTGGTTATAGATTTGTTTAAACAATTGCCCAATGTTTGTGGAGTATTGCCTGTATATTCATAACCAAGTAATTCATAAACACCTGCTACACAATATTCATAACTTGCAATACCTTCGATTGATTCCACAAAATTATATATTATGTCAGGTTCAAATTCATCAATTTTATAAATTGCGGATTCAATATTATTTGTAATAGCAAGAGTTGTTACACACTCATAAAATTCACTAAGAGATGTTTTAATATTATCAATCTCTGAGGCAAAACCTTTTTCTGATAAATCTTGTGTGTTAACATAACCATTGTTCGGCTTGCCGGTATAAATTGGATAAACACTTACAGGTGCATTATAAGTTATAAGTATTTTTTTATCTTGTTTCAAACTAATCCGTACCTTTTAGCAGAAGTATATAATACTTTATTTATCATCTCATCATATGTCAGTCCATGTGCATACGCAGCTTTAGGAAAACTAGAATTTTCTCTTGGATCGGGCAATATACCCGGCAATGGGTTTATTTCAATAACGTTCGGTATTCCGTCGGAATCTAATCTTAAATCAATTCGTCCCCAATCTTTACAGTTTAAAATTTCAAAAGTTTGTAATGCAGTTCTTTTTATTATTCGTTCTAATGATTCAGAAATTTTTGCCGGACAAGTGAACGCCTTTAACGGATTGTCAATTGTGTCAATCAACCATTTAGCTTCATATGAATAAATATGTGCAAGGTCATCCGGAAAATCTTCGTAGTTTAGTTCTACTATGGGTAGTATTTCAGCTTCGTCTCCATTACCTAAAAGTGCAACCGTAAATTCTCTTCCGGGAAGATATTCTTCGATAAGTGCAGTTTGTTTATAAATATTAATTACCCTGTTTACTTCGTTTAATAATTCTTCTTTATTTGTAACAAAAGAAGATGAATATATTCCCTTGCTCGAACCCTCTGAAATAGGTTTTACTATTAAAGGATAACTCAATTCATATATATTTAATTCAGCAATATTTTTAGCTTTTGTAAATTTAGAATTGGGTATTTTATGATAAGATAAAATTTCTTTTGTTCTTGCTTTATCCAAACAAGTTGCTAGTGTTAATGGATCGGAACCGGTGTATGGAATATTTAACAGGTCTAACATTGCCGGTATTTGAGCCTCTCTGCTTATTCCGTTAAACCCTTCGGTAACATTGAAAACTATATCCGGTTTTGTTTCTTTTAATTTTATATAAGCTTCTTCATTAGCTTCAAACAAAAAAACATTATTATATAATTCAAGTGCATGTTTTAAGGCATTAATAGTTTCCCAAGAATCCCATTCAGCGTAAGTGTCCATTGAAGTTTGCGTTTGCACATCAGTGTTTAACGAATGAGCAAATGACTCACCGGATAAGACCTCATCATCAGGCTTAACGTTGAATGTTAACCCAACGTTTAATTTGTCTTTAAACAATGAAGAAAAAATAATTATCCTTTAAAATTTTTTTAATAAATATAATTAATAAAAGTATTAATTCAATAAAAATATTTTATAAAAATTATTTTTACAAAAACATAATTAAGCAATTTTAGAATAGAAAAAATGAGATGAGTATTTGTTTTTTAATTGTTGTCGGATAAGATGGTTGTTTTCTTTTTCTAATTTAATATCATCCTTAATCAATTTAAAAGCTATATCCTTTGCATGTCTAATAATATCAACGTCATTAGCAATATCGATAAAATTTAATTCCGGTAACCCGCTTTGTTTTGTACCGAAAATATCACCCGGACCGCGAAGTTTTAAATCGATTTCTGCAAGTTTAAAACCATCTGAATGTTTAATCATTGAATTTAGTCTTATAAAAGATTTATACATATTTAATTGAGTAGTCGATAAATATTCTAATTTAATTTCTTTATTTAAATTATATTTTATGTTTTTATCATCGGTAACTAAAATACAATAGGCTTGCTGTTTACTTCTCCCTACTCTTCCTCTCAATTGATGTAGTTGTGAAAGTCCGAAACGATGAGCATCATTTATTAAAATTATATTTGCATTTGGAATATCAATACCTACTTCAATTACTGTAGTCGAAATTAAAACGTCAAATTTATGTGCTTGAAACTGGAGCATAATGTTTTCTTTTTCCTGCCAACTCATTCTTCCATGCAGCAGACCGACTTTTATATCTTTAAAAAAAGTACTCGCTAAATTATTATAATATGTCTCAGCAGATTTTAGCTCAAGTTTATCCGAATCTTCAACAAGGGGATATACTATAAATGATTGTATGCCTTCTTTAGATTTATCAACTATAAACTTATAAATATCAGGAAGCCTAGAACCTCCGCGTAAAACGGTTTTTATTATTTTCCTTCCCTTCGGTAATTCTTTTATAAGAGAAAAATCTAAATCCGCATAAACAGTCATTGACAAGGTTCTGGGTATGGGAGTTGCACTCATTACTATTGCATCTGGGACTTTTCCTTTTTTAATAAGTTTTGCTCTTTGTTCAACTCCAAAGCGGTGCTGCTCGTCAACTATCATCAAACCGAGATTATTGAAGGAAACTTTATCTTCAAACAAAGCGTGTGTACCTATTACTATTTTTGACTCACCTGACTCTATATTCTTTAGAACCTCCGTTCTTTCTTTTTTACTTTGTCCACCTATTAACAAGGATACTTGGATAGGCATGCATTTATTTAAACTTGTAAAATCGCTCAACATTTTTGAAATGTTTTTGTAATGCTGATCTGCAAGTATTTCCGTAGGCGCCATCATTACCGATTGATAACCGTTATCAGCGGCTATTAACATAGATATTATGGCAACAATTGTTTTACCGCTTCCGACATCACCCTGTATTAGTCTGTTCATAGGCTGGGGCACTTTCATATCATTAAAAATATCTTTTAATGTTATTTGCTGATCTTTGGTTAATTTAAATGGCAGGAAATTTAAAAATGTTTTAAGAAAATTATTATTTATTTTCATCGCTATTCCGTGTGAAAAACTCTTGTACTGATATTTTCTTAAGGCTACTAAAATTTCGAGATAAAATATTTCTTCAAACTTAAATCTATTTAACGCTTTGCTGTAACTTTCTTTATTTAAAGGGAAATGAATGTTTCTTACGGCTTCGTTTATTTTTAAAAGATTATTTTTATTAACAATGTTTTCAGGCAATGTCTCAGGTAAAAGATCGGAATATTTTTCTACAGCGTTATTTAATATTCTGCGCAGACTGAAGTCGCCAAGATTTTTACCCTTCAATGTTTTTGGAATTCTATAAAAAGGAATTATTTTTCCTGTGTTTAAATATCCCTGTGTTTCATCAGTGCTTATTCTGTCGTAATCGGGATGAATTAATTGCATTTCACCATATTTTGAACGTGTCGGTTTTCCCGAGAGGGCATAAGTTTTTCCCTCTTCAAAAACATCATAGATGTATTTAACACCCTGAAACCAAATACAATTAAACGTACCTGTTGTATCCTTAAAAACTACTTTTAATGTTTCTCTTTTTCCGTATCTTCTTTTTTCTTTATTAACAACCTCTGCAATTATTGTAATTTCACCTTCGTAGCCTTCAATTATATATGAATATGCTTTTCCGATTGTCAGAGTTGTACTGCGGTCTAAATGTTTTGAAGGGAAATAAAAAAGTAAATCCATAATAGTTTGTATTCCTATTGCTTCAAAGGATTCCGCACGTTTTGCTCCCACCCCTTTTACAAATTGAACGGATTCATTTAAAATATTTGCATTGTTGGATTTCATTTAAAAGATAAATTAATTGAAGTGTTGTGTAAATACAATATTTAAAGTTAATAATTGCTTTTTATAATTATCTCTGTGTATTAACTTTATGTTTATAATATTTAAAGTAATGAATAGGAAACTTAATTGAACTGGGAAGAATTATTATCTACAGAAATTTACGGGCAAACAAAAAAATCTAAAAGTGACGGAAGGAGCCAGTTTCAAAGAGACTTTGACAGGGTTGTTTTCAGTTCCGCTTTCAGGAGATTGCAGGATAAAACACAGGTATTTCCTTTGCCCGAAAGTGATTTTGTACATACAAGATTAACACACAGTCTTGAAGTATCCTGCGTTGGGAGGTCTTTGGGTGATTTGGTCGGGAAAACATTAATAGACAGGCACCCAAAGTTAAAAGAAAAATATCTGTCATTTAATTTTGGTGAAATTGTAGCCGCAGCTTGTTTGGCGCATGATATAGGGAACCCTCCCTTTGGTCATTCTGGTGAAGATGCAATATCGGAATATTTTAAAAACGGAGAAGGAAAATTATTTCAAGGAATAATTACAAATAAAAAACATTGGTCGGACCTGACAAACTTTGAGGGTAATGCGCAAGGTTTTAGAATAATTACAAAACTCCAAAATCCAAATATTGAAGGCGGGCTTAGATTAAGTCTTGCTACACTCGGTGCATTTACAAAATATCCGAGGGAATCAAAACTAACGGGCAACGATTTAAAAAAGATTAAAGGAAAAAAAATCTACAGGAAGTACGGATACTTTCAATCAGAAAAAAAAGTTTTTGAAAATGTGGCTTCGAATATAGGATTAAAAAAAATAAATACAGAAAATGGTAATTCTATTTGGACACGGCATCCCCTTACATATTTGGTTGAAGCAGCTGATGATATATGTTACGGAATAATGGATTTGGAAGATGCGTTTAGGGTAGGGATTTTAACTTTTGATGAAACCGAGGGTTTGCTTTTTCCATTCATAAATAATAAAAATTTAAGTTCTTATAAACAAAGAAACAGACACGACAAAATTGGTTATTTAAGAGCCAAAACAATAAGTAATCTTGTCAGGCAATTATCGGAATGTTTTATTGACAACGAGAAGAAAATATTGGAAGGGAAATTGTATGAAGATTTAATTTCTAATATTCCTTGTAACGAAGCACTGCAATCAATAAAAACAATATCAAGAGAAAAAATTTATTCCTACAAAAGCGTAATTGAAAGGGAGGCTGCCGGATACGAAGTAATAGGAGGATTGCTCGACACTTTTATAAGCGCCGTAAACGAAGCTGCCAAAGATAAACTATCTACTAAGAACAAATCTATAATTCAGCTTTTACCCAAACAGTTTTTCAATAAATACGGTAAAGTGGAAAATGAATTGTATAACCGTTTATTAAGAGTAACAGATTATGTATCCGGGATGACTGATTCCTTTGCAATATCTTTATTTAGAAGAATAAAGGGGATATCGCTGCCGTCAAGTTGAATTTTATTCCATTTTCATATCTCTTGTCATTAAATCCGTAGTAGCTTTCAGCGGGTCTTTATCTTTGAAAAGTATATTATAAACTTCATTTGTTATAGGCGTATCTACTTTTAATTTTTTAGCAAGTTGAGACGCGGATTTGCTGGTCATCACACCTTCGGCAACCATTGTCATTTCTTTTAAAACTTGTTTCAGTTTTTTACCGCCGCCAATTTGTTCGCCAACGTAACGGTTTCTGCTGTGTTTACTCATACACGTTACAATCAAATCACCCATACCTGAAAGACCGGCAAAAGTTTCGGGTTGAGCGCCCATTGCAATTCCCATACGAGAAATCTCGGCAATACCTCTTGTCATAATTGCCGCTTTTGTATTATCGCCGAATTTTACACCGTCAATTATTCCTGCACCAATAGCTATTACATTTTTAAAAGCACCCCCAAGTTCAACACCCAGAACATCCGTTGAACCATAAGCCCTAAAGTAGGAAGTAATAAAAGCGCTTTGTATTGTCTTTGAAGTTTCTACGTTTTTAGATGCCGTTACTACCGTTGTCGGAATTCTTCTGCTGACTTCTTCCGCATGGCTTGGTCCTGAAAGAACACCAATCTGGTTTTCTGACAAAGAAGGAATTACATCAAGAATCATTTGGGACATCGTTAATAACGTTTTGTTTTCAATTCCCTTAGAAACACTGACTAATATTGAGTTTTTTAAAAGATTTTTATTTATATTTTTAAGCACTCCTCTTGTAAACTGAGAGGGAACAGCAAGCACAATAATATTTTTATCGGTTGTTGCTTCTATAAGATTATGCGTTATTTTCATTTCAGAGGGAATTGGAATTCCGGGAAGGTAGGTAATGTTTTCACGTTTCTTAGCTAATAATTTTGAGTAGTCTTTTTTGTATTCCCAGAGAGTTACGGAGTGACCGTTATAATGAAGCAGAATTGCTAAAGTAGTTCCCCAACCGCCTGCCCCAAGAACGGAAATTCTCATAATAAATAAGGATTATTTTTTCTTTTTTGAAAAGTTGAATTTACTTTCATTTCCGTTTATTAGTCTTGCAATGTTTTTACGATGTGTAAAAATTACAAGCGATGACAAAAGGATAATAAATGGAATAAGTATATGATATCCCGGAATATTTACGTGAAAAATATTTTCTCTTACAAATAGAGTCAACGGAACTGAAGCAGCCGCGAGTATAGAACCGAGAGAAACATATCTTGATATTGAGACTACAATAATAAATACAGCAACACCTATAAGCATATCTACAGTTATTAAAAATAGAAGCATTCCTAAAGCAGTTGCAATTCCTTTGCCTCCTCTGAATCCTGCAAAGATTGTCCATATATGTCCGACAACTGCAGAAATACCTGCAATTATCTGAATCACTGTTAAATCATCAAATGGTGTAGCATTATGAAACGGCATAGAACCGCTAAATAATCGAGCAACTACAACTACAGCAAGAGCACCTTTAAGCGCATCCAAAAATATTACTGATAAACCGAGTTTAAATCCTAAAACTCTAATTACATTTGTACCTCCGGCATTACCACTGCCGTGTTCTCGTATATCAATACCTTTAGCCATTTTGCTTAGAATAATGCTGTTAGGTATTGATCCCAAGAGATAAGATATAATTATTATTGCAAGTAAATTTATCATAATATTATTTTATAAAGTTATATATTGCACGAAAATACACATAATACAATTGATTTTCAATGAATAATAGACGAACCGCTAATTATGAATAGTAAATAAAGAGAGGGAAATTAATTATGACTGGTTATAAATGCTTTGAAAAAATCTAAATCATTTTTTGTAGTAATTTTTAAATTAAATGATGATCCTTCAACAATGTTTATTGTTTTACCGAGTTTGTTCATTAAACTAGATTCATCAGTTCCGCAAAAGTTATGTTTTGCTGCAAATGATATCGCTTTTATTAAATCTTTGTATTTAAATATTTGGGGTGTTTGAACACAGTAAACTTTATCTCTGTCAATATATTTTTTAATTGTTTGACCCCCATAAACAAGAGTATCTTTTGCTTTAATGCTTACAACCGCATTTCCTTTCTCCTTGGCAAACTTTATTGCGTTATTTAACACTTTCATTGTTAATAATGGTCTTGCGGCATCATGAACAATTATTAAATCGTTTTTATCTGCTTTCAAAGATTTTATACAGTTGAAAACGGAATCCTGTCGCGTATTTCCACCTTCTACAATTAAAATGACTTTTGAAAATTTATATTCGCGGACTATTTTTGTTAGTTTTTTAAGGTGTGATTTTTCGGCTGCAATAGCTATGTAATTTATATTACGGCATTTTTGGAAAGTTGAAAGCGTGTATGTAATAAGTTCTTTGCCGTTAATTTTTACGTATTGCTTAGGAGTGGAATAACCGCTCCTAAGCCCTTTACCGCCCGCAGGTATAATTGCGAAAGTTTTCATTTAATTAACATTGCATCGCCGTAACTCAAGAATCTATATTTTTCTTTCATAGCTTTTTTATATGATTTCATTAAAAAGTCATATCCTGCAAATGCACTTGCAAGCATTACTAAAGTTGATTCCGGAGCGTGGAAATTAGTAATTAATTTATCTACTATATTAAATTTATAAGGAGGATAAATGAATTTATCTGTCCAACCTCTGCTTGGTTTAACCAAACCGCCAGCTGTAATTGAAGATTCTAAAGCCCGTGTTGCACTTGTTCCAACCACAAAAACATTTTTCTTAGTAGTTTTAGCCTTATTAATTAATTCAGCTGATTTTGGAGTAATTTCGTAAAATTCAGAATCCATTTTGTGTTTGGTTAAATCTTCAACTTCCACAGGTCTGAAAGTACCCAAGCCAATATGTAAAATCACCGGAGCAATTTTAATTCCTTTCTTCTCAATTTTATTTAGTAGTTTCTGCGTAAAATGAAGACCAGCAGTCGGAGCCGCCACGGCGCCGTCCACTTTGGCGTAAACAGTTTGATAATTTTCCTTGTCCTCCGGTTCTACGTCTCTTTTTATATACGGAGGCAGTGGTGTTTGACCGATTTTTTCAACGGCTGCAAAAACATTACCGGGTTGATTAAAGCGGATAGTTCTGCCCCTTGATGTGGTGTTATCTATTACCTCGCACCAAAGTTTATCGTTAAAATATATTTTATTGCCTATTCTAACTTTTCTTGCCGGGTCAACAATTACATCCCAGATACAATCTTCTTCATTAAGTTCTCTCAAAAGGAAAACTTCAATCTTGGCATTTGTTTTTTCTTTTTTGCCGTAAAGTCTTGCTTGGAAAACTCTTGTCTCGTTTACAACAAGTACATCTCCTTTTGACATATAATCAATAACATTGGAAAAAACTTTATGTTCAATTGTTTCTGTTTCTTTGTCTAAGACAATTAACCGTGATTTGTCTCGCGGAGTGACAGGATATTTAGCAATATATGTTTTTGGCAGATTAAATTTAAAATCAGATAGCTTCATATTTTTAGCTTCCTTTATATTTGTTTACAAATTCTATTTGAGTTATTTTTTGTTTTTACTGTTAACAACTGCACGTGCAGCAGCAAGTCTTGCAATCGGAACTCTGTACGGTGAACAGCTAACATAATTCAGCCCGGCATTATGACAGAATTCAACCGAAGCAGGTTCTCCTCCGTGCTCACCGCAAATTCCGACTTTCAAATCAGGTCTTGTCTCTCTTCCCTTTTCTGTACCAATCTTAACTAATTGACCTACACCGGTTTGATCCAATACTTCAAAAGGATCATTAGGCAGCAATTCATCTTGTACGTAAAGCGGTAAAAATTTTCCTGCATCGTCTCTTGACAGACCGAAGGTTGTTTGAGTTAAATCGTTAGTTCCAAAACTAAAGAACTCGGCTCTTTCAGCAATTTGATCAGCCGTTAATGCTGCTCTCGGCAGCTCAATCATTGTGCCAACAAGATAATTTATTTTTACCTTCTTTTTCCGCATTACTTTTTCTGCAACATCTCTTACAATTTTTTCTTGAAGTTTATATTCATTTATGTGACTAACTAACGGTATCATTATTTCAGGTTTAACTTTTATGCCTTTTGCTTTTGCCTGACAGGCTGCTTCAATTATTGCCTGAGCCTGCATTTCCGTTATTTCAGGATATAAAACGCCAAGTCGGCATCCACGGAAACCAAGCATCGGGTTAAACTCTTTCAAACTTGAAATTTTAGATTTTAATTCGCTTACCTTTATTTTTAATGCTGATGCAAGTTCTTTAATATCTTTTTCGGAATGTGGCAAAAACTCATGTAACGGAGGATCTAAAGTTCTTATTGTTACAGGTTTGCCCTTCATTACTTTAAATATTGAGTAAAAATCTTTTCTCTGTAAAGGAAGAAGTTCTTTTAATGCTTTTTTCCTTTCTTCCAAAGTATCGGCAACTATCATTTTTCTTACCGACATAATTCTGTCACCGCCGAAAAACATGTGTTCGGTACGGCACAATCCTATGCCTTCCGCTCCAAACGCAATTGCATTTGCAGCCTGGTTGCCTTGGTCGGCGTTAGTTCTTACATTCATGGTTCTAATTTTGTCTGCCCAACTCATCAGACTTGCATAAGTTTTATAAACTGATGATTTTTTGCCGTCCATTGTTTTTGAAATTAAAACCTGAATGACTTCCGATGGTTTAGTTTCTAACTTTCCTAATATTACTTCACCGGTAGTACCGTCCAAAGAAATATAGTCTCCTTCTTTAACTACAACTTTTTTCCCGTCTACTGTGAAATTTCTTTTTTTGTAATCTATTTTTAATGTGCTGCAGCCTGCAACACAAACCTTTCCCATTTGTCTTGCAACCAATGCCGCGTGTGAAGTCATGCCGCCTCTTGCGGTAAGAATTCCTTCAGAAGCATTCATTCCTTTTATATCTTCGGGTGAAGTTTCAATTCTTACAAGAATTACTTTTTCTCCTTTCGATGCCATTTCATCGGCGTCTTGCGCACTTAAAGCAACTCTTCCGGAAGCAGCTCCAGGTCCTGCATTCAATCCTTTTGCAAGTAGTTTGTTTTGATTTATTGCCTTCTTCTTCTCGCTTAAATCAAAAATAGGACGCAGTAATTGATTTAATTGGTTGGGCTCTATTCTTGAAATAGCCGTTTCTTTTGAAATCAGTTTTTCTTTAACCATATCAACAGCCATTTTAATTGCAGCAAATCCGGTTCTTTTTCCAACCCTGCACTGAAGCATCCATAGTCTGCCCTGCTGAATTGTAAACTCGATATCCATCATATCTTTGTAGTGCTGTTCTAATTTTTTGCGTATTGCAATAAGCTCTTTGTAAATTTTCAGATCTTCTTTTTTAAGATCGGAAATGGGATTTGGCGTTCTGGTTCCTGCAACTACGTCTTCACCCTGGGCGTTAAACAAGTATTCACCATAGAATGAATTATCACCTGTTGCAGGGTCTCTTGTAAAAGCAACACCCGTTCCCGAGTCTTCTCCCATATTACCATAAACCATTGATTGAACATTTACTGCTGTTCCCCATTCTGCAGGTATGTTGTTTATTTGTCTGTAAATAATCGCTCTATCGTTCATCCAGGAACCGAAAACGGCACTGATTGCACCCCAAAGTTGTTGCATTGGATCGTTAGGAAAATTATGTCCGGTTTTTTTCTTAATTTCTAACTTAAACTCAGAAACTAATTCCTTTAAATGCTCTGCTGATAGTTCTGTATCTAATTTAAAGCCGTGTTTTTTCTTTTTTCTCTCCAAAATAACTTCGAAAGGATCTTCATCGGTTTTGTTAACTGGTTTTAAACCCAATACAACATCTCCGTACATTTGAACAAACCTCCTGTAGGAATCATAGGCAAAACGCGGGTTATTTGTTTTATTTATGAGTCCTTTTACGGTTGTATCGTTTAGTCCAAGATTTAAGATAGTATCCATCATTCCAGGCATTGATGCTCTGGCACCGCTTCTAACAGAAACAAGCAGAGGATTTTCCGCATCCCCGAATTTTGCTTTCATTGTATTTTCAACATTTTTCAGGGCTTTTAAAACATCATTTTTTAATTTTTTTGGATATGTATTTTTATTTGAATAATAATAAGTACAAACATCGGTAGTAATTGTAAAACCCGCAGGTACGGGTAATCCAATATTTACCATTTCTGCCAAATTCGCACCTTTTCCACCCAGCAAATTTTTCATTTCTGATTTCCCCTCGGCTTTTTTATTGCCGAAGAAATAAACATATTTCTGCGCTCTTGCCATTTATTAAACCTCCTTAAAATAAGTTTGGCAAATATACAATGAAAATTTCATTTTTGTTAACTTATTTTATTAAAAATGAAATTTTTAAACTCTTTTTCGTTCACCATTCTCAGTTCGATTTTTAAATAAAATATTTCAACATCGTCAAATGCGTCCGAATATTTTATCAATTTTACGCTGTCTTTCTGTGTTGTTACAACAGAATGGGAATTTGTTCTGTAAAATTCGGATCTGATTTTTTGAATTTCTTTAAGCGTGTATTTTTTATGATCGGGAAAAATAATTTGATTTGATGTGTCAACATTTGTTTGTTTTAGAGCATTTATAAAAGAATAAGGGTTAGCAATTCCAGAAACAATTAAGCTTTTCTGACCTTCAAAATCTTTTACCGTGTATTCCGTTCCTTTTACCGCATCAACAAAACCAATTATTTTATAGTTAGCATAAAAAATATTTTTATTGCTTCCGTATTTTATTATATCTTCCGAAAGAGGAAGTGCGGGTGAGAATTTTTTGTTTATTATTATTGCATCTGCTCTGGTTACAGATTTATAATTTTCTCTCATATTACCTGTAGGTAAAAGTTTTTGAGTAAAGAATCCGGAATCGTTTAAGAATTTTTGTTCGCAAATCAGCAAATCAATATCACGGCTTATCCATCTGTGCTGAAATGCATCGTCTAAAACAAGAGTGTCTATTTTTGTATCGGTAATTAATTTTTTTGCACCTTCAACTCTTTTTTCACAAACGGCTGCAGGTGTTTTACATTCACTTGCAGTATGAAAAATTTCATCACCGCTATGTTCTGCATCAGTCAATAATTGTTCACCGTCTGAAACAAGCAGATATCCTTTTGATTTTCTTCCGTAACCGCGGCTTAAAACCCCGACATTTTTACTCTCATTTTTTAACAAATTAACAAGATAAATAACCAACGGTGTTTTACCGGATCCACCCACAGTAATATTACCCACCGATATAACTTTTGCATTTACCTTAAATGATTTAAAAATATTTTTTTCAAACAACCAATTTCTAACTGTTGTTATTATAGCGTAAACAGGAACGAGAGGATATAATATGAATCTTAAAAATTTCATCAGTTAAAAACTTCAGCTTCTTCTTGAATAAGATTTAGTAATTTGTTGCATTCTTCTATTTTCTTTGATGTCTCTTCATAACTTAAATTCTTATCAATAATTATTGGATCCGAATAAATAACTTTAGTTTTTGTAAATAATTTAGGAACGGTAAATTTATCCCAGCTTTTCAAAATTCTTTTATTCTTAAAACCCACACCAACTAAAATCAACGGCAGACCACTTTTCTTAGCAGCAATAACAGCTCCGGCTTTCATTTTTCTGAAAGGACCGAGCGGTCCGTCTGGTGTAATTGAAAGGGAACATCCGTTTTTTGCATAATCAAGTAAAATACCTAAGGCTACTTCTCCGCCTTCCGTGCTGGAGCCTCTCACAACATTATAATTCCAATGCTTCAAAACTTTTGCCAACAAGTCTCCGTCCTGACTTTTGCTTGTTAGTCCCGCAAAATTTTTATACCGCTGAAGATACCACGGCAGAAGCATTGAGCCGTGCCAGAAAGCAAAGACAAAATTTTGATTATTTTTTTCTAATTTGTCTATTGCTTCTTTGTTGATGTAATTAATGCGCAGAGATTTACACAAAATATTTACTATTTGAATTAATGTGTAATGCCCGAGTTTTCTTAAAAATGCCTGCTCAAGTTTTCTAATTTTCATAAATCGAGGAATAAATTATTTCTGCTGCTTTTTTTGAAGCATCCTCATTCCCCAAACTTTCCTTTATTTTATTTAGTTCCATTTTTATGTTTTCGTACAATACTGTGTCTGATAAGATTTTGTCGGCTTCTTTGATTATATAATCCGCCTTTACTTTAGACTGGATTAACTCAGGGACAATTTTTTTACCTGATAAAATATTAGCCATACCTATGTTTTTAATTTTTACAAGATTTTTACCGATTAAATATGTTATTGCACTTGTTTTATATACTATAACCATAGGTAGTTCCATAAGCGCCGCTTCCAATGTAGAAGTACCGGATTTTATAATTCCAAATTTAGAATTTTTCAAAAGGTCGTATGTACAGCCTTTTATTACTTTAAAATTTTTATTATCTGAAATAGAATAATATAACTGCTCGTTAATATTATCGGCGCAGGCAGCTACAATTTGCAAATTAAAATTTTCTGATATTTCTTCAGCGGCTTTAATGCATTCGGGGAAAATAGATCTAACTTCGTGCTCTCTGCTTCCGGAAAGTAAAAGCAAAATTCCTTTCTCTTTGTTCAACTTAAATTTTTCACACAATTCAACTTTTGAAAGAAAGTTATATTTATTTAATCTTTTAATTAAAGGATGTCCGACAAATTCAGCGTCCACAGAATTTTCTTTGTACATCTTTTCCTCGAAAGGAAAAACAACAAGCATTTTGTCTACTAACTTTTTAATCTTATTTATTCTGCCGGAACCCCAGGCCCAAAGCTGAGGAGAAATATAGTATGTAATATTTAGATTAAGTTTTTTAAATTTCTTTGCTATGTTAAGATTAAATCCTGGATAATCTATTAATACAATATTTTTAATTTTTTTTTCAGTTACAAAATTTATTAATTCATTCTGAACTTTTTTAATGAAAGGGAGGTGTTCGAGTACTTCCAGGAATCCCAAAAACGCCATTTTGTTAATATGATATATTAGTTGCATACCGGATTCCTGCATCTTATCGCCGCCGATTCCGTAAATTTTTAAATTGGGATTAAGAAGTAAAAGATTTTTAACTAATGACGAGCCGTGAAGATCGCCCGATATTTCTCCGGCGATTATTAACAAATTCTTTTCATTTTGTACTGGCATCATTTATCAAATTTCATGTTGAAATCATTTACATAATTAGAGAGTAATCATCATCACTATTAAAATAACAGTAACCAATAAAAAAGCCTGTAGACTTCTTTTCTCTGACTTAAGTCCCGCTTTAATATTTAATTCGGGTTGTTCTAAACCGTCTACTTTATATGGTGTAAATCGTGGGAAAAATCCCGGGACATTTTGCAAATAATTCTTAAATTCTATCCCGAACTTTTCAATTAAAAAGGATTCTTCTTCTTTAACTATTAAAAAATATTGAAGCGAAAAGAATACCAGCGCAGCAATTTGTAAATATGGGAAAAGGGCAAGAGACATAACGCCGAAGCCCGTATAAAGTAAAATGTTTCCAACGTAAAGCGGGTTGCGTACATAAGCAAAAGGTCCGCTCACAATTAAATATGTTCCTCCTACTCCTCCTGTTGTTCTGGTTTCGCTACCTGCCCAGCTAACACCCCAAAGACGAATAAGCTCTCCGCTTAAAGCAATAATAAATCCTACGGTTATACTTTGCGGTGTAGCTTTTTGAAAAATGAACATTAATATTAAAAAGGGAATGGGTGTGTAGCTTCGGTAGTTAAAAAATTTCTTTGCAATGCTGTTCATCATCTATCCCTGCAAGTAGACTTCTCTGCGTTTTAATTCGGCTTGATGTCTTTTCTTTAGATTTCGTTTTGCAATAAGTTTCTCAATTTTTGTTCTAACATCGTTGAAATCTTTGTATGGGAAATAAGAGATTCTTTCTTTTTCACAAAATTTTAGCAGATCATCTTTTGCAAAAATAAAATCACAATACTGCGCTGTTTCTTTGTCAGAATTTCCGTCACCTATATAGACAGTGTACTCATCGTCTCCACTGTGATTGATAATATGATTTCTCTTGCAGTTTGCCGAGGTTAAATGCTCTTCGTCCTGATAAGGAAATGACGGAAGAAGTTTATTGTCTTCAGTAATTGTTAAGTGGTTCGCATAATATTTAATGTGATCAATTCCGTCATTTAAAAGAAGTCGTTCTATATAATAATCGAAACCATCACTTAAAATGTAATAATCAAAATTATTCTGTTCGCAGAAGTCATAAAACTTGTGAAAAGTAGGATCGATTTCTAATGTGTCAATAAATTTATTCAAAACTTCGGGAGAAATCTGTTTAATAGTGCCGCATAGTTGCAGCCAGCTATCCTTTGCTGAAATTCTGTCAGATAGAAGATCGTCAATTATTCTTTTAACCAAAGCAGGTTCGCCGAATTTTTCAAATATAGCTTCCCCCACATCTCTGGTCGTAATTGTCCCATCAAAGTCAATAAATATCTTAAAAATCCTTTTCATATCGGCTAGTTTTTGGAAAGTTCAAAATCTTCGTTAAAACGAACGCTTACTAATTTTGAAATTCCTTCATCCTGCATTGTAACACCGTAAAGTGTATTTGCAGCCTCCATAGTTCGTTTATTATGCGTGACCACTATAAATTGGGTGCTTTCGCTAAATTCGTCAATAATTTTATTAAATCTGTCAATATTAGCATCATCAAGCGGAGCGTCAATTTCATCCAAAATACAAAACGGACTCGGTTTAACGAGATAAATTGAAAATAGCAGCGCAATTGCTGTAAGAGTTTTTTCACCTCCGGAAAGAAGCTCAATTGATGTTGGTCTTTTACCCTTGGGTTTTGCAATTATTTCTATTTTTCCTTCTAGCGGGTCGGTACCTTCTTCCATTTTTAAGTCTGCCTCGTCACCCGGGTTAAACAAAGCTCCGAACACTTTTATAAAATTTTCTCTAATTTTTTCAAATGTTTCTGAAAAGAGTTGCTGTGCTGTAGAATTTATTTCCTCTATTGTTTTTACAACATCTTTTTCTGATTCTACTAAGTCATTTCGCTGGTTATTAAGGAAGTCAAATCTTTCTTTTTCTTCTTCGTATTCTGAATATGCCAATAAATTTATTGGTCCGAGTGTCTTTATTCTTTGCTTTAAAGTTAAAACTTCATTTTCTCTTTCTTCAAAATTAAAATTGTCTAAGTCTTCGAATTCCTTTTTCTCAAGAGTTAAAGAATAATTTTCTTTAATATGTTCTTTTAGGTTTTCAATCTTCATTTCAATTTCATTTAACTTTAAATCCGATTTATGAATTTCCTCCGTTAAAATCTCTCTTTCTTTTCTTAAATTATTCTGCTTATCTTCTTTCTCATTTATAACCGATTGGATTGATTTATATTTAGTATTTATTTCTGTTTCTTCATCTTGAAGTTTTATTTTAATATTTTCATTTTCTTCGCTTTCTCTTTTACTATTTTCAATAACATTAAAGAGATTTGCTTTTTCATTAGTTGCTGAATTTATATCCTCTTCTCTCTTTATAATATTATTATCAATTGTATCTAAAGCTGATTGTGCACGCCCAATGGCATTTTCTATATTTTTTCTTTCGGCAAAAAGTTTCTCAAGTTCTATTCTGATATTATTTTGTTTATTAACAGAAACGCTATATTTATCTTCGCATAATTTGAATTCATTTTCCAAATCGAGTTTTGATTTATTTTCAACGGTTTGATTTTCTTTCTGTTCTTTTATATTCTTTTGCAAATCAATTTTTTCCTGATCCAGTTTGTTTGATTCCTGTGCCAAAGTTTGAATTTCTTTCCTGGATATTTCTATTTCATCGTCTGCTTTCTTTTTTTCGAATTCAAACTGTGAAATTTGTTTATCGACATTTGCCAGATCGTTTACAAGTATTCTTCCTTTGTCGGAAAGTATTTTCAAATCAATCGAGTTTAATTCCTGTTCTGTAGATTCAACTTTTTTGCTAATTTCAAAAAGTTTTTGTTCTTCAACGGGGAAATCTTTTTTCAAATCTTCTAAAAGCTGCATTCTTCCAAACAATGTATTATCTGCCTTTGGAACGCTGCCGCTTTCTACTAATCCGGAACCGTCAACAAAATCTCCGTCCAAGGTAGTAAAACTAAAACCCGGAAACTTGGCTGAAAGCTCAAGCATGTTTTCAAATGATTCTACAACAGCAGTATTACTTAGAATTCTGTTAAACAAACTCTTCCATTTTTTATCGGTTTTCACGTAATCTTTTGCCCAGCCTATAAATCCAGTTGAGGATTGAATTTTTTTCAATCTTCTGTTTACGGTAAAATTATTGAGCTTACTCCAAAAGTCTACTTTACCGTTGCTTTTAATATTACCCAAATAAAAGGCAGCTCGTCCGGCAGAATTATTTTTAAGATAGTTGATAGCATTTTTTAATTCGTCTATAGATTCGATTAAAATGTTGTTCAGATTATTTCTCATAGCGGCTTCAATAGCAAATCTGAATCTATCATCGGAAGTACCAACCTGTGCAAGAAGATTTTTTTCTTTCTTTGTCCAGCTGTTGTCGCTTATAAGTGCCTTTGTTCCTTTGGAAACTCCGTCAAGATTGTCAATTAAACTTTGGATAAAAGTTATTTTATCCTTCATTGAGTTTAAAAGACTTTTACGGTCAAGCTCCTCGTTTTTAAGTTTGTTTAAATCGTTTTCCAGTTTATCTTTTCTTTCCTGCTCTTTTAAATACTCAGCTTCGGCTTCTTCAAGATTTTTCTGTGCTTCTTCTTTTTCGTTTTGGAGGTTTTCGATAAACCCTACTGTTTTTGCAATCTTATTTGTTAATCCCAATATTTTTTCATTACGTTCTTCAATTTCCTTGTTTTTCCCGTTTAGAGCTTTTTCAATATTTGAAAAATCGTTTTCTTTGTTTGTCAGTTCTTTAAATTTTACAAGCAGTTCATCATTTTTTGTATTTAATTCGGTTCGTTTTTTTTCAAGCTCTTCTTTTGCAATAATAACATCATTTTCTGATTCTTCTTCCTCTTTTTGTTTAATCTCAATTAAATCATTATAATTTTCAATTTTCTTTTTACTTTCACGAATAAACTCTTCCGTTTCTCTAACTTGATTGTTTAATTCTTCGAGTTCTTGGTGATATTTATCAATATTGTCTTCCAGAGAGTTACGCCTTTCTTCAGCTACAGATAATTGCTTTTGACTGAAATAAATTTTTTCGGTGACAGATGTGATTTCAGTTCTCTTTTTTTGCAGACTGTCTTCTATTTCGTTTAATGATGATTTAATTCCCTTTAGCTCATCAGAAAGTTTTGACATTTCGGATTCGAGTGACAATCTTCTTTTAAAATTAGAATCTTTCTTATACAGCAACTCCTCCTTTTGTTTTGAAAAAAGGGCAAGTTCTCTTTCTGCAAAATCAATTTCAAGTTCCCGCAATGTAGCAGATATGTTGGTGTATCTCTCAGCTTTTTTGGCTTGTCTTTTGAGTGAATTTACTTTTTTCTCTACTTCGGAAACAATGTCGTTTACTCTGGCAAGATCAATTTTTACTTCTTCTAATTTTCTAAGTGCAAGCCTTCTGCGTAGTTTATATTTGTTAACTCCTGCAGCCTCTTCAAACATAGTTCTTCTTTCATCTGCTTTATTGCTGAGGATAGTTTCAATCATTTTTAACTCAATTACAGAATAAGCATTTGCACCAATGCCTGTATCCATAAAGAGGTTTGTAATATCTTTGAGCCTGCAGATATTTTTATTCAGCAGGTATTCGCTTTCTCCCGAACGAAAGATTCTTCGTGTAATTGTAACTTCTGAATATTCAGTCGGTAAAATTCCCTTATCATTTTCTATTGTTAATGAAACTTCCGCCATTCCCATCGGTTTTTTATTTGAAGTTCCGTTGAAAATTACGTTTTCCATTTTGTCACTTCTTAGTGTTCCGCTTCTTTGTTCACCCAGACACCATCTAATTGCATCAACTATGTTTGTTTTTCCGCACCCATTGGGACCTACAATGGAAGTAACACCGTGATTAAAATTTATTACTGTCTTTTGTGCAAAAGACTTAAAACCAAATATTTCTAATTTAGATAAAAGCAAATCTTCTAATATTAATTAAATAATAGGGCTAAAAAATAAAATAATGAATATTTTAATTGATAGTATAGTAAAATTCCTCCAAAAAGAACTATAAATGTTAAAAAACTATAGAAATATACTCTACCAGCATTTAAATCAAAAATCACATAAATACCTTTTAATATTCTGTGAACCGTCCATAAAAAAACTATAAAAATAAAAACATAGAGAAAAGTATTTAAATTTGTTATTTCGGTATTTAATAATCTGAATAATATTATTCCTACGGGAATCATTAAAACCAAAGGTAATAATGACCAAATAACCGTAAAGTAAATACTTGAAAAGAAAACCCTTGTCTTAAGTATAAAAGTAAATAATTTTATTATACACATTATTAAAACGATAAAGAATGCTGTACAAAGGGTCAGCCAAATTATTGACATTATTGGATTCCAAGCAAGGAAATTAATATTTTTTATTAAACCGGGTGTTCCAAAATAAATGAGAAGTTTTTCAAAATTAAAATCTGTTTTGAAATAAAAAAGCAGATTACTTAAAAGCAATGAACTTGTGCCCGCAATAATAAGAGCGAGTAAACCGGTGTGCACTCCGGATATCATTCTTAAGTCCCTTACATCTGCAAAAAAATTATAGGGTCTTAGCAAAGCCCTTGAGGAATCTTCCCTGAATTTTTTCCCGGAGTTTACAAGTATCCCCATTCCAAGAGCCAACAAAAGACCGAATATTATAAACAGCATGGGAGCTTTATCTGTTTTGTTTCCTATTGGAATAGTCACTTTCTCTGTGTTATGGAATTTTGAAAATATAACTTTATAAGCCATCGTTTTGGTTTTTCTATCAGTACCAATAAGACCTATATTGTATTTGTTGTCATCGGAAAAACCCGAACTCAAAGATGAATAATCACCTGTGTAATCAAACATAGAATTTATAAAAAAGCCCGAGTTATTTGGCGTATCGTAAGACGAAATTAAATCATTAAAATATTTGGCTTGTGCTTCGTAAGTAAAGGGGTTGCTGTAACCGTTGCTTCGTCCTGAATTTACACTGTATGTTGCTTCGCTTATAAAAAGTTTTCCTTTTCCCAATGTGCTGTTTATTTTTTCTATTTCATTTTGACTGCCGGTTATAGATTTGTTAAAAAGTTCAATTCCGTAAAAGTCGAGGTTGTTGATTTGTCTTAAATCCAATTTTGAAAAAGATGCATATGTTAAAAAACCAGATTCTTTTTTTACAATGTTTGCAAGATTTGCAATCAACGAATTATGGCTTTCTTTATTTGTAAAATAACCGCTGCCGAGTCCGAAAGCACCCACAACATTGTAGCTTTTATATTTTCTTAAATAACTTTTTAAATAAATTTCAATTTTAGATGAGTAATTAAAATCATTAGCAAAATGGGGAGGAATGTAACTTATCGGAAGTTCAATAAAAGCCAATAGTCCGTATGTTCTGCAAAGTTCCAAATAATACGGATGAGGTACTAACTTTGAAAATCTAACTGAATTAAACCCTGTTTGTTTGATGATTTTTATATCATCTTCCATTTCATCGTAATTTGCCATTTCCCCCCTGTTATCAAAGGAAGGCAGATAAGTGACACCCCTGATTTGAAAAGATTTACTATTTAATTCAATTTCGTTTTTAACGGACTTTACCGTTACAAAGGCTATGTTTCTTTTTACTTCGTCAATAATTTTATTTTCATTTATCAAATGAATTACCGCTCGGTAGTATATCGGTGTATCGGGAGACCAAAGAATAGGGTTTGAAATTTTAAAGGTTTTATTTATAACGTTTCCGATATTTTTCTTTAGCACAAAATTATAAATTGGTAAATCAATGTTTTGATTTCCGTCAGATGACTTTAGATTAATTTTTAAAGAATAACTATTAATATTCGATAATGTATCTGCATTTATATAAGAATCACTAAAAAGAATTTTTGAAGAATATTTTAACAGTACAGACTTGTTCTTCAAATTAACACTTGATTTTATGCTTATATCGTTTAAATAAATTTTAGGCAATATTGAAATATATACGTCTCTGATAATACCGCCGAAGTTTTTAGGAAAATAAACTCTTTGTTTGAAAGGAATTGTCTCATCGGAAAGTTTATAAAATAATCTTACTTTCAGAGTATTTTTAACATCGCTTTTTAAAATATCTTTGGGAAGCTCAAAACCGAAAGGAAACGTTCCGCCTAAGTGTCTGTATATTATGTTGTTGTTAACTGAAAATTCTGCGGAATAATTTATACCTAAAAAGTTAAGAATTAAAGTATGGTTGTTTATTTCGTCATCGCTTAGTGCAAATGATTTTTCAAAAATCAGATTTCCGTTTCCGTCAAATTCTGAAGGAACAGAAACACTCACGGGTTTTGCATCGCTGGACATTTTTTTAACTGACCAATTACCGTCTAAATTAATTATACTTCTTGTTTGTGATATGCCGAATAAATCAGTAGAATTTACGGGTAGTTTATATTGATTGAGCTCCTTAAATATAATTTGTCCTTGCAGAAATGGTGACAGTGATAGGGAGATAAATATTGAAATGAAAATTATGAAACTGGAAATTTTTTTCTGCAATTTTTAAGCCTAAAGTAGTAGAAATTAATCCTATAAATATACCAAAGATGAAAGGGGAAATCAATGAGAAATACCCCTGGAAAAGTCCTAATTATTATTTATTAAGCCGTTATTATACTTATAAAAGAGTCTGCATTCAAACAAGCACCGCCCACCAAAGCCCCGTCAATATCTTCTTTTGCCAGCAGGTCTTCGGCGTTATTTGGTTTAACACTACCGCCGTATAAAATTGGTATATTTTCAGATGTATCTTCCGAAAAATTCTCCTTTAATATAGATCGAATAAATTTGTGAACTTCCTGTGCCTGTTCCGGAGTTGCGGTTTTGCCCGTACCGATTGCCCAAATAGGTTCGTATGCAATTATAATTTTATTTACTTCCTCTTCGTTTAGTTCTTTAATTCCTTCCACTACTTGTTCATTTATCACATCATTTGTTGTTCCGTCTTCTCTTTGTTCGAGAGTTTCTCCGACACAGAATATTGGATTTAAACCCGCATTTAAGGCTGTTTTTATTTTCTTATTTATTAAATCGTCAGATTCGCCGAAAATAGTTCTTCTTTCGGAATGACCAAGGATTACATAATTACAACCGATACTTTTCAACATATCAGAGGATATTTCTCCTGTAAAAGCTCCTTTATCTTCAAAGTGCATGTTCTGTGCACCGAGCTTTATTTTTGTACCTTTTAATAAATGGCTTACTTCGCTAAGTGAAGTAAACGGCGGACAAATTATAACTTCTCTTTTTAATGTTTTATTATTCAATCCGTTCACTAACTTTGTAACCAGGTTTTGCGAATCGATTAAATTATTGTGCATTTTCCAGTTGCCGGCAATTATTCTTCTGCGCATTTTATCCTCTTATTCTCAATTATTTTGATTTGTTATGCAATTTACAAACAAGTAACGGTCCAATCAAAAAATCCTAATCAATTTGAAGACTAATTTTTTATACAGATTTGTTTAAATAAATTATCTGATTAAATTTAAATTATGACAATCATAAAAATACCCAAACCCGTAAAGATACTTTCATACGTTAGCCTTTTTACAGATATAGCGAGTGAAATGTTATATCCGGTTTTACCTATTTTTTTAACGGCAGTACTCGGAGCTTCAATGTCTGTAGTAGGAGCAATTGAAGGAGCTGCCTCAATTATTGCCGGTGTGTTAAAAGGATTTATCGGAAATTTATCCGATAAACTTGGCAAGCGTGCAATATTTGTCAGAATAGGTTACACACTCTCGGCGCTTGTAAAACCACTTCCGGGATTGTTTCCGTACATATCCGCTGTTGTAATATCCCGCACGAGTGACAGGGTTGGAAAAGGAATTAGAACCGCGCCTCGCGACGCGCTATTGGGGAGTTATTCCGATGAGAAAACAACCGGTGCCATCTTTGGTTTTCACCGTGCAATGGATACTGTAGGTGCGGCGCTGGGTCCGCTGCTTGCGTTGGGACTTCTTTATTACTTCAACAATGATTACAAGCTTATTTTTTTAATAGCGTTTGTCCCGTCTTTAATTGCAGTCTCACTTACTTTACTCGTTAAAGATAATTTTATACACACAGATGTAAATTCAGATAAAAGATATCCTGCTTTTTGGAAGACTGCATCGTCAAAATATAAAATGCTTCTTTTACTTGTTACGGTTTTTTCATTGGTAAACAGCAGCGATGTTTTTTTAATATTAAAGACAAAGGTAATTTCGGATTCTGCTACGCTGGCTATTTTGGGTTATGTATTTTACAATATTGTTTATGCGGGTTTTTCATATCCGTTGGGTAAATTATCCGATAAATACGGTAAGAAAAAAATATACTCGGGCGGACTTTTAATATTTTCTTTGGTTTATCTCGGGTTTGCAACTCTGGGGAGTGTTTATATTATTTGGATTTTGTTTGCATTCTACGGTATTTATGCCGCGGCAACAGAAGGAATTGTTAAAGCCTGGGTGACTGATTTGGTTCCCGATGAATTTAGAGGCTCTGCAATAGGACTGTTAACAATGTTTTCAAGTTTGGCAATTATGCTGGGCTCTTTTTTAGCCGGCGTTTTGTGGGACCAGTTCGGCGCACAAATTCCTTTTTTTATTTCTTCGGTTGTTAGTTTTGTGATAGTTATAATTATTTTGCTGTCAAAGAAATTGTAGTAATTAACTTCATATATTCTTAATAGTTTTATACTATCCCTTGTTTTCCGTATTTTTACAGAAAAAATTTTGTATGGAAAATAAAAGATCAGTGGTTGTTGCACTTAGCGGGGGAATGGACAGCTGTGTTTCTGCTGCGATTGCTTCAAGGGATTATAACCTTGCTTTCATTCATATAAATTACGGACAGAGGACAGAAGAAAGGGAGTTAAAATCATTTCACGAAATTGCCGACTTTTACGGAGTTGAAAAAAAATTAGTTATAGATTTTACGCATTTCAAAAAAATCGGCGGTTCTTCTCTTACGGATAAACAAATTAAAGTTGCAAAAGCCGATTTGGAAAATAAGAATACCTTGCCTACCGGCAGGCAGGTTCCTTCATCGTATGTTCCGTTTCGGAATGCAAATATTTTATCGGCTTGCGTAAGCTGGGCTGAAGTAATCGGGTCTGAAGCTGTCTGTATCGGTGCGGTGGAAGAAGATTCGTCCGGTTATCCTGACTGCCGTTCCGAGTTTTTTCATGCTTTTGAAAATGCCGTTAATATAGGTACTAAACCGGAGACAAAAATAAAATTAATTACTCCTATAATAAAAATGTCAAAAAAGGAAATTGTTGAAAAAGGTTTTGAACTGAATGCACCGTTGGATTTAACTTGGTCCTGCTATCAAAATGAGGACGAAGCCTGCGGAGTTTGTGACAGCTGTGCGTTACGTTTAAGAGGATTTCAACAGGCAGGTAAGACCGATCCGATAAAGTATAAAACAACACCGGATTATTTATAAATTATAATAGGCAAAATAATGACAGAAAAAATAAAGTTATTAGAAGTGTTTGATAACACGCACCCCGACAGAGATTACACTGTAATTCATGAAGCGCCGGAATTTACATCAGTTTGTCCTAAAACAGGGCAGCCGGATTTTGCAACCATTAAAATAGAATATGTACCCGATAAATTATGCATTGAATTAAAGTCTTTAAAGTTTTATTTAAACTCTTACCGTAACGACGGAATATATTTTGAAAATGTGACGAACAGAATTCTTGATGATCTTGTTGAAGTTTGCAAACCGAGATATATGCTTCTTACAGCTGATTTTAATGTTAGGGGCGGAATTGCATCGACAGTGGAAACCGAATACTTCAAAGATGAAAATTAAAATGACAGAAACTCAAAAGCAAAAGAATAAATTTTTAAGAGAACGCGAAAAACTTTTTGAAAAAGGATTAAATCAAAAAGATTCATTAAAATTTTCATTAGAATACAGTCTGCTTGTTGAAGATTTTATAAGAACTATTGCCGGAAGTAAAAGATATAACTTTTCATTAACATCAGCGGGAAGTTTCAGCAGAAGAGAGTTATCCCCGTTTTCCGATATTGACCTTATTTTTCTAACCGATTCATTAACTGCCAGTAAAAACGACATTGCCAATTTAATACAACTGTTTTGGGATAACGGAATCGAAGTCTCTCACACGGTACGCATTTTTTCTGATATAAAAAAATATCTTAAAACCGATCTTCACGTTTTCACACAGTTTTTTGAGACAAGACATATTTTGGGTTCAGTTAAAATTTATAAAGAATGGAAGGAGAGATTATTTAATTCAATTACAAAGCCCGTTAAAGTAAAGTTAATGAATGAATTAATAAATGATATTTATGAACGGTATAAAAAATATGGGGACTCGCCAAAAGTAATAGAACCGAATGTTAAAATGTCTGCCGGCGGGTTAAGAGATTTTCAAACGGTGGAGTGGATGTATATTTTGTATACAAAATCGATGTTACACAAGCAGAATGAACTTTCACAGGCTGAAATATTTATCAATCAATTAATAATTAAAAAATTAACAACACCTCAGGAATGTAACCGTTTAATAGAAAGCTATAAACTTGTGCTTTATGTTAGAAATATCTTGCATTTGGTAGAAAATCAAAAAACAGACCGGTTTGAATTCAGGCATCAGAAAAAAATTGCTAAGCGTTTGAAAAACAATTCAAAAGCTCTCTCTGAATTTATGCAGGAATATTTTAGAGCCACAAATGTTATTTACCGTTTTACAAAATCAATGAGAAAAAAGTTTGACGAAGAAGTTTCTCATCCTCTTCCCGATTCATTAAATATTCTTTTAGACGAACACTTTGTGCTGAAAGGAAATACTATCTCACATAATTCAAATTTTAAATTGGATATTTCCGATGTTATGAGAGCTTTTTATAACAGAGGATTGCATACTGCACATTTTGATGAAAGTTTAAGGTCTGAGATAGTTGAAATAGTAGAGGAAGCGGAATATACAAATGATGCGGGAACTGAATCATCAGTTTTTTTCAGGGAAATCTTAAAGCTCCCAAAAAATGTTGGAAATACACTTTCGGCGATGAACGAACTTGGTGTACTGGGAGTTTTTATGCCCGAATTCAAAGATGCAATAGGATTTATGCAGCACGGAGTTTATCATTGTTATACCACAGATGAACATACTATTATGACAATTAAAAATTTAGAAAAATTAAATAATTTAAATACATATCCCGGTAAAATTTACAGCAGCATTAAGGACAAAGATATTCTTTACTTGGCAATGTTGTTTCACGATATAGCTAAGTCAATTAATATTTCCGGTCATGAAATAATCGGAGCGGAAATGGCAGCTACAATTATGCAGAGATTAGGATATGAAGAAGATGAAATAAGTTTGGTCTCGTTTTTGGTAAAGAATCATCTTCTGATGGAACAAGTTGCTTTCAGACGGAATTTAAACGATGCAGAAACGCTTGATAAATTCGGAAGTAATTTTAATACTTTTGAAGAATTAAAATTATTGTTCCTAGTTACCTATGCCGACCTTTCGGCAGTTAATTCAGTAATATGGACTTCTTGGAAAAACGATTTACTTTCAGAACTATTCAATAAAATTAAGGCAATGCTTGAACAAAAAATTTCAGGGGAAGACTACCTTATTTCAAAAACCTATGTTGTTCCCAAAGATATTAGCAAATTCTCTCCGAATTTAACGGAAACAAATGTGCAGGATCATATTAAGTCTATAAATGACATAAGTTATACCCATCATTTTTCCGAAGAAGAAATTGCCAAACACATTGTTGAAATAGAGAAGGGAAGTAATTTAACAGTATTGTTCAACAATGTAGGAAATTTTACAAATATTACAATTATTACAAAAGATTTTCCTGCGCTGCTTTCTAAACTTTGCGGTGTAATGTTAATTAATGATCTTAATATACACGATGCAAAAATATTTACAAGGAAAGACGGGATTGTGATAGATACTTTTAACGTATCTGATTTCAGGACAAACGAAAAGATAGACGAAGATAAATATCAGGTTATTGAAAGTAATTTAAACGATGTTATAACGGGTTTTTTAAAGTTAGACCAAGAAATTGAAAAGTTAAAAACTAAATGGTGGAGAATTGAAAAGAAATTTTTCAAACGAAGCGGTAAAATTCAAATTGATTTTGAAAAACACGAAAAGTACACAATACTTGATATATTTTCCCCCGACAGGCTTGGTTTTCTTTTTCAGGTTACAAACAAAATGAATGAACTCGGGTTGATGATTTATTTTGCCAAAATTTCAACCCGAGGAGATGATATTGTTGACTCCTTTTATGTGCTTGACAGGGAAGGCAAAAAAGTTTCATTGAATGATTATGAATTTGTGAAATCAGAATTAATAAATTCTATTGAGGAAATAAATTGAATTTTATAGACAGAGACAGACCAATAGGAGTTTTTGATTCCGGAATTGGCGGATTAACAGTTGTAAAAAGATTAGCGGCAACTCTTCCAAATGAAAACCTTGTTTATTTTGGTGATACTGCACGTGTTCCCTACGGGTCTAAATCTAATTCAACGGTTAT
>CAZTZZ010000010.1:3548-17446 GCA_964617905.1 uncultured Ignavibacteriaceae bacterium | reverse complement strand
GAAGAATATTTAAGAGAATTAAAAGAGAAAAAAATAGATACTTTAATTTTAGGCTGTACGCATTATCCTATTTTAGCAGAGATAATTCAGGAGGTTATAGGTAAAAATGTAGCCTTGATTGATTCCGGAATTGCTGCCGCTGATTTAGTCAGGACTGAAATAGAACGAATTGGACTGCTTAACAACTCAAACGATATTGGGACAAAGGAATTTTATGTAACCGATATCCCAAAAAAGTTTAAGGAAATTGCAGAGTTGTTTTTAAGCTCACCTGTGCAGGAAGTTAAAAAAGTTGAACTTGAAGAAATATGGGGATAGAGTCTAAATGTATAATATATAAATTTAATTAGTTTTTTATTCTTCAAACATTTTTTTTAATTTTTTTCTATCTTTTGTTTTACCCAGCGCCAGCATTAATTTTATTCTTGCCTTTTGCCCGTTTAGGTATTCAGCAAAAATAACCCCTAAATTGTGCAAATGTTTCCCTGCACCGGGGTAACTGTAAATATCCAAAGTTTCGCCTGCAGGGCAGCGGGAAACAAGAATAACGGGGATGTTTTTTTTAACCGCAAATTCAATACCTTTGAAAACTGCGGGAGGAACATTTCCTACTCCCAAGGCTTCAACAACTATTCCTTCAACACCGCTTTTTGCTGAATATCTAAAAAATTTATCATCCATTCCGGCATAAACGGTAAGCATATCAACGTTTTCATTAATTTTATTTGTTTTTATCTTCTCAAGTTTTCTGGGCAATCTATTTAAAATAACTTTCCCGTTTTCAACAAAACCAAGAGCACCAAAATCTAAGCTGTTAAATGTATCCAACTCGTCGGTGTAGGTTTTTGTTACTTCGCTTGCGGCATTAATCTGGCTGTTCAGACAAACAAGTGTTCCAAGGTTTTTACAATTCGGACTTAAACAAACTCTAATTGCATCCGTTAAATTTTGCGGACCGTCCCAGTCGGGTTCGGAACTATTTTTCATTGAGCCAATTACAACAACAGGAATTTCAGTATCAACTGTAAGATCAAGCAGGTAAGCAGTTTCTTCCAATGTATCGGTTCCGTGTGTAACAATTACACCTGCATATTTTTTTCCTTTAATTAGTTGTTTAATTTTTTTTGAAAGTTTTAGCATTAATTTCGGAGTCATATGAGGACCCGGATATTTACCAAAATCATAGCAAACTAAATTTGCTAATTTTTTAGCTTCCGGAATCTTATTTAATAATTCCGTACCTGAATATCTGGGTATGGCTCCGCCGGTTGATTTATCAATCATCATTGAAAATGTACCGCCCGTAAAAATGGCTAATATTTTTTTCTTCATATTTTTTTTCTTTTTCTTAAATATAATAGAAACTTTAATTTTTACATATTATTTCTGACTTGAACATAGAAATATTTACGTCTATTTTTACATTTAAATTAAGGAGAAATTATGTTAATAGTAGAAGATGTAGATTTAACACCGAATCCGCACGCGTTAAAATTTATATTGAACGAAAAAATATTGAATCTTGAAACAAGGCAGTTCTCTAGTAAAGAAGATGCTCAAAATGATCCTTTAGCAAAAGGTATTTTTGAAATTGAAGGTGTACGATCTGTTTTTTATATGGATAAATTTGTAACTATTGAAAAAGATAGTGAATCAGATTGGAGCAAAATTCAAAAACCATTTATAAATTTTTTAAAATCATTCGATGTGAATTTGATTCCCGAAGAAAAAAAGCCTAAACCTTTGGTTGAAAATGCAAGCGAACTGTTAAAGCAAATAAATGAAATTTTGGATACGAGAGTGCGCCCGGCACTTGCAGGCGACGGTGGAGGATTGGAAGTACTCGGATTAGAAGGTAACACAGTAAGAATAAGATACCAGGGTGCTTGCGGTACTTGTCCGACATCAATTAATGGTACACTGCAAGCCATTGAAGCTTTGTTACAAAGAGATTTAAATCCTGCAATTCAGGTAATTGCTGCTTAAAAGTATTATTTAATATTTTACCCTGGAAGATTTTTTTTTATTTCTTCCCTTTTTTTATACAATTTCATAACTTATACTGTTGTTCATATATAAAAAGACACTATGATTAACAGAGAAAATTTATATCACAGTTCATTTGATATTGCCGGAATTCACTTCGATGCATTCTCAACAAGGAAAGGTATTTCAAAATTATTCTTAAATGCTTCATACGAAAAATTTAAAGATATAAAAAAAACAAAACTTCACCCCGATGATCCTTATATGTTTAACATTTTCAGTGAACTAAAAGAATATTTTAAACATCAAAGAAAAGAATTTGATGTATTACTTGATATTAAAGGCACTCCATTTCAAAAACGTGTTTGGAAGCAATTGCTGAAATTACCTTTTGGCGAAGTTGTTTCTTATAAATATATAGCTGAAAAAATAAGGCAACCTAAAGCTTACCGTGCTGTCGGTCATGCAAACGGATTAAATCCTGTTTCTATAATTATTCCTTGTCACAGAGTAATAAATATTAATGGTAAATTAGGTGGATATTCTGCCGGTTTAGATATAAAAGAAAAATTACTTGAACTTGAAGGATGTAAAAGCTTGGACTTATTTAATTCTGTTTAATCATAATTTAATTGCAATTGCGAATCAAAGAACTCATCATTTAAAGACAAATTATAATTTTCTGAATTAATTAAAATCTTATTAAGTTCATTTTGATAGAAAAATTTAGATTCACCAAATGCAGGTTTTAAATGACTTAACCAAGTTGCACACGGATCGAACTTTGCAAAAAACGGTTTATAACACCATTCAGTGTTTCTTCCTTGTATTAAATTGAGTTGAAAGACTTTTTCTCCATTAATTTGTGTGATTCCGTTTATCATCACTTTTCCAGGAAGTGCCGACATTACGGGTCCTCTTACAGTTCTGCAAAGTCCCGAGGTATTAATGATAGCTTCTCTATAAATATTGTAGGCTTTAATCAAAGGAATTTCAAAATAATTGTTAGCCCCTGTATCTCTTTCAACAAACATATAATAAGGAATGCAGCCCAAAGCAACCTGATCTTTCCACATTTTTCCCCAGATATTGGGTTCATCATTGATATATTTTATTACAGGCGATTGTGTCCTTATTTGTGTGCCTGTAGAAAGTATCCTGCTTATTGCTATTTTTACAATATCTGTTGAAAGTTCAACATAATGATTAAAGTGAGCCATCAAACTTAAATTTTTACCTTTGTTTTTAACTAACTCAAACAATCTAATTATATCATCGGCATCATTGTCGGTAACAAATCTGTAAGGCCAATATGATAAAGATTTTGTTCCGATTCTTATAGATTGCAGATGTTCAAATTCGGGTTTCAGCAGGGGTGTAATAAATTCTCTCAAATTATCTGCATTCATTATCAACGGATCGCCTCCGGTTAAAAGCACATCCGTTATTTCTTTATGCTGCTGCAGATAACTTAAAAAATCATTTTTATTGCAAGTAGAAAATTTTATATCATTTGTATCAACAAATTGAGCCCATCTAAAACAAAAAGTGCAATATGCGTGGCAAGTTTGACTTTTAGAAGGAAATACTAACACAGTTTCATTGTATTTATGTTGTATTCCGGGAACAAACTCGTTATTTAGTTTTGGTTTGTTTACATTTGTTTGACCAGCAGGATGAGGATTTAATTCGGTACGTATTTTTAAAGCAGTATTTTTTATTTCAGAAAGGTTATTCTTTTTTATTACTCCCGCCATTTCATCGAACTGATTTTTTGTTAACATAGCTTTCTGCATAAAATTTAATTTATACATCGGGTCATCCGGTACATTATTCCAATGAATCAGCTCTTCCAGTACATAATTATTTGTTCTAAACGGTAAAACTGTGGCAACAACTTTTAATTCAAAAAGTTCGTTTTTATTCAAAAATCCAATTTGAGGAATAGATTCAATATCTTTCAAACCGTATATTTTTAGTTTTTTAGGGGTAATCATCCTTTAAAAATTTTATACTATTAGTAAATATTTGGATATTTGTCTGATTTTACTTCAAAGTAAATCAAACAGCGTATGCCATATAAAACCGTGAATAAACAAAATAATAAAAAAAATACAAGTGTCAAGTTTTTAAGGTGGACAAAAAAAAGGAGGGAATAAAAAAAGCGGTTAAAAACCGCTAATTTTACTTGATTTCAGACACTTTGTTTATGTTATCCAGTTGAATAAACTTTTCGTTAAACTTGATTGTTCCTTTAGCGGATTTTACACTTTTTATCAGTTTTACAGTAACGTGGTCTGCTTTATGTTTTGCTTTTGATTTCTCAGCAAACGATTGCTGTTTTGCCATTGTTTCGTCTCCTTAAAAAAATTTAGAGGACAAATATATGAATTTTCATATATTAATAAAAGTTATTCAAATGTAACTTAATTTGTTTATTCAGCTGCAATTTATACTATTCTTATTAAAAGCTCTTCGTGTGTTAAATCAAAATTCTCTGATTTAATTAAATATTGAGTGTATGGGTGTTCTGGGTTTGTAAGTACTTCTTTTGTTTTTCCAATTTCTACAATTTTCCCTTTGTAAATAATTATAACTCTGTCACATATTAAACGCAAAGCATTCAAGTCATGAGAGATACAAATTAATGTAATTCCTAAATCATCATTTATTTTCTTGAAAAGAGAGGAAAGATTTTTTTGTGATTCATAATCTTGAGCGGAGAATGGTTCGTCTAAAATCAATACTTCGGGTTTGACTGCAAGAAGCCTGGCAAGCGCAACTCTTTGCTGCTGTCCTCCGCTAAGTTGAGAACCTTTGTTTTTTCTGTACTGTTTGGGAAAATTAATCTCTGAAAATATTTTTTCTTTTTCAGTTCCTAAATCATCAATTGAAACATTTCCCAATTTTAATGCTTCTTCAACAATGTCTTCAACTATTCTGTGTGGATTTAATATTTGACCGTTATTTTGAAATAAGATTTGTACAGGATTGCTTGTATTGGTTTTTTTGAAATTTAATTCTACAGTACCAGATGTTGGAGTAATTATTCCGGAGATTAATTTTGCAAGCGTTGTTTTACCGCTTCCGGACTCACCTGCTACACCTAAAATTTCTCCTTTATTTACATCCAAAGATATATCATGAATAATAATTTTTTCTTTATTTTCTAAAAAATTGGATCTCTTAACTTTATAAAATAAATTTTTAATCGATAAAACAGGTTTCATCAATTTCCCTCTCCTGTTATAAATTCTGTTTTGTGTTTTTCAAAAAAATCATTTGTGTTTATAAATTCCGATAATGTCGAATCGTTAATCAGCGTTATTTTATCGCTGATTTTTTTTGCAAATATAATATCCTGCGTAACTAACAAAACTGAGTGATCATTATTTTTTACGAATTCTTTTAATTTAAGAAGCATCAGATTTGCAATTGCAGAATCAATCCCCGAAGTGGGTTCATCTAAAATTAAAACTTTTGGTTTTGTAAGCAGTGCGAGAACAAGACTAATTCTTTGAGCCATTCCTCCGCTTACTTCATAAGGGTACATTTTAAATAATTTTTCTTTTACAGGTAGGAAAAAATACTCTAGCAATTCACATACATCATTTTCTTTAATTGTAAATCTCTTAAAATAAAATTCGAATTGTTTCAGGTGGTCAAAACTATTAACAGGGTCTTGGAAAATATACTTAACATAATTCAATCTTATTTCTAATAAATCTTCGTAATTAATTTTATAAATATCTTTATCGTTCCAAAAAACACTTCCTGTTATATTATAAACATTAGTGTCTAACAATTTCATAAATGATTTAATTAAAGTTGATTTGCCCGTTCCGTTTTTTCCTAGGATTGTAAAAATTTTGTTCTTTTCTAATTCAAATTTTATATCTTTGAGAAGTGTTCTTTCGGTGTTGGGGGTTTTAATGTTTATATTTTGAATATCTGCTTTAAGCATCTGATCAATTGTTTTTGTATTTATTCAACAAAATAATAAATTAAGTACAATTATATGAATATTTATAAATGAGAAGTATCTAAAAAGATAATCTATGAAAAGAAATATATTTATAATCCCGGCACTATTTATATTAATAGTTTTATTTCCATCCTGTTCAAAAAACTCCTCACATATTTCCAATCAAGTTATTGTAGGAATTGATTCCGACATTGAATCACTCAATCCACTCTTTTCATTCAGCGGTTACGAAAACAACATAAGCGAACTGCTTTATTTAAAATTAGTACAAAGTGATTGGGATGACAAAACCGGTTCACTTATCTATGGGCCTATGCTTGCAAAAAGCTGGCAGTGGAATAACGATTCTTCGGCAGTAACATTTTATTTGAGGGATGATGTTAATTGGTCGGACGGTAGAAAAGTAACAGTAGAAGATGTCGTCTTTTCATTTGATGTTTATTCCGATGAAGATATACAAAGCAAACTATATGACACTTTCGACAATTATGTGCTGGATAAATCAAAACATATAATATCAGATAAGACATTTGAGATTTTAGACTCTTTAACACTAAAAATAAAATTTAAGAAGAATTCACTCCCTTCATTTGTTGATGTTGACCTGCCGGTTATACCTAAACATATTTACGATAAATTAGACAGGAAAAAATTTGCTGCTTTGGAAAAAGAAATTATACCCGTTACAAACGGACCCTTCAATTTTACTAAATGGGACAAAAACCAGTCCATAATTCTAACTGCAAATAAAAAATCCTTTTTATATAATCCCGGGCATATTCAAAAAATAATTTTCAAAATTATTCCGGATTACAATTCAAGATTAACACAGCTAAAGAAAGGTGAAATAGATTTTGTTGAGGATATCAGGAAAGATGATTTACCGTCTTTAAAATCTTTAGACTTTATTAAGATATCTCCTCTGCCCGAAAGAGAATATGACTATATCGGTTGGAATAATATTGATCCCGAGATATTTAAAAAGAAGAAAAAATTTGTACCGAATAAATTTTTTGGTGACCCTTTGGTAAGAAAAGCTCTAACTTTTGCAGTAAACAGGCGGGAAATATTTGACGAATATTTGGGTGATTACGGACAAATATCTTTCGGGCCTGTGTCACCGATTTTTAAATCATCTTTTTCAAATTTAACTCCTCTGGCTTTTAGTCTTGATTCGGCTAAATATTATTTAACAAAAGCAGGATGGAAAGATACAGACAAAGACGGTGTTTTGGATAAAAACGGACTAAATTTTTCATTTCCGTTTTACATAACTCCCGGTAATCCCAGGAGAGAATTTGCAGCCACCTTGCTTAAGAACACTTTAAAATCTATCGGAATAAATATTGAAATTAAAAAAACGGATATGCAGGTTTTAATGCCAAAGCTTTTTGCAAAACAGATTGATGCCTGGATGCTGGGCTGGGTTGTTGGTATGCCTTTGGATTTATACATATTCTGGCATTCAAGTTCGGAAGCAAGTCAGCTTAATTTTTCAAGCTACGGGAATAAAATGGTTGACAAGTACTTAGAAAAGTTCAAAAATGTAAGATCGGATAAATTTAAATCTGAATTGGCAAAAAAGATACAGGCTCTCATTCATAAAGACCAGCCTGTCACATTCCTTTATTGGATTCAAAATTTAATTGCATATAACAAGCGCATTAAAAATGTAAAAATTACACCGCTTGAACCTATACACTACAGTTGGAATTGGTCTGTTAACAAATAATTTAAAAAATGAATAAGGAAATAATCTTATCCTTAACCAAAAGATTAGTCACATCTATAGTTGTGCTTCTTTTAATGTTAAGTTTTTTGTTTGTGCTTTTAAGATACTCACCGGGTGACCCGACTCAAAAATTTATATCTCCAAAATTAAGTCCGAAACTTGCTTTAAAAGTAAAAGAATCCTTCGGACTGGATAAACCGGTTTTAAATCAATACAAGAGTTTTCTTTTTAATCTTACAAAGGGAGAACTTGGGGTTTCTTATACATACCGTGAACCCGTAATAAATGTAATAAGCAGATATTTACCTTTCACGGTAATATTTTCATTGCTGAGTTTTATAATACAGATAACACTTGGTTTGTTTCTTGCGTTGTATTCAATAAAAAGAAAGGGAAGCTGGATAGATGTGCTTATAAAAAAAGCCAGTCTTTCTGTTTATGCACTTCCGTCGTTTGTAATAGGCGTTTTGCTTGTGTATTTGTTCTCCTGGAAAATAAATCTTTTTCCCTCTTCGGGATTAAAATCTTTTAATCACGAATCTTTTTCATTTTTTGAACAATTGGGTGATTATGCAATCCATATGATTCTTCCTTTGATAACATTATCACTGGGTGGGGTTGCAGTTTTTTATAAATACTTACGCGATAATTTGGATGAGACTTTTAATGCGCATTTTGTGATGAATCTGAGGAATTACGGTGTGGCAGAAAAAGAAATTATCAGAAAACATATCATTCCAAATTCTATTGGACCGATGATTTCCATTGCCGGTGTTGAATTAGGCATTTTGTTGAGCGGTGCTTTGATAACAGAAGTAATTTTCGGTCTGCCCGGGATGGGAAGACTTGCTATAAGTGCAATTTTAAGTAGAGATTACCCATTAATTATCGGCTGTACATTTGTGTCCGGCGTACTTTTAATTTTAAGCAATTTATTAGCAGATGTTGTAAGGGCAAAATTGGACAGAAGAATATTGAAAGGAATGATAAATTAATGAAAATTAAACTTTGGCATTTCATCATTTTTATGTCAGCGGCAGTTATTTTATTTAGCGTAAATATGCTGATCAATTCAATAGAAATGCTTTGGATGTTTTTAGCCTTGTTGTTCGCGGATTTTAAACAAGCTGTATTTCAAATAAATCTTACTTTAATTGATTATACAGTTTCTACGCTGCTTATTTTTTTAATTCCTTTATTTGTTTTTATTTATAAAAGAAAAATAAATATTTTGCAGAATAAATTAAATTATGTGTCTGCAATAGTTGTCTTACTTCTTGTTTTTACAATTTTTGCTCCTTTAACAACTCCTTCAAATCCTAATTTCCAAAAGGATTTGCGAGCAACTAAATTACTTACACCTTTCAGTACTTTGCAGAAATTATTTTTAAAAAAGAATAAAAGTATCCCTCAAAGTAAATTAGACCGTTTTATATTCAAGGAAAATGAAGTGATTAAACAATCTTACACACAGGATTTTATTTTTGTAAACAGCATAAAATTTACTGATGAAGCTGCTATTTGTTCTCAGAAAAACAAAGAATTTAAAATTACAATAGATAAAATTCTGTTTAAGGACGGAAAGCCATTCACTGAAAGCAAAATTTTTCTACTTGGTACAGATCAATACGGGAGGGATATTTTATCGCGCTTGATTTACGGTACGAGATTAAGTCTTTTTATCGGACTCGGAGCAGTTATTGTTTCATTCCTGATCGGCTTAATCCTGGGTTTTATCGCAGGCTATACAGGCGGGTTTGTTGACTCTGTATTAAACAGATTTACGGAGATGTTTTTAGCATTTCCTATTCTCTTTTTAATTATTTTCATTATTGCAATGTTTGAAAGCTCTGTTTTTTCAATAATTTTAGTGCTTGGTGTTTCAGGCTGGATGAGTTTATTCAAGATAGTTCGTGCCGAAGTTATTAAATTAAAAACCAAAGATTTTTTTATAACGGCAAAATTAATAGGACTTCCAAATTATAAACTGTTGACAAAAGAAGTTCTGCCGAGTATAATTTCGCCAGTTGTAGTAAATTTGGTTTTTCTCTACGGAAATGTGATTTTAGCGGAAGCAGCATTAAGTTTTCTCGGTCTGGGAGCCGGTAGCAATTACCCTTCCTGGGGAGGAATGATTCAGGCAGGACAGAGTTATATAACAATTGCATGGTGGATGATAGTATGTCCGGGGTTGATGCTTTTTATAACATTACTTACAGCCAATGAATTGGGCAGAAAAATTAAAAATCACTTTAACAGCATTACAATATTATGATTAATGAAAGATATATAATTAAAAACATTCTTGGCGAGGGAAGAAGCAAGGTATTCTTATGCGAAGATATTGATTTCCCAGAAAAAAAAGTGGCTTTAAAAGTTTTACCGAATAAAGCACCCGAAGAGGAAATTGATATTTTCAGAAAAGAATATTTTACTCTTCAAAAACTGCAGCACCAAAATATTATAAATGCTATTGAACTGGGAACAATTATATCGGATAATTCTCAAGAACCGATTGTTGAAATAGGTTCCAAGTATATTACAATGGAAGTGTTTGAAGGCAAAGAACTTTTGGAATATAAAGATTGTAAAAAAGAAGAAACCCTTAAAGATATACTAATTCAAATTTGTTCCGTTTTGTACTACTTGCATCAATCAAATTATATTTATTATGACCTGAAACCAGAAAATATATTAGTAGCAGACAACGACGGACAGCCCGTTATTAAACTGATTGATTTGGGTTTTGCCAGACATACGATCGATGATAAAATTCCCGGTATTACCGGAACGATGCAATATATTGCACCTGAATTACTTAAGAAAGAAGCTTACGACCACAGAATTGATTTGTATTCATTGGGAATGCTTTTGTACAGAATTATCTACGATACTTTCCCGTTTGAAACAGATGATGAAATAAAAATTATAAAAGCTCAAATTGAAAATGAATTTGAATTTCCCGAATGCCAAATTTCAGATGAATTTATTAACTTGGTAAAAAAATTACTGATTAAAGACCCTTCCGCAAGATATCAAAGCTGTCTGGAGGTATTATCTGATTTAGGTGTAACATTTGATAATAAAATTACTAATCAATGGATGCCTGCAAAAGTTTCAGCCGATAGAAAAGCAACAGTAGTTATATTAAAAAAATATTTAGAAGATGTTAAAAGTACTGAAGTCTTTTCTGTAAGAGGAACTGACGGAGCTGGTAAATCAACTGTTGCCGATGAGGTTTTTTCTACTGTTCGCACTTCAATAATTATAAAAAACAACAAAAATTTAACCGATACTTCATTTGTTAAATTTATAGTAAAACGAATAATTTATAACGAATATATTTATCCAAGATTAAATAATGTTACACTTAAAAGAGTGGAACATCTTTTTAAAGAATTACCCGAAAATTTAATTGATGAATTAAAAATAATATTTACTAACGTTACATCAAGCTCCAGGTTTACACTAATTTTGGATGATTTCAACAAATATGATACATTTACTCACGATACTTTTTTAACTTTGATCCCAATTTTTCAGGTTAATAATATTAAAATAATACTAACAGAAGACAGCGATGAAAGTGATGTAAGCAAAAAAGTACATAATCTGCAAACTATAAATCTTTCCCCTTTTACCGATCAGCAGCTAGAACAACTAATAAACAGAAGCCTGCATCCGTCATTACCAAAAGCAGAAATAAAAAAATTAATATTGCTTTATGCCGATTTGCTTCCGGGCGGGATCAGGACTTCTTTAAAAGACATGCTGCTTCTTAATATACTTCAGTACGACAAAGACGGAGTAAAATTAAATAGTGATAAAAAATCTATCGAGTTGTTAAAAAGTTCGCAGGAAGAAATATATAAAATTAGGTTAAAGGATTTAAGTGAACAGGAAAATAATTTAATAAAAACAATTTCTGCAATAGATATTACTATTGGGGCCAATGCTCTTTCTAAATTAATAAATATCAGTATGTTTGAGACCGACAAACTTTTACTTGATTTACAGAATAAAGAAATTGTTAAACAGTATTCAATTACAGGAACAGCACTTTTTTCATCCGACGGATTAAAATCGTATATCTACTCTTTAATCAAGGACAAAGAAGAATTCCATTTAAAGTTAGCAGTAAATATTGAAAGCACGATTCCTGATTTTAATAAAAATGAACTTGCCCGGCAATATGAATTGGCAAAAGAAGCCGAAAAATGTTTTTCAATTTTAATTGAAGTGGCGAAAGAAGCCGAAAAAATATCAGCTTATTCATACGAAAGACAAATACTGGAACATTTACTGGATTTAGACTTACAAGAAGATAAATTTAATTTGATTAAGTATAGATTGGCGATACTCCTAGATAAAATGGGTGAATTTAAATATTCGTTAGATTTTATAAATAATGTTGAGCTTGACATGCTAAAACCTGATGAGAGCATAGATTTACAAATTGCAAAAGGACACTCTCTGATAGAAACAGATGAATTAGAAAAAGGGAAAGAATTACTGGAAGGTCTTCTAAACAATATTGATAACAATGAAAAAAAGATCACGGTTCTTTCGGAGATAGCGAGGGCAGATTTGGATTTGGGTAATTTTGATGATGTCACAACCATTTGCGGAGATGTAATTTCCGATAATTCGGCTTTGCCTAAAGAGAAGGGAAGAGCCAACGCAACTCTTGCACTGAAAGAAATATACAAAAACAATGACTTTGATAAAGCGCTTGAATTGTTCTTAAAAGCGGAAGAAATATTTCAGGATGCTGATTTGAAAGTGATGATGACACGAATGGGAAACAACATCGGCAACATTTATAATATTAAAAATGATTATAAAAATGCGGAATCATATTGGAATAAAGCCGTAGAATTGAACAAATCGATAGGCAATCTTGAAAATGAAGCTCTTTTAATAATGAATTTAGGGATATATCATTTTGAACAGTTAAATATTCAAAAAAGTATTGATTTGTATAACAGAGCTTATTCAATATTTCAGAGTATCGGCGATGTACAAAATCAAGGGATAATAAAATCAAATTTAGGTGAAAATTATATATTCATAAGTGAATATCAGAAAGCCATTGAAGAGTTGAAATTATCAAAAAGAATATTATCCGAAAGTCAAAATGAAAACGAATTGCTGACAACACTATTTTTAATTGGCGAACTTAATTTAATTATAGGAGACAACACAAAGGTTGAAGATTTGCTGTATGGATATGATAAAATAGAAGACAAGGAGTCCATAAGCGAAGAAAACAAAAATAATTTCAGATATTTGAAATTACTGTCTAATATTGATGAAATAAAACCCGTTGAAGCTGTAAAAGAGTTAACGGAAATTAAAGAAGTGTTCTTATCCAACGAAGACACCTACCATTACTTTAGGGCAGAAGAAGAACTTATTTGTAATCATATTGAAAACGGAAAATTTAAAGATGCGCTGGATGAACTTGAGAACAAGGATTTGAATGAATTATGTGCCAAACTAAAATATTTTAATGCAAGGAAAGAATTGTTATCCGGTATTTTATCGCAAATGTGTCCCGATTTAAAAATGAATTCCGCCATTGAGTTCTTTGAAAAGGCTTATCAGTTTATAGAGAATTTTACAATTACCGAATTGACTTGGAAAGTATTATTTGAGATATCTAATTATTACTTCAAGAGGGGTAATAAGTTAAAAGCAAAAGAATATGCACAATATACAAAAGCAACAATAGAGCATATTGCCGAAAAAATTATAGACAACAAAATGCTGCAGAAATATTTAACGGAAAAACAAAGACAGAAAGTTTTGAAATCTTTAAGCGATATAATAAAAAGCTAAATGTATGATTCTAAAATAAATATTAATGTTTATTCCGATTCCAACGATACTTCTTCAATATCATTGGTTATAAACCAGATAAAAATAAACAAAAAAAATATCAGCTTAAAATTCCCGTTGAAATTTGAAAATCAAGATGAAGATATTATTATTATACAGGTTGATTCCGTAAGCTCGCCATTTGTAAGTGAAGCCTTAAAGATAAAAGAAGATGCAATAAACAAAATTATTTTTGTAATTAAAACAAATGATGCGGTATTGATCAGTTCCTTGGTAAAACTTGGTTTTTATTCGATTTTTGTTATTCCCTTTGAACTGCCCAAGCTAATTGCATTTATATCCGAAGTTATAAAT
>CAZTZZ010000010.1:0-3448 GCA_964617905.1 uncultured Ignavibacteriaceae bacterium | reverse complement strand
GTCTGCAGTGCAATTCCGGAAACATTAATGGAATCGGAGCTTTTTGGCTACGAAGCCGGAGCATTTACGCAGGCTGAAAGCAGAAAATACGGTTTGCTTGAATTAGCCGAGAAAGGCACTCTGTTTTTGGACGAACTCGGGGATATAAGTTTAAATATTCAAGCAAAGTTGCTAAGGGCAATAGAAAAAAAAATTATAAGAAGATTGGGAGGAGTAAAAGATATTTCAATTTTTGCCCGGTTTATTTCTGCTACAAACAAAAATCTGAATTTAATGATAGAACAAAATCTATTCCGTAGAGATCTTTTTCACAGGCTCAATGTTGTTGAAATTACAATTCCTCCGCTTAATCAGCGTGAAGAAGATGTGCTTCTGCTTACAGAAAATTTTATAAATCTATATAATGCTCAGTTCGGTAAATCTATTGAAGGCTATGATGATAATGTAAAACAATTTCTTTTAAATTATGAATGGCCCGGCAATGTTAGAGAATTGCAAAACTCTATTGAAAGAGCTGTTTTGCTCTCTGAAGGTAAAATGTTAAAGATAGATACTTTCTCTGTGCTTAAGAAAAGTGAAGAACCTGTGAAGCAATCTCAAATGTACAACACCCCCATTTTACCTCAGTTTATTAGGCTTGAATTGGAATATGAAAGAATAGGATTGAAAGAACTTACAAAATTATACGCAGGAAAAGTCCTTAATAAAACCGAAGGTAACAAATCTAAAGCCGCACAGTTGCTCGGAATTTCCCGCCCCAAATTAAACTCTTTGTTAGAAAAAAATAAAAATTAATAAATTTAAATCTTTTTTCGAGATGTTTTAATCCACTTGGTCTCGAAATGATAAAGATGAGGACCTGTAATTTTAAATTGTGTTTTTTTTAAAATAGTAAAGTACATTGAATCTCTTTTACAATTACTTCCAAATCTTACCTGTTTATATGTAAAACTTACCAATGCAAAATTTTTATAATCTTATAAACACTCATTAAACTTAACTTTACGATTGGCATAACGTTTGCTGATTACAGGTAAGTTATAGTGCCGAGGACTAAAGTTGTACTGAGTCTTAGTTTGAATTTTTTTAATCATAATTAACAAGGAGATATTATGAAAGCCATAATACTCAATCTATTCATAGCAGTTGGACTTTTCTTAAGCGGTTGTTCAGATCAATCATCGCTTACAGGTCCATCACAGCAAAATCTTCAGTCTTCAGATCCTTTTGTAAGTCTTGGTGATGCTAATCTGAGCCTGCATAAAGATGATCCTCTTTATGTGGAACAGACTATAAATGGTAATACCGGCGGAACAATGAGCATAGTCGGTTCATTTGATGAAGACAAAATACACGTAAACGGTACATTAACAGTGCCTGCCGGAGCTTATACAGGTGACCAGACTATTACTGTATATATGAAAGGAGAAAAAGCTGTTATAGATTTCGGTCCTAGCCCTTTTACGTTTAATATACCGTTACAATTTACAATGGAGATAACGGGTGTTAAAATAAAAGACAAGGATGAAGACAAAATACGATTTATTTATTTAGATGGTTACGGTAATGTAACACCTGTAGAAATGCAGGGAACAACTGTAGCAAATAAAAAGAATAAAACGTTATCAGTTTACGGCGCTCAGCTTCCTCACTTTTCAAGATACGGGTGGGCTAAGTAAGTTTTCAGGGGAGTTTAATTTAATTAAATAAGTTTAATATTCAATTATAAGGAATAAACTTATGCAAAGAGAGAAGAAAAGATTTTGAAGATACTTTCTTAAAACAATAGAAAGTATCTTCATTTCATATTTCTATTTCTAATACTCTTCATCCAAACAAATCATATTTAACTCCATTTTTTTTACTTTTCTAAAAACAACTATTTTTAAGATCTTCTCATTTACCGCTCCAAATTATTCAAATCCTATAAGCTGAAAACACAATTATATTATTATCATTTCAATAGAAAAAATAAGATGTTATTGCAAATTAAAGTATTGATCAAACGTATGAGATAAGCAATCTAAATAAATGTTTAATAGTTGCAGATTACTTCTCTTTAATTTGTAATGGTTTCAAATACAGACTCCGTTTCTTATACAATTGCATTTCATTTCTACCTGTTTGCAGGTAATAATTTCCTGCTGATATTTGTTGTAGTTCAAATTTGATTTATAAATGCAGTTTTAAAATTGGTATGATGTTTGCATTATAAATTTCACGCTAAATAAACAAATGCTTAGAACATTATAACTGTTTTTTAATTTATTTTAGGAGTCAATCATGAAAAACTTTTTAACAATTTTGTTATTAAGTGCGGGGTTATTTTTAGTTGGATGTTCCAACGATTCTTCACTTATAGGCCCATCAGGAACAGATATAACAAATCAATCTGTTCAAACGCAAGAGGACTCTTTTATTCCACTTCCGTTTACTTCCTTAGATAAATCAAAAAAAGAAAAGAAAGAAATTAATGGAGAAAAAGGCGGTAAAATTGAAATTGAAGGTGAACTTAGAAACGGAGTAGAATTCGAAGCTAAATTAGTTATACCTGAAGGAGCTTTCAAAGGAACTAAAAAGATTACAATTAAGTTTGACAAGAAAAGAGCAGCCTTTGATTTCAGACCAAATAATACAACATTTGACAAACCATTATTGTTCTCAGCAAAAATAGAAGGATTAAATTTAAAGAAATATAAATCCGATGATATCCAGTTCGGTTATTTAGACAAACACGGAAATTTGATTCCTGTAGTTTATGAAAAAATGGAAATTGATGTTGAAGATGGTACACTAAAAGTTAAAAATGCTCAACTTACTCATTTTTCAAGATACGGATGGGCTAAGTAATAAAAACATTAAATTATTCAAACTAAGAAAAAGAAAAAGATACTTCCTTGAAAAAATAGGAGGTATCTTTTTTATTTTAAACACTTCAGCTTATCCGGTCTTATTTATTTTCAAAGTAACCTCCGAGGTTTTATATAATTTGGAACAATAACAGATAATTATTATATCTTAATTATTGTAACCTCGGAGGTTTCCAGCATAAAAATGAAATCCGTTACTAAACGGATGAAATAAACCTTTGTACCGCAATGTTAAATTCTGACAGATTGCTTCTACCGACTTTATCGTTGTCGCAAAGACAATGCTTAGATTTTTTTACTATTAACTTCCAATGTTACCTACTGACAGGTAATTATTTCCTACAAATATCATCGGGGATTTAAAATTGGTTTAGATTCGCAATTTTATAATTGGCATAACGTTTGCAAATAAAATGGAAGTTATAGTACCGAGGACTAAAGTTGTACAGGGTCTTAGTTTGAAAATTTTTTAATCATAATTAACAAGGAGATATTATGAAAGCCATAATACTCAATCTATTCATAGCAGTTGGACTTTTCTTAGTTGGATGTTCGGACAACAGCTCAATACTTGAGCC
>CAZTZZ010000009.1:36483-68136 GCA_964617905.1 uncultured Ignavibacteriaceae bacterium | reverse complement strand
TTATCGAATTGTTCTTTTATTAAGGCAAATGCTTCGTTATAGCTTAACATAATTTAAATTTATAATTCATCATTCATAATTCTTAATTTTATACTCCCCGCTTTTTCCGCCGGTTTTGGAAAGTAATTTTATTTCTTTTATCACGATAGATTTATCAACGGCTTTGCACATATCATAAACCGTTAACGCCGCAATTGATGCTGAAGTTAATGCTTCCATTTCTATACCGGTTACGGAATTTGTTTTTGCAGAAGAATAAATCTCAACCGTTTTTTTCTCTTCGTTTAATTTTAAATTAACTTCTATTTTTGAAATAAAGATATTATGACAAAGGGGTATCAATTCGGAAGTTTTTTTTCCTCCCAGAATGCCGGCAATTTTTGCCGTTGTTAAAACGTCACCTTTGGCAAGTTCATTGTTTTTAATTTTAACAAATAATTCTTCGGAGACACTTACCTCCGCAAATGCCTCTGCTGTTCTAAGCGTTGCTTCTTTTGCTGATACATCAACCATATTTGCTTTGCCATTATTATCAACGTGAGTTAATTTTTTCATCATCCGCCTATTGTCATCATATTGTTCCCCAGCATATCGGAGAGTTCTTCCGGTTCGGGGTGTTTTTCCCATTTATGTTGAATTGCTTCTTTCAATTCATTTATAATTTCAGCATCAGAATAATTTTTATTGAATAATTCTTTAAAGTTAATTTCGTGCTTACCCTCTGAGAACAGGCACAATCTGAATTTACCTGTTGATGAAATCCGTACTCTGTTACAGGTTGAACAAAAATGTTCCGATATAGAACTAATAAAACTTATCTTTGCCGGGTAGCCATCCATCTGAAAATCTTTTGCTACACTGTTTTTTCCTGAATATATTCCTGTTAAAGGATATTTCTCTTCTACAATATTTTTAATTTCTTTATAACTCATAAATCCGTTTCTTTCCCAGGTATTGCTTCCGAAAGGCATAAATTCAATAAATCGGATATTAACATTCAAGTCTTTGAAATAATCCACAAAATTCAGAATTTCATCGTCGTTTATCCCTTTAATAATAACCGCATTTACTTTTAAAGTCGAAAATCCGTTCTCAAGTGCTTCATCAATTACAGATAGTATCTTGTTGGCTTCGTCATTGCGGGTAATTGAAAAGAATTTATTTTTATTCAAACTATCAAGACTAATGTTCAATTTATCAATACCGGATTCTTTTAATTCTTTTGTTCTTCCCTTAAGTAAAGATCCGTTAGTTGTAATGCCTGTTTTAAATCCGTAAATGTTTTTTAACTTTTTTACTTCATTAAAGAAATTAAATATATCGCGTCTTACAAGAGGTTCGCCTCCGGTAAATCTGAATTTCTTGAATCCCAATTCCCCGGCAAAAATTTCTATAACTCTCAGCAGTTCTTCAAATGTAAGCAGATTCATTTTTCCGAATCTATCATGCATCTTGTTGGGATTGCAATAGATACAATTATAATTACATTTATCCGTTAAAGATATTCTTAAATAATCGTGTGTCCTGTTAAATCTGTCTGTTAATTTCATGTTCTATAAGATAATTAATGCAACAACAGCCGAAACTATTACAACGTAAGCCGGATGCAGTTTAAAGAAAAAGACCAAAGAAAATCCTATTAATATAATTATCACACCTTTTATTTCAGCTACATTTTTTGCCCCGTACTGGTAAATAAGTGCAGCCACCATTCCAATTACGGCATACTTTATTCCGTTAAAGGCTTTAATCACCAGTTCATTTTTCTGAAAATAATCAAGGAAATAAACTGCAAGCATTATCACTGTGGCGGGAACGACTAAGTTTCCCAAATTTGCTGCTATTACACCGAATATACCTGCAACTTTAAAGCCTGTGTATGTAGCATATTTAATTGAAATAGCACCCGGAAAAACTTCAACTAAACCCAGCACTTTTAAAAATTCATCCTGCTGCAGCCAGTGATGATTCTGTACAACTTCTTTTTCAATAAGCGGAAGCAGTGAATAAGCACCACCAAAACTGAAAGAGCCTACCTTAAAGAATGAAACAAAAAGCGCAATTAGTTTAGCAATCATTTAGTCCTCTACTACATCGTCAATCCACGAAAGTGCAGCCATCATTGAAGGCAGACCGATGGTAGGAAGCGCAAGCATTGCAACCTGGCGTAATTCTTCGGATGTTGCTCCAACCTTTAATGCCTTTCTTGTGTGCGAATGTACGGCTCCTTCCAATCTTGCACCGGTTGAAATTGCCAATTTAATCAAAGCCCTTGTTTTGTCATCCAAGGGTCCTGCATTATGCACGGCATCGCCCAATGCTTCATAAGCTTCTGCAACCTTCGTATAATCTTCTTTGAATTTTAAATAACGTTTCGGAATTTTAGACATTTCAGAACTCCTTTCTAATTTTTAATAAAAAAGCCTCATCTTGCAAAGATGGGGCTTAGTTTTTTATCCAATACCGGTTCTCCTTTGCAAAGGTCCGCTTTTTGCGGACAGGCAGGCTAATTTATTTCTAAATCAACCCTATCGGTCTATTCTCATATCTATCGACTTAGAGATATAAACTCGGAGATAATTTTTAAAAAGAACTACAATAAATTAAATAAACTTAATTTGTTATCATAATTTTTTAAAGTTCGCTTTTTCCCCCGAAGGATCTCTTACACCTTGTAGAATAATTATCCCGGCTACAAAGAATAACCCAAGTCCCAATGTTGCAATTCTAACTCCGGAAATATCAGAAACGATACCGTAAAATAAAGGACCAATCACTGCGGAAGATTTTCCGAACAGACCGTCATAAAATCCAAAGTACTCTGCTTCGTTAGATTTTGGTATTAACAATGCCATTAAACTACGGCTGCAAGATTGAGAAGAACCAATTGCTAATCCTGCAAGCAGCCCTATTAAATAAAACTGACCTACACTGTAGACTAAGGCGGCTCCTACAACTACAAAAAGCCAAATGATTAAAGTAATTGTAATAGTTCTTTTAGGCCCGATGTGATCGGACACAATTCCAAAAATAAATGAACCCAATACTGCAGTGCTTTGAATTATTATAAAGAAAATAATCAGCTCAAAATCTTCCATATGTAAAATATTGGAAGCAAATATTGAAGCAAAAGCAATTATAGTAATTATCGCATCGTTATATAGAAAAAAAGCTATTAAAAATCTTGATACGGATGGAAATTTCTTCTCAATAAATAAAGCTTTAAAAGTTTTAAAACTTTTTAACATTCCTACTTTAAACAGCGAACCGTCTATCAGTGATTTTTTCTTCGGTTCACTTACAAACAAAAAGAGTGGAATTGAAAACACGGTAAAAAATACAGCTGCAATTAGAAAGGAAATTCTTATACGTTCATAATATATTGGTGAAGAACTATCTGGTAATATTAGCAGAACAATTAATAAAACAATTAAAGCTCCTAAGTACCCGGTAGCAAATCCGTAGCCCGATACCCTACCATAATTTTTCTTTTCTGTAATGTCCGGCAGAAATGCATCGTAAAACACTAGTCCTGATTCAAAACCTATGTTTGCAAAAATAAACAGGACCGCTCCGTAGAGAATATCTCCAGGAAAAACAAAATACATTAGTCCTGTACAAATGATTGAAACAAGTGTGAAAATAAGTAAGAATCTTTTTCTATTCCTTGAAATATCGGCAATGGCACCCAAAGCCGGGCTTAAAATCGCTGCTAAAATCATTGAAATACTTACGGACAGTCCCCATATCCATTTTTGTCCGCCGGCAACAACATTTACAAAATATTTTGAATAAATAACCGTGACAATAATTACAGAAAACGCCGTATTTGCAAAATCAAACATTGCCCAACAGGCTATGCGGCTTTTGTTTTTCATAAATTATTTTTTGTTCGATTTTTTTGATATAGTTTCTTCAATCAATCCTCTGCCGGTCTTTTTTAGTTCTCCGTTTTTCTTTAACTCAGATAGGATTGCATCCAGAATACCGTTTATAAATTTTCCGCTGCTTGGTGTACTGAATGATTTTGCTATTTCTATTGTCTCGTTTATTGAAACTTTGGGTGGGATTTCAGGGAAATATATTAATTCACAAATTCCCATTTGCAATAAGACCTTATCCAAGAGAGCAATTCTGGATATTTCCCAATTAGCAACTCGGGATTTAATTTTTTCATCAAGATATTTTTTATTAATGATAACTCTGTTTATCAAATCATCGGCAAAACTTAAATCTTTTTCATCAGTAATATCTATTAATATTTCGTCCTTTGTTTTTGAATGAGATTCTTGATTCATTTCATAAGCATAAAGTATTTGCAGTACTTTTTCTCTTACAATTCTTCTTTTAGAAAACTTTGCCATAAAAATTTTAGACTACTTAATTTATATATTCAAGATATAAAGAACTTTTTAACACGTTTTTAAAAAGGATTAATTTTGGAATAAAAAAAGCGCCCAAAGGCGCTCTTTTTAATTTCTTAACGAAAAGACAATTGGAATTGAAACCTGGACATTTACAGGTTTTCCTCTTTGTTTTCCTGGATTAAATTTCGTTGCTCTTACAGCTTTTAATGCATTCTCATCCAAGCCTGCTCCAAGTCCTTTAATTATTCTTGCTTTTGTTACAATTCCTTTTTTATTAACAAAAGCTAAAACATATATTTTGCCTTCAATTCCAGCTCTAATGGCTATCTGGGTATATTTAATCCTTTTTTGTATTCCGGCTAAACCGCCAATTGGAGTAGGCATATCTTGTACTGCAACAAAATACTGTGGTTCCGCTTCAACTTCTTTTTTCTTTGGAGGAGGTGGCGCTTCAACAGTAGCATTAACATCTAAGTCGGTTGATGCAATATCGATATCTTCCAACACATCTTCTGAAGGTGCTTCAATAGGTATTGGAGGTTTTGGCGGAGGAGGAGGCCGATTCTCCTGTTTCGTCTGTTGAACATCTTCAACATTAAATAATTCTTGAGAAGCCTGAACAATTTTTTTGCCCTTATCCATATGTGGAAAAAATTTGAATGCAACAATCATAAAAACGAGTGCTGCAATAACACAAATTTCAAACACACGCTGATATGTAATTCGTTGATCGGCTTCAGGTTTTTTTAATTGCGCCATTTAGTTACCTCCAAAAATGCAAATTTTATTTGGTAAAATTAACAAATGAACCTTCATTTGTCAACACTAATTACTTACTATTAGTTAATTACTAATTTTATATAATAATGTTCCAAAAAGCATATTAATATTCTCATTTAAATTTCTTTAAAAGAATATATGTTACTAAAACACCCAAAAACACACCTAATGTATCTGCACTCCAATCCAACAAACTGCAATCTCTTCCGGGTATAAAAAGTTGGTGTAATTCGTCTATAATTGCATAAATTCCAAGTAATATTATTGTGGAGATATATGCTTTCTTTTTAATAAAAACAAATCTTTCTTGAACCAAAACTGCAAAATTAAATAGAATCCCAAGTATAAAATAAGCTAAAACATGTTCGATCTTATCATTAAGTTTAATATTAGGAATTTTATTCGAAGGCAGACTTGTTGCGAGTAATAACATGACCCAATATGCAATTAAAGGAAAGTAAACTACTATTTTTTTATGTTTTTCTAGGTAGTCAAGCACAGGAATTTATTAAAAATTTTGTTGTAAAAGGAATGTTATTTAATATATCCGTAGCAGTAAATGTTAATTCAGTTTTCTTAAATGATAAAATATCAGCCGACAGACTGTGCAAATAAACTGCTGTAATAATTGCTTTTTCTAAAGATATCTTTTGTGAAACAAAACCAGCTATCAGTCCGGTTAGTACATCACCGGTGCCAAATTTTGCCATACCCGGATTGCCTGTACTATTAATAATTGTTTCTCCTTTGGGATTAAATATGATTGTGGGTGCACCTTTCAAGACTAAATAAGTACCTGTCTCCTTTACAAATTTCCTCCCATATGCTAATATGTCACTACTTAATTCAGATACTGAAATACCAATAAGATTAGCAAATTCTCCGTAGTGAGGTGTAAGTACGGAATTTCTTAAATTAATTCTTTTATATCGTTTCTCATTCAAAGCAAATATTGCATCTGCATCAATTACAATTTTTTTGCCTCTTCTTTTTCTTAAAATTAAATGAACAGCCATTTGAGTTTTAATATTCCTTCCTAATCCTGGACCAATGGAGATTGAATCAGCCCACACAATTTTATCTGAAAATTCTTTCACGTCCTCTTCTGTTAAAAACTCAGATCTTCCAAACGCATAGCTGTTCACAACAACTTCCCCTAATTTTTTTGCAATTAAATTTCTTACTGATTTTGGAAAACATAAAACTGAGGCACCGGCTCCTGTTTTGAATACCGCTTTGGATGCAAATACTGCAGCTCCAGGATATTTACCCGATCCTGCTATTGTTAATACTTTACCAGCTGAATATTTATGAGCATTCTTTTCTCTATTGGGGAAATAATTACAAACATCCTCGGGTTCTGTTAAAAAAGTATCGGTTTTTAATTCTTCAAAATATTTATTGCTAATTCCGATTCCTGATTTTACTATTTCACCGCAATGCGTGAAGCCTTTATTAAAGAATAATCCTTTTTTATAACCGCCTAATGAAACAGTCATATCTGATTTAAATATAATTATTCCGGTTCCGTTATCTGCATTTAAACCGGTTGGAATATCAATCGATATTTTTATAGCCTTCTTCCTGTTTAAGAATTCAACTATGGATCTGTAAGGTTTTTTTAATACCCCTTTACCTCCGCTGCCTAAAATTGCATCAATAATTATTTGTGACGAAGAAAGTTTGGACAGCTGAGTTTTTGTTTTATAATTATAAATGTGAAGTTTTTTATTTTCCGATGATAATTTTTCTAATATCTTAAAATTCGTCAAGCAATCCTTTGACATTTTACTTTTTGGTCCTATTGAAATTACTTTAACAGTAAAGCCGGCGTTGGCAAAGTGACGTGCTGCAGCAAATCCGTCTCCGCCGTTATTTCCCTTCCCGCAAACAATGCCAATTCTTTTAATATTTTTATTGGGATAGATGAATGCAAGTATTTCATTAAAAATATTAATTGATGCATTTTCCATCAATACAATGCCGGGAATACCAAGCTTGTTGGTGGCATAATTATCTGCTTTTCTAATATCGATTGTTTTGTAAAGCGGAATCATAATATTTTATACTGTTGCTTCTATTAAAATAGTTAAGCAGTAAAGAGAAGATAATTTAGTTATACAATATCTTAATATAATAAATTATTTTAAGAAGGATGCAATTACATCTATCAAAGTTCCGGGCATAATACCAACAAGAATAACTAAAAAGACAGAAATAACAACGGACAATAATCCGTAGTTTCCTCTTTCAACAATCAAATCAACTTCAGTATCTTTGAAGTACATAATGACAACAACTCTTATATAGAAATAAACGCCTATCACACTTGAGATTACACCCACTATTGCCAACCAAGTCATATCTGCTTTAATGGCTGCAATAAAAATATAATACTTTCCGAAGAATCCAGCAAAAGGCGGAATACCCGCCAATGAAAACATACAGATAGCCAACATTGCAGCTAAAAACGGCTGTCTTTTAGAAAGTCCGGCATACGACTCAAAATTTAAATTAGCTTCTTCTTTTCCTTCAATAAGTGCAACTACACCGAAAGCTCCGAGATTCATAAATGTATAAGCTGCCAGGTAAAATATAATTCCGGCAATCCCCTCGAAATTTCCGGAAGTAAGTCCTATAATTAAATAACCGGCGTGAGCGATTGAAGAATAAGCGAGCATTCTTTTTATATTATTTTGAGCAATAGCAACTATACTTCCGTACAACATCGATGCTATAGCTAAAACAGCAAGATATGGTGCAAAGACGTTTGAATTCCCATACATAAAAACTGAGCCCAAAGTTATTATAACAGCAGAAAATGCGGCTGTCTTACCTGCAGTTGAAAAGAAACCGGCAACTGTTGTAGCCGAACCTTCATATACATCAGGAACCCACATATGGAATGGGAATGCTGCCATTTTAAAAGAAAATCCAATAAGGAACAATAATATTCCTGTGATAAACAATAGGCTGTGGGATAACTCACCAAACTTATTTATAATTTGCTGGATTGAAGTGGTATTTGCCGAACCGAAAATTAATGCTATACCATAGACGAGAAATCCAGTTGCAAATGCTCCGAGTAAAAAATATTTTAATGAAGCTTCATTGGCTTTTAATCTTTTCCTGTTAAATCCGGCTAAGGCATAAAAACTAACCGACATTATTTCGAGACCCATAAATATAACGAATAGATCTTTAGCGCCTGCCATAAACATCATTCCGAGGACAGAGGTTTGTAAAATTATATAAAATTCTCCAAAATCATTTCCGTATTTAGCCGAATAATCCATTGACATTAATACAACCAATGCTGCGGAAAAATTAAAAATGAATATGAAAATATTTATGTTGCCACCGACTTGAAGCATATTGTTAAAGAACAACCCTGCTTTATCAACATAATAAAGAGAATGAAATCCTGAGGCAAGAAAAATTAAAACAGAAAACCACGCAATTAATCGTTTACTGTTTTTAGCATACATTTCAAAAATTATTGAAACAAGTATACCTGCAGAAATAATAATAAATGGAATCAAATTAAAAATATCGTTCATTTTAGCAGCCAAATTTACTCAATAAATAAAATATCATCATCCGTAGCTTCAATTTTCAGTTCGTGGTTTTCCACGGGATAAAGAGCAAGTTTTCTATGATTCTTTAGGTTGAACATATCTTTATCCTTTTCAACTATAACAATTTTTATAGCTTCATATTTTGATATTTCTTCCCCCAAATGTCTATATTCTTTAAAATAAATACTCATAAAATCTTTTTCTTCCTTAACATAAATATGTTTCGAAGTAGGAGAAAAATCTGTAAGAATATTATCTTCGATAATTACCTTCAGTAAATATCCGTTAAAGGGTAATAAAATTCTGTTAAAATAATATAAACCGTTTTTTTTCTTTTTAAGAATTTCACTAATTGTACTCATATTCTTCTTTCCTTTTATCTAAAGAAAATTAACCAAACTAATATATAAATAGGTATTAAAATAGGTATTGCATATTTAATGACATAAGCAAAGAAACTCGGCATTTCAATACCGGCTCTTTCGGAAATAGATTTTACCATAAAATTAGGACCGTTACCGATATACGTCATTGCACCAAAGAAAACTGCAGAAACAGATATCGCCCTTAAAAATACATCATCTTTAAAGACAAAATCCAAAACTTGAGACTGAACATTTACATCCAGATAAAATTTGCCCATAGCTGCACTTAAAAAATTAAGATAAGTAGGAGTGTTATCTAAAACTGCTGACAAACCGCCTGTAGCCCAATAGAATGTTGATGTATCCAGCAAATCGTGATTAGACTGCGCAAAATTAGCAATAAGTTGCAAGGCAGGAACCATCGTTAAAAATATTCCGATAAATAAATACGCTACTTCTTTTATAGGTTCAAAATCAAACTCGTTTGCTTTAAGAATATCCGGATGAGCCTTTTTGTAAGACAGATATACAATACCGAACATAATAATCTCTCTTATGCCAATAGGTAAGGGATTTAAACTCGGCACCCAACTTATTACACCGGGATCTATAAAAACTGCTAAAATAATTGCAGCTAAATAAAATAAATTTTTTCCGCCCTTAAATTCAATAGTACCGGAGTAATCTATCTTAGCAATATTTTCTTCACCGTATTTATTCTTTTTATCAACAAAATAGAAGACAAAAAGGATTACTAATAATGTCGGAATCCAAATATACCATACGTTTACTATAACCCAAAAGAAAGGTACGCCTCTTAAAAACCCTATGAATAAAGGGGGATCACCTATAGGTGTTAGAGCACCGCCGACATTACTAACGAGAAAAATAAAAAAGATTATATGGTAAGGTTTTATCCTGTCTTTATTCATCTTTATAAATGGTCGGATAAGAAGCATAGATGCGCCGGTTGTACCGATAACATTTGCAATTACTGCACCGAACAATAAAAATAATACATTTGCAAATGGTGTGGCTTCTCTGTTAACTTTTATAAGTATCCCTCCGGATGCTACAAATAAAGAACTTAATAATGCTATAAAAGAAACATATTCTGTAAATATATGCAGTACACTGTGAAAATCTTTTAAAACATATACATAATAGATTAATGTAACTAGTCCCAGTAAAATTGATATTTTAGGGTAATGCCTTTCCCAAAAATGTTTGTAAAATAACGGCCCGGTAGCAATTAAAATTAAAAGGATAACAAAAGGCAGGATCATTAAAGCATTGGGTTCCAAAGTTTCTACTGTTTCTGATAAAACAGTAGAACTATCTGCGCCAAATAAATTTATTGTTGATAGAATAATTATAAAAAGTAAAGTTGGGAAAAAGTATAATTTTTTAGTTGTAAACATTAATCACCTTATTTAATTGTAACATTTTGGTGATAAAAAACTTGTTCGATCAATTTATGTGTAGATTTTTGTGATACCTTTAAAAATGTACTCGGATAAATACCTATCCATATTATAAAGATAAATATAGGAGCTAAAACAAACATCTCACGTTTATTCATATCTTTTAGCCCTTCCAATTTTGGATTAGTTACTTCGCCGAATACCACCCTTTGGTACATCCATAATAAGTAGATAGCCGCAAATATTACACCCGAAGCAGCAAATACAGTATAAATCCAACTGTTCAAAACAGGTGATTTGAAAGACCCGAGCAAAATTAAAAATTCACCAACAAATCCGTTTAGTCCCGGTAATCCTACAGATGAAAGAGAAGCGAACATTAAAGCGAAAGCATAAAACGGAACCACCTTTGCAATTCCTCCGTACTCTGAAATTTCCCTTGTGTGCGTCCTTTCATAGATAATTCCTACTAAAAGAAATAAAGCTCCTGTAGACAACCCATGATTTACCATTTGAATGATAGCACCCTGTAAAGATTCTTGTGTCATTGCAAAAATACCGAGTACAACAAAACCCAAATGCGCAACCGAGGAATAAGCCACAAGTCTTTTCATATCTTTTTGCACCATTGCAACTAGTGCACCGTAAATAATACCAATTACTGCAAGTACGGAAATAAATGGAGCAAAATACATTGAAGCTTGAGGAAACAAAGGTAAATTAAATCTGACTAATCCGTAAGTTCCCATCTTCAGCAGTACAGCAGCAAGGATAACACTACCGGCAGTCGGTGCTTCAGTGTGTGCATCAGGCAGCCAAGTGTGCAGCGGAAACAACGGAACCTTAATTGCAAAACTTAAAGCAAAAGCTAAGAACATATAAAGTTGAATTGAACGAGGAATAGTCGGTCCAATTTTATATAGTTCTGTAATATCAGTTGATAAATGACCCAATGAATCCGAAGCATAAATAGCCAGCCAAATTATTGCAACCAGCATTAACAGACTTCCAACCATTGTGTAAATAAAAAATTTAACTGATGCGTAAATTCTTCTCTCTCCTCCCCAAATACCTATTATAAAATACATCGGTATTAGCATCAGCTCCCAGAAAATATAGAAAAGAAACAAATCAAGAGAAATGAAAACACCAATTATACCAGTCTCCAAAAGAAGCATAAAGAAAGTAAATTCCTTAACATTCTTTTTAATACTAGACCAGCTTGAAATCAACGTAATTGGAGTTATAAAAGCAGTCAGTAAAACAAGTAGCATCGACATTCCGTCTAACCCAACAAAAAAACTAATGTTCAGATTTGATATCCAATTATACTTATATAAAAATTGGAAACTCCCGTTTTCAACATTAAAATTAAAATAAAGAATTAAAGAAAGAATGAACGCAATTACAGAAACTGCTAATCCGAAATATCTAATTAAGTTTTCATTCTTTTTATTTATAAATAAAATGAGCACTGAACCCAAAATCGGGATAAATAACATTATTGCAAGTAAAGTATTAGATTCCATAAACTTATAAAGTGAAAATTATCCAAAATAGAGCGATTGCAACACCAACAGCCATTGCTAAGGCATAAAATTGTGCAACACCATTTTCAAATTTTCTTATTTTTGCTGAAATTGAATTAACTACAGATGCTGCTCCGTTTACAACACCGTCAATAATTTTTGCATCTGTTATTTTCCAAAGCACTGATTCAGAGAAACGATGTATTGGATTAACAATAAGCCAGTCGTAGAATTCGTCCACAAAATATTTATTCCATAATATTTTATAAACGCCGTTAAATCTATTTTTAATTTTGTCTGCAAAAGCAGGATTCTTTAAATAAATATTTCTTGCTACTATTATACCTGTTATTGCTAATATTACAGAGACAATCATCAGTGTAATTTCTGTTGAATGAGTATAAGTATGATAGTGTGCTAATTTAGCTTCTGCATTTTTGAATATTGGCTCCAACCAATGTTCAAATTTGTTTCCTCCGTCGCCCGAGAATAATGCCGGTATTCCAATAAATCCACCGATAACCGAAAGAACCCCTAACGCAATTAAAGGAACTGTCATTACTTTTGGAGATTCGTGTGGATGTTTATCTTTCGCAATTCTTTCTTTGCCCATAAAGGTAAGATAAACTAATCTAAACATATAAAAAGCAGTTAGCAATGCAGTGAATGCACCTATTCCCCAATATAATACATTTCCATTTGCAAATGAGAACCAAAGAATTTCATCCTTGCTAAAGAATCCTGATAATGGAGGAATACCTGAGATTGCTAAGGAAGCAATTAAAAAAGTTGCAAAAGTATACGGCATGTATTTTTTCAGTCCGCCGTAATTTTGTATGTTCTGTTCTTCGTGCATTGCGTGGATAATTGAACCGGCGCCCAAAAAGAGAAGTGCTTTAAAAAAAGCGTGAGTCATTAAATGAAAAATTCCTGCTGAAAAAGCACCGACACCCAAAGCTAAAAACATATATCCCAATTGAGAAATTGTAGAATATGCCAAAACTTTTTTAATATCATTTTGTACAAGCCCTATTGTAGCAGCAAACAAAGCAGTTGCAGCACCGACAACCGCAATAACAGTAAGTATTGCAGGAGCAGATACGAAAATAATTGAACATCGTGCAACCATATAAACACCTGCTGTTACCATTGTTGCAGCGTGTATTAATGCGGATACAGGAGTAGGACCAGCCATTGCATCGGGCAGCCAAACAAACAGTGGTAATTGTGCTGATTTACCGGTTGCACCAATAAACAAAAACAAAGCAATAAAATTAAATGTAGATTCAGGAATTCCCGGCGCACCCGCTCTTGCAAACACTTCACTAAAATTTAGACTGCCAAAAGTTAAATAGATTAGAAACATACCGAGGAGGAATCCAAAATCACCAATTCTGTTTACAATAAAAGCTTTCTTTCCTGCTTCTGCTGTTGTACTTTTTTCAAATTTTTTGTCGTACCAAAACCCTATAAGTAAATAGGAACATAAACCTACACCTTCCCATCCCAAAAACAGTAACACAAAATTATCGGCAAGTATCAGATTCATCATTGCAAAGATGAACAAGTTAAGATATGCAAAAAATCTCCAGGTGGATTTATCACCATGCATATAACCCATCGAGTAAACGTGAATAATAAAACCCACACCGGTAACAACCAAAGCCATTATTAATGAAAGCTGGTCAACTTGATAGGCAATGTGAACGTCTAACCCTCCGACTTTTAGCCAGGTAAAAAGTTCGATTATGTGTTCTCTATTTTCGGCTGGTAAAGACAAAGTTTCAATGAAAGCAAGAAGAGCAATAATAAAAGAGAATCCCACAGCAGAACTGCCGATTATTCCGATTACTTTTTCATTTTTAATTTTACTACCGAAAATTCCATTTATTAGGAAGCCAAGGAAAGGAAGGAGGACAGTTATATATATTAAATCAATCATATAAAAATTCAATAATTAGATTCTACCATTTCAGGATATTTATTTCATCAATATTAAGTGTCTTTTTATTTCTAAACATTGCAATAATTATTGCCAGACCAATTGCAGCTTCAGCAGCGGCAACAGTCATAACAAAAAATACAAAAAGCTGACCGATAGAATTTCCCAAATAGGAAGAAAAAGCAACCATAGTTAAATTTGCCGAATTCAACATCAATTCTATTGACATAAAAACAACAATTGCATTGCGTCTGGTTAACACTCCAACTACACCTACGATAAACATAAATGCGCTAAGTACTAAATAATATTCTATTGGAATTCCCATTTTTCCCTATTCAAATTTCTTTTTGGCTAAAACAAGTGCTCCTATTGTAGCTGCCAATAATAAAAACCCTGCGGCTTCAAACGGGAGAATATAATTTGTGTATAATTGATGTCCTATCTCTTCAATTGTTCCCGCCTTTACACTTGCAGCGACAGAAGGATTATTGAGATTTTCGGGACCTGAAAAGAATATTAAATAAGCTAATTGAAAAAATATCACAGCACCAATTATAATTGCAAAAACTTTTATTGAAGGATTTGCTTCTAAAAATCTTTTTTCATTTTCAGGTCTAAGAAGCATTATAACAAAGAGGAATAGGACCATAATGGCACCGGCATAAACAATTACCTGTACTACAGCAATAAATTGTGCATTCAATGTTAAATAAATGCCTGCCAACCCGGCAAAATTAAGTACTAAAAACAAAGCACTAACAACAACATCCCTTCTTGTAATCATCAAAACTGATGATACAGCCGATATTAGACCGAAAACTATAAATAAGACTAATTGTAACGACATTTATTATTTAACTCATCTTTCAACTAAGGTGTATTTCTATATATCATTCTTGGGAATGGAATTGTTTCTCTAATATGATCCAATCCGCAAATCCAGCTTACTGTTCTTTCAAGACCAAGTCCAAAACCCGAATGTGGAACAGAACCATATCTTCTTAGATCTAAATACCATTCAAAATGTTCTTGCGGCAAATTATGTTCTTTAATCCTTCCCAATAGTAAATCATAGTCATCTTCTCTTTGACTGCCACCAATTATTTCGCCGTAACCTTCGGGTGCCAACACATCTACAGCTAATGCCAGCTTTTCATTGTCGGGATCTCTTTTCATATAAAATGCTTTAACCTCTGCAGGATACCGATGCACCATTACGGGTCTGTCGAATTGATTAGAGATTATTGTTTCGTCTCCGCCGCCAAAGTCATTCCCCCATTCAAAATTAACTCCGTTATCTTTTAAAATATTCACTGCTTCGTCATAAGAAATTCTTGGTAATGGAGCTTTTATATTCTGCAATAAAGTGGTGTCTCTTTCAAGTGTTTCTAATTCTTGTTTGCATTCTTTAAGAACCGTCTGAACTACATATTCAAGAAATTGTTCCGCTAAATCCATATCATCATTTAAATCGGCGAATGCTACCTCAGGTTCAACCATCCAAAATTCTGTTAGATGTCTTCTTGTCTTTGATTTTTCAGCACGGAAAGTAGGACCGAAATTATAAACTTTGCCGAGAGCCATTGCATTTGCTTCGGCGTACAACTGTCCTGATTGTGTTAAATAAGCCTGTCCCAAATCAAAATAATCAGTTGCAAAAAGAGTGGATGTTCCTTCACAAGCAGAAGGAGTTAAAATTGGTGTATCTACAAGAGTAAAACCGTTGTCATCAAAAAAATCCCTAATTGCTTTTACTATTCTTGCTCTTATTTTTAAGATTGCTGTCTGTTTACTGGAACGCAGCCAAAGGTGGCGGTGGTCCATTAAAAATTCAATACCGTGATCTTTTGGTGTAATAGGATAATCGTGGGTTTCGCTTATAATTTTTAAATCAGTTGCATCAAGCTCAAATCCGCCCGGTGAGCGGGGTTCTTCTTTTACTTTGCCTGTAATTTCAATTGAAGATTCTTGCCCAACATGCTCGGCATTTTCAAATATTTCTTCCGAGACATTTCCTTTAAAATAAACACACTGCACAATGCCAGAGCCGTCACGCAATAATAAAAATTTTAATTTCCCGCTTGATCTTTTGTTGTAAAGCCAGCCCCTTAAGGTGATTTCTTCACCGATGTGTTCTGATAAATCCTTAACTAAAATTTTCTGCATTTAGGAATAATATTTATTAAAAATCGATTTGTTAATATAAAGAGAGGGTAAAATAAAAGCAAAGAAAAGGGCAAGTATGACATTTGTACAAAATGGTAACATTAAAATTATATACATATTTTTAAAAATTCTATAATTATCTCATAAACCTTAATTCTTATATTGTTAATGAATTTAATAAAATTTGACTATTAAAAATTAATTTTTCTAAAATTCTTATAAATAAGAAAAGATGTTTTATATTTTTGGCTTTTCAATGAATAAAAATTGGCACAAACTTTGTTTAATATTCCAAAAAAATATATTTTTAATATAGATGTTTAAAAAAGCACACATAATATTTTTAGTTTTTCTATTCTTTGGCTCAACAACTAGTTTGCCAATTACTATCCATTTATGCAATATGATGAGTAATATGGATAAGAAGGCCTGCAAGATGGATATGCCAAAAGATATGAATAAAATGAATTGCCCTTTAAATACACACACAAAGGAAGAAATTAAAACTGTATATAAAAATTTACCGTGCTGTGTATCTTCAATAAAAGATATAAAACTAAAAGATAATTTTATTCAATCAACTTCTAATATTGGAAAAGAATTAAAATATAAAAGAATTGAAATTCAAAATTTTTCCGATTTTAATTCTGACAAATCAGTTTCAATTTTAAATGTTAATATCAATTCACCCCCCAACAGAATTGATAACCATATTTACTTATCATTTTCTCTTCTACTTATTTAGGACTTTTCAAATACCACTACTAATTCCTTAAAGGAATTTCTGAATTAATTTATTACTTCTTTTATACTATTAATTATTGGATAGGAAGTAATGTATTCTTGAACTCAAAAATATTTTGAAAGGTACTATTAATGAGAAACAAATATTTATATGTAACAATAATTTTATTCTTGGTAATTTCAAATATTCAATATGCACAGACTAAAGATCTGAACAAATTGATAAGCACCGCTATAAAAGTAAGTCCAACAATTAAAATGCTAATTGCAAAAAAGCAAGCGGCAAAAAATAAAATCCCACAGTTTTCCAATTTACCTGATCCAATGCTGACTTTGGGATTTAGAAATATGCCAACAAGTTCATTTTCATTCAGTGAAGACCCGATGTCACAAAAGACAATAGGGATTACACAATCATTTCCATTTCCCGGGAGACTTTCTGCAAAAGAAGATGTAGCCGCAATAGATACATCTATTATAAATCAAGAAATAAAAGATTCTGAAAATGAAATTAGGAAACTTGTGTCAAAAGCTTATTACAATCTGATTTACTATAGACGTGCAATATTTTACGCAAAGGAATCAAGGAAATTATTAATTGATATTAAAGATGTAGTAGGAGTAAAATATTCCGTATCCTCTGCTACTCAGCAGAATTTGATAAAAGTCCAACTAGAGATAACAAAGCTTGATGATAAAATTGAAACATTAAAAGGCAGAGAGCAAACTGCATTGTCAAGCCTTAATGCTTTATTGTTAAATAGAGCAGACAACAAAATTGAAACAGGGCTAATCAATTCTATTAATTTTATCGAAATAACAGGAAAAAGCTTAGAGGAACTTGCAAAAAATAATCGTCCTTATTTAAAAGGAATTGAACTATTAAAAGAGAAAGATAAACTCAAACAAATTTCTGCTGAGAAAGAATTCTATCCTAATATTAGTCTGGGTTTACAATATTCATTTCGTAACCAAGTAAATGTTACAAGCCGATATTTAAATAATTTTCTTTCAGTGGTTGTTGGGTTTTCATTACCACTGAATTACGGCGGTAAAAGGACAGCAAAAGTTGAAGAGACAATATCACTTCAAAAATTACACGAAGAAAAATTTTATTCTTCTCTTCAATTCTTAAATGACAAGTTTGGTTCATCTGTTGCTGAGTTAAATTCTATTGAAGAAAGGATCAAACTTTTTAAAGAAGGTTTGCTACCTCAGGCATTGCAAAATTATAAATCAGCACTTGCAAGTTATCAGGTAAATGAAGTCGATTTCATAAATGTAATTGACGCTCAAAATCAACTTTATCAGATAGAAACAAGTTTATACAAATTAAAAACAGATTATTTAAAACAAATAGCTGAACTGGAATTTCTAACAGGATCGAGATTAGCAATTAATTAATGGAGAATAAAAGTGAAACAGAAAAATATAATAATAGGAATTATCACAGTTGTATTCATAGCGCTTATATCATTCTTTCTTTTTATTAATAAAGAAGAAACAAATACTGTGATTAAAAAAGATACAACAAAAAAAGAAAGAAAAGTCCTTTACTGGAAAGCCCCGATGAACCCGAATGAGATATATGATAATCCGGGAAAATCCAGAATGGGAATGGACCTCATGCCGGTTTATGAAGACGAAACCGACGCAAGTGGCATTGTAAAAATAGATGGTACATTACAGCAAAATATGAATGTGAAAACTTATTTAGTTGAGAACAAAGACTTATCACCGGTAATAACAACTAACGGTATTTTGCAAACAGACGAAAGGAAAGAATTTGTTGTAACAACTAAAGTAGGTGGATGGGTTGAAAAACTTTATGTCAATTTTACCGGACAAAAAATTAAAAAAGGTCAAAAATTAATCGATATTTATTCTCCGAAGTTGGTAGCTGCTGAACAAGAATTTTTGACGGCAATATCTTATGCTGAGAATGTATCTAAAAGTGAAAATAAAAGTATTGCAAATACAGGTAAAGACCTAATTAAGAACAGTATTAAAAAATTAGAGCTGCTTGATATTTCTAAAAAAGAGATTGAAAATCTTAGAAGGACAAAACAAGTTAAAAGATATGTAACACTTTATGCCCCTTTTGACGGAACTGTGATAACAAAAAATGTAATAGCCGGTAAAAAAATTAATCCGGGAACTCCGCTGTTAAAAATTGCTGATCTAAAAAACTTGTGGCTTATAGCAGATATTTATGAATATGAATTATCACAAATTAAAGTCGGTTCCAATTCTGAAATTAAATTCAATTTTATGCCTTGGAAATCATTTGAGAGCAAGGTTGCATTTATATACCCTACTTTAAATCCCAAGACACGAACAGCAAAAATTAGAATTGATATTAAAAATAATGATGGAAAATTGAAACCGTCTATGTTTGCCAGTATTAATATAGAAGGGTTATCTGATGGCATGCATCCGGTAATTCCCGAACAATCCGTTATTAGAAGCGGACAAGAGGACATTGTTATCTTGAAAATTGACGAAGGCAAATTTAGACCTGTCGAAGTTAAATTAGGCAATTATTCTCAAGGTAATTATCAGGTATTAGAAGGATTAGAAGAAGGAAATGAGATTGTTACTTCCGCTCAATTCTTGATTGACTCAGAGAGTAACTTAAAAGCTGCACTGAATCAATTTAAAAGCTCAAAGCCAAAAACTTACAAACTTGAAATTGACGAAAAAGACACCGCAAAAACAGAAAGTGAATTAATAAGAAAAGGAATAATCCATCTTGATATGATAGATGTAAATAAAGACGGCAAATTATACCAGGATGTAATGGATTGGAATGTTTTATCCGATAAACCAGGTGTTTGTCCGGAATGCGGAATGACTTTAAGAGAATTTACAATTGAACAAGTAAAAGAAAATCTAAAAAAACACGGATATAAGTTTAAATGATCTCTGATATCTCTGTGCACTCTGTGGTTAATATTTCTTCCCCACCACAGAGAAAACAGAGTACAAGAGAGAAAATTTGGAGAATAAAAGATGACAACAAATAATCAAAATAATGACGGTTTGATTGCTAAGACAATTGAATGGTCAATTAATAATAAATTACTTGTAATAATATTAACTGTAGTTTTAATGCTTGCGGGTATTTGGGCAATTAAAAACACTGCCGTGGATGCCATACCCGACCTAAGTGATGTACAGGTAATTATATTTACAAAGTACCCGGGACAAGGTCCGCAGATAGTTGAAGATCAAGTGACTTACCCACTAACTACTAAGATGCTTTCGGTTCCTTATGCACAAGATGTAAGAGGATATTCATTTTTTGGTTTTTCTATGGTGTATATAATTTTTGAAGACGGTACAGACCTTTATTGGGCTCGAAGTAGAGTGCTTGAGTATTTGAGCTCTATGCAGAATTCCCTGCCTAAAGGTGTGTCACCTCAATTAGGACCTGATGCTACAGGATTGGGATGGGTATATCAATATGTATTGAAGTCAAAAACAAAAAATCTTCAAGAGTTACGTTCAATCCAGGATTGGTTCTTAAGATACGAACTAACTTCCATTCCCGGAGTCTCCGAAGTCGCAAGCATCGGAGGATACGTAAAACAATATCAGGTTAATTTAGACCCGACAAAACTTGCTTCGTACGATATTTCATTGAGTAAAGTAAAAATGGCAATAAAAAAGAGTAACAATGACGTTGGCGGCAGGCTTATGGAAATGGGGGAAACGGAATTTATGGTCAGGGGTTTGGGCTATATAAGATCTATTGATGATCTAAAATCGGTTTCCATTGGAATAAATCAAACAAGTGGGACTCCAATTTATTTAAAAGATATTGCTACAATTGATATCGGCCCAGAACTAAGGAGAGGAATTGCGGACTGGAACGGTGAAGGTGAAACTGTCGGAGGAATTATTATCCAGAGATTTGGTGAAAATGGTTTGGCTGTAATCGAAAGAGTAAAGAAGCGATTGGAAGAACTAAAATCATCTTTACCCGATGATGTAGAGATTATTACTGCATACGACAGATCGGATTTAATTCACAGAGCAGTTGAATATTTAAATGACAAACTTTTAGAAGAAAGTTTAATTGTTGCTTTGGTAATAATATTATTCCTTTTGCATTTCAGAAGTTCACTTGTAGCAATATTTACTTTACCCACAGCAGTTTTAGCTGCCCTTCTTGTTATGAAACTGCAAGGAATAAATGCCAACATAATGTCACTGGGAGGCATTGCAATTGCAATAGGTGCAATGGTAGATGCAGCAATAATAATGGTAGAGAATTCACATTCTCACATTTTGCACAATCAACTAAAACCCAAGGAAGAACAAAAGCCGCATTGGGCTGTAATATTGGAATCTTCAAAGGAAGTGGGACCTTCTATTTTCTTTTCACTTCTTGTGATTGTGGTTTCATTTCTCCCGGTATTTACTTTGGAACAACAAGAAGGCAGACTTTTCAAACCGCTTGCATATACAAAATCTTATTCAATGGCTGCAGGTGCAATTCTTGCTATTACAATTGTCCCTGTACTTATGGGATATTTTATACGAGGTAAAATGAAGAAGGAGGAAGATAATCCGATAACAAAATTCCTTATGAAATTATACCATCCTGTTGTTGATTTTGTAATGAAGAAAAGATGGTGGGTGATTATTCTTTCAGCAATAATTGTTGCAGCTACAGTCATACCATTCAAAAAACTTGGTTCTGAATTTATGCCTCCACTTTATGAAGGTGATCTTTTGTACATGCCGACAACTTTACCGGGTATATCCATCACAAAATCTAGAGAATTACTACAACAAACCGATAAAATAATAAAATCATTCCCGGAAGTTAAAAGTGTTTTTGGTAAAATAGGAAGAGCTGAGACCGCCACCGATCCGGCACCTTTATCAATGCTGGAGACAACTATACAATTGAAACCCGAATATGAATGGCGAGCTGGAATGACACCTCAAAAACTTATAGATGAAATGGATGCTGCAATAAAAATACCTGGATTAACAAATGCCTGGACAATGCCTATTAAAACAAGAATAGATATGTTATCAACCGGAATTAAAACACCGGTAGGTATTAAAATTGGCGGACCAAATTTAATTGAACTGGAAAAAATTGGTAAAGAAATTGAAGAAGTAATCCGTACAATACCGGGTACACGCTCTGTTTATGCCGAAAGATCAGCAGGCGGAAATTATGTTGATTTTTATATTGACAGAGATGCTATTGCCCGTTACGGTCTTACCATCAATGATGTCCAAGATGTTTTTATGTCAGCAATTGGTGGAATGAACATCACCAAAACTGTTGAAGGATTGGAAAGATATCCTGTTAATTTAAGATATCAGAGAGATTACAGAGAAAATATTGAAGCGTTGAAGAGAGTGCTGGTTCCCCTACAAGGAGGGGGTAATATACCTTTGCAACAATTAGGAAAAATCATAATTAAGAAAGGTCCCCCGGCAATAAAATCAGAAAATGCCAGACCGAATGCGTGGGTTTATATTGATATTGAGAATATAGATGTTGGAACATACGTACAAAATGCGCAAAAGGTAGTAAATGAAAAAATCAAACTACCTCAGGGTTATTCAATAATTTGGAGCGGACAATACGAATATATGGAAAGAGCCGCAAAAAAATTCGCTCTTGTAATTCCTTTAACATTACTCATTGTAATACTGCTGTTGTATTTCAATACAAAATCATTTGTAAAGACCGGAATAATTTTACTTGCACTTCCCTTCTCGATGGTCGGCGCAATTTGGTTTTTATTTTTTGCTGAGTTCCACCTAAGCGTTGCTGTATGGGTGGGTATAATTGCTCTGTTGGGTGTTAGTGCTGAGACAGGTGTAGTTATGCTTCTCTATCTAGATATAGCTTATGAAAATTGGAAAAAGAAAGGGCTTCTTAAATCATTCAAAGATCTAAGAGAATCAATTTTTGAGGGTGCGGTAAAAAGAATAAGACCTAAAATGATGACAGTCACGGTTTTATTTTTCGGTTTACTTCCAATATTAATTGGTCACGGTGCCGGAGGAGATGTGATGAAAAGAATTGCTGCTCCGATGATAGGTGGAATCTTTACAAGTCTAATAATGGAACTCACAATCTTTCCAGCAATTTTTTATGTATTAAAAAGAAAAGAAATTCAAAGAGAAAATCTAATATCAAACAATAACAAGGAGAAATAAAATGAAAGACAAAACTTTTAACCCAATTATAACTGTTTCATTGATAGTAATATTATTATCGAGCATTGCTTTTTCTCAAAGTAAGAGTAATCCTAACTCTAAAATGAAAAACCACAAAAACATGGATAATATGACTATGATGGATTCTTGTAAAACTATGATGAAGAATATGAAAGGTCATATGAATAATAAAACAATGATGGACTCGTGTAAGATGTTGATGAATAATCCCAAACACAATAAGAAGATGGGAAAAATGAAAAATCATATAAAAAAACACAATAAATCCGAAATGAAAACATCAATGAAAATGAAAAAGAAAGACACTATGGTTCATAATGGAATTATTGACTTGAATTCAATTGATAAAAATAAGGATGGATTTGTTTATCAGGATAGAATGGACTGGAATGTTATTTCCGATAAACCGGGTACTTGTCCACTCTGCGGAATGAAATTAAAGAAATATTCCATTGAACAAGCAAGAAAGAATTTAATTGATAGCGGTTTTAAGTTGAAATAGAATAATGCCCTTTTCTGTAAGACCTCTGCGGTAAAATTATCATACCGCGGAGGAAACAGAGAATAAAGAGATGAATTTGAAATAAATTATTTTACTATATTATAATTATGAAAATATTAATATTAATAGTTCTAATTGTCTTTGTAATTGGAATAGTTGTAAGAAAATTCAGGAATTCCTCTAAAGACAAAAGCTGCTGTTAATAACAGTTTTTTAACAAAATGGCTAAAAAAAGACTATATTACATTAAAGATAAATTTTAAAAAATTTTTTGGTTTTTAATTTATCCCTTGCCCTATATCATAACTTTTATTATGTTATCAAATGTTGATTAAGAATTTTTGAAAAGCTGTATCTTCAGCTAAAAAATAAATAAAGTATCTATTAAATATTAAGAAAAATTTATTGAAAAATTGATACATTCTCTTTACAACTATTTTCAACTTGCACTCCCGGAGAGTATTCCATCATATAAGAATAACTACCTCATTTTATCTATTAATGAGTCTTTAATTAATTGTTTTATCCATAATAAAAAAGGAGTCATATCAAATGGCTAAACTATACAAATTCCTCTTTTTTGCTTTGATGTTTGCTGCTACCTCACTTTTTGCTCAAAACAAAAGTGTTTCCGGTGTAGTAACCAATGCACAAACGGGTGAAAAATTGCTAGGGGCTAATGTAGTATTACTGGGCACAAATCTCGGTGCCGCCTCAGATCTAGACGGCAAATATTCTATTTCAGCTCCATCTGGTAAATATACTTTAAGATGCAGTTATATAGGATTTGCAACCCAGGAACTACAAATTGATCTTACCCAAAACACAGAGGTTAATTTTGACCTTACTGTTACGGAATTTACACTTTCATTAAGTGTAATTGCTGACAGGGCAAAAGATCGTGAAACACCTGTAGCTTTTAGTGACGTTAACAAAAAGGATATGGAACTTATGTTAGGTTCCCAAGATATCCCGATGGTTATGAACACTACACCAAGTGTTTATGCTACAATGCAGGGTGGCGGTGCAGGTGATGCACGTGTTAATGTTCGTGGTTTTAACCAAAGAAACACAGCTATAATGATTAACGGTGTTCCCGTTAATGATATGGAAAACGGCTGGGTTTATTGGTCAAACTGGGACGGAGTCGGTGACGCTACATCTTCAATTCAGATGCAGAGAGGTTTGAGCGCTATTAACCTGGCGACACCTTCAATCGGCGGTACAATGAACATTATTACTGACCCAACAGCTCAGAATTTTGGTGTTAAATACAAACAAGAATTCGGAAGTGATACTTTCTTAAAATCTACTTTGTCTTTCAATTCAGGTTTGATGAACAAAAAATTTGCTATCAGTGGTACTGTTGTAAGAAAAACCGGTGATGGTACAGTTTTGAAAACATGGACAGATTCTTGGGCTTATTACTTTGGTGCAACATATAATGTAAATGATAAAAACAGAATTGAATTATATGCATTAGGCGCACCTCAGAAACACGGGCAAAATCTTTACAAACAGAACATTGGTGCATACAGCCACGAGTATGCTAAAGGTTTATCCGATTATAATCAGGATGCTTTAAATAAATTTTCTGAAGCTAAAGACGGAAGATTATATAACGAAAACTGGAATAAAGTTAGTCCTACATACACCGCTAAACAGTGGTACAATGAAGGTTTGCACGACAGACACGATCCTAACTTCATTAATGAAAGAGAAAACTTCTTTCATAAACCTATTGTAAACTTCAACTGGTATTCTCAGTTCTCCAATAAGATGAGTTTATATACAACTCTTTACTGGTCAGGTGGTCATGGTGGCGGAACTGGTACATACGGTCATTTAAGTTGGGATTATTCAGGACCATCAAGAATTGCTGATTGGGATGCTACCATTGCAGCTAACAAAGCCTCTACTACAGGTTCCAGAGGTGTTTTAAGAAACAGCAGAAATAACCAATGGACATTAGGAGCAATTTCAAAAGCTTTTGTAAATGTTTCTAAATATTTCAAAATGTCATTTGGTATTGACTGGAGAAAAGCTGAAATAGATCACTTCCGTGAAGTAAGAGACCTTTTAGGCGGTTCATATTATAAAAGTACTGCAAATGATTTTGACGTAACTGCTGAATCACAAAAGAAAGGCTTAGGAGATAAAATAGTATATTTTAATACAAATACTGTAAATTGGTTAGGATTTTACGGACAAGGTGAATATACTAAAAAAGATTGGACTGTGTTTGCTACATACGGTTGGTCAACAATAAAATATAGCTTTTTAGATCACTTTAAAAATGTTGGCGGCAAAGAACTATTTGTTGAATCTAATAATATTAATGGTTATCAGTTAAAAGGTGGTGTTAGCTACCGTGCGTCTCAAACAGCAGACATATTCATCAACGTTGGTAAAGTTAACAAAGTTCCTATTTTTGATAACGTAATTAATGATAGAAACGGCGGATTACTTCAGGGTGCATCAAACGAAAGATTTACTTCTTATGAATTTGGTGTAAATTTAAGATCAAATGATGGTAGAGTAACTGCTAAATTCAATTATTATTATACAACATGGGATAATCGTGCTTATAGAAAATTTGTACAAAATGCCGACGGATCAGATGGCATATTGCTACTTAATGGTGTAAATCAAAAAAATTCCGGTTTAGAAGTTGAAAGTGCTTGGCAGCCAAATCGCCATTTCAGATTAGATGCTGCAGCTTCTATAGGAAGTTGGAATTTAACAAATGATCCAAGTGGTACATATGTTGACTATGCTAGCGGAAAACCAGTTGAAAAAAATTATGCTCTGTATTTAGACGGTATTAAAATAGGTGATGCTCCTCAAACACAATTAGCTTTAGCCGGTTCATTTTACCCAACAAAAGGAATGACTGCACAAGTGGTATATAAATACTATGCTAATTATTATGCAGATTGGGATCCGTTAAGCAGATCAAATCCTTCTGACAGAGGTCAAAGCTGGCAGATACCTAACTACGGTCTGGTTGATTTTCACTTTAGTTACAATTTGCCGTTGAATCTTAAAAACGTAGGTGTTCAATTATTTGCCCACGTTTTCAACGTATTCGATAAATTATATGTATCGGATGCTACTGATAACAGTAGATTTAACGCTTATAGAACTGATGGTAAAAATCACAAAGCTGATGACGCAGAAGTATTTATGGGATTACCCAGAATATTTAATTTGGGCTTTCGTATAAATCTCTAATTCTAAATAATATTTGGAATTTATAAAGGAGAATCGGAAACGGTTCTCCTTTTTTTGTTTGTTATAGAAATCCTAATTATTTAATAGCGGTTATGATGTATGAGTGTATGAATGTATGAGGAGATAATCACTCAATCATACAACCATTCAATCATTCCTTTCTAATTGTAACGATAACAAGAAATGTTGGCAAATAAAAAATTATGATGATAGAATTGAAACCGCACAAACTACTGCTGTTTCAGACCGAAGTCTGTTTGGTGTTAATTTAAAATTAGATATGATTAAATTTTTTGGAAGCTCCCCTTCTTCAAATCCGCCTTCCGGTCCGAAAAGCAATAAATAATTATTAGAAGGTATTAAAGAACAATTATTAAATATATTTTTCTTGTCTTGATCGAATAATATTATCTCGCTATCAGTATTTTTTAAAAAAGAAAGTGAATCATAAAAAGAAATTTGAGGTAAATAACTATTCAACGATTGTTTCATTGCAGACAAAGCAATTTTGTTCAGTCTTTCAATTTTTACATTTTTAGAAATTGTTCTTTTTGAGTTAAAGATAATAAAATTTGTCATTCCCATTTCGGTTGCTTTTTCAATAGCAAATTCAAGCCTGTCTGATTTTTTAAGATTAGGAATGCAAACCGTAACATTTTTAAATCTTTCCGTATATTCTCTAATTTCATTTATACTAATTTTAACAATATTATTGTTTGTTTCTTCAATTAGACCTTTATAAATTTTACCGTTTCCGTCGGTGACAAATAAAAAATCTCCCAATTTATGCCGCATAACTTTTTGTATGTGTTTAACATCCGAACCGGTAATATAAATATTGGATTTACTTATATTTTTTGGTTCCGTGTAATAAAGTTCTATATTAGAAAGATACGCCGACATCAAATATCCACTCCGGTTTACCAAACTCATCCCAGGCACGTTCAAATCTTAATATATTATACGGTAAAAACAGAAACGTCAATCCTATTCCGTAACCTGAGTATAGTTTATTAATGCTTAAAGGTTCATTCTTGTTTTGTATTATTCCTGAATCAGCAAATAACTGCAGATATATTCCAAATCTATAATTTAACAGTTCCTTTGGAATTAATGGAATAAAATCTAAATTTAGATTTATATCTTTTAACAAAGCATAATCTATCTCTGTAGAACCAACATAAGAATTATTCCCTTCCAATTCTCGCCTAAAATGTCCTCTTATTCTTTCGCCAAATCCTATAAACGAATTGTCGTAGAATGGTATTAAACTGCCAAAAGTATTCCTTGTAGCAGTTCTAAGCTTGAAAGATAAATTTTCATTTATTTTAAAGTATTTTCTAAAATCAAATCTTAAAACTTGATAGGAAATTCCGTCGATACCCAATCCCTTTAACTGCAATAATGAAGAAGCAAAAAATCCTTCGCTTGGAAATTGTTTTAAGTCCCTATTATCGAACGTATAATTAAAAGCAATTGAAAACAAATGGTCAATTCTAGTATCTGAAGCAGAGATGCCTTTTATAAATAAAGGAGATTCAATTGTACTGTAACTTACACCAAAATAAACGTTGTTAAAAGTATTAAGCCTTTTCCCTAAAGTTAAATTACCCGAATATACATTTTGGTCAAAATCTCCCCCTGCAATTCTTTTTGCAATGTTACTTTTATTCCTCACTTTTTGAAAATTCAGATTTGCATTAAAAGAAATATTGTGTTTGATATCTAAGTAAGGAATTCTGTAGGATAATTGCAGACTTGGGTCGTAACCCAATGCAACCTTAAAACCTAAAGTTTCATTTCTTCCGCGAAAATTAAATACGATGAGTGCAAGACCGTAAGAAATTTTGTCCCAATCTCTATCTTTCAGGTGAATAAAGGGCAAAGGATAAAGATACCAACTTTCTTTTACGCTAATATTTATAATGTATTTTCCACTTTTAAGGGTTGGGAAAAGCTCCACTTTTGTAAAAATTCTTAAACTGAAAATCCTTTCCTGGTTATATTTTAATATTTGGGGAGTAACTTTATCACCTGTATCAAAAGTCAATTCTTTTAGAATGATTTCTTTTTCCGTAATACTATTCCCGGAAATCTTTATTGAGTCAACTATAAATGAAAAATCATCTTTGCTAAATGTAGTGTCGGAATTTTGGGAATATATAATGGGACTACATATCAAAAGATATATAAAAACAAGAGCGTATTTATTCATCCCAGTCCAAAAATAATTTTTAGAAGTGTAACAAGATAAAGATATAATTTTTTTAACGGAAAAATAAATTAAGAATTAACCCCTTCTTCGTAATCTTCTACAGGATTGCAGCTGCAAACTAAATTCCTGTCGCCGTATGCATTGTCTATTCTTTTTACCGGAGGCCAGAATTTATTTTTCTTAACCCATTCCGTAGGAAAAACAGCTTTTTCTCTTGTATAAGTATGTTCCCATTTTGCAGAAACGATATCAAACATTGTATGAGGAGAATTTTTTATTACGTTATCTTTTTTATCTGAACTTCCGTTTTCAATATCTGCAATTTCCTTTCTTATTGATAACATAGCTTCGCAGAATCTGTTCAACTCTGTTTTTGATTCGCTCTCGGTTGGTTCAACCATTAGTGTTGAGTGAACTGGAAACGAAACTGTAGGTGCATGAAAACCATAATCCATAAGACGTTTTGCAATATCACTTTCTGTTATATCGGCGGAATCTTTGAACGGGTGCATATCAAAAATTAGTTCGTGAGCAACTCTTCCGTTTTCACCTTGATAAACTACTTTGTAATCTTTTTCTAACTTAGCTTTAATGTAATTTGCGTTTAGAATAGCAATTTCACTGGCTCTTTTTAACCCAATTATTCCCATCATTTTAATGTAAGCATAAGAGATTAAAAGTATGCTTGCACTACCCCAAGGTGCCGAAGTAACGGCTGTTATTCCTTTATCTCCACCTACTTTTTTAATACAATGATTCGGTAAAAAATCTACTAAATGATCCGCAACTGCAATAGGCCCTGCACCGGGCCCTCCTCCCCCGTGCGGTATGCTGAAAGTTTTATGAAGATTTATGTGACATACGTCAGCTCCTATTTCTCCCGGACTTGTTAAACCAACTTGGGCATTTAGATTTGCGCCGTCCATATAAACCTGTCCCCCGCATTTATGAACAAGGTCACAAATTTCTTTTATTCGGCTTTCAAAAACACCATGAGTTGAAGGATAAGTAACCATTAAAGCAGAAATATTTTCTTTGTTTTCTTCAAGTTTTGTTTTCAAGTCTTCAATATCAATATTTCCTAATTCGTCACATTTAACAACTACAACCTTATTGCCAGCCATAACGGCACTTGCTGGATTTGTACCGTGTGCTGATGAAGGAATCAGTACAATGTTTCTTTTCAAATCACCGCGGCTGTTATTATAGGCTCTTATGACCATTAGACCGGTAAATTCGCCCTGGGCTCCTGAGTTTGGTTGTAGTGAAGTTTCAACAAATCCGGTAAGTTTTGATAAATCTTTTTTAAGTTCCTTAAATATTTGTGCATAACCTTCGGTTTGATTTGAAGGTGCGAATGGGTGAATGGAATTATATTTTGGATTTGAAACACTTATCAGTTCGGAGGCAGCATTTAACTTCATTGTACATGAACCGAGAGGAGTCATTGAATGAACTAAAGATAAATCTTTATTCTCAAGTCTTTTAATATATCTCATCATCTCCGTTTCAGAGTGATAGCTGTTAAATACTTTACTCTGCAAATATTTGCTTTCTCTTTTGAACTGATCGTTTATTTTTTCTTCAGTTTTAATATTAACGGTTGAATTTTCAAATTCTTTCCCGGTTGCTTTTGCAAAGATTGATATGATTTCTTTTACATCATATAAATTTGTTTCTTCGCTTGTTGATATACCTATTTTATTTTCCGATAAATATCTAAAATTAATACAGCTTTTTTCGGCTTCGGTTTTTATATTATTAAATATTTTTTCTTCCCTTACATCAAATAAAAGTGTATCAAAATAATTATTGTTTAATTGTGTAAATCCTAATCCGGCTAAAGAATTGTTCAAAATATTCGTTAATTTATAAATTCTTTCTGCAATTGATTTAATTCCTTTTGGTCCGTGATAGACTGCATACATACCAGCCATAATTGCAAGTAAAACTTGAGCTGTACAAATATTACTTGTGGCTTTTTCTCTCCTGATATGTTGTTCTCTTGTCTGTAGAGCCAAACGATATCCTTTATTACCTGCTGCATCAATTGATTCTCCTATCACTCTGCCTGGCAGATTTCTTTTAAATTCCTCTTTGCACGCAAAATAGGCGGCGTGCGGTCCGCCGAAGCCCATGGGAATACCAAATCTTTGAGTGCTGCCTAAAACAACATCAGCGCCGAACTCTCCGGGTGGTATTAAAAGCGTCAAACTGAGAATATCCGCTGCCACAGCTTTATATATGTTTTTTTGAGAAGCTTCATTAAATAAATTTTTATAATCGAAAATTTCACCCTCGGAAGCTGGATATTGAACGAGTAAGCCAAAAATGTCTTCATTCAATTCTGCAGTTTTATGATCATCGACTATCAATTCTATGCCCAAAGGGTTGGACCTGGTTTTAAGAACCTCGATTGTTTGCGGAAAACATTCTCTTGAGACAAAAAATTTATTAGCTTTTTTGTTTTTTCGTTTTGCAAAGAACATTGTCATAGCTTCTGCCGCCGCTGTAGCTTCATCCAATAACGATGCATTTGCTATAGGAAGACCTGTTAAATCTATTACAGCAGTTTGAAAATTGATTAA
>CAZTZZ010000009.1:23473-36383 GCA_964617905.1 uncultured Ignavibacteriaceae bacterium | reverse complement strand
TTTTCAGGAATTGTTTGATCAATTAATTCGTTTAATGATGAGGCTTTTACAAATTTAAGCATTTCCTCAATATCACTCTCTTGCGGACCTATGTGCCTTTTAATAAATTTATCAGGATGGTTTAGGTTATTCATTTATACTTCTCAAAAAATGTTTAGCGCAATAATTATTAATTAATAAAAAATAAATTTACACAATATATTAATAAATGGGATTGTCAAATTAAAAGAGATTAGGTATCTTTTATTTTTTGTAAAGCATTTCTTGCGGCGACCTGTTCTGCGCTTTTCTTATTTTTACCCTCACCTGTTCCACAAATTTCACCGTCCACTTTTACTTGTACGGTAAATAATTTTTTGTGCTGTGGTCCCTCTTCTCTTATTACAAGATACTCAAGGTTTTCCAAGCGTTGTTTTTGTACAAATTCTAACAATTGACTCTTATAATTTTTATCTTTTAAATATCCTGTAATTTCAAAACTTGGCTCCAGTAAAGTTTTCATTAAGAATTTTTCTGCTTTATTGATACCCTTATCTTTGTAAATAGCACCTACTATTGCTTCATATCCATCAGAAAGAACAGATCTTGATCCATCGGGAAGAGTCTTAGCAAAATTATCACTAACAAGTAAATATTTATCAAGTTCTATTCTATTGGCGGCATCAAATAAAGCACTTTTATTAACAAGCATCGATCTTGTTTTCGTTAAATAGCCTTCATCTTCATCAGGAAATTTATTAAATAAATATTTGCCTACAATTAAGTCAACTACTGCATCACCTAAATATTCTAATCTTTCATTTGATGAATCAACATTTTCATTCACCTCTAGTAATGACCTGTGAGTTAAAGCTTTTAGATAATACTTTGGATCATAAATATTACAGTCAATTATTTTTTCAAATGTCTTGTACTTTTTAATATTTATAAAATTACTAATATTATTCCAATTACTTCCTGTAATAAAATATTTTAATTTAATTAGTAAATAACGAAGTATGAACAAAACTCACCCTTATTTGAAATAATAACTGAAGCAAAATTTGGACATAGTTTGTGATTTGATATTTATTAGGAGGGACAAAATTCGATTTAAAAACGAATAAAATTTCATTTAAGATTTTAATAGATTGTAAAATAGCCGAAGTGTAAAACACCTCGGCTAAATTTTTAATTAACCAACTTTTTCAGTTAAATAACTTACTGCATCTCCAACTGTTCCGATCTTTTCAGCATCATCATCAGGTATTGAAATTGAAAAAGCACTTTCAAAACCCATTACTAATTCAACTATATCCAAGGAATCAGCTCCTAGATCATTTGTAAAAGAAGCTTCTGGTGTAATTTGAGATTCTTCAACACCTAATTTGTCTATTATAATCTCTTTAACTTTAGCTTCAACGTCCATCTTTTTTCTCCTATAATTATTTAGATTAACTGTATTTAATATAAAAATAAATTTATTATGCTTCTACATGTTCAAAAAAAATTTAATTGTTTACATTGTCATCCCGCCGTCTACTGCAATTACCTGTCCTGTAATATAGTCCGCAGCAGATGAGGCTAAAAATGTAACAACTTTTGCAATATCTTTGGGTTCTGCAATTCGTTTTAAAGGTACTTGATTTAAAATAGCTTCTTTTTGTGCGTCATTTAGATCTTTTGTCATATCTGTGCTAACGTAACCCGGTGCTACTGCATTAACGGTAATATTACGCGATGCAAATTCACGAGCCAAAGATTTTGTTAATCCTATAACACCGGCTTTTGAAGCAACATAGTTTGCCTGACCCGGATTACCGATAAGAGCAACAACCGAAGCTATATTAATTATTCTTCCGTATCTTTGCTTCATCATCGGGCGGATTGATAATTTTGAATAATTATATACACTTTTTAAGTTGGAAGAAATAACGGAATCAAAATCTTCCTCTGACATTCTTAAAATCAAATTATCTTTTGTTATCCCTGCGTTGTTTACAAGAAAATCTAAATTACCAAAATTTTCCAATGTAAACTGTACAGATTTTTCGGCTTCTTTCAAATTTGATGCATCGGCTTTAAAACTTAAAATTTGTACGCCGTATTTTTTAGATTCACTTTCTAATTCTTTGGCTGCTTTATCAGAACTGTGATATGTAAAAACAACATCACAACCGTTTGCCGCTAAATCAAGTACAATGGCTCTGCCAATGCCTCTTGTGCCGCCGGTGACCAATGCTTTTTTATTTTTTAACATTTTTATTTTTTGGATTTTTTATTATTTAAATACTCTTCGCCATATTTCTTTAATTCCTTATATCCTCTTTTACCAAACAGATGAATTAACTCTTCCGTGCAATATTCGAATATTGTCTTTTCATTTTTTGGATCCGGATTACAAGTTTTCAAACGGTCAATGTGTTCATCATCTATTGTAAGGGCGCCTTCATAAATAGTTAACGGAAACAATATACAATAAAGAGGTTTATACTTCCACTTATATTTCCCTTCATCCAATGCTAACTTTTGAAGTGTACATAAACCATTCTTATCCAAAAAAGTACATTTACCGTCAATTACTTCGGTTCCAATCGCTACTCCCGACTCAAAATCTTCATCTTCTTCGGGTTCTTCAAACCATTTGTTAACATCAGTGCATTGCGAGTTGTCAAAATTTTCAAGAACTTTATTTTTAATCCTCAATATTCGTTTTGTCTCATAAGAATCTGTATAAACTCCGTAATGACAGCACTCTCCCGTGCAATCACAATTAAATTTGAAAGTAAATATACGCGGATCAATTTTTAATCCCTTTATTACTTTCACATTTTTTTTTGCCATTACAGGTATTGCTCCAAATCAGAATATTTATCAATTCCGTTACATTTTACTCCGGGATTGATTCTTTTTACTAATCCTTGTAAAACTTTACCCGGACCAATTTCATAAAATTCATCAATTCCGTCGGAAATCATATTTTTTATAATTTCTTCCCAGCGAACCGGAGAAGTAACCTGCTTATAAAGCATATCATTAATTTCATCTTTCTTAGTTACAGGTTTTGCTGAAACATTAGCATATACAGGAAATCTTGCATCATAAATATTTGTTTTATCCAATGCTGCTTTTAATTTTTCTTTAGCAGATTCCATCAGGGGCGAATGAAAAGCGCCGCTAACAACAAGTTCTTTTACCATTCTCGCACCGTTTTCTTTACATAGCTCCATACCATTTTTCACTCCTTCAACAGATCCCGAAATAACTATCTGACCGGGAGAGTTGAAATTTGCGGGCTGTACTATTCCAAATTCGGATGCTTCTCTGCAGCATTGTTCTACCTTCTCGGGTGTTAAACCGATAACTGCAGCCATTGTACCTGGATTATCAATTCCTGATTGCTGCATCGCAGTTCCTCTTTCTCTTACTAATTGAACAGCTTCATAATATTGAATAGCACCTGCAGAAACCAAAGCAGAATACTCACCTAAAGAATGTCCTGCTGCTGCTTGCGGTGTAAGCAGTCGGGTAAGACTACATAAAACGACACTATGTATAAAAATAGCGGGTTGTGTAAATTCTGTTTGTTTTAATTTTTCTTCAGGGCCATTAAACATTATATCTGATAAATTAATGTTTAAAACATCGTCAGCAGTTTTTATCATCTCTCTAACTTCTACGGAATTATCGTAAAGGTCTTTTGCCATACCAACGTACTGAGCCCCTTGACCGGGGAAAAGGAATCCTACTTTAGTCATAATCTAAATAATCTTCTTTGTTTTACATTCCCCAAACTAAATAGCAAGCACCCCAAGTATAACCTGCACCAAAAGAAGCTAAAATTAATTTATCTCCTTTTTTCAATTTACCTGCTCTATAATATTCAACAAGACAAAGAGGAATTGTTGCTGCAGTTGTGTTACCGTATTTGTTTATATTTATCATAACTTTATCTGTATTGATTCCCATCCTGTCCGCAGTAGCATTAATAATTCTTAAATTAGCTTGATGAGGAACTAAATAGGAAATATCATCTGATTTCAAGCCGTTTTTTTCCATAATTTCAAAAGAAATATCCGCCATACCTTTTACGGCAAATTTAAAAACCGTTTTCCCGTCCTGAAAAATATAGTGCATTCCTTTGTCAACTGTTTCATGCGACGAAGGATTTAGACTTCCTCCGCCTTTCATATTCAAACTTTCTCTTCCACTCCCATCAATATGTAAAAGAGAATCCTGATGACCAACTGATGTATCTTCTGAAGGTTCCAATAAAACGGCAGCACCGGCATCACCAAATAAGATACAATTATTTCTGTCTGTATAATCAGTAATTGAAGACATTTTATCGGCACCGATAACAAGCACTTTTTTATACTTTCCTGATTCAACTAAAGAACATCCTGTTTGATATGCAAATAAAAATCCGGAACAAGCTGCCGAGAGGTCAAATCCCCATGCATTTTTTGCTCCAAGATTATCTTGAACTAAACAAGCAGTGGCAGGAAAAAACATATCGGGTGTTACCGTTGCAACAATAATAACATCAATTTCTTCCGCTGAAATATTTCTCGATTTTAATAGATCTAAAGCGGCTCCCGTAGCTAAATCACTAGTAGCTCCGTTTTCTAATTTTCTTCTTTCAGAAATTCCTGTCCTGGTTTTTATCCATTCATCGTTAGTGTCTACTATCGATTCAAAATATGCATTGTCTAAAACTTTATCCGGAACATACATACCAACTCCGGTTATTACAGCACTAATGGTTTTTTCTGACATTAACAACCCAACCTAATTTAATTTTGAATATTGATTTATTGATTTTCTTAACTTTTCTATCAAATTTTTTCTATGCATCTCATTTGCGCGTAGCACCATATTTTTAAAAGCCAATTTTGAACTTGAACCGTGACCAATGATGCTTATCCCGTCTATCCCAAGTAAAGGTAAACCGCCCACATTATCTGGATTAGATTTCTGCAAGGAACTTTTAAAAGCATTCTTAAGCGGAGGAAATTTTAACGGTGCTATTTTTAGTTTGTTTATAAAACTTTTACCTGCAAAATTACTAAATGCAGATTTAAGAAAAGGTATCATACTTTCTGCAAATTTCAACAATATATTTCCCACAAACCCATCACAAATAATTAAATCAACCGTACCTTTTAAAATATCTTTTCCTTCTACATTTCCGTAAAAATTCATATCAGAATTATTAAGCAGTTTTGCAGTTTCTGTAGTTAATTTATAACCTTTTTCTTCCTCTTCACCTACATTTAAAAGACCAATTTTCGGTCTCTTAATTCCATATATTTCTTCAATATAAATTGAGCTTAATACTGCATAATCAAATAAATGCTCTGGTCTAGAATCTACAAATGCACCCACATCCGATACAAAAGTAAAACCGTCTTTTTCATTTGGCAAAGGAGCCGTAAGAGTTGGTCTTTTTACACCTTCAATTCTGCCAATATCAAAAATTGAAGCCACACTTACTGCGCCTGTGTTTCCTGCACTTACAAAAGCGTCAGCCTTTTTTCCTTTAACAAGATTAGCTCCGACAACAATAGATGAATTTTTTTTATTTTTAAAAGCCTCGGTGGGATGTTCCGACATTGATATTACTTCGGTTGTATGAATAATATCGGCGGAATTAAAAGAGCGGTTATTTTCTTTCAGCACTTTTTCAATTTCATTTTTATCGCCGACAAACAACAACTGAAAGTCTGATTCTTCAAAAGCTTCCACAGACCCCAATATAGCATTAAGGGGAGAAAAATCTCCCCCCATTGCATCTACAACTATTCTGCATCTGGAATCGTTCGTAAGGATTGTATCCATTTACAAATATGTTTTATTCGGCTTTTGGTATAAACATTGAACGGTCATTATAATAACCGCAGGAAGGACAAGCACGGTGTGCCATTTTCATCTCGCCGCAATTTGAACAAGTGCTTAATGTCGGTGCTGTAGCTTTATAATGTGTTCTGCGTTTATCTCTTCTGCTTTTAGATATTTTTCGTTTTGGATGTGCCATTTATTTTCCGATTATTTAATTAATTAACATTTTTTCTTAATTTTTCAAGCGGTAACCATCTTGAATCTATTTCTTTTTTATTACAGTTACAATTTCCCTGGTTCAAATTTTTACCACACTCAACACACAAACCTTTACAATCATTATTACATAATTTTTTCATCGGTATAGCAAGCATTGCGTAATCTCTAATTTCTGGTGTCAGGTCTATTTTATCGGCTTCAAATGAAATATATTTTAAATCAACTTGGTCTTCATCGTTCATATTTGAACTGAATAAATATACAATCTTATATTCATTTGTTAGTTCTTGTTCAAATTCAATACCGCACCTGTCACATTCGTAATTCACATTTGCTTTTATTTTTGAGTTTAATATTATTTGCCTTTGCGATTTTTGTAACTGTGATTCAACAATAATATTACCCAAAAAAGGTTCCGATAAATTAATTTCCTCAACCTTTTTGTCAAAAGTATAAAAATATTCTCCGTCGCTCAGATTTGATATTTGAATAAGCATATTTTTAACAAAAATAAAGCAAAAAGAAGTCAAAATATAAATATTGTATATTTGATAATCAAATCCGAAAATAAGAAAAAATCAGTAATTACAAGCACTATATGCTATAAAGTGGAAGTTCTATACACTAGTATTAATAAATAAAAATGTTAAATCCACATCAAAAATAATAATGTAATATTCATTTTTTTAATATATTGAATTTTCAAAAATTTGGATTAGAAATTTTTCGAAGAATTTTAATATTTAAAAATCAATCGTAAAAGTATAATTGTTTATGTTAACAATTTCAGCCATTTCAGCTATTGTTCCGATGTTAATTTATCTGTTTTTAATTTGGCAATTTGACAGGTATGAAAGAGAACCTATCAGTCTTGTTCTGCTAAATTATTTTTGGGGCGCTGTTGGAGCAATTTTTTTGGCTTATATAGGTACAAATATTCTATTAAAATTTATAGGAATTTTTCTTGAGAACAAACAAACTTTAGATTATGCACAATCCATTATCGCCGCTCCTTTTGTTGAAGAGATTACAAAAGGTGCATTCCTTTTTTTAACTATTAAAAATATAAAATTCGACAATCTAACCGACGGGATTGTTTACGGAGGCGCAATTGGTCTTGGGTTCGGGATGACGGAAAATTTCTTGTATTTTATCGCTTATTCTGATACTCTTTCACAATGGCTGACAATAGTAATTATAAGAACTCTTTTTTCTGCTGTTATGCACGGAGTTGCAACCGCTACTTTAGGTGCAATGCTGGGTTATTCTAAATTTAAAACAACAAAAAGCAAAATATTTTATGCATTTATGGGATTGTGCTGTGCAATTTTTATCCACTTTATTTGGAATTTTACTGTGAGCTTTGAATCAACTGCATTACTTGGATTTTTGTTCATTATATTTACGATTACAATTTTTGTTATAATTTATTCAATTTCATTGAATCGAGAAAAGAAGATCATTTACACAGAGTTGCAAGGAGAAGCTGAGTCGGGTTTAATACCTGCAGCTCATTTGAATATTTTAAATTCAAAAAATAGGACTAAAAAAGGCTGGATTGAAGAAGATATAAGAAAATCTTATACAAAAGCAGCCACAACGCTTGCATTCAGAAAATTACAGCATAAAAATTCGGTGGGAAAAAGCAAAATATTTTACAAAAATGAAGTTGAACATTACAGAAACTTTATTAAAAATTTATTAATCAACATATAATTAAATGAAGAATAAAGCTTGTTTATATTATTTATATTTAGAGAATTTAGCTAGAAATAAAAAAGATGAAATAGCAACTATCTCAAACGAGCTTGGTTCAATACTAAATTCTAATTTATTTAGTAACTCAATTGAACAGATAAACAAGATTGAGAATATCGAAAAAATTATTATTACCCAAAGTGATTCAAACCCATTAATTAACGAGAGTATTTCCGCTAAAATTAAAAGTGTAGATTGTCCTTTGGAAAAAGACGTATTAGATAAACTTGAAGAATTACAGTCAGATGAATATGGAAGAAATTTAATTTTATTTTCAAATACAATTGGATATTCTTCAAATGACATAAAACGTGTTTTCGATTTATTATTAGCTGAAGGTGAAGTATTAGTGATCGGGAAAACGAAGAACGACAGAATTTGTTTTTTGGGTACCAACTTTTTGGATAGCAAACTGCTTAAGAACTTAGCAGACAGTAAATTTCAATTTGATAATCTTTTAAAAAGAATTAACCGTGAAAATGTTAATTATTTTGTCTTAAATGGATTTTTAAAAATTAGAAATCTAAATGATTTTAAGGATTTATATTCCCTGCTTTCAAGCCGGAAAAGCGAGAATTTTTGTTCCGAAAAAAGTCACGAAAATTTTACAAATCTGTTCATTGAATATAAGGACTATCTTCAATGAAAGCGGTAGGAATATTCGGCGGTACATTCGATCCTATTCATTTAGGACATCTTATTTGCTCTCAATTTATTTTTGAAAAAAGGCAACTTGATAAAATAATTTTTGTCCCTTGTAAAATCTCCCCACATAAAACAAATGTAATTTCTGCCGAAAGTAAACACAGACTGGAAATGTTAAAGCTTGCCATTTCAGATATACCATATTTTGAACACTCCGATTTTGAGTTAAATAATGACGGAATTTCATATTCTATCGATACGATAAAATACTTTAAAAAAAAGTATAACAATCTGGAGTTAATTATCGGTGAGGATAATTTTTTAAAATTAGATACATGGAAAGAGCCTGATAAACTTATTGAACTCTCAAAAATTATTGTACTTAAAAGACAATTAAGCGGCAAATCGAAAAAGAACAAATATGAAAAATCTGTTGTATATTTAAACTCTCCGTTAATTGAAATTAGTGCAACTGAAATTCGCAGGAAAGTTCAAAACAACCAACCAATAGATTTTTTAGTAACGGAACAAGTTCGGCAATATATATATTCAAATAACCTTTACGGGAAATAGATAAATAATGAAAATTCTAATTACGGGCGGAGCCGGTTTTATTGCTTCACACATAGCTGATGAGTACATAAATCTTGGTCACAATGTCTTTATTTTGGATAATCTTTCAACAGGATTTGAGAAGAATGTAAATTCAAAGGCTACATTTATAAAAGCAGATATTTGTGATAAATCATTATCCGATTTATTCGAGACACAAAATTTTGACTTTGTAAATCATCACGCTGCACAAATGGATGTACGGAAAAGTGTTGCAGATCCTGCTTTTGATGCAAATACTAACATCATAGGTACGATAAATTTGTTACAAAACTCTGTAAAATGCGGAGTGAAGAAATTTATCTTTTCTTCAACCGGAGGCGCTGTATACGGTGAGCAGGAATACTTTCCGGCAGACGAAAAACATCCCACTTTCCCTCTTTCTCCCTACGGAATATCAAAATTATCCGTTGAAAAATATTTATTCTTTTACTTTAAACAGTACGGATTAAATTATTCAATCTTGAGATATGCTAACATTTACGGACCAAGGCAAAACCCTTTTGGCGAAGCCGGCGTAATAGCAATATTTACAAATAAATTGCTTTCCGGAGAACAGCCCATTATAAACGGGGACGGATTGCAGACTAGAGACTACGTATTTATAAAAGATGTTGTTAAAGCAAATACATTAGTGTTAGAAGACGACAAAGCAGATATTCTAAATGTGGGAACAGGAATTGAAACAAATGTAAATGAATTATTTATCTCACTTAATAATATAATTAAAAACGGACAGGTTGAAAAACACGGTCCTGCAGCTCCGGGTGAACAGTTAAGAAGTGTAATTACTTCGAATAAATTTTATAAAAGATTTAACTGGCGCCCTTCCGTAAAAATAGAAGAAGGATTAAAAGAAACGGTAAATTTTTTCGAATCTAAATTAGTACAGTAGAATCATATTATAAATAAAAAATTATTTTATTTAAATAAATCATGGATCTTGATAAACTTTTCAATAACGACAGAAGAACTTTAGCAAGAACTATATCCGTTGTTGAACAAGGGAACAGTGAATCTGTAACAATTTTAAAATCAATTTATCCAAAAGTGGGTAATGCATACAGAGTAGGTATTACAGGACCACCAGGGGCAGGGAAAAGCACAATTACAAATCAGCTTACAAAAAAATTACTTGAACAAAATAAAAAAGTCGGTATAATTGCAGTTGACCCTACCAGTCCGTTTACCGGCGGTGCGCTTTTAGGTGACAGAGTAAGGATGAATGATATTGGAAACAACCCAAGTGTTTTTATAAGAAGCATGGCTACAAGAGGCAGTCTTGGCGGACTCAGCAAAAAAGCAAACGATGTGGCAGATGTTATGGATGCTGCCGGTTACGATTTTATTTTGCTTGAAACAGTGGGCGTGGGACAATCGGAATTGGATATAGCACAAGCGGCTGATACTACAATTGTTATTTTAGTTCCCGAGTCCGGGGATGCTGTTCAGGCAATGAAAGCCGGATTGATGGAAATTGCGGATTTTTTTGTTTTAAATAAATTCGACAGACCCGGCTCCAACAGAGCAGAGTCTGCATTAAAAACAATTTTAACGCTTCGTTTCCACGATGAAACTACTTACATGCCAAAAATCGTTACAACGATAGCAACAGAAAACAATGGTGTTGATGAAGTGCTTGAAACTATTTATGAGCATAAAAAGTATTTAATTTCAAAAGATTTGTTTAACAAGCAAAGATTGGAAAGGACAAAAATAAGAATTAAAGAAATAGTAGAAGATAAAATTAAAAATGAACTATGGAATTCAGAGACTAATAATTTTTTACTTTTATCGCTCGAAAAGGTACTTTCAGGAAATATTTCACCCTACAAGCTTGCGGAAGATATTTTTGAACAGTTCAAAATAAATATATAAAAAAACGATATTCAATTATTGAGGAAAAGATGGAAATATTAGAACAAACATTCAATTTGGATTTAACCGATGAACAAATTATGATTAGAGATACGGTAAGAGACTTTGCAGATAAAATAGTGAGACCGGTTGTAATGGAATTTGATGAATCACAAACGTTCCCAACCGAAATTATGCACCAGCTTGGTGATATGGGATTTTTAGGTATTTTAATTCCGGAACAATACGGTGGTGCAGGATTGGGTTACTTAGAATATGCTTTAGTCATTGAAGAACTTGCTAAAGTAGATCCTTCCTTGGCGTTGTCTGTTGCGGCGCATAACGGATTGTGCACAAATCATCTTTATACTTTTAGTAATGAAGATTTGAGAAATAAGTATCTCCCCGATTTGACTTCGGGTAAAAAATTTGGTGCCTGGGGATTAACTGAATCTTCCTCCGGAAGCGACGCCGGTAATATGAAAACCACTGCGGAAAAAGACGGGAATTTTTACATTCTTAATGGAAATAAAACTTTTATTACACACGGAACAGTCGGAGAAACTGCCGTAATTATGGCAATTACTGATAAAGAAAAAGGGAAAAAAGGAATTTCGGCTTTTATACTTGAAAAAGGTATGGAAGGGTTTATTGTAGGGAAAAAAGAGAATAAATTGGGAATGAGAGCATCGGATACAACACAATTGATGTTTGAAAATTGTAGAGTATCAGCAGAAAATATGATTGGAAATGATGGCGAGGGATTTATCCAAGCAATGAAAATACTTGAAGGCGGAAGAATTTCCATAGCAGCCCTCAGCTTAGGGCTGGCACAAGGTGCAATGGAGGCGGCTGTTAAATATTCGGGTGAACGTAAACAATTTGGAAAAAACCTTAATGAGTTTCAGGCTATTCAATTTAAGCTTGCAGAAATGCATACTAATATTGAAGCCGCAAGATTACTTACATATAAAGCAGCCACATTGAAAGACAACGGAGATTCTAACACAAAAGAAGCAGCTATGGCAAAATTATTTGCGAGTGAAATTGCAGAAAAAGCTGCAAATGATGCTGTTCAGATTTTTGGAGGATACGGTTTTGTTAAAGATTATCCGGTTGAAAAATTTTACAGAGATGTTAAACTCCTTACAATCGGCGAGGGTACATCTGAGATACAACGGATTGTTATTGCAAGAGATTTATTAAAAGATTAAATCGGTCGATTAAATAATATGAAAAAAATAGGTAAGAAAATAAAAGAAGACCCGACTTTTTTGCAGCGCGAAGATTACACAAAAAATCTGCTCCGTAAATTAAAGGCCGAAAAGAAAAAGGTAAGCTTGGGAGGCGGAGAAAAAGCCTTAGAAAGGCATAAAGCAAAAGGTAAAATGACTGCACGCGAAAGAATAAATTTTCTATTGGATAATCCAAAAGATTTTTATGAGCTGAATTCCTTTGCTGCTTATAATATGTATCCTGAATACGGAGGAGCTCCTTCAGCCGGAACTGTTTATGGTGTGGGTAAAATTTGCGGAAGACAGCATTTAATTGTTGCAAACGATGCAACCGTTAAAGCAGGTGCGTGGTTTCCCATGACTGCAAAAAAAAATCTGCGTGCTCAGGAAATTTCAATGGAAAATGATCTTCCCATAATTTATTTGGTTGACAGTGCTGGTGTGTTTCTTCCTCTCCAGGAAGATATATTTCCGGATAAGGAACATTTCGGAAGAGTTTTTAGAAATAACGCAAAGATGTCCTCGATGGGTATCCCACAAATTGCAGCTATTATGGGTCCCTGTGTTGCCGGTGGTGCATACCTCCCTATTATGAGTGATGAAGCATTAATTGTTGAAGGAGAAGGTTCGGTTTTCTTAGCCGGTTCTCATTTGGTAAAAGCTGCAATTGGCGAGGAAATTGACAACGAAAATTTGGGAGGTGCAAAAGTACAATCAAATATTTCCGGTGTAACTGATTACATAATGAAAAACGATGAAGAATG
>CAZTZZ010000009.1:0-23373 GCA_964617905.1 uncultured Ignavibacteriaceae bacterium | reverse complement strand
ATTGACGGCTGGTCAATTGGAATAGTGGCAAATCAAAGAAACATTGTTAAGACAGAAAAAGGCGAAATGCAGGTAGGCGGAGTAATATATTCGGATAGTGCTGACAAAGCTGCACGGTTTATTATGAATTGCAATCAGAAAAAAATTCCTCTATTATTTCTACAGGATGTAACAGGATTTATGGTCGGCAGCAGAGCAGAACACGGAGGTATAATAAAAGATGGTGCAAAAATGGTTAATGCTGTTGCAAATTCCGTAGTACCAAAAATTACAATTATTGTCGGCAATAGTTTTGGTGCGGGTAATTATGCAATGTGCGGTAAAGCTTACGATCCACGTTTTATCTTTGCTTATCCGAATGCTAAAATTTCTGTTATGGGAGGAACTCAAGCCAGCAATGTTTTACTCAGCATAAAAGTTAAGCAAGCAGAAAGGAAAGGAGAAAAAATCACCGAGGAAAGCAAGAACAAACTGCTGAAAGAAATTTCCGAATCATATGAAAATGCAAGTTCACCTTATTATGCTGCTGCAAGACTCTGGGTTGACGAGATAATTGATCCTGCACTAACAAGAGAGTATGTATCAATGGCAATAGAAGCTTCAAACAATAATCCGGATATACCTAAATTTAATACGGGTGTAATACAGACTTAAAAAGATGTATTATATTTAAAATGAAAAGTAAATGAATTAGATAATAATTCTAACTGTCAACAAACAGCATAATGTATGAGGTATCAAACAAAATGAAAAAAGCGATAATCTTTTTAAGCTTAATTATCTCAATCAGTATTGCATTAAATTCTTGCACTACAGAAAACACAAAATTAAATGAGAAAGAAAAATTAAAAACAGATAAAAATAGAATTATGATGAATATGGGCCATAATAAAGACAAACGTATTTCTCTCAGACTTAATCCCCAAATGAAACAACATCAATTGATGAATATGAGAAGTCATGTAGAAGCAGTAAAAACAATTATAAATTTGTTATCTGATAATCAATTTGATAAAGCTGCTAAAGTAGCTCATTTAAAATTAGGTCTAACTGACGAGATGAGAAAGATGTGTACTTCCTTTGAAAATAAAGATTTCACACGAATGGGTTTAGAATTTCATGCAAGCGCAGATAAACTTGGAGATATACTCACTACAAAAGATAAAAATAAATCCTTGCTGGCATTATCAAATACTATGAGCTTTTGTGTGAATTGTCATGCTACTTTCAGACAATAAATAAATTTTTACAGGTTCAAACATTTCTAATCCCTCTTTGCAGAAGTAAGTGGCTTTTAAATCTTAAAAGAAAATAATATTCTAATGCGCTATTTATTTATTTCCTTTATATGTATCACATCTATTATACCACAGCAAAGTAAACTTTATGAATCAGTTGAACACATTTCTAAATATATTGCTTCCGATTATTTTAATAATTTATCAAAAACAAAAACAGATATTCAATTAATAGATTCGATATTCATTCATCAGTTAAAGTTTAAAAAATATAATTATTCTGAGACATTACTTTCACTAACCATTGCTTTAGTACCTGTAAGAAATGTTCCTATTAAATTTCCTCTATTTTCTAAAATTAATTATCCTTTAATTTCAGTCGGCGATTCAATTTTTAAATTAAAGAATGAGCATTTACCAAAATATATATTTGCGGATTCACCCAAAGATAATTTCGGCGACAAAGACAAACTGTCACATTTTTTCGGTAGTGCATTTATTTCTTACAGTACAAACATTTTTGATTTCGGGGACCTAATTGGTTATTTTGTTGAAGTTTTTGAAGAGAATTTTAAAGTACAATCTTCAATTGATAAACGGGATATGATGGCAAACTCATTGGGTAAAATTTTCGGGGAAAAGTTAAAAGAGAATAAGAATATTTTACCTTCTCAAATAATAATTACTAATACATTAATTTATTTTAGTTTAAATCAATGAGAACAATATTAATTATAGATGACGAGATAGGAATTTGCGAAAGCATAAAATTAATTCTTGATTACGAAGGTTACGAAACCGACTATACGACTTCCGGCAAAGAAGGATTAGAGAAATTGGACAATAAGGTATATTCAGCCTTGTTGTTGGATATACAAATGCCCGAGATGAACGGCTTTGAAGTTTTGGAAAAAGTAAAAACCAAACATCCTTTTATTTCGGTAATAATTATTTCCGCCCACGGCAGCTTAGAAAATGCAGTTAAAGCAACAAAGCTTGGCGCTTATGATTTTATTGAAAAACCTGTCGACAGGGAAAAACTTGTCATCAGCATCCGCAATGCAGTTGAGAAATCTGTTTTACTCGAGGAAAATGTTGAAATAAAAAAATCACTTTTGGGCGACGGACAAATTTTGGGCAAAAGTAAGGCAATAAAAGATATACTTAAGATGATTGAAAAAGTTGCTCCACTTGATACCAGGGTTTTAATCACAGGCGAAAACGGAACGGGGAAAGAATTAGTAGCAAGAGCAATCCACAAGCAAAGCAAAAGAAAAGATCAAGCATTTGTTGAAGTTAATTGCGCTGCAATACCAAATGAACTGATAGAATCTGAATTGTTTGGTCACGAGAAAGGTTCTTTCACTGGAGCTTCTCAGCAAAGAATAGGCAAATTTGAACTGGCTAAAAAAGGCACTTTGTTTTTGGACGAGATTGGAGATATGAGTCCGCAAGCACAAGCAAAAGTTTTAAGAGCAATTGAAGACGGAACAATAGAGAGAGTAGGCGGCGGAAAAAAAATCAAAGTTGATGTGCGTATTATTGCTGCCACAAATAAGAATTTAAAAGAAGAAATTTCTAAAGAAAATTTTAGAGAAGACCTTTACCACAGATTAAATGTTATTCCAATTTTTGTACCACCTTTGAAAGACAGGGTTGAAGATATTCCTATTTTAATTGATCATTTTGTTAATAACATTACTTCAAAATACAAGAAACCTCCGGTAACATTTACAAAGGAAGCAATAAAATTATTGCAATCTCAAAATTGGAGCGGTAATGTGCGAGAGCTTCGTAACGTAATTGAGAGAATAATTATTATTATAGATAAACAAAATGTTAATGAAAATGATCTCTCTTTTTTATTCCCTTCAGTTGCTTCTTCTGTTGATGATTTAATATTAAAGAGTAACACATTTCAAGATTTTAAGGAAAAAACTGAAAAAGCATTTATATTAAAACAACTAAACTTAAATAATTGGAATATTAGTAAAACTGCAGAACAATTAGATATTCAAAGAAGTCACCTTTACAATAAAATGAAGAAATATAAAATTGAAAAAGGAGAATGAAATGGGTGAAACAATATTTTCAAAAATCATACGAAAAGAAATTCCTGCAGATATAGTATTTGAATCCGAAAATATTTTGGCATTTAAAGACATCAATCCTCAAGCACCCGTTCACATTTTAATAATTCCAAAAATAGATATACCAAGGGTTTCTGATTTAGATATGAATGAGCACAGCAATTTGCTTGCTGAAATGTTTGAAACAGCTAATAAATTAGCAAAAGATTTTCAAATATCTGATGATGGTTACAGGCTTGTTTTTAACTGCGGAAGTAACGGCGGACAGGAAGTTGAACATATCCATCTTCATCTACTGGGCGGCAGACAGATGAAATGGCCTCCGGGATGATGCTGCTATACGTTGCAAGTTGCAGGTCTTCAGGTTGAAGGTTGTTAATAAACTAAAACGTGATTTTTAGTTATATTCAACAAATATTCTTTCCAGAGTAGAAACCATTTTTTCTCTGAAAATAGGTTTTGATATAAAATCTTCAAATCCCGTAGCAATAAATTTTTCTCTATCACCCGGTAATACGTATGCGGTTACAGCAATAATAGGTGTATTTTCATATCCCGGCATTCTTTTAATAATCTTTAAAGCGTCCAAACCGTTATATTCGCCCTGTAGATTTATATCCATAACAATAAAATCAAATCTTTCTGAATCAAGTAATGGTAACGCTTCTTCAAAGCTGACTGCAAATTTTATTTCTTTAAGCTCTTTCATTTGTACTTTGAATAGAATTTGTGAGTCAACCTGATCCTCTATATAAAGACATTTAAGTTCAGATAAATCAAAATCTGAAATGGAGGCAGAAATACTTTCCTCTGCTATTGTAGGTTCATCCTCAACCGTATCAATTTTAATTTCCTTTTCAGTTTTTACTTGTACTTGTTCTTCTTTCTCAACTGAAGGTTCTACTTCAATTTTTTTAACAATTTTCTTTTTTGTTTTTTCTCCTTGCGGTTCCGTTTCTTTAATTTCAGAGAGTTGATCTTCCAAAGGTGACTCACCAAGTTTAAATTTTAAAGGAAAAATAAAACCACAATTTTTATTCTCAGTTTCATCACTATGGAATTTCCCTTTTAACAATTTTAACAGAGCTTTTGTCAAACGAATAGTTAACACCGATAATCCGAAAACATCAGATGATATTTTTTCTTCATTAGCAAATAAGTCTACAATTTTCCCGTAAAGTTCTTCAGATAATGATGAGTAACTATCTTTAATGGATATTAAGAAACTATCATCTCCGAATGAAACTGCAGAAAAATATAACTTGTCTTTTGTACTTAGAATTGAGATGGTTTTAAATAGTAGAGATGCAAGTGTTTGAAATCTTGGAAGGTCAGATTCAAAATTTAATGAGGATGATATTTTTCCGTAAGTAAATTCTTTCTTATGATTCTCTTCTATTTCATCGTTTTCTTTCCGTAAATTATCAATTATTTCCGGTATCCCTATTTCTGTTATGTTAAGTTGAACAACATTATTTAAAATATTAGAATACTCAATTACGGAATTCATTGTTTCTAAAAGCCTTATTCTGTTTTGGTCTATAATTTTAGAAGTTTCTTTTTGCTCGGGAGTCAATTGTTTTAGATTACTTGTTAAATCCTGCACAAAACCTAAAATTACATTTATAGGTGTTAAAATTTCATGAAACAGACTTGAAAAAAATGAAGAATCTATTTGCTTTTTATCTGTTTCAAATGATGCAGGTGATCTTTCAACTTCAATTTGTTTAACAATTTCTGGTTTTTTAACAACACCAATTATTGTAAAAGTTTCTATGTTTCCTTCAAAATCTATAATTGGCGTAGCTGTAAGTTCTACTTGAACAGGCTCTCCAATATTTTTTCTAAATTTAGCTTTAATTTTTATTGGGTCTAAACTTTTAGAATTAAAAATTTTATTATTAATGTTACTTCTGTCTTCATCAACAAAGAGTGAAACAAATGATATTCCTATTATTTTTTTATCCGTTGTATCTAAAAATTCCAAAGCTTTATCATTTGCAAACTTTATGAATCCTGTTTGTTCGGTAGAAAAAAGTAAATCTGTTGTATTATCATATACAGCTTTAAACTCTCTGTTTTTCATTTCAAGAGTTAAATTTTTAGTAACATCTTTTATAATATTAAAATGTGCCTCTTTCCCTTTATACATAAAGGAGATTTTACTTATTTCAACAAAAATAATTGACCCGTTTTTTATTCTGTGCCTGTAAGGACCTCTAAATTGAGTATTATGTTTATTGTCAGAGGATGTTCCTAATAAACTTTGTATATCTTCAGGTGTATAAAGATCTGTTAGATCCATTTTCAGAAATTCATCTTTTCTGAATCCGTACAAATCTAAAGCGGCATCATTCACTTCAAGAAATTTTAGATTATCTTTATCATAAATGAATATCGGTTCGGGGTTATTTTGTATTAAAATATCAAACATTTTCCCTCTTCTTTTTAATAGACTTTCAAAATCATCCCTATTTTCAACAAGGTTTGCCTCAAATATAAATCCTTTGATTTTTGAATTATCAAATTTTAATTTATGTAGAACTACTTCAAAAGAATCACTTTTTTCAATATCATCTTGTTTATTAACCGTTAAAGTATATTTCCCGCTTTCAAAATTAGATTCGAGAAATGAATTAATTTTTTCAGTAATTTCAGCTGGAAAAATTTCACCAAACTGTAATTTTTTCCTACCTTTTAATTTCCTTAAAAATAATTTACAAAAATGTTCACTTTTCTGCTTAAGAATACCGTTACTGTCAAAAAATGCAATTGGGTTAGGAAATTCATCCAATAAATTCGGATTTAAGTTAAAGAAATCATTTCCTTTAACCTTTATTTCTTTTTCTTTAATTTTTTGAGTTACACATATAATTGCAATTACATTATTATCTGCATCATTGAGAGGAATTTGTATTGTCTGATAATTTTGATTCTGCAACAATGATTTTACAGGTGCTCCCTCAATAATTATACAATTTAATGAATCATTAATATAATTATCAATTGATTTATAAAAATTTATAAGATGTGCAGGTATAAAATCATCAAACTTTTGACTTTCTAATATAGTGGAATTAACACCGAGTTTATCTGAAAACTTTTTATTTACTAATTCAATATTACCGGACTTATCTTTAAGCCAAAATAGCTCACTTAATTTATCTACATCCTTCCTTAATTTTTCTTTACCTATAAATGTAAATGGATAAAGTGATTTAATTTCATTGATTATTTTTAATATCTGTTTGTTGTTTACAATATTTTTATAATCTCCGCCAATAACATTAACACTGCTAATATCCCGGGAATTAATGGAAAGTTCTTCGGGTTTAAAAGAACAAAAAATAAAAAATTCTTTTTTTTCGGTATATGAAGTTAGTGTAACTTTGGATTTAATTTCCTTACCGTTAGCTAATTGTAAATCAATTAAATTAGATTGAATAGTTCCTGAAGCAATATGATCATTAAATATATCGTTGAATTTTTCGGTTGATTTTTCTTCAAAATAATAGAATATTTTTTTTGATTTTTCTGAAATTTGTAGTAGCTCTTCGGCAGCTTCATTAGCAAATAGAATTCTTCCTAAATGGTCGAGTACAACAAAAGAGAAATTTAAGTTTTCTCCTAAAGCTGAAAATAACTGAAGATTTATTTTAAATTTAGCTTCCAATTACCAACCATTAAATATTAAAAAAATACCTGCAATTAAGATTATACTTATTACAATGGGGTTACTACAGAAGCTACATTCGACCATGAAGAATCTGAATTAGAATATGCTTTTATTCTGTAAAGATATTCACGTCCGCCTTTCAGTCCTCCTGTATTATCCGTAAATGTTGTTACATTATTAGCAACAGTAGCTATTGTTTCAAATTTTGACCAAGCAGATAAGTTCGGATTTCTTTCAATTTTAAAAAGATTCTCATTATTACTGTTATCTTGCCAAACTAATTTTACAACTGTAGAACTTAATGCAACTCCTGTTAAACCGGTAGGAGGAGGGAAATTACTTGAGCTACCGGCTCCTGCTGTATTTACCGACGAGCTGAATTCAGAATAACCAGCTTTATTTTGTCCTCTAACTTTATAGTAATAAATTACACTGGGTAAAATATTGTCATCATTAACATTAAAAGTTCCGGGAGGCAATGGACCAAATATTTTTTTATAATCACCTGTGAACCCTTCACTTCTCCAAACCTCATAATTTGTCTCCCCTAAAACAGTTTTATCTTTCCAAGAAATATTTGCAGAATTTGATGAGACTCCTTTAAAGATTATTATTTTTATATCGTATGGTTTTTCAGGTTTAGTTTTTGATACGGTAATTAATAAATTTTTCATAGTATCACTAGCCGCTGAAGTACCATTAGTATCATAATATTTTAAAAAGTAACTAATCTTTGAACCCATTTTAGATTGAGTAAAATTTAATTCAAGTGTTGAAGAAGAATCGTTGCTAAAATGAGTCGAAATATATTCACCATTTACATATAGCTCAACATATTTACTGCTTACAACAGGATTTACTTTATATTTTATTATTGTTTTATCGTATCCTATAGAATCGCCGCTTGTGGGCGATGAAATTACGACGTTACCTTTATTATTGTTTTCAATATCAGAAGTGGGTGAAGTAGGAGAGCCCACACAACCCGTAAAATAGATCGATATAACTATAATAAAATTTGCTAAATATTTAATTTCCGTTTTCATAATATATCCTAATATCTTTATGCGTTTGGCCTAGTATAATCTAAATAATATGTACGTGATTCACCTTGCTCTAAGTCATTTATATATATATAAACCATATTATTTGTCCTGTCATATTCATATTTAGCTACTTTAGTACCTATAATTTCATAACTTAATTTAACTCTTGTAGCCGGTTGATTGAGATCAACTTTTACGACTAAACTATTTATCGTTTTATCACCGGGATTAGATACAGTAACAACAGTTCTATTTTCACCTCTTGGTACAACTCTAATTTCAACTTTGTCTTTTCTCTCAAACCATCTGTTTATTTCTGAAGCTGTGGTTATCCAAAATCCTTTTTTCATTAAATCTTTTATAATTTTTCTTACAACACCAACATTTTCAGGCTTGCATTGGTATTCCGTATGTAATTTGAATACATATAATCCACCTTCAAATAATATTCTGTCAACATCTTCCTGATAAGTATATAATTGGTAATCAGGCAAAGTTAAACCAAAATCTCTAATAACTTCATAATCATCACGTGCTGTTTTTGTAATTAAAATGATTTTATCATCACCGCGGATTATTGTTTTCGGTACTGATCTATCTGTAAGTGAATCTGTAATTACAAACCTATATTTATCATCAATCAGTGATTGGACAGTATTTTCGTCAAATAAGCCATAATATGGATTAACACCAGTAATAGTTTTCCCAGTTATTGATTCTAAGATTGATTTAGCACTGTTTAATTTTTCTAATTGAGTATTATAATCATCTAATTTGTTCGAAGTATCATTGATCGATGCTAAATAGCCTATATCTATAAGTGCGCCTATATCCCCGTATCTGGATAGACTCTTTACTAATTTTTTATTTTGTTCTGCTTTATAAGGATCAATAAAAAAAGTTGCTTTTACTTTCTCTGATTTTAAAACACCCAGTAAATTATTGATATTATAAATATCCTGTGAAAGAGTGGGAGCGATAATTGCGGCTGCTTTATATCCTCTTGGCCATTCATTGTAATAAGCCAGAGGCTTATATGTTAACCAACTTATAGAATTGTTGAAAAGTCTTTCAAAGAAAACATAATCTTCTTGTACGCCTATTACTGAGTTTATTTCAAATCCCATCCATACATATCTTCCTTTTCCATAATTACCGTAAACAATACCTGCTGTCTTTTTGATATTTTCTCTTGACAGACCGTTTTCAAGTCTGTAATTATACCAGAAACTTACCTGTACTGTTCTTGGATCCATTACTTCGGCAGCAATCGGTTTGTCCCAAGTAGCCACCTTCAAAGGAAATCCGGTAGGAATATTTGCAGTTATTGGTAATCCACCTCTCAAAGTATGAATCTTAGTAAGATCATCATTTTTTATCTCTTTCTTAAAATTGATACCGAAGACTTTATTGATGAATTCCCAGCCTCTCCATTTACCGTCATTGGAGTAAGAAGCAGTACCGCTTGTAGCAAAAACGCTGCCTCCTCTATCAACATACTTTTTAAGATTTATTGTCTCCCTATCACTAAGTGATCTTGAACCAGGAAGAACTATTAAACCATATTTATAATGCTGACCTAATTCTATTGTTTCATCACTAATAATATCATAGCTCTGATGAGAATTATCAAGAAACTTTTTCCAAGTGTTAACATTATCATTTAACCAAGTATTACCCTCAGGCAACATATTCTCTGTGTATTGAGAATAAAGAATTGCAATGTGAGGTTTCTCCTTGGATAGCGCACTTTTTATAATCTTTGGGCTAGGAATTAGATTTTCAGTATTAAATTTCCCAAATACACCTCTTAAGATAAAATAATAAGTTAATACTGCACCAATAAGAAATATTAATCCACTTAAGATTAATAAACCTTGATTAACTCCTTTTTTTCTTTTGCTGGAATTTACTTCCACTTCAATGCTCCAACATTTACATCTTCTTTAGCAGATACATAACCATCCGAAGTATATTTCATAAATTTAGAATCTCTGAGATTTTGTGCACCTGTTAATTCGGTAGTGCTAAACTGAGAAGTTGGTACCCCAACTCTTGAATGCAGCGGTTTTACTTCCGGTCTATAAGGCTGTTGAATAAATATTGGTTGTGGCTGTTGTTTAGGCCCGCTACTTGCTACAGGCTGTTGTACAAAAACCTGTGCTGGTGCTTTTTCAACTTCCCTGAATGGTGCCTGTGCAGCAACTGGTGTTACCAACTCAGCCTTAACTTCTGAAGGTCCAGCTGTTACATATTGCTCACCTCTGCTTTCTCTAATTTTATAGAGTATATAAGCACCTATAGCCAAAATAAAAGTGCTTATTGTAGCAACAAGGATTATTGTAGATAGAATCGGTATAAGTTCCATAAGATACCTCTTATTGTATAAGTTAGTTTATTATTTTAAAAATTTATGCTTTTAAAGCTCCAACTCTTTCTAATTTACCCCAAGACATTTTAATACCTAAAAATTCTTCAATAGTTGACATCACTTTACTAACATCAATTATAAGAATGAATACCATTCTGTATATTAAAGAATACGGTACGAGTCTAAATTCTTCTTTTTCAACTGCAACACAGTATAAGGCTGTTACTAAATCCAATAAAGCCAATCCTGCCCACCAGAAGAAAATTAGTGACGTAAATCCGAAAAACATTGCAGCAACTATAAAAAAGATATTTGCGGCTATATTCATTACAGGCCATATAAGTGCTTCGTATGCCATAGTCCACATTATAAATGTATCACCAAAATTAATAGTCGGATTTACCATCAATTTTTTGTGTTTTCTAATTGACTGAATAATTCCCCTAGTCCATCTATATCTCTGTTTTAACAACTGGTGTAATTTTTCTGGAGCTTCGGTATATGAAATAGAGTTTGGTTCATAATATATTTTCCAACCGGTAGCTAAAATTTTTAAAGTTAGATCCGCATCTTCTGCAAATGTGTCGCTTGAATAGAATCCAGCTTCTTCAATAGCTTTTTTTCTAAATAATCCTATCGGTCCAGGAATTATATTAACTAAATTGATAAAGCTTTGTGCACTTCTTGCCATATTTAAACCTTCAATATACTCAAGTGCTTGTAAATCAGTTAATAATTTACCTCTGTTAATTACTTTAACGTTTCCTGCTACAGCTCCAATTTCTGGATTGCTGAAGTGCCTTACAGCTAATTTTATAGAATTAGGCGATAGCTGAGAGTCACCGTCCATACATAGTACAATTTCAGCTTTTGAATATTTAATACCTGCATTTAAAGCTTGTGCCTTTCCACCGTTGGGTTTATTTATTAAAGAAACTTTAATATCTGAAAGTAATCCTTTTTGATATCCGACTAAAGATTCAGCTACTTTTTTTGTGTCGTCTGTTGAACCGTCATTAATTATGATAATCTCATAATTTGTATAATTAAGTTCTAAAAGTGATTGAATTGATTCAGTAACAACTTTTTCTTCGTTATAAACAGGTACTAAAATAGAAACAAATGGAAAGAAGCCTGTAGTTGGTTTATATGTATATTGGTTAATATAAAGATAAGCCATTACAAGAATTGTAAAATACCTAATTACCAGTACAAACAAGAAGATAACTAATGCTACTATAGTTGTATATTCAATTAATGAACTTACATCAAGAACTGTTTGCGGCAAAGTATATATAATAATAAAAAACAGAACTAAGGAAATGAAACCACTTATTACTATTCTCTTTAAGTATTTGGATGAACCTTCATCTTTAATTTTCTGTTCATTCTTATTTTTTACTGTAAAAACAGCTTTTTTAACTTTCTGACGTAACTGCATTTTTTTTCTTTTTAATTTTTATAAAACTCTGAGAACAATTATAATGCCAGCGCATTTGTTTGCTTTTTAGTAACTAAAGCCCTTTTTTATGATAATATTGTTAAGTATTCGGTCTATTTTAATTCAAATTCTCATAATAATGCATTTTTTAATATATTTCCTAAATTACCGCATTGTATTGTATTCTTTTAATAAAGCTTGAGTTATTAAATCAGCCACAATTTTTCCACCTAAATTTGTAAAATGGATGTAATCTCTTAATCCTAAAGGAGGACCCGCGTTAACCCATTTATTTAAGGAATTTTCCCCACCCATGGCTTCAAAAAGATTCCAAAAAGCTATGTTGGTTTTTGCAACAATCTCTTTTTGCGTTTTCAGTAATTTTTTAACTTGAGGATCTGATACAAATTTAGAGCCTCTCTTTATACTTTTATCACCTACACTTATCATCAATATGCTTGCATCTGGAAATGCTTTCTTAAAATGTTTAATAACTCTTACCATTTTATTTTTATACCATCTGAAATTCATCGATAGCTGGGTGGCGTTTACACCAAATTGGATAATTATAAGCTTATAATTTAAATATTGGTCAAAATCTTGGAATGTTTTATTAGTAATTTGTGTTAAAGAAACTCCTGAATTACCATTCAAAGGAAAATTATCAACATAAATTCCATTACCATTTTCTAAACTTACACCGTAAAAATAAGTACCGGCTGCATTACCAAAATTTATATCCAAAGTATTTTCAAGATGCTTTGAATTAATTATTAATTGTTGAATCCCTAGTCCGGGTCTTAATTTTTTAGTAATAAACTTTCTGCCTTCAAAAGAATATTTTATAGCAGCTGATGAACCTGCGTTGCTGTAAAATAATCTTACCGTTTTAAAAGAACGAGAGGTTCTCATAAATTTTGTGGTTCTATATTTTACGCTGCTATTTGCCGTTGCTTTCGTAGTTATGCAGTTCATCCCTATCGGAAAATGTTTTGGATTACCCTTTGCAATTGAGCCCACAAGCCACTTACCGCTAACGGTTTGGTTTATAGTCCTCTTCATTCTTATATCATCCGGTTTGATTGACAGAAAGCCAATACCGTCACCTCCAAATTTATCTTGAAGATTTTGTCTTAAATTTTCTGTAATTACATCACCTAACAAAATAGAATCACCATAGTGTGCTATTCTAATTTTCTTTGTTCTGCTGCTCTTCAATGCCCTGAAAAATTTATAGAGTTCTTTAACATTACCTGTTATTGGTATAAATTTCCCGTGTATTTTACTGAACGTATTTGCCATTACATTCAGCTCATCATTTACGCCTATAACATCTTCGGTAGCGTCCAAATATATTCCATTATCTGTACTTACATCTTTAAAGTTTCCGATGTTATTTTCGGCATTATTACTATTAGAATTTAAAGCCAACCAATTATCAGTATCACAATTAAAATTATTTTGGGCATTTGTAATATTTGTAAACACAACAAATATTAAAATGAAATAAAAAAGTAATGATTTGGTATTTGAAATAGTTATAAAAAGTTTCGGAATTTGAATCACAATAAACCTCATTCGAAATAATTTAATAAAATCGTTTTTTCAATAAATTAATATCCTGACAATTTTATTATAAAATTTTTAAGTAATATATAAACAACTAATCACTTAATTTTTAATCATAAAATTTTTTATTAACAGAATACGTTTGTTAATAAATTTCTAATAGAAACTCCAATAAGCTGATAATGCAACAAATATTGTATTATAACTTGAATTAGATCTATACGAACTTGATGCACCAATTCTTCCATTAAGCGTAAAATATGATACCGGTTGGTAAAATATTTCACCGTATGCTTCTCTTAAAATATAATTTATAGATGGTGCATATCCAATTTTCCCACCAAAATTTAGCCTAATTTTTTTCGTATTTTTAGCATTCCATTCCATCCATAGGCTGTGTGTATCATAATTTTGGGGTGAATAATAAAGAACATTATCAATTTTATAATTAGTATAACCAAATTCATATCCTAAAACTATATCATTTAAGAATTTTTTCCCTACACGTAATCTAAAATCATTAAATGCATTTCCATCTGAAACTGTTCCGTAACGGAAAAAGCCTGATAATTTAACTACTGACGACGGTAAATAATATCCGTTAATTGTAAACAAATCTACTGAATAGTTAGAAAATCCTATTAAATTTGGTGATAGCAAAATAACACGACCATCATTGTTCTCATACGCTGCTATTAATAAATACTTTTCCGGAATTTCTGATTTTAATGTTAAATCGGATATATTTCGTTTATTGCCAAATTGATCCCTCTGAGCTCCAAAGCTTAAAGTAGACGTTAGATTATCAGATATTTTAAATATTAGTTGCCCTTTGTAAGTTGTCAAATCATCACTTAATGTAGAACTTTGTAAATGAGTTCTATTATAAACAACACCAACATTCATAAAACTGGTTAACCCTATATGCATACCTAAACCGATTTTATTGAATGAAAAGTCTTGGTTATCTGCAAAATACATAGTTTGCGGATTCAAAGCTATATAATTTGGAAAAGATGCAAATATATTTCCAATTCCTCCTGTTGGCAGCCAACCAATTCTTGAATTTATTATTTTAATCTGAGTTGAATCCAGTTGAATTCTATTTTGATCATCCGAAGGTTCTAACATTTTTTCGTAAACATCTTTGGCTTCGTTATATTCGTGCATTTTAATATAAGCTTCACCTAAATATAAATTAGCTTCGAAACTTTCAGGATGAGTTGCTGCTAATATCTTACTCTGCTCTAATGCAGCTGCAGAATCAGCAGTCCACAACTGTGCTCTTGTTTTCAATAGTTGTACATCAAAATCATCGCCCTCTTCCAAAATTTGATCATAAGCATCAATAGCATTTTCATATTGTTTCGCTGCAAATAATATATCGCCATATTCTAAAAGTTCTTGTTTTGTTGGTGCGGTAATTTTTGTTAAATATTCATCGTATTTAGCAACAGCTCCATCATAATCACCGTCCAATGCTAATTGGCCTGCTTGAGCCCTAATCTGAATAATTTTTAGACCTTCATTTGCAGATAATGCTCTTAAATAAAAACGCTCTGCAGAAATTACCATGTTAGAATTAGGACTTTTAGTTTTAGCAAGTTCTAAATACTGCTTGGCTTCATCAAAATTTTTCTGCCAAGAATTAAGAGATACCATAGCTATAATTGCATAAATATTATTCGGTTCATTTTTCAAAACATTGTTTAAATACTTTTTACCTTCGTCCAGATCTCTCACAGCCCAAACTGATATCTGCCCCTGTAACAATTGATATTTAAGATTATTAGGATCACTATTTAGTAATGTTTTAATTTCTTCATCAGCTTTATCAAAATCATAATTCCAAGCTGAATATTTTGCAATTAAAAATCTAACATCAGGGTTAGTCCCCGGAGCTCTATTCATATATTCATTTAAAATTTCCAATGCACTATCATAATCACTTAAACCTGAATAATAATCAGCCAGTTTTAAAACAATTCTCTTATTTGTCGGATCTGTTTTAATCTTTTCTGTATATTGATCTATCCTTATTTGAATAATGCTGTCTTTTTGGGCAGTAACTTGCTCAGTTAAAGCTTCAATTTTTTCGGGTTCTATACCTTTAGATTCTAATATTTTTAATTGTTCCAGAGCCTCATTAAATCTTTCCACCTTTACTAAAGAGTTAATTAAAGTAAAGCGTAATGAATTATCATCAGGTCTTCTTTTTAATAATCTATAATATCTATCAATAGGATATTCAAATCTTTTAGGTCTTTTTCTTACAACCTGTCCGTTTCTATATTTAACAGAAGTATCATTGATAGAATAAATATATGGTTTGCCCTTGGCTCTGTCTAATCCGTCTAAAGCTTCTTTAAAATATGGACGAATTGCAAGTGCATTTTCAAAGGCATCAATAGCAGTTTTATTTTTACCTAACCATAGGACAAAATATCCGTATCGTGACCAAAGTCTTTGGTCCTTAGGATATTTTTCAGTATATCTTTTTAATATCGGTTCACCTTTTTTTATGTGACCATTTTTAGCAAGAATTTCAGAATATCTAATTATTTCATCAGCTGAAGCTTCTTCCAATGTTAGATATTTATCATACCATTGTTCAGCCAATCCCCATTTACCGAGATGTTTGTATGATTTTCCTATCTTTAAATAATTAACGGGTATACTGGGATCTATGGCTATTTCTCTTTTATATCCTTCAATATTATTATACAGCAGTGCCCGCCAAGCAGCAGTAGCCCTTGCCAGATTCGCATTAATTTGTTTACTTTGAGGGTTTAGCTTTCTTGCAGATTTAAAATCATAAACCGCATATTCATATACTTTCCTTTTTTCAAAACATAAACCGCGCAAGTTATAACCTTCAGGTTTTTGCGGATTTGCGGATATATATTTATTTAAGAGATCGATTGCTTCTCCATAACGACCTACAAGCATTTTCTTTTGTGCTTGTAATTTGAAAGGCTCGGTTCTTCTTTGAGCATTTATAGAGTATACTGTAGATATTACTAATAAAAAAGTAAGTAAAATAGTTAATAATCTTTTCATTTTATTTATCTCTTATTGGAAAAATATTTTTTTACTGGATTCCAATGATTCGTTTGATATTTTCTTAAAAACATCTTCAGCACTTTCAATTTTATCATCTGGTTTAACTGCATAAACTGATATATGCTGAAGTACATATTTCATTTCATCCTGGCTAAGAGCAGGTAAATTTGATTTTATTTTACTTATCAAACCGCTAGTGGTTTTTTGTTCTTCTCTAGTAAGCAAAAGCAAAATTTTATCTTTAACCATACAGATTTTATCTTTTTTATCCGTTGATAATCTTATAGCATTCTGAAGTTGATTCATTGTTAATAAATTTTTCTTTATAATATCTTCAGATAACTTAAACGAGACTACTGTAAAAGATTTACCTGTGCTTTTATAAAGGGCAATCTGATTATTTAATATTAATTTGAAATCATCTTTGGAATAAAAACTTGAAGATAAATATTTTTCCTCCGGAATTTCAATTTCAGATAAAGAAGTATATTTCTTATTAGCTTCTAATGGTGCTTTATTGGTTTCAACATCAAAAGCAACAGTTTTATCGGTTGTTACTCCTTTATATGGCTCAATAAAATACCTAGCTGAAAATTTGCCTTCAGTATGTCCCACGTTTGGGGTAATTGTAATAATTCCACCTTCATTAACATCTTTAGTTCTATCTTCATTATCTTCAGGTTTATTCAGTGAAATAACACCAGTGGCTGAAAGCGTCAAAATGTCCACTATTGCTTTTGATGAAGCAGCTGCTGGCTGCCCTAAGATATAAAGACTTGTAATATCCGATTCTTCTATTATTTCTGTTGTTTGCCTAAATACTTGATTTAGTCTTTCAAGGTTAGAGAATTCAATAAACTGAGTAAGTTCGTCTAAAACTATTTTATTTGGTCTATGCTGATCAACAACCGTAACTATATCATTCAGGTATTCAACTAAAAATTCATCTCTATTAATATTTTCATAAAGCTCAGTGGGAGGAGCAACTCTTACAACAATTATTAAATTTTTATTCATATAATATTGAAGGTCAAAATCTATAGAAGCTGCCATAATCATTAAATCTTTGGGTCGTATGCTGGTAAAAAACAGACATACTTCTTTTTGTCTGGCACACTCTAAAGCATACTGAAGTGCCATTAAAGTTCTGCCGGACTTCCTTGGGCCTATTAATAAATATGTGCCACCTCTATAAAATCCTCCCCATTTACTATCAACTAATGAGATGCCCGATTGTAAAATTTGTATCTTATGTTTCATCGCTTTTTACTCAAAGTTTATTAAAATTATTTTTTTTAATTGACCCTTTCATCACCAAGATCATAATTATCATCAATCTCAAACTTTTGATTATTCAATTGAAAAGAATCATCTCCCATAAAACTTACAGCCAAATTATTTTCAATATTATATTTTGAAGATACCGGATCATTCTGATAATTTATGCACATTCCTTCATATGGTTTCAAAAAATAATTAGCTTTTACTTTACCTTCTGGGTGACCAACTAAAGGAGTTATTGTTATTACACCCTTTTTCTCTTCTCCGTATCTTTTTTCTAAATATATTACTCCTGTAGAATTACTCACAATTTTATCTGTAATTAATCTTGCATTCTCACTAATAGGATCCGAAAGAATGAATAAACTAGTTTTATCTTTTGCTTCAATTGTCTCAATTGTACTAACAAAAGTTTTTTCTAATAATTGTAAATTTTTAAATCCAACAAATGGTGTCATATCATCAAAAACTATCTTATCAGCATTATGTTCTTTTACAACAATAGCAATATCATTCATATAATCGACTAAAACTTCATCATTTGATTTTGTACCATAACCCAATAACGGTTCACTTACTTTTATTACTACAACTAAATTTTTATTCATATAATGTTGCATATCAAAATCTATCGTAGCAGCATGAATAAATAATTCGGTATGTCTCATAGAAGTAAAATATAAACAAACTTGTCCCTGTAATACACAATGTTTTGTATATTGCAAAGCCAATAAAGTCCTGCCCGAATTATGTGAACCTATTAATACATATGTTGCGCCTTTATACAAGCCGCCCCATACTTTATCAATAATTGATATTCCAGATGAATACAAATGTAGTTTACTTCCCATAGTTTCTCCTATTCATATAGAAAGCAAAGCCAAATTTTATGCCGAAATAAAAATTTAATTTATTATTCTATTTTCGACTAAAAACACTACATTTTAATTATTTTAATAATTTTAATTAAAGATTTTCTGTATTAAAATGTTACACTTTTCACATCAATACACTTAAATAATTTAATATAATTTCCCTCCCATAATTATGCATAAATAGTTTGAATAAACATAATATATGAAATAATTACATCAAATCAATAGCTATAGAATTATATAATAATACTATTTCTCTTAGAGGCAAATGATATCGATAAATGGCTTAATTATTAGACCAAATATATAATTTCATCTATCAGCGTCTAAAAACAAAGAATATGTTAAGCTTTTTTATTTAATGTTTTTATACTTTCTTGATAAAGTAAATTTTATTGTAATGAGGTAAAAAATGATATGTGATTTTTATTTGTAATTAAGTTTATTATCTATAATAACCGAACACAAATAAAGCTGTAGCATTTCCTACAATAGTAGGTTCATTAGTAATATAATCCAATTTATCGTCATAATATTTCACTGAATCACTATTGAAATAATTATATGATAAATTTTCCCTTTTAATTTTATATTTATTAAGTATTGATAGCGGGGCAGGTCCCGGACTCAAAGCACCCGGCAAATAACCGTCATTAAAATATGCAACCTGGGAATGGAGGTTACGAGAAAAGACTTTTCCTATATTATAAATAAAACTAATCCCCCAAGGATTTTTTCCTAATGTATAATCTCTTTGGGTAGCCGCTAAAGAATCAAATGTATTCTCGCCGGTAATTTTTTTATAAAGAATGGATTGCAGAGTTACGCCCAAAAAAGAATTTGTTGTTCCCCAAGAATATGGCATACCTTCGCCGAATACTGACCTTTGTGAATAATTTTTAAAATAGTCGAGACTATTTTTCAGATAATCTTTAAATCTTGGTATTAAGGTTGCAAGTTTATAATCTACAAGTGAATTTATATCTCCCCAGCTCCACCAATAATCAGAGCCGGTACTGTCAGCAAAAATTTCAGCATCTTTTAAATAGGAAGAATCCTGTGTTGAAATAAATAATTCAGTAGCACCTAATGCTAATTTTCCTAAATATCTTGTATCTTGATAAAAACCTGAATGCATACTATCGATATTCGGTACATTATCTTTTATTGAGTATAAATATTTTGCTCTGTTCAAACAATCTTCTGCAAAATTATTGTCTTTAAATTTATTTTTCCAAATTCTATAGGCGAGAGCCATAGTGGCTGAAAAAAGTCCAATTTGATTTTTTCCCATACCAACAAATCCGGGTCTGTTATAACGGAGAGTATCATTTTCCGGCAGCCGCCATCCTACTTGATGGTCTGTTAGGTCCTGCACTTGTGTTACAAACTTATTGCTCTTATAATTAGCTCTTTTTAACCAATCAAGACCGATTTTGGCTTCATCTAAGATGTCCGGGACCCCGTTTTTATCTCTATCAAATCCAAATTTAACATTGTCAAACTCATAAGAGAACAACATTAAATAAGTAGTAAATGCAATAGTCGGTAAAAATTTAATATAATCACCTGCATCGTGCCAGCCTCCGGTAAGATCCACTCCTGCAGAATCACTATCTCCTATTAACTTTGTTGCGTCAGAAAGATGGCATTTTTTGTGCAGTATAGGTATGGTAGGTCCGCATCTTTGTGCTTTATAAAATAATAAAAGAGAGTCTGTTATATTATCAAATATATTGCTGTTTATTCTAAATGTGATGGATCTAATCCCTTCCACTTCAATATAATATTTTCCTTTCTTTTTGAGAGATGTAAAATCAATAGGCAGAGCGAAGTTAAATTTACCATAAGTGAAAATGCTATCAGGGAGTCTATCTTCAAAGGCAGGTTTTTGAGTAATAGAATTTATGATATAATATTTACTAGCTTCAATTTTATTTTTTGAAAAAATTATACCTGTTTTAATATCATCAGGCAAAAATCCAACCTGACTTGTCCTGATATATATTTTTGAAAAATTAGGAACATTACATTCATTAGCAGGAAAGAATAAGAATAACAATAAGAAAGATAGATTAAGAATTATCTGCATATTTTACTACATTTATTTGTAAGGCATATCTTTTTTGCTGAATTTCTTTTTAAAGTTTATTTACTTATTCTTAGGAAAATCAGTTCCGACAATTTTATCCCACGCAGGTGAACTTACACCATATCCAAGATTTTCATTTTCAAAATGATGTTTTATATGATGTTTTTTTATAGCAAGCCAGAATTTACTGTGCATATTAAAATGATGAATAGCGTAGTGGGTTAAATCATAAAATAAATACCCTATTATAAACCCAACAAACAAAGGTGCAACATAAATTTCACCAAATAGAGCTTGAAACAAATAATAGAAAAATATTGCAAGTGGAATGCTTACCGTTGGAACCATCACTAATCTTTTTGAATCCATCGGGTAATCGTGGTGAACACCATGAAAAGTAAAATGTATTTTTTTTCCAAACTCTGATTTTGCCGGATAATGGAAAATGAATCTATGCAAAGTGTACTCAGTAAAAGTCCAGATAATAAGTCCGATCACAATAAATAATAATATAGACGTTAATGTTAATTCGAAAGTGATGCTTTTATAAAGAAAGTATGCAATAACCGGAAGATAAATAATCAAGGGTACAGTATAATGAACTCTTGAAAGTGATTCAAGAAAATCATTATCAAACATTCTAATAGTTTCGTCTTTATTTGAAACGAAATTTTTTGCCATGTATATCCCTTTTTCTTTAACGCTTAATATAGTTGTTACAAATTTATAAAATATTAAATTACTTTCAACGGTAAAAATAATTATAAAAAATAAATGAGAGTTAAATCACAATTACAAACTTAAATCAATGTAATTAATAATTCCATATTAAAATATTCAACGGGAAAAGATTTTTAAACTTTGTGTCCCCTTTCTAAAATTAAAATTGGAAATAAATATTAGGTTGTAAACCGGCAAATTTAAATTGAACAATAAGTAAAATCATACCTGTTAATAATAAAGCTTGTACAATTATTGGCATTTTAACAACAAAATCTTCTGTCCATTTTTCCCACGATTCCGGCAAAAAGTGTAAAACATAACCAATTACAATTAAAATAATAATCATAGGATATGCATTTACAAATTGCATAAATACACCTGCTTGGAAAAATTCAAATATCTGACTAATTACATTCCACCCGCTCTGGATTGAGAATGCTCTAAAAAAGATGAACGCAAATACAACTAAGTGGAATGTAACAACACCTTGCAGGAATTTTAATAATTTTGTATTACTCAATTTTAATTTATTGTATAACATCGTTTTAGGCTTTTTAAGGAAAATAGAAACAACCATGTAAAATCCGTGCAATGAACCGAATAAAATAAATGTCCAATTAGCTCCATGCCAGAATCCAATTGCCAGAAATGTAACAAACAATGCAATTGCATTACCGTAAATTCTAAGATTTCTTAATTTCATCTGGAGTGGAGCAAACAGATAATCAAGTAACCAAGAAGAAAGTGAGATATGCCATCTTCGCCAAAAATCTGCTATACTTTTTGCTTTAAAAGGAGCATTAAAATTATCCATTATATTGAAGCCTAATAAAAGTGCGACACCTATTGCCATATCTGTATAACCTGAAAAATCACAGTAAAGCTGAAGTGTATAAGCATATGACGCCAATAAATTTTCAACACCTGTATATCTTAAAGGTTCTCCAAAAACTCTGTCAACCAAATTTAGACCTATAAAATCAGCAATAACAATTTTTTTAAATAAACCTGACATAATAAGAAAAACAGCTTTTCCAATATTTTCTTTAGGAATATTTATTTCACTTTGAATTTGAGGTAAAAGTTTTGATGCTCTATCAATAGGGCCGATAAGTAAATCGGCAAAGAAGAACATATAAAGTGAAAAGTCTCTAAAACTTTTTACGGGTTGAAATGTTCCTATGTAAATGTCAATTACATAGCTCAATCCTTTGAATGTATAAAATGATATACCTATCGGCAGGAAAATATCTAGGGCATCAATATTTCCAGAACTTATATCATTTAATATTTGAATAAAAAAATTAGTGTATTTAAAATATCCAAGAACACCAAGATTAACGACCAAGGTAAGAATAAAAAGTAATTTTCTATTCCTTGTTCCCTCTTTTAAAATACCAAGGATTTGACCGGAATAAAAATTTATTATGGTCATTATTACAAGGATGAGAAAATATTCACCCGCAGCTTTATAATAAAAGAACAATGAAAATATTATAAGAGTAAAAATCCGCAGATTTTTTTTATACGCAAAAATTCTATAAAATAATAATAACGTAAAGAAAAAGAAGATGAAAAAACTTGTGCTGAAAAGTAAAGGGTCTCCTTCCTGATATGTAAATAATTGAAGCAGTTTACTCAAATCAATATTAAATATCATTCATTCTCCATAAAATAAAAAAGCTAATTCATTCATTTATTTATTATTCTAATTTAGAATTTACCAAATTTTGAAGATCACCGATATTTTTACACTTTAAAACTTCAAGACCTTTGAAATGAACATTAAATGCTTTTTCAACAGCAAGAATAACATTTATATGATTTAAGGAATCCCAACCAGGAATTTGATCAGCGGTTGTATTATCCTGAATATCGAAATCATCTAAATTAAGCTCATCCAATATT
>CAZTZZ010000008.1:68711-78014 GCA_964617905.1 uncultured Ignavibacteriaceae bacterium | reverse complement strand
AGTAAAATTTTTATCATTATTTGATTAACCAATTAAAATTGACCAAAAACAAGAAACCAAATATTTTAATTATTACATCCAGAGCCGACTTTGGAGGCGGACCGAAACATATTTTAAGTTTACTAAACCATCTTAAAAGAAAAATTAATTTTTTTATAGCCTGTCCGAAAGACTACCCTTATTATGATTTATTTTCTTCTTCGGTTGGTAATGAAAATATGTTTTTAATTCCCCATAGAAAATTCAGCTTATTAAAATTAATATCTTTAATCAATTTTTTAAAAACAAGAAAAATTGATATAATTCATTCTCACGGAAAAGGGGCAGGAATTTATTCGCGGTTTCTTTCATTTTTTTCAAGAACAGCAACCATTCATACATTTCATGGCCTGCATATCGGTGAATATAATATTATTACTAATAAACTCTATTTATTAATTGAGAGGTTTCTTTCAATTTTCACGAAAGCATTTATAACAGTTTCCGATAGTGAAAGAAATAAGATATTATTAAATAAAGTCATAGGAAAGGAAAAACTTCATAAAATTGAAAACGGTGTTGAAATAAATCAAACTAAAACTGTGTCTTTTAATATTCATCAATCTGAGTTGAATATTGTAACTATTTCCAGATTTGATTTTGCAAAAAATTCATTATTGCTTTTTCCTATAATTAAAGAATTAAATAAGCTTAAGGTAAAATTTAATTTTACAATCAGTATTTTAGGTGATGGAAATGGAAAGGATGATTTTAAAAAACAAATAATTTTTGAAGGATTAACAGATAAAATAAAATTATTGGGCGCACAAATAAATATTGCCGATTTTTTAATTAATTCATTTTGTTATATTTCAACTTCAAAATGGGAAGGTATGCCTCTCGGCGTAATTGAAGCTATGGCAGTAGGTTTGCCGATTATTGCAACTAACGTTACCGGCAATAAAGATGTTGTTAAAAATAATGTGAATGGTTTTTTATACGATATTGATAAACCTGAAAATGCTGCCGAGTATATTATTAAAATTGCACAGGATAAGGGGCTTTGGACAAGATTTTCAGAGGCTTCAGTAGATTTAGCAAAGAGAAATTATTCGGCTGAAAGAATGGCCGATGAAACATTCGATTTATATCATAAAATTTTATTAAATGGAAACAAATAGATTAAAAAAAGTAATTGTACACGATTGGTTTGCCGGTTACGCCGGTTCCGAAAGAGTAGTGGAATCTTTTACAAATATTTTTCCCGGTATTCCGGTACACGTTCTTTTTAATTTATTAACAAAAGAAGAACAGGAAGTCGTAACAAAAAATTCTGAAATAGTTACTTCTTTTATAAATAAATTCCGCGGTGTAAAAAGAAACCATCGTAAATATCTTCCACTGTTTCCGTATGCAATTGAACAATTTGATTTAAGTAAATATGATTTAGTGCTATCCAGTTCACACGCAGTTGCAAAAGGTGTTTTAACAAATTCAAACCAGCTTCATATTTGTTACTGTCATACACCTATGCGCTATGCATGGGATTTAACACACCAGTATTTAATAGAATCTAATTTTGACAAAGGATTGAAAGGTCTTTTCGCTAAAATTATTCTTCACTATATAAGAATTTGGGATGCTTCGAATGTAAACCGTGTTGACTACTTTATTGCAAATTCAAATTATATTAAAAAAAGGATAAAGAAAGTTTACGGCAGAGATGCTGAAGTTATTCATCCGCCCGTTGATACTCAAAATTTCAAATGTGAAACACGGAAAGATAAATATTATCTGGCTGCTTCACGTTTGGTACCTTATAAGAAAATAGATTTAATTGCACGGGCATTTACAAAAATGCCTGACAAGAAATTAGTTATTGTAGGTGATGGTCCCGAAGAAAAAAAAATAAAAGAACATTCGGGTAAAAACATTGAATTTGTCGGATATCAAAACGGCGAATCACTTTCAAATTATATGCAGAAAGCAAAAGCATTTATCTTTGCAGCCGATGAAGATTTTGGTATTATGGTTGTCGAATCTCTTGCTTCGGGAACTCCGGTAATTGCGTTTAATAAAGGCGGAGTCAAGGAAACAATAAAAGACGGGGAGACAGGAATTTTATTCAATGAACAATCCACCGATTCAATTATTGAAGCCGTTAAAATTTTTGAACAAAAAGAAAATATATTTGACTCCTCTTTCCTTTCAAATTATGCTAAACAATTTGACAGAAAAATATTTGAAGATAAAATAAATAAATTTGTTACTGAAAAATGCAAAAAATTTTTTAATTAGCATCGACAATTATGCTTACTAACAGAAAATCAAAACACTATTTAAATTTATTTTTAGACCTGCTACTTCTCAATCTCTGCTTTCTTATATCCGCTGTATTGTCACAAAATTTGAATATCCTGTTAGAGCGGAATTATATGTTCATACTTTTAGCAATATTAAACTTTTTTTGGTATTTCTCTTCCAACGTATCTTCCTTTTACGAGGATTTTTACATACGGTCCTACTCGTATCAACTAATTTACATAATTAAAAACATTACTTCGCAAATTGTGGTTGCTGTGCTTTTTATTTTTCTTGCAAAGGAAGATCTTTTCACGCGTAACTTTATTATTATATATGGATTTTTACTTTGGTTATCTGTAAGCATACGCATTCAGCTGTTGAAAAAGCTTACTTTAAAATTTAAGAGAAAAGATGAAAATTTAAAAAATTTAATTATTGCCGGTGCGGGTGAAGTCGGTAAAAATTTTCTTGATTTAATTAACGAAAGAAAAGATTTGGGATTCAAATTTATTGGGTTTGCAGATGACAACCATAATGACGACAGAATAATCTGTAAAATAAACGAAATTGAAGAAGCTATAAAAACGTATGATATTGATGCAGTTCTTATTGCTCTTTCGCTTGATTCATCAGATGAAATTGATAAAATAATTAATGTTTCTAATAAACACGCTCTTCGTATACATATAATTCCAGATTACTTCAAATTTGTTTCAAAAAAATATCAAATTAATATGATTGCCGATTTCCCTATTATAACGGTAAGAAACGAACCTCTCTCGGAAGCACATTGGAAATTCTTAAAAAGAACAATAGACATAATTATTTCCGTACTGATTTTATTATTGATATTTCCCTGGCTTCTGCCTCTGATATTTATCCTTAATTTATTTACTTCAAAAGGATCGATATTTTTTATTCAGGATAGAGTTAGCAGCGCTGATAGTTCTTTTAGATGTTACAAATTCAGGACAATGCAAACAAAAAATAATTATAGTGATAAATTTATACCCACAAAAAAAGATGATCCAAGAATTACTTGGGTTGGAAAATGGTTGAGAAAAACAAATTTAGATGAACTCCCGCAAGTTATCAATGTTTTTAAAGGTGAAATGTCAATTGTCGGTCCAAGACCCCACCCAAAAGCCTATAATGAATTATATCAAATTTTTGTGGATGAAATAAATATACGGGGGTGGGTAAAACCGGGAATCACAGGTTGGGCTCAAGTACACGGATACAGGGGTGATGTGGAAGATTACGAAGAGAACAAAAAAAGAATTGAAAAAAGAATTGAATATGATCTTTGGTATATTGAAAATTGGTCGATATGGCTTGATATTCAAATAATTCTCTTAACTATTTGGCAGATGATTAGAGGTAAAAACAAAGGAGCTTAATTATTATTATTATAGGTTTTACATTTAATTATATCCTTGACATTATTTATAATGAAAACTAATTTACTCTATGTCAACATGTATTTTATTAAACGAGTTTAATAATGCCTATTAACTATTGCTTTAAAAATTTTACAGCAAAATTATTCATTTATTTTATCCCATTTTTATTATTCAGTTGTACACCCGATTCCAACATTGTAACAACGGGAGGTGGTGGTGGAACTACACCTGTTGTACAAAAATCTACTGTTATCGGACAAGTAATTGACAATATTTCAGGTATACCTATAGACAGCGCTGATGTATTGATAACGGGACCTTCACTAAATATAGTTTTAAAAACAGATACACAGGGAAAATTTACAACTGAAATAAAAACAGAAGTAAATATTAATTTAGTAATATTTACTTCCAAATCAGGTTTTACAACCGACACAACAACGGCAACAGTATTGCCTTCAAGTACGCTAAATTTAAATATAATAAGATTATCTCCTATAACCACAGGTACACAACCTTCAGGCGACCCTGTAAGCATTTTCCTTGCATCTCAAACAACAGCTGCAATAGGAGTCAGGGCAAGCGGCTCTGTAGAAACTGCAAGTTTAGTTTTCGAAGTAAGAGATTCCTCGAATACACCGATTGATTTGTCTCATTCGGTGAATGTAAAATTTAACTTAGTTGCTGCTCCCGGAGGTGGAGAAATTATAAGTCCATCATCTGTTAACACAAATAACCTCGGACAAGCTACTGTAAACATAACAAGTGGAACAAAAGCAGGTGTAGTTCAAATAAGAGCTCAAATCGATTTACAATCTGTAACTATTATTTCAGACCCGGTAAGTGTAGCAATACACGGAGGGCTGCCGGATTTAAATCATTTTTCTGTTATTCCATCTCTCGTTAATTTTCCTGCATTAGATCAATTCGGGACAATTATGCAAGTATCAGTTAGTGTTGGAGACAAATATTCAAATCCGGTAAAACCAGGTACTGTTGTATCATTTAAAACAACAGGAGGAGTCATTGAAGGATCAATAGCTACTAATAATCAAGGTGGCGGGGCGGTTAACTTAATATCAGGTAACCCTAAACCTGTTCACCCTACTTTTGGTCCCGGTTTTGCAACTGTTACAGCAACTACAGTTGATGAAAATCATGTTACAATAAGCCGCGAAGCAGTTGTTTTATTTTCCGGAATACCTAATGTTTCAATTTCGCCAACTTCATTTGCAATAGCCAATGGTGGATCACAAAACTTTACATATACTGTTATGGATGAGAATGGAAATCCATTGGGTAAAGGAACTACAATTAGTGTTGCTGTTGATGGAGTTGATGTTGCTGCACAAGGACAGATTAATTTACAATTACCTGACACCCAAAGCCGATCTTGGACTCAATTCAGTTTTACGGTCTTAGATATAAATGATACTACAAATGTTGAAAGATCGGTAAGTATTACCGTGAAATCTAATGGACCAAACGGGATTGGTGAAAGAACTATATTCGGGACAAGCAGATAAAAGATTTTTATAAAGTTGTAAGGGCATAAAGCTCTATGCCCTTACAAAAATTTCCATTCGAATTATTTAACTATTTTTCCACTCTTTAACTCATTGCTTAATCGAACAGCTTTATAAACCTTGCTTATTGCTTCAACAAGCCCGCGTGAATCTACCGAAACAGTCCTGTTTTGTTCTGTTGTAAATATAAAATTACCGGGCAAACTTTGAATGTTGCCGTCAAATGCAAGTCCGACAATCTGTGCGTTTTTGTTTATAACCGGACTGCCGGAATTTCCTCCTATTATGTCATTTGTTGAAACGAAATCAATGGGTGTTTCTAATCTCAAATCCTTTTCAGCTTTTAACCAGCTATCGGGTAATATCCAAGGATCTTTTTTCCCGAAAGAATTATATCTGTCAAAAGCGCCGTACATTGTTGTATAAGGTGGAGCCTTTGTACCGTTGTAAGGAAATCCATCCACAACACCGTCTGCCAATCTTAAAGTAAATGTTGCATCGGGCGGAATTGTTGTGCCGTAAACATCAAACAGTGCTCTTCCGAGTAATTGAGAATATTCACTCTCTTCATCAGCAATTTTTTTAAGCTGTGCTGAAAGTTCATCTTTCCTTGCTTTTGTATGTATAATAAAATAAATGAAGGGGTCATCTGATTCTAAAATTTCACCGGGTCCATCTTCAACAAGTTCTTTAACTTTGTCGGCACTTGTAACTGATGAATTTTCAAGCATATAGTCCAAAGCATCTTTGCCTGTTTTACCTTCTGTTATTTTTTGGTATAAAGGATAATCGGCGCCGAGATAGTCGTGCCAGGCTTTTATCTGATTAAGCAAAAGAAGATCATTCATTTCATAATCAAATTTCTTTGGAAATATTTTATCAATAGTTGTCTTTAACTCGTCACCTTGAAATAGAGCCGACCTTTTATCTTCCGGCTTCTTTAATTCTCTTGCAAGTTTTACAAGTTTTTGTGCAACAGAAAAATATTTTGAACTTGTAATAGGAATTAATCTAAGTGCAAAATTTTCATTTGAAATTTTTCTTGTTTCTGCCCTCGTCCCTTCAATCTTGCTCCAGAGATTTCCGTACAAACTGTTTAATTCTGGTTTAGAACGAACTGCTTTTTTGAAAGTGTTTTCAAAATCAATTTTTCTCTGCATCAATACGGGATTTCTCAACCCTTTAAGAATACCACTGTAAGCTTTTTGTGAATTAGAAAAACTGAAATATGAATTTTGAAGTTTAGCTTTTCTTTCGGGATGTTTCTTCATCATTGTTGAATAAACATTCATCAGACCTTCTATCAAATCTAATGTTCTCGGAATTTGAATGTCTCTGTTATATTCTAATTGTGCAACTGTTTTCAACCTTTCGGTTCTTCCGGGATTACCAACTACAAAAACGGGTTCTCCCGGCACTGTTCCGTTAGGACTCCAATGAAAGTAATGTTCTGTTTTTAAAGGTTTACCATCTTTGTCATACACTCTAAAGAAAGAACAATCCAGGTCATATCTCGGATATGTAAAGTTATCAGGATCTCCGCCGAAATAAGCCATTTCTTCTTCCGGTGCAAAAACAAGTCTTACGTCGTTATATCTTTTATACCCGTAAAGAGAATATTTACCGCCGTTGAATAATGTTGTAATCGAAGTCCTTAATTCAGAATCCTTGCTTTCTCTCTCGTTAATCTTTTGAAAAATATTTTTTTTAAGTTTGGCTTTTTCTTCGGGAGTTTTACCTTTGTCAATTGCTCCTTGGACTTCTTCAGTAACGTCTTTAATAAGTACAAGCTGGTCTACGTATAAACCCGGAACGGGTCTTTCATCTTGAATTGTTTTTGCAAAGAAACCGTTGTTCATCAAATCCTCGCCTTCCTTTGTAACCTGTACAATACTTCTTCTTCCACAGTGATGATTTGTCATTACCAAACCGTCGGCAGAGACAAAAGATGCCGAACAGTAATTTGCAAAACGAAGCGCCGACATTCTTACATTGTCCAGCCATTCTTTGGTTGGTTTAAAATTGTATTCATTTTTAAAATATTCTAAAGGCGGATATTCGAATGTCCACATTTTTCCCGTATCAAATTTTCCGGCTTTAACAGTGTCTAACTTTAACCAATTGTTGTTTGTCTGTGCAAAAGTTGTAAAACTACCAATCAATATAAAAGAGAGAATGATAGCCGAAATATTTCTCGTAAATAACTTTTTCATATTATTTAACCTCATCATTATTTATTTAAACTAATTGATTTATTATACCAAATATTTATTTACAACAGCAGTCATTGTAAATCCCCTAAATATGGTTAGATATAAGAATCAGGCTGGTATATCGGTTCTATTTCCCATTCGTCTTCAATGGTGCCCACGCAGTGAGAACATTTATTTACATTAAAAACTAATTTTTCTTCATTGTTGGAAGCTCTTACAAAATTCAGAATGGTTTTGCAGCTTGCACACTGTATTACGTGTGAGTGAGTTGTTTTTAAACTGCATTCAGGACAAATAAAGCCTAATTCGCCTGGAATTTCATTTGGGTTGACTAAAAAGATTGCTCCGCATTTGGAATTATTGCACTTTGTGAAGTGCCAGCTCTGAGTATTTGGTTTCGTTTCTGTAATCTCCTAAAAATAGATTTGTATTGATAGCGTAAAGTTAAAGAGTAATTAATCAAAAATCTATTGAAAAAGTATTCCTGTTTAAAATTTAAATTATTTGGAGAATGGATTTTTTTATAAATTGTTCTTTATTTTATAATGAATTCAGGGAATTGTTACAAATGAAAAGATTACCCGGTTTTAAAGCTTATGATATCAGGGGAAAAGTCCCCGATGAGCTTAATGAAGAACTCTCTTACAAAATAGGATTCAGCTTTGTAGAATATCTTGGGGCTGAAAAAATAATAATCGGTCACGATATTAGAAAGTCATCCGAAGCCTTGTCTGCAAGTCTGGCAAGAGGAATAAATGATGCCGGCTGCGACGTGGTTGATATTGGTCTTTGCGGAACAGAAATGATTTATTTTGGAACTTCTTATCTTGAAGCAGACGGCGGAATTATGATAACCGCCAGCCACAATCCCCCTGAATACAACGGAATGAAATTCGTAAAAAAGAATTCCGTACCCGTAGGCTACAGCTCCGGATTAAACGAAATAGAAAAAATGATTGTAGTAGAAAAACCCGTAATCGTCAGTGATGTAAAAGGAAAAATTACCGGTCTTGATTTGATGAATAATTTTATAGAAAACTTAAATCAGTTTTATGATGTAAACAAGATAAAATCTTTAAAGGTGGTAGTAAATGCCGGCAACGGATGCGCCGGTTTGGCTTTGGATGAATTGGAAAAAATACTACCGGTTGAAATGATTAAAGTTTTTAACACTCCGGATTCGGATTTTCCTAACGGAGTGCCGAATCCTTTGCTTCCCGATAACAGGTCTCACACAATAGAAGCTGTTAAAAAACATAACGCCGATTTGGGTGTCGCTTGGGACGGGGATTACGACCGCTGTTTTTTCTTTGACGAGAAGGGAAATTTTATTGAAGGATATTACATAGTCGGTTTACTTGCAAAATCAATATTAAAAAACAATCCCGGTGAAAACATTGTACACGATCCACGTCTTATTTGGAATACTTTGGAAATTGCAAAAGAAAACGGGGGAACACCCGTGCAGTCGGTTAGTGGACACGCATATATTAAAGAAAAGATGAGAGAAGTAAATGCAATTTACGGCGGAGAAATGTCAGCACACCATTATTTTAGGGACAATGCTTACTCCGATAGCGGAATGATCCCGTTTCTGCTTATTCTTCAATTGATATCCGAAGAGAATAAGACTCTTTCGGAACTGGTCGGCGGTATGATTGAAAAATATCCGTGTTCGGGTGAGATAAATTCAACAATAGAAAATCCGAAAGAAAAACTGGAAGAAATCGCCGATAAATACACGGGAGGCAAAAGGGACAGAAGCGATGGATTAAGCATTGAATACGACAAGTGGCGTTTTAATCTTCGAATCTCAAATACAGAACCGATAATAAGATTAAATGTTGAAAGCAGGGGCGACGTTGAATTGATGAAAGA
>CAZTZZ010000008.1:62205-68611 GCA_964617905.1 uncultured Ignavibacteriaceae bacterium | reverse complement strand
ACAGTAAACGGTACTTTTAAATTTTCCCAATTAAGGCAAATAACAGCGGAGTTAGGCTTACCTCTTTTTTGCACATTCATTTTATAGAATGAATAATAAAGCCATTCTGCATAATTCCCTTTCTCAGGTTTTACTTTTATTCGAAGCGCATCTTTGGCTTCGTTGTATGTAAATGCCCCCCACTGATCGGCAACATTGTTAAAAATTAATGTCCATTCCTTTTCTGTGGGAATTGCAAAAAATCCGTAAGCTCCTTTCTTTAATTTTTTGCCGTTTATTTTTACATCTGTACTGAAAGTTATTTTTGTGGCTTCGTTTGCACCCGTACGCCATACTTTATTATATGGAACCAATCCGCCCCATATTTTTCTTCCCTTTACTCCTGGTCTGCTGTAAGAAATTCTCACATCCGTCAACCCGATTATTTGAAAAACTTCTGCTTTGGGACTTATTCTTACCTGCGGTTTTTTCTTTTTCTGAGCGAATGACGAAGATGTTAGCAATAAAGAAATGCTTAAAAATAATCCGACTATAAAAACGCTTTTTCTGTACATATTGATTCCTTAAGATATGTAGACTGCTAAAATTTAATTATTGAAAATGCAAATAATTCAGTTACCAATCAATTATATAAATTATACTATATAAGCAAATAATCACTTTTCATCAATTTGTTTCCTTTCCCATCGGCTATTGCAAAAGCAAAACCTTTATATATTGAAAAAGCACCGAATTCACCTTCTTTGTTCATTGCTAAAAAACAAATTTGTTTATTGTTAAAATAAGTTTCTTTACTTATTCTTTTGATTACATATTCACACGCTTTTTGAGGTGAATAACCTTCGCGCATTTTTTCAACGGTTAAAAAACTACCCAATGATTTCATAGCCAGTTCACCCCATCCGGTCGAACACGCGCCTCCGACTTCATTGTCAACATATACGCCTGCACCGATGATGGGAGAATCTCCTACCCTGCCGTACGTTTTAAATGCTATGCCGCTTGTTGATACTCCGCCGCTCATATTACCTTTTTTATCAATAGCCAAAAGACCGATAGTATCGTGATTTTCTTTTTTTTGCAACTCCGTTTTCTTCTTTTCCTTCCAGAGTTCCCAAGCTTTTTTTGCTTTTGGAGTTAAAAGATTTTGTTTTTTGAATCCGTTTTTTAATGCAAACTGTAATGCTCCATTTCCTGTTAACATTACGTGAGGTGTTTTTTCCATAACTAATTTTGCAACGGAAATAGGGTTTTTTATTTTTTGAAGAAAGCCGATAGAACCTGCATTTCCTTCCCAATTCATAATTGATGCATCAAGTGTTACGTTTCCTTCAGCGTCGGGGTAACCGCCATAACCGACTGAAGTTATTTTAGGGTTGTTTTCTGCCGTATGTATCCCAAGTTCAACGGCATCAAGTGATGTCTTCCCGTTTTTCATTGCCTTCATCGATACTTTGTTTGCCTCATATCCGTGCGACCAAGTAGATATACACATCGGACCATTTTTACTCCCTTTGTTTTTTATTTTAGGATAAGATTTTGTAACAACTGCACCCGCTAAGGCAAGCGAGTTTGTAACTATAAATTTACGTCTCGTTTGTTTCATTTTATTCTCCAAATATATTTAACTGTCATATTCTAACTTTAAATAATGTCGGAACTTTTCTCCATAATTTCATCATCATCAGCCACTACTTGAGTACTGAATTCAATACATCAATTACTTTATCAATATCTTTATTGTTGTTATAAAAATGTGGTGAAAAACGAATATAGCCCTCTCTGACTGCAGTGTGAATTTTATTCTTTAACAACTCATCGTGTACTGTTTGAGCATTATTAATTTTACAGGCAACAATACCTGCTCTGTTGTTATTTTCAAATTCGGCAAGCAGGGGTTTAAGTCCGATTTCTTTCAGTTTATCCGTTAAATATGATGCATTGTTTAAAACTTTTTCTTCTATGTTTTTATAGCCTATCTCTTTCATAAAATTTAAAGAGGCATTTATTGCATACACTCCAATTTCGGATATCGTTCCGTTTTGATATTTTGATGCATCTTCTCTCAATGTTAGATCATAATCTAAAATATTCCATGCATTAACAACCGATTTCCATCCTACGAATCTTTGACTGAGTTTATTCTGTAGGTCTTTGGATAGAAAAACAAATCCCAACCCCTGAAGACCAAGCATCCATTTTTGAGTGCCGGAGGAAAGAAAATCAATATTATATTTTTTTACATCCGTATTTACGGCTCCCATAGCTTGTATTGCATCTACTGAAAAAATGATTCCCCTTTTTTTACATTCGCTGCCTAACTTTTCAATGTCAATTCTGTAGCCGGTTAAAAACTGAACCTGACTCACGGAAACTAATTTAGTCTCAGGCTTTATTTTATCAATTAGATCATCGGCTGTTACAATTCCCTCTTTTGATTTTACAAAGTCTACTGCAATTCCCTCTTTTTCTAAATTTAAAAATGGGTAAACATTTGCCGGAAATTCCAAATCGTTAAGCAGCACTCTGTCTCCTTTCTTCCAATCAATACCCTGCGCTAAAATATTTATTCCGTTTGAAGTATTGTCAACAAAAGCAATTCTATCAGCGGTTGTGTTTAACATTTCCGCTATTATTTCTTTAGATTTTTTCTGTCTGCTTAAAAACGAACGGAAACCGTCAATATCGTTTTTGCTGTTTTCTTTTATATAAATCTCCATTGCTTCAATCACAGGTGTTGAAAGCGGCCCCGTTGAAGCATTGTTCAAAAAGATTACCCCGTCTTTTATATGTGGGAAATAATCTCTTAAGTTGTTGATTGCATTCATTTTCTGTAATTCCATATTAAATTGTTTATATAAAAGTTGTCACAAAAGAAAAAAAGTATGATTGTATGTTTGTATGTTAAAAAATAATTTCTCATATATCCTATCTTTCTTAAAGATAAATCAAGTTATCAACTGCAAAATGTAATGATTATAATTTATTATGATTAAAACTAAGAAAATTTTTATTCATAAATTTGGTGATGCCTTTCACATAAATATGGCTTTGGATAGACAATTTTATAAATAGTAAAAAGGGAGACGATTTATTAAATTAATAATAGATTTTTTAATATAGAATATTTTATCAATTTAAAACTAATATTATAACAATAAAATTTAAGTGAATTAAATGAAGACGATTAAAGCCCGTAAACACAAAGAGCTTAAACCCGAAGAAATAAGATGGACTTGCAATCCGGATATTTTCAAATTTGCATCCACAGACGAATTAGAACCGATAGAAGGAATACTCGGACAGGAACGCGCACTTAAAGCAATAAAACTCGGTGTTGATTTAAGAAGTCCGGGTTATAACATATACATAGCCGGATTATCGGGTACGGGTAAAGCAACAACCGTTAAAAAAATGTTGGAGGCAATAAGTTCAAATTGTCCTTTGCTTTATGATTACGCTTATGTAAATAATTTTAAAGATCCTGACCGTCCTTCCCTGCTTACATTCCCAAAAGGGCAGGCAAAGATTTTCAAAAAGGAATTGTGTGATTCTATTGAAATGCTGAAAAGTAAAATACCTCAATCGCTGGAGAGTAAAATTTATCAGGATGAAAAGAAAAAAATTGTAACTGACTTTACTGCACAACAGCAAAAACTTATGCAGCCTTTTCAACAAAAATTAAAGAAAAATAATTTTACCTTAGGGCAGGTGCAGGACGGACAAACAGCAAGACCCGAATTGTTTCCGGTAATAAATAACAAACCAGTTTCTCTCCTTCAACTTGATGAATACGTACAAAAAAAAGAGATCACAAAAAAAGATGCACAAAGTATTGTGAAAAAATATTCATCTTACCAGCAATCGCTTCAAACATTATTTAAAAAAGGTCTAAAGCTAAGTCAAAAATTCCAGCAGAAGTTAACCGAGCTTGAAAAAAACACCGCGAAAGTAGTCGTTAAAGGTGTAATGGACAATTTAAGAGATCAGTTTAAAGACAAAAAAATAATTTGTTATCTAAATGAAGTTGAAGAAAATATACTTGATAATTTGCAAATATTCAAAGGTATAAAGACAGAAGGTGAAACCACAGAAGGAGGCTTTATCATTGATTATTTTAAAGAATATGAAATAAACATAATTTTAGATAATTCTGAAACACAAAGCTGTCCAGTTATTATTGAAACATCCCCGAGTTACTTAAATCTATTCGGAACAATTGAAAAAGTTAATGACGGCAGAGGCGGATGGTACAGTGATTTTACAAAAATAAAAGCAGGCTCAATTCTTCGTGCTAACGGCGGATACCTGGTTTTAAATGTCAATCATCTTTTTGAAGAACCGAATGTTTGGCAGACATTGAAAAGAATTTTAACTTACAGAATATTACAAATTAGAGACGATAACAGACCTTATCAAATTTCAAGCTCAATTCTTCAACCCGAACCTATTAATATTCAAACGAAAATTATTCTAATCGGTCCTTCACACATATATTCAATGTTATCAAGCTATGAAGATGATTTTAAAAAGATGTTTAAAGTTATTGCAGATTTTGATTATGAAATAAAAAGAACTGATGAGGTTTTAATTGAATACGCCCAGGTAGTTAAAAAATTAATTAAAGAAGAAGGTATGCATGAATTTGATAAAACGGCTATTGCTAAACTAATTGAAATAAGCGCACGTTATGCAGGACAGCAGGATAAACTTACAACAAGATTTTCTTACATTGCAGATGTCGCACGCGAAGCTAACTTTTGGGCTTGCGACGACGGATTTAAAATTGTTTCTTCGGCACATATTGAAAAAGCATATAACTTTGCTAAAGAAAGGCACGGTTTATCGGAATCAAAAGTAACCGATATGATAAACGAAAACGTAATTTTAATTGATACTGATGGTGAAAGAGTGGGACAAATAAACGGACTTGCCGTTTACGGTTCTGATTTTTATTCCTTTGGTAAACCTTCCAGAATTACTGCTTCAGTATCTATCGGTAGCGGAAACATAATTAACGTAGACCGTGAAGCCGGTATGGCGGGTAACACTTATAAAAAAGGAGTGTTGATAATTTCAGGATATTTTAAAGAAACATTCGGACAAAAGTTCCCTCTTTCTTTTAACGCTAATTTTGTTTTCGAACAATCTTACGGCGGAGTTGACGGCGACAGCGCTTCCTGTGCGGAAATATTTGCATTACTTTCTACACTTTCGGGTTTACCAATAAAACAATCTTTTGCGGTAACCGGTTCTTTAAATCAAAAAGGAGATGTCCAGCCCATCGGTGGAGTTAATGAAAAGATTGAAGGATTTTTTGACCTCTGCAAACACCGTGGTTTTACAAAAAAACAAGGTGTGATTATCCCCGTTCAAAACGTGAAAGATTTGATGTTAAAAGACGAAATTGTTGAAGCCGTTAAAAGAAAAGAATTTCATATTTATGCAATTGAACGTATTGAAGAAGGAATAGAAATTTTAATCGGTGTAAAAGCAGGCAGACTAAATTCAAGAGGTAATTACGAACAGAATACTGTATTCGGATTGGTTGAAAAGAAGCTGAAAGATTTTTACTCTAAAACTAAAACAAGACAGACTAAACCTAAGTACAAAAAAACTGCAGTTTCTAAAAAGAAAAAATAAATACGAGTAAAAATCTGGACTCACCCAAAACTAAAATACTTTGCACGCTTGGTCCTGCAACAGATACAACCCTAAAAATAATAGAGCTGATAAAAGCAGGCTGTGACGGTGTAAGACTAAATTTTTCACACAGCAATAAAGAATATTTTACTTCTCTTTTTGATAAAATTCATGAAGCCTGCATAGAAGAAAAAACCCCACTCGCTGTTTTAGCAGATTTGCAAGGACCCAAAATAAGAGTAGGTGAATTGGATACTCCAGAAATTTTTCTCACTACAGGTGAAACTATTCAAATAGTTAAAGAAAAGATAAAGGGAACAAAGGAAAAAATTTCAACCTCTTACAAACCGCTGATTAAAGACGCATCTGTTGGAAATATCCTATTAATTGACGACGGTTTGATAAAGTTAAAAGTAAAAGAGAAAACTAAAAATTCACTTATCTGCACTATTGAAAACGGGGGCATACTAAGACCTAAAAAGGGAATAAATTTACCCGGAATGATTCTTTCAACTCCTTCAATTACCGAAAAAGATTATGAAATTTTGGCATTCATTCTGCGGCACCGTGTTGATTACATTGCGCTGTCTTTTGTACGAAAAGCAGAAGATATTATCGAATTAAAAAAATGGTTGAAAGAAAATAAATCCGATATATCTGTAATTGCGAAAATAGAAAAAAAAGAAGCCTGCGACGAATTTGATTCAATACTTGATGCATCCGACGGAATTATGATTGCTCGCGGCGACCTCGGCGTTGAACT
>CAZTZZ010000008.1:38386-62105 GCA_964617905.1 uncultured Ignavibacteriaceae bacterium | reverse complement strand
TCTTTGAGCAGGAATATTAATGCAGACGCAATAGTTGTGTTTACGTTCAAAGGCAGAACAGCTTTTAACCTTTCAAAATACAGACCAAAAGCAAAAATAATTGCTCTTTCAAACAGCTTTGAAACAATGAATAATTTATCTCTGAGGTGGGGTGTTACCTCTTTCTTCTCCGAATGTATTGATAAAGAACATCTTGCCATTGACGAAGCAAAAAAATCTCTCCTGAATGCAGGACTTATTAGAAAAGGTGAATTAATAATCTTTACAGCCGGTGCACCTTACTCAGAAAAATCACGCGCAAGCTGGCTAAGGTTTGAAGTGATTTAAGAAATAAAATTATATAAACTTTCTAAAGGCTAACTAATATTTAATGTGGTTTTAACCCCTGGACTATTTAGACGCCTTAAATTAACTTAATTCTTATAAAAAGCAAAGCCTAGAGTTGTCATGCAATTAGTTGAAAATTTATTATTCGAATTTATAATCATATACTTGATAATAAGTACTTTTAATACTTAGAACAAGAAGTAAAATAAATAACAAATTTTTAATTGTTGTATAGATATTTTATTATAACAAATTAGCTTGTTTAATTAATTTTTGAGACAACACCTAATTTCAATTTTTTAATGAAAATAGAATTGGTATGGAAACCTGAACATTTACGGGTTTACCTCTTTGCTTACCTGGTGTGAATATTGTTTCTTTTACAGCTTGCAATGCATTTTCGTCTAAACCATAGCCAAGCCCCTTTATTATTTTTGCCTTTGATACAATACCTTTTTTATTTATAAATGCTAAAACATAAATCTTACCTTCAATACCGGCTCTTATTGCAAGTTGTGAATACTTTATTTTCTTTTGTATTCCAGCTAAACCTCCAATGGGTGAAGGCATTTGTTCAACCGCAACAAAATAAGTATTCTCAAAATCAATTTTATCTTCAACTAATTTTCCATCTTTAAGTATAAAATCTGTTTCAATATTTTTTCTTGATTTTACCGGCATACCATTTAATTTGGCTGGTGTAAAGCTCCATTTCTCCATTACAGATAAAATTAGCTCTGTGAATTTTTTATAATAATTATTTTTATCTTTTCTAAAATTCAATCCCACGTCTCTAATTTTATCTACTTTCCCTTTCTCGTTTATGTAAAGAGTATATTCAATGTGAAAACCATGAGCTTTAATGTTTTCTTTTTGTATTACTTTTTGCAGAGTTCTTTTAAATGATTCTATCATATCATTTGAAAAATTCGTGTCTACGGGTTTTGCCTGTTCTGTAACTTTAGCCTCCGATAAATAAATTTTACTATAATTCGGTATCACTTCAATATTTGAAGTTTTTTTGTTACATCCTGCAAATATTAAAAGCATTGAAATTATAAATATTTTCTTTCTCATAATAACCTCACAATTTTGGTGTTACAATTATTGGATTTTTAAGTTTAGCGCTGACTATAGCAGGTGGAAGTGAATTAAAGAGCAGCTCTATCATTTTATTTTGATGATTAACTTGCTGCATTTGTAGATTCAGATTTTCTTTGTAATCTGATAATTCAGAACGGAAGGATAGTAGAATTATTAACAAAATTACAGATATAACATAAGCGATACTTGCAGGAAGATTAAAATTTTTACGATAATTAAGCTTACTTTCTTCCATATTGGTTAAAGACAACAAAAGTTTTTCATCAAGTTTATTAGGAAAATCTTCCTTCGTTTCTTCAACGGTGTTTTTCAAAAAGTTTAAAGATTTGAAATATTTTCTGGCATTTTCATCTAAGGAAAGCTGGGTAAACATAAATGTTTCTTCCTCTCTCGATGATTCTCCATCGAAATATTTGTTTATTATTTCTTCCATTCTTGTTTCCATTTTTTATCCTTTTATAAAACTTTTGATAAGAGAGATATTAATTTTTGTCGTGTTTTGTACAGCCTGCTTTTTACAAGGCTTTCATCAATAACCAATAACTCAGCAATTTCTCTGTAACTAAGCTGTCCGTATTCTTTCAATAAAAAAACTTCCTTTTGCTCTTGCGGAAGCAGATCTAAATTCTTTAGTATTATTTGTTTTAATTCTTTCTTTTCAAACTCTTCGGCAATTTGATTTACTGCAAAAACAGAAAACTGTTCATCAGTAAAATCATAATTAATTTCATTTCTTATTTTCTTTTTTCTAAAAAGCGCATAAATTTCATTTCGTGTTGTTTTAAATATCCAGGATTGAATGCTCGATTTATTTTTTATATTATTTAGATTTTCGAACAACTTCATAAAAACATTCTGAACCACGTCTTCAGTCGTATCAGCATCTCTTAGCATTTGCAGCGTAAAATTATACACTTTCGTTTTATGCCGATTATAAATCAACATAAACTCAACTATATTTTTATTATTTCTTTTCAAAATTGTATGCACTAATAATAAAGATACATTAAGCAGGAAAAAGTTGCTAAAAAAATTTTGATGTTGACGTAAAGCATTCGGAAAAATCACGCGCAAGCTGGTTAAGGTTTGAAGTGATTTAAGAAATTCATTTCTTTATATTACAAATTAGTTATTCCTATAGTCTAATTTTCAGATATGATTAGTAAAACCGCACAGATTTATAAAGACTCTTATTCAGATCATCCACGTGAGATATGGGTGCTTGTAATTGTATCTTTTATAAACAGAGTCGGTACAATGGTACTCCCCTTTCTTACTGTTTATTTAACAACAGTTCTTAATTTTAGTCTCGAAGAAGCCGGAGTACTGGCAAGTGCATTCGGATTTGGTTCTTTGACGGGAACATATATCGGAGGAAAGCTCTCCGATAAAATCAGCGCAGAGTTTGTAATTACAAACAGCCTGATATTCAGCGGGTTTCTTCTCATAAGTCTACAATTTGCAAATACGTTTAATATCCTTTTTTTACTGATTTTTACAACGGCTTTATTCGGCGAAGCCTACAGACCTGCAATGATGGTTGCCGTCGGTAATTTTGTACACAAATCAAAAACAGGAAGAACGATGGCGTTTCTTCGTCTTGCAATAAATCTCGGTTTCAGCGGAGCCGTTGTTATCGGCGGATTTGTTGCCGCATCACTTGGTTATTATTGGCTTTTCTGGATTGACGGTATTACCTGTATATCTGCGGCGGTTTATTTTTTAATTGTTTCGAGAAAATGGGATAAAAGTAAAATTCAAAAAGAAGAAACAGAAACAAAATCAAAGAAAGATTTATCTTCCCAACCTTATAAAAATTTAAAGTATATCCTTTTTTTATCGGCTACATTTTTAATGGGATTCGCTTTTGTTCAATGGTTCCACAGTGTTCCGGTGTTTATAAAAAGCCAGTGGGGTTTCGACGAAAGGTATATCGGTATTTTAATGGCAATGAACGGTTTAATTATTGTGCTTGTAGAAATGCCGATTGTTCATTCTATAGAAAAAGCAAAAAAAATAAAACTCTCAATGATATCAGGGTTGCTGTTGGTCGGTTTATCTTTCTTACCTTTTCTGCTGCCTAAAGCTTTGGTGCTGTGTTTTGTAGCAATGCTATTGCTTACCTGCGGTGAAATTCTTTTTATGCCGTTGAATTCATCGGTTGCGTTAAATATGAGTCCCGTTAATAAACGCGGTGATTATATGGCTTGGTATTCAATGACGTGGTCTTTAACTCACATTGCAGGTCCTGCCATAGGTTTGGGATTTGCAGCAAAGTTCGGCTATTCTTCTCTTTGGATTTTTATAATATCGCTTATAGTTGTAAGTGTTTTAATAAATTTTAAATTGAGGAAAGATTTCGAATGATTATTCTTTCAGTAAAATATTGTAAATTTAAATATATATCTACAAAAGGAAGATATGCATTTAGCTGATTGGTGGGAAAAGACAGACCACAACAGAATTCTTTGCTCCCTCTGTCCTCGTTATTGTAAAATAGGTGAAGGCCAACCGGGATTTTGTTACATTAGACAAAACCACAAAGGCAAACTTTATTCAGCCGGTTACGGAAGACCCACGGGTTTTGCAATTGACCCAATCGAAAAGAAACCTCTCAATCATTTTCTGCCGGGAACAGAAGTACTTAGTTTCGGAACTGCAGGCTGTAATTTGGGCTGTAAGTTTTGTCAAAATTGGTCGATGAGCAAAGCAAAAATTGACGAAACATATTCGGTAAATGCGACTCCCGAAGAGGTAGTGAAATTGGCGAAGAAACATTCCGCACCATCTATTGCATTCACTTATAACGACCCTACAATATTCGGTGAATATGTGATTGATATTTCAAAAATTACAAAAGAGGAAAATATTAAATCCGTGATGGTTACTTCCGGGTATATTGACAAAGAAGCCCGAAAAGATGTTTACAAATATATTGATGCGGCAAATGTTGATTTAAAAGCCTTCACAGAAAGATTTTATAACAAACTTACATTTTCTCATTTAGAAGATGTGCTTGATACCTTAATATGGCTGAAAAACGAGACACAGGTTTGGCTGGAAATTACAACATTGCTTATTCCCGACGAGAATGATTCCGAAGAAGAAATTAAAAAAGAATGTGAGTGGATATTAAATAATTTAGGAGATACTGTCCCTGTTCATTTTACTGCATTTCATCCTGATTTTAAAATGAAAGATAAAGACAAAACACCCGAAGCAACATTAAAAACTGCAAGGGAAACTGCAATTTCTATGGGAATAAAATTCTGCTATGTAGGTAATGTATATAATAAAGAAGGGCAAACAACTTTTTGTACAGACTGTAATACAAAACTAATTGAAAGAGATTGGCATTCTGTTATAACAAATAAATTAAGTGATAATGTTTGTCCTAATTGTTTAACAAAGATAGATGGTGTTTTTAATTAAATGAGACATCTGAAAAATTAACAGAATAGTCATTCCGGACTTGATCCGGAATCTATTTATTTAGATTCTGAACTAAATTCAGAATGACTGATAAAAACATTGGTTTACTTTTATAATTTTTCAGATGTCTCTAATTATTAGTTAATTTTAGAAACAAATTATTTAAAAAATGAAAAAAAACATTTTAATTATAATTTCTATTGTGATGGGTTTGATAAGTGTTCTAATATTAAATGAACTTATTAAAGGCGCCGCTGTTTATTTAATTTACACGAACGATATTTCTTTCTTATTTAAAGGAATTTCGCTGAGCACAGTATTTACACTACCAGTATCACATAATTTATTGTTTGATACAATTATATTTTTAGTGCCAATCCTATCGGTTATAATTTTCATAGAATTTTCAGCCGTGTTACTAAGTAAAGTATATAACAATAACATCAGAACAGGACTTATTATTTATCAGGTAATAAATATTGGTTATTTGGTAATAACAATTCTGCTTAATGCCTTGTCTGTTATTATTAAAAATTTTTTAAGCACAGACTGGTTAACATATATTTTTATATCAAAATACTCTAACAGTAAAACAATGTTGGTTACATTTTTAACTATTCTTATTATTTTTACTTACATAAATTTTGCTACAAACAGAATTAAAAAATATATAACATTTATTAAGACTTAAATACTTCGGAGACAATTTTGGGAAGATTGAATAATAAAACAGTTTTTATTACAGGTGCTTCAGCCGGTATAGGCAAAGCTTGTGCAGTTTCTTTCGCAGAAGAAGGTGCTAATTTAATTTTATCGGCAAGAAGAAAGGAAAAATTAGATAATTTATGTGAATCATTAAAAGATAAATTCGGCGTTAATATTTTATCATTCGTATTAGATGTAAGAAAATTAGAGCAAGTAAAAAATTCAATTACATCTTTACCAGAAGAATGGAAAAACATAGATATTTTAATAAACAATGCCGGACTTGCAAAAGGTTTCAGCAAAATAAATTACGGCGACATTGAAGACTGGGAAGCAATGATAGATACAAATGTAAAAGGACTTCTTTATGTAACCCGTTATATTTTACCGTTGATGATTAAACGTAAAAAAGGTCATGTTATTAACTTAGGTTCAATTGCCGGACATCAGGTTTATCCATACGGTAATGTTTATTGTGCAACAAAGTTTGCCGTTAATTCACTTAGCGAAGCAATTAGAATGGATACGCTTGAAAATAATATTAGAGTAACAAATATTGCTCCCGGATTAGTGGAAACAGAATTCAGCGAAGTTCGTTTTAAAGGCGATAAAGAAAAAGCAAAAAATGTGTACAATGGAATTGAACCCCTTACAGGGGATGATATAGCCGATCTTGTTTTATTTGCTGCAACAAGAAAATCCCATGTTAACATAAATGAAATTGTAGTAACTCCTACAGCGCAGGCATCAGCTACACAGGTGTTCAGAAAGGAATGATTTTATCGATTTAAAATTTCCGATAATTCTTTTGCAATGTTCTCTCTTTCATAAAACTTTACTTTATGTAAGCTTACTTTCTCTCTTTGTCCCAGGTCAAATATTTCTTCAGCTGATTCATTATATTTAAATAATTTACCTGCATCGGCTTTTTCAATAATATTTTTCACTTCTTCATTATCATCACCAAAGGCAATTATGGTTTTGCCTATTCGCAGATATTCAAAAAGTTTGCCGGGTACGTGTCTTTTTTCAGTTACACAAACAAGCAAATATTTCGCATTGTTCAATTCATGTAACATTGCTTCATATTTTAAGAATCCTTTGTATTCAGTGTAATCCGACAAACCATTTTCATTAATTGATTGTTTTACTGCAGGACCGACGGTTCCGATAAATTTAATTTTAAGATTCCTCCCTTTGTAAATTTCTCCTTTAACATCCCTCCAAAACATTCCCGGATTTTGATAATCAAAAATATTGCCTGCGTGAACGATTATTTCTTCATCGGAATTTTCCGGTTCATTTAAGTCCGAAAAATATTTTTCACTATAACCCCAATAAAGAACATTACTTTTTTCTAAAAGAAAATCATATTTAAAAATATAATCCTCACGCATAGTTTTAGTAACAAATATTGCTTGTCTACATTTACGTAAAACTTTTTTTTCTAAATAATTATCAATCGTTAAAGTTAGTTTGTTCCGCTTGAAATTTTTATAATAAATTATATCAACCCAGGGATCTATAAAAACGGGAAAATGGGGAAGGCTGAATTTTTTGCTCAAACTATTTCCGATTAAATGTGCGGTATGCGGAGGTCCGACAGAAACAATTGCATTAAAACTGTCTTTCCTTAAAATTTTTTTCCCTTCTTTAACTCCGTAAAAGTACCACCCTGCTCTGGCATCAGGAATAAACAGATTCATTCTTATCCAGACAGATAATTTATGAGCGAAACTTTGGTTCGTCTGTGATATTGCTTCAGAGGCATTTAATTTTTCGTTTTTAGATTTACCTATTACTTTTCTGTAAATATTAAAGGGTTCAAAAGTTTCGGTTTTTATTACTTTTAGATTCCCGTCAATTTCATTCAATAATGATTCATCAGGTTCAGTAAAAGTATCTTCATTAACAGTTAAAACGGAAGGCTGCCAGCCATATTTGGAAAGATGATTTATCATTGCCAACGGCCAGTGCAGAGATGCTTTGCCGGAAGGCGGCCAAAAATATGTGATGAATAAAACTTTTTTCAAACTATCATTAATTAATAAGATAAAATTATATCCATATATAATTTAATATCTTTTTGGTATATTAAGTAAAATTTCGAGGATAAAAATGCTTATAAATATATCCACTGCCACACCTCCATACAAATCACCCCAGGCTAAAATACTGGAAGAGTTAAAAAACAGGATGGGCAATAATGCTAAAGCTGCAAGATTGAAAACCGCTTCCATTCTACAAAGAATTATGCTGAATAGATTTTCAAGAGAAATTGCTTATAGTGTTGCATCCATTTATCCGACTATAATTAAATCTTTGATTAAAAGAACAAGAAACAATTACCATAAAAATAATTAACTGTTTTTATTAATATCATCTATTTATATTTGCATTAGTTGAAAAAAATAATAAGTTAATAACCAAATGAAAATACAAACAAAAAGCATAGATAAATTTGTTGTTATAGGCGATAAGGTTTTAATAAGACCACAGGACGCAACGGAAAAAACATCCAGCGGTTTGTACCTTCCTCCAGGAGTAACTGAAAAAGAGAAAGTGCAAAGCGGTTATGTAATAAAAGCGGGACCGGGTTATCCAATTCCCTCGCAAAATGAAGATGAACCTTGGAAGGATTCTCAAGAACAAATTGACTATATCCCTTTACAAATAATTGAAGGCGATCTTGCTATTTTTCTTAGAAAAGATGCATATGAAATTAACTTTGAGAATGAGAAATTTATTATTGTTCCTCAATCTTCTATATTAATGGTTGTAAGGGAAGACGATTACTTGACATAACTTGATTTATGATTTAAATATCATACTATTACTCCCACCAACTTAAAATATTAAATCTGGATGATTTAATTTTTAAGTTAATATTATCAATTGCCTGGCTGCTATAATATAATTCCGCATTGCCAGTAGCCTGTATATCAACACTGTTTCCTACAAAAATTGCTGAACCAATAATTCCCGAATTTCCGGTTGTTTTTGTCACAATTATTGACTGTCCATAGGCTATAACAATTCCATGATATGTGAAATTTCCACTCATATCTAAATTGCCGTTAACAATTAAAATTCCATAACCGTATGCGCTCCCTGAAAAATGTACATCACCTGTAGTATATGTTATTTTAGGTTCTGATAAAGTACCGAATACACTTCCACTTGAATAAGTACCGGATGGCAGTGTAATGTCTGCAGCAAAAATTAAATTTTCAGTCAGACTAAGCCAATCAGTTGTGTCTTGTACAACTCTTACACTTGGAGGTCCCCCTGCTCCTTCTATTTCTTTGCTTATTTTTGATTTTAAATTGTCTATTATATAGGCACTATCAGCAGGTGTATCAACTCCTATTCCGGGCACAGCCGTTCCCGGAATTTCACTACCGTTAATATCATGATCATTACCATCAATTTCCATATTACCATTTAAATTGAGAGAAATATTACTTGTTGAAACATAAACCGCCGAATTTATATTTGGTAATGTAACTCCCTCCCTGTTAGCGGTTACTATTGTTGTGTGATTTTTATCCTGGAAATGTCCGATAGATTTAATTGTTAATAAAGTATCACTTCCATAAATATTTATATCATATGTTCCGTTCATTAAATCATTATTTGGAAAAACTCCTTTAAGTAACTTGTCTCTTCTAAGTTTTTCCAGATAAATTTCCACACCGGAATTTGCAATTATTCTTGCTTGCGTAATTTTAAAGCTGTTAATTGTCTCATCTAGCCCAATATCAGAATTCTTATTTAGGTTTATTATTAAGGTAGATGTAATTATTGAAATTCCTATTGACAATAATAATATAACTTTTCCCATTTTAAATATTCCTGGGATTTATTGATAGTTCCCAATATGTAAGCAAATAAGATTTGTTTGAATCAATACCAACCGGTTCTGGTGACTCAACCCAAATTTCAGTTGTTATAAATTTTATGCTGTCTAATATTGTTGTAATGGAACCATTTATATCCTTGTAATTAAATTTAAGATCCGTAATGCCCAAAGAAGGCCCTTTAGAGGTATCACCATTTACTTGTCTGTATAAAATTTTATCTTTCGGATTTTCGGTATATAAAACATCCGTAGAATCACTTAAATAATATGACACTGTATCGCTTACACCATTGGAATCAATATCGGCAATAAATCTTATGTTTTTAGGATTGGCTGTTAAAATTGAATTGCCGGTATTTCCAAAGCCGATTTTTCGTAAATCATTCTCCAGTATATCCGAAAGTGTTTTTGCATTTGATATTAACTTTAATTCAGAATTAGATTTAAATTGGATTTGAGATGAATAAACATTCAAATTAGCAATACCTATCAAAATAAAACCGGCAATTAATAAAGCGCCTATTATGTCTATAAAAGTATCCATTATTTTAAAGTAAATATGTATGATATAACAATTGGATAACTCAAATATGTGTTAGTTACGGTTACGGTAACTTTTTTGTAAAATGTTTGAGATGAACTAATGTTATCAGGGTTATTTTCATCTACATACTGAACTACACTAGTAACAACGTAACCTTCAGCATGCGGCGCATTAACATTCCTTATAAAATTATTATAATCATCAATGTCATTATAGTTGGGATAAACTTCTCCTGAGTCCGTTCCTAAATTCTGTGATTCCGTTAAACTTGCAACATTGGTTGTGGGAAATTCCGTAGTAGCCTTATCGAAACTTTTAACTTTTATTTCTTCAATTAAATCATCAGCCAAAGAAATAGCCGTTAAACTAATTTTATTTTCTACATCAACAGTAGAGGTTTGTAAGATGGCTTTATTAAATCTCAGTGATGTTAAAGATAAAATTGATAAACCACCTATGGCTAACATTGATTGTATATTGTTCATTGTACTATTGAAAATTATTATTAAAATTTCTATTACTAAATGCAATTAGTGTGCCTAATATTTTCAATAAAGTAAAAGTTTGTTTTTTGGATTATATCTAAGAAAAAATAATTGGAAGGGTGTTATAATTAATAATTAAACGACAATTATGACGTCATATTTGTCATTTGTCTTTTAATTATTTTTTATTTCTTATCTGCTGCAAACGTCTTTGTAGCGTTCTTTCGCTAATCCCTAATATTGATGCTGCCTTTTGTAAATTTCCGTTAGTATTCTGCATAACTTTATTTATATAAGTCTGCACCATTTTTTCAATTGTATAAAAATTTTTCTCTTCAATATCATTATCGTTTCTGAAGGATTCAACAGAAGTTTTACAGGGGACATCAATTTCTGAGATGATTGTTTTATCTTTTGTTTTTGCTACTGAATTTAAAATAATATTTTCAAGTTCTCTTATATTGCCCGGAAATGTGTATCCTTTTAATATTGACAGTATTTTTTTATCAAATCCCAATACATTTTTTTTATAAATTTTATTTCCCGCCAAAAGAAAATGATTTGCAAGTAAAACAATATCTTCTTTCCGAAATCTTAGAGGAGGTAAATTTATGAATCCTCTTGTTAGCCTGTAATAAAGATCACTTCTAAATTCATTTCTTTTTATGGCTTCTATCAAATTTTTGTTTGTGGCAGCTATAATTCTTGTATCCAGTTTTATAGGCTTTGAACTGCCCAACCGGTAAATTTCATTATACTGTAAAGTTCTTAAAAGTTTCCCCTGAAGTTCTTTTGATAAATCACCAATTTCATCAAGAAAAATTGTGCCCCCGTTAGCAGCTTCAAAATAACCTTTCTTTTCCCCAGAAGCTCCTGTAAAAGATCCTTTTTCGTGACCAAATAGTTCACTTTCAAAAAGGTTAGGTGAAATTGAAGCGACGTTAACTTGAATATATGGCTTATCTTTTCTTTTAGAATGCTCGTAAATTTTTTGGGCAATTAAATCCTTGCCAGTCCCTGTTTCACCCGTTATCAAAATTGTTTCATTTGTAGGAGCAAAGATCTTTACTAATTCAAAAACCTTAAGCATTTCTTTTGATTTTGTAATGATATCGGGAAATTCTGTTTTTATTTTTATTTCTTCAACATCACCAGCTTTTCTTAAAGTATCACGTTCGAGTGAAAGCAATTTTTTTTCAAGAGCTCTTTTAATTGTAAGGAAAAGCCTGTCTAAGTCCGGCGGTTTAGTAATAAATTCATAAGCCCCCCTATTTGTTGCTTCAAGAGCTAGTTTTACGTCTTTTACGGCTGTCACCATAATGACCGGTATTTGTGGATATTTCAGGTTGATTTGTTCCAATAATTCCAGACCATTTAATTGAGGCATATAAATGTCTAAAATAATAAGATCAATATTTTTTCTATCTAAAAAATTTAAAACTTTAAGCGGGTTAGATTCTGTAGATACATCGTTATATCCTTCATCGTTCAATAAATTTTGAAGAAGATTAAGATAAGAGACTTCATCATCAACTATTAGAATCGAACTATTATTCATGTTGTTTTTTATTATTAAATAATATAATATTGAAATTTAATATAACTAAGACTCAAATAAATTTATACAAAGATTAAATTTTTATTATTTTCTTGTTTTTTATTTGTGAGTTATAGTACACCCCGATACTTACTAATTAATTTCATTTTAAATTTTCTTATTTTTACGAATAGATTATAATTTTATTTAAATATCAAGGAATATATTATGGCAGCAAATATAGATATGATTCAAAAAGTTTATTCCGAACTTGGAGATAAAGTAGTTAAGATAAGATCAATTTTAGGAAGACCCCTAACATATACAGATAAAGTTCTTTACTCTCATTTATGTGTTGAACCGGAAACAGAGTATAAAAGAGGTGTTGATTACACAGAACTGTCACCCGACAGAGTTGCAATGCAGGACGCAACGGCACAAATGGCTTTACTGCAATTTATGCAGGCAGGAAAAAAAGAAAGTGCAGTTCCCGCAACTGTTCACTGCGATCATTTAATTCAAGCTCAAGTCGGAGCTTTAGACGACCTTAACAGAGCAACAAGTGAAAACAAAGAAGTGTATGATTTCCTTGAAAGCACGTCTAATAAATACGGAATCGGATTTTGGAAACCGGGAGCCGGAATTATTCACCAGGTTGTACTTGAAAATTATGCTTTCCCTGGCGGTATGATGATAGGCACAGATTCACACACACCAAATGCCGGCGGACTGGGAATGATTGCAATAGGTGTCGGCGGCGCCGACGCTGTTGATGTTATGACCGGACTTCCCTGGGAGCTTAAATGGCCGAAAGTAATAGGGGTTAAATTAACGGGCGAATTAAACGGTTGGGCTTCTCCAAAAGATGTAATTCTTAAGCTTGCAGGAATATTAACTGTTAAAGGCGGAACGGGCGCGATAGTAGAATATTTTGGAAACACTTCTGCACTATCTTGCACAGGCAAAGGAACAATCTGTAATATGGGCGCAGAAATTGGTGCAACAACTTCCGTTTTCCCATTCGACGACAGAATGGCTTCTTATTTACGAATAACTAACAGAGCAGATGTAGCTGAATTGGCAGAAGCTAATGCTGATAATTTAAAAGCCGACACGGAAGTATTTGAAAATCCAGAAAAATATTACGACCAGGTAATTGAAATTAATTTAAATGAATTAGAGCCGCATCTTAACGGACCGTTCACTCCCGATAAAGCCTGGCCTGTTTCAAAAATGAAAGAAGCCATAAAGGAAAATGATTTTCCCGACGAAGTAAAAGTTGCACTGATCGGAAGCTGCACAAACTCGAGCTACGAAGATATTGACAGGGCAGCCAGCATTGCAAAACAAGCTATGGAAAAAGGGTTAAAGGCAAAATCTAAATTTACAATTACTCCCGGTTCCGAAAGAGTTAGAGCAACAATTGAAAGAGACGGGCAACTAAAAACTTTGAATGATTTTGGAGGACTCACACTTGCCAACGCTTGCGGACCTTGCATAGGTATGTGGAAACGAATGGATAACGAATCGGGTGATAGAAACACTATTGTAACATCTTTTAACAGAAACTTTGCTAAGAGAAACGACGGAAATCCTAATACTCTTGCTTTTGTTGCAAGTCCTGAATTGACAACAGCGTTGGCAATTGCAGGAAGTTTGTCATTCAATCCGATTACCGATGAACTTACAAACGAGAACGGAGAAAATGTAAAATTAGATGCACCAACAGGTGAAGAACTTCCTCCCTCAGGATTCGTTGAAGGAGAAGAAGGTTTTATTCCACCTGCGGAAGACGGTTCAAGTGTAGAGATTAATGTAAGTCCTGAAAGCGAAAGGCTTCAGCTATTAACTCCATTTAAGCCCTGGGATGGTGAAGATTTAACAGGCTTAAAATTATTATTAAAAGCAAAAGGTAAATGCACAACCGATCATATTTCAATGGCGGGACCCTGGCTTAGATTCCGCGGTCATTTGGATAATATTTCAAACAATATGTTTATCGGTGCAATAAATTATTTTAACGAAAAAGCCGGTGTTGTTAAAGACCAATTAACAGGTGAATACAAATCTATTCCAGAAGTCGCACGGCATTATAAAGCGGAAGGAATGGGCTGGGTTGTTGTAGGCGATGAAAATTACGGTGAAGGATCATCAAGAGAGCATGCTGCAATGGAGCCGAGGCATCTTGGCGGCAGAGCAATAATAGTTAAAAGTTTTGCACGTATACACGAAACAAACCTGAAAAAACAAGGTATGCTTCCATTAACTTTTGTAGATCCGAATGACTATGATAAAATCCAGGAAAATGATAATTTGGATATCATAGGGCTGAAAGAATTAGCTCCGGGTAAACAATTAAAACTTGTAATCAAACATAAAGACGGAACACTGGATGAAGCAATGCTTAATCAAACTATGAATGAACCGCAAATAGAATGGTTTAAAGCGGGTAGTGCATTAAATCTGATAGCCCAAATGAATAAATAATAATATAGGATCTTATTACTTATAATGTAACCTTCGAGGTCTTAAGTGTGACCTCGAAGGTTTTTTTATTTAGAATACTTTAAATTTTATCCAAATATTGATTTATGATAATATTTTATTGTTTTTCAATAAATATCACTTGATAAACAATAATATTATGTTTATTATACAACCAGCAAAATTTAGAGGTTTTAATTATGAAAACATTAAAAAATAACTTTTTTGTAAAAACAGCATATAGTTATGTGAATCTGTTTTTTCTTTATTTTCCATTCATAATATTTCTTTTATTACTTCCAATAATATTTATTGGTATACCTTTCAATACTCAAAATATTCAAACAGCATTAATTAATGTAGATATATTCAATTTATTTGGAAAAGAGAAATATATTACTGACATTAATTTTCTTAGTATGTTGTTTTGGATATTTATATTGATGATAAATATTAGTATCGTCACAGGTATTTACTATGGATTAAGAAGGTTAAACAAATTTATGAAAAATGTTTACGAAGATAATCCGTTCATTAAAGAAAATGGTAAACATTTAAAAGTAATCGGAATAATAATTATGTTACTTTCTACAGCAGTCTTTTTGTGTAAAGTATCCTCAGAGTTTTTAACACCACTTCAGGTCACAGAAGCAGTAAAATATTTATACTTTGTTGCTATTCTACTTAGCTCACTTTTTAATCCATATCTTGTAACAGGTTTGGTAGTTTTTGTTATAGGGGAAGTTATTGTGCGTGGAGCTGAATTAAAAGAAGAACAAGACTTAACTGTGTGAGGAAATTATGGCAATAAGAGTAAACCTTGACGTAATGATGGCAAAAAGAAAAATATCTCTCAATGAATTATCCCAAAAAGTTGGCATAACCCTTTCTAACTTATCCATATTGAAAACAGAAAAAGCAAAAGCAATTAGATTTTCGACATTAAATAAAATTTGTGAAGTCCTTGAATGTCAACCTGGTGATATACTGGAGTATATTCAGGATGAATATAATCTTTAATTATTTCACATTCTTATAACCAAGCTACACAAAAGATAAATTTTTAAAAACTCTGCACCTCTTTGTGTATTCTGTTGTTATTTTTCTTTTCATAAAAACAAAAAAATTGAATTTTATTAAACTCCAAGAATTTAATACATATAAGTATTAATTTGTTAATATGAAATGGGACAGAGATGAACTCCTTTGTAAAAATCTTTTAACTGAGTCTAAACCTGAATTGGGTACAATACTGGTAACGGGTGCAACCGGTTACGTTGGCGGCAGACTTGTGCCTGAACTGCTTGCAAGAGGCTACAAAGTAAGAGTAATGGCAAGGGTCTCATCAGATGAATTGGAAGGAAGATGGCCAGGCGTTGAAGTAATTGTGGCCGACGCACTCAAGCCCGAACAACTTTCAAATGCATTAGAAGGAGTTTATGCGGCTTATTATTTGATTCATTCATTGTTACTGGGTCCAAAAAAGTTTGAAGATGCGGATATACACGCTGCAAACAATTTCAGAGAAGCAGCAGAAAAATGCGGAGTTGAAAGAATAATTTATTTGGGAGCTTTGGGGCATCACGGGAAAGCATTGTCACCGCATTTACGCAGCAGGAATCAGGTAGCTGAAATATTAAGTAACGGTAAAATTAAAGTTACAATACTTAGAGCTGCAATTATTATCGGCTCCGGCAGCGCATCTTATGAAATACTTAAAAACCTGGTAATGAAATCCCCGATTTTTCTTTTGCCGTATTGGGCTAAAACAAAATGTCAGCCAATAAGTATAAGAACATTGATAAATGTATTAATAGGGGCTTTAGAAAAAGAAGAAACCTCTGGTAAATTGTATGATGTGGGCGGAATAGAAATACTTTCGTACGAAAAAATGCTTAAAATAATGTCAAAGCTGTTAAATAAGAAAAAAATATTTATCCACACATTTTTTAAAAATTTTAAAGTGTATTCATATTTTGCAAGTCTTTTAACACCCGTTTCAGCCCCTGTAATCAAGTCTTTAATGCAGAGTGGTAAAAACGATGTATTATGTGAAAGTTTGAATAAACTTCCATCTTCTATGTACAGACCGATATCCTTTAAAGAAGCGTTACTGCGCGCAATGTCAAGAGAAGAATTGGACGCAGTCCATACTAGATGGTCTGACGAATACCCACGCGCACACGAACTGGCATTAAAATTATCAGAATTAAAAAAACCGCCTCATTATATAAGTACATTTTCATTTTTATCCGAAAAAAATAAATCTTCGCTTTTCAAATCCATATGCAAAATAGGTGGAAACGAGGGCTGGTTTAATTCAAACTGGATGTGGCGTTTGCGGGGCAGCTTAGACTCATTACTTATGGGCGCAGGAACTTCAAGGGGAAGAAGAAGTTCAAATATATTAAGAATGCACGATGTTGTGGGATTTTTTAGGGTTGAAAACATTGTTAAAAATGAAAGACTATTACTGAGGGCTGAAATGAAACTTCCCGGTAGGGCTTGGTTAGAATTTAAAATAGAAGAAACTCAAAATAAAAATAATTTGACAGTTACTGCTTATTTCGAGCCGTATGATTGGAAGGGCAAAGTTTACTGGTATAATTTTTTACCCTTTCATCATATAATTTTTACTAATTTGCTTAAACAAATTGACAAAAGAAGTTGAGCTAAGTTTTAATGCTATTCCTTAATCCTACAATATTATTGGGCCTTTTTGCGGCTGCAATTCCTTTAATTATTCACATGCTTAATTTAAGAAAACTGAAAATAATAGACTTCAGTACACTTAAATTTTTAAAGGAATTACAAAAAAGCAAAATAAGAAAAATAAAGTTTAAACAGTGGCTTCTGTTGGCGCTCAGAGTTTTAATTATTCTATTTATCGTTTTTGCCTTTGCTCGTCCTACATTAAGAGAAATTGCTTTATCCGGTACAACATCCTCGGCAAAAACATCCACTGTTTTTATTTTAGACGACTCGTTCAGTATGTCTTTTGTTGAATCACAAGGTTCATTATTTAATCAAGCAAAATCTGAAATAAATAAAATATTAACTCTGTTAAAAGAAGGTGATGATTCGGAAATCATTTTAACTTCAGCTTCAAATTTTGATAATTACAAATTGTCTAAAAATCTTTCCTTCATTAAAAAGAAAATTAAAGGATTAAATTTTTCTCTCATTACATCCAAATTGAATGATGCAATTAAAAAGGGATTTGAATTACTTTCTTCTTCTAATAATTTTAACAAAGAATTGTATGTTTTTTCTGATTTCCAAAAAATTAACCTACCTGATAATTATTCAAAAAACAAAAACACATTTGATGACATTAAGTTATATTCAATAAAACTCGGCGGTGATAATTACAAAAACATAGGTATTGATAAATTGACTTTGGGAACTCAAATTTTAGAAATAAACAAACCAATTAAATTTAACGCAACATTGACCAATTATTCCTCTGAGAAAATCAGCAACATAGTGCTTTCATTATTCATTAATGGTGAAAGAAAGAATCAAAAAAACATAAGTCTTAATCCCGGGACATCAATAAATCAAGAACTAAACACGGAGGTTTCAACTTCTGGATTTATCTCGGCTTTTGTTGAAATAGACGATGACGAATTATTACCGGATAATAAACGATTTATTAATCTTTATATTCCGGAAAAAATAAATATCGGGATAATTGCCGATAAGTCTTCCGACAGACAATTCATAATAACAGCTCTTACTTCCGGCAGGAACAAGGACATTATTAAAATAACCGAAGTTGACACAAAACAATCAGCCTCGTATAATTTGTCCAATTTTGATGTAATAATTTTAATACCGTCAAAAATTATTACCAATCAAAACAAGCTAAAAAAATATATTGAAAGCGGCGGGGGTTTAATATTGTTTCCGGGAAGCAACATTAGTGATGTAAGTTTTCAGCAGATATTGTCGTTTCTCAATTTATCGGCAGAAGTGAAATATTCAGGTATAAAAAACACAAATAAAAATTATTTTTCATTTGAAAAAGTCGATTTTGAGCACCCCTTGTTTGAAAATTTGTTCTCAAAGAAAAAGAAAGAAGAAATTGATTCGCCCAGAATACTTTATCATTTTATATATAAATTTTTAAGTCCGCTGCGAAAAATTATTAAACTAAACGACGGTTCGGTTTTTTTAAGTGAAATTAAAAAAGATAAAGGCAAAATATTTCTGTTTAATATCGCTCCCGTACTTAGTTGGTCAAATTTTCCCGTAAAAGGATTATTCGCCCCATTGATAAATAAATCTGTTTTTTATCTGTCTGCCGAATCGGTTTCGAACAAAGAATATTTAATGGGCAGCAAAATAAAAATAAATTTAAAAGAATTGAAAAACGGAATAGGTCAAATCGAAAAGCCAGATAAATCAACTGAGTTTATCAACATTGAAGATTCCAAAAATAATAATTATATAAGCTTTTCAAACACATATCAAGCAGGCGTTTATAAAATTTTATCGAATAACAAAACACAGACACTTTTTTCTGTTAATAACAATCCAAGGGAATCTGTGCAGGACTATTTAACCCAAAATGAATTTGAAGATTATTTAAAAAAAATAAATTTCAAGGGTAAGTATATTTCTATTGATAAATCGGCGGAGTTACTTTCAGTAATAAAGCAGGCACGATTCGGTTCTGAGCTTTGGAAAATTTTTATTATCATTGCTTTGGCTTTAGCAGTTGTTGAAATGATTGTCTCTAAAAGTGCAAAGAAAGACATTACGGAATTGAAATAATAAATTATGATTGAAATACCCAAGACTGAAATAGAAAAAGCAGTGCTTGTTTCGATGAACAAAGGCAGGTTATCAAGAAATGTTGTAGAGGAACATTTAGCCGAACTTGAAGAACTTGCATTAACGGCTGGTGCTGAAATAACAAACAAAATTGTGCAATACAACAGAGCCATTGATAACGCCAGCTATCTTGGTAAAGGTAAGGTTGAAGAATTACGCCTGCTTGTTGAAAATGAGAAAATAAATCTCATAATTTTTGATGACGATCTCTCACCTGTGCAGGTAAGAAATCTTGAAAAAATATTAGACAGAAAAATTGTTGATAGAAGCGGTTTGATACTTGACATTTTTGCAACAAGGGCAAAAACAAAGGAAGCAAAAACCCAGGTTGAACTAGCACAACTGCAGTATATGCTGCCCCGCTTAACCAGGGCGTGGACTCACCTTTCAAAACAATACGGCGGTATCGGTACAAAAGGACCGGGTGAGACACAAATAGAAACCGACAGAAGAATAATAAGAAACAGAATTTCTCTTCTGAAGGAAAAGCTGAACAAAATTGAAAAGCAGAGAAATACTCAGAGCAGAGGAAGAAAAAACTTTTTAAAAATCGCTTTGGTCGGATACACAAATGCAGGCAAATCAACACTCTTCAATCTTCTAACAAATTCTGAAGTCTTTGCCGAGGACAAACTTTTTGCCACTTTGGATTCTACAACAAGACAAATGCAGTTAAAAAACGAAACAATACTGTTAAGCGATACAGTTGGATTTATAAGAAAGTTACCGCCAAATTTAATTGCGTCATTTAAAAGTACATTGAGCGAAGTAAAAGATTCGGATATAATTTTTCATGTGATTGATTTTTCCCATCCGTATTATGAAGATCACATTTTAGTTGTTGAAAAAACTTTGAAAGAATTGGAATGCGACAAGAAATATCAGATAAAAATATTTAACAAAATTGATGCAGTTACGGATCATCAAAAGATTGATTATGTTAGAAACAGACATAAAAATTGTTTGATAATTTCGGCACAAAAGGGAATAAATATTTCTTCTCTAATGGAGAATTTAGAAAAAATTATCAATGATTCATTTATTGAAGAGAAAGTGAAATTGCCTTTAAGTAACGCAAAAGCTGCGGCACAGATTCACAATCTTGCCGAAGTATTAAGCACAAAATACGATAATGAATTTGCACACATTACATATCGATCAAAAAAAGAAATTTCAAAAAAAATAAAAAAACTGTTAAATGAAAAAGAATAAACTGATTATTGACGGGAAATCATTAACCCTTAATGATATAGAATTTTTCTTGAATGAAAATCCAGATATTGTAATTTCAAAAGATTCGGTGCCTAAGATTAACAAGTCACGGGCACTTGTAGAAAAATGGGTAAATGAAGGCGAAGTGGTTTACGGTATTACTACCGGGTTTGGAGAGTTTTCAAATGTTAATGTTTCAAAGAAAGATTTAAAGACACTCCAAGAAAATTTAATTCTAAGTCACGCCGTAGGCTGCGGTGAAAACCTTCCTCCAAAAATTGTAAAGATTATGATGCTTCTCCGCGTAAACGCACTCGCCAGAGGTTATTCGGGAATCAAACTTTCAACCCTGCAGCTATTAATTAAAATGATGAAGCATAATATTATTCCTGTAGTTCCGTCGCAGGGCTCGGTCGGTTCAAGCGGTGATTTAGTCCCGCTTGCTCATTTGGTAATTCCGATGATTGGAAAAGGAAAGGTCCAAATAATTAAAGATATTAACGATGAAAAAGCCAATGAGACAAAACAAGTTACTTCAGTATCGGCTTTTAAAAAGTTTAGATTAAAGCCGGTTGAATTAGAGGCAAAAGAGGGACTTGCTCTAATAAACGGCACACAAATGATGACAGCCTTTGCGGCATACATAGGTTTGCGTGCGAAAAAATTAATTCAGCTTGCGGATGTTTCGGCATCACTAACACACGAAGCACTTCGTTCCACCGATAAAGCTTTTACTCCTAAACTTCATCAACTTCGCCCGTTCCCCGGACAAATTACTACGGCAAAAAATATATTGGCATTAATCAAAGGAAGCGAAATTAGAAAATCACATATAAAAGACGACCCGAGAGTTCAGGATGCATATTCAATACGTTGTATTCCGCAGGTACACGGAGCTTCCCGTGACGCGATAGACTATATATTATCCAGAATAAATATTGAAATCAACTCTGTGAATGATAACCCTATAATTTTTCCGGAAACAAAAGAACACGTTGAAGGAGGAAATTTCCATGGACAATCGATGGCGCTTGCAATGGATTTTATGGGGATCGCTCTTTCGGAACTTGCAAACATATCAGAACGAAGAACCGAAAGAATGGTTAATGGCGCTTTAAGCAACGGTCTTCCCAAATTCCTTTCAAAAAACGGCGGACTTAATTCAGGACTTATGATTGCCCAATACACTGCCGCAAGTCTTGTTTCTGAAAACAAAGTCCTTGCTCATCCGGCAAGCGTTGATTCAATCCCGACATCGGGAAATAAAGAAGACCACAACTCAATGGGTTCAATTGCAGCGAGAAAGTGTTATACGATTTTAAATAATCTTGAAAATGTATTATCAATAGAATTGATGACTTCTTCACAGGCACTTGAATTTCTAAAACCGTTAAAACCGGGAGTCGGTACTTTAGCCGCTTATAAAGAAATAAGAAAAGTAGTAAAGCCCATTAACAATGATAGATTTCTTCATCATGTTTTGCAAAAGGTTTTGGCTTTGGTTAAAAATGATGTAATTTTAAATTCGGTCAAAAAGAAAGTGAAAATAAATTAAGCAATAAAATGGATTTTATTTATTTAATAATAGGTATCTCATTAGGGTTTGCAGCGGGTTATTTTATTTATAAATACAAAACAGCCGGCAAGTCTTCTGTTTTAGAAGAGCGGATAAATACATTAAAATCAGATTTAGAAAAAAAGGAAGATGAATTAAATTCAGAGAGAGATGAATTTCTTAAAATCTCAAACGATCTAGCCTCGCTAAAGGCCGAATACAAAAATCTGGAAAAGAAATTAACAGACGAAGGAACTGAATTTAAAAACATTGTAAATGAAATTTTAAAAGAAAAGAGCAAAGAATTTACAGACCAGAACAAGACTAAACTTAATGAAATATTAACACCTTTAAAAGAAAAGATTAAAGACTTTGAAATCAAAATAACACAAACTCACGTTGATGAAGTGAAACAAAGAGCAAGCCTTGTTGAGCAGATAAAATTTTTAACCGAGCAAAATCAGCAGATGAGTAAAGATGCAAAAGATTTAACCAGCGCACTGAAAGGCGAAACAAAAACACAAGGTAATTGGGGCGAGTTTATTCTTGAAAGCATACTTGAAAAATCCGGGCTTGTTAAAGACAGAGAATATTCTGTGCAGGAAAGTTTTACAACCGAAAAAGGCAACAGGCTTCAACCAGATGTTATAATAAATCTTCCCGATAAGAAAACAATTGTTATCGATTCGAAAGTCTCGTTAAATGCTTATGAAAAATATTCTTCTACTGATGACGAAGATGAAAAACAAAGAGCGATTAAAGAACATTTAATATCAATAAAAAAACATATAAAAGAATTAAGCGAAAAAAATTATCAGAATATATATCAGTTAAAAAGCTTGGACTTTGTTTTAATGTTTTTGCCTATTGAGCCTGCATTCGGACTTGCAATTCAAGCCGAACAGAATTTATTTATAAGCGCTTATGAGAAAAACATTATTCTTGTTTCTCCGTCAACTTTGTTGGCTACATTAAGGACTATCGCAAATATTTGGCGTCAGGCTTATCAAAACAAAAATGCAGTTGAAATTGCAAGACAAAGCGGCGCACTTTACGATAAATTTCAAGGTCTGCTGAAAGACTTGCAAAATGTGGGTGAGAAGCTTAATGCAACACAAACAAGTTATGATTCCGCAATAAAAAAACTACACACCGGAAAAGGAAACCTTGTTACAAGCGTAGAAAAAATTAAAAAGCTTGGTGCAAAAACTACTAAATCTCTCCCGTCTTCTTTTGATAATTTAATTGATGAAGAAAGCAATGAATAATAATTAACCACTTCACCGCCTACCGCAGGCAAGCTTCAGGGCGTGGATTAATAAAAATTTTTTAAGGGCTTTAGCACATTTATTATTTTTCAAACAACATAAAATATTATTCCAATGAACACACAAAAATATTTTGAAGCTAACAAAAAATTATGGAACGAAAGAGTCGGTGTTCATTCAAAGTCAGCACTATACAATCTTGAAGGATTTAAAAGCGGACAGACCTCGTTACAGCCGGTTGAACTTAAGGAAATGGGAAACTTAAATGAAAAAACAATGCTTCATTTGCAGTGTCATTTTGGTCTGGATACACTTTCCTGGACAAGATTGGGCGCAAAAGTAACGGGCGTGGATTTTTCGGAAGA
>CAZTZZ010000008.1:34242-38286 GCA_964617905.1 uncultured Ignavibacteriaceae bacterium | reverse complement strand
GTTTTCCCCGACACGGTAAAAGGAAAAGACGGATTCTACAGATTGAAAGGGATGGAAAATATTATCCCGATGATGTTCTCGATTAAAGCAACAAAATTTTGAGGATAAAAATGAAATTCAAATTATTATCACTTTTAATTTTTATTTTATTTTTTAATATAATCCTGACAAGTACCATGGCACAAAAAATAAGACCAATCCGTGACGATGTAGGATTCAGCTGGAACGCCAAAGAGATGGATATGTTTATGTCCTACTTAAAAAAGAACAACAAGAACAGTAAAAGTTTTTCATCTAAAAATTTAGTTGCGGCAATATCTCCACACGACGATTACTTATATGCAGGAAATGTTTATTATCCGCTTTATAAATTAATTAAAACAAAAGAAGTTGTGATATTCGGTGTTACGCACGGAACCGTGCGCAGAGCAATGAATGATCCGAAAAACATTTTAATAATGGACGATTATAAACTTTGGAACGGTCCGTACGGGGATGTGAAAGTTTCTTCTTTAAGAGATAAAATTAAAAAGGAATTAAACCAAAAATATTTTACGGTCAGCGATAAAGCACAAAAAATTGAACATTCAATTGAGGCGTTAGTTCCCTTTTTACAGTATTACAACAGAGATGTAAAAATTACACCAATTATGGTAACGCAAATGCCTTATAAAAGAATGGAAAAGATAAGTGATGACATCTCAAAGATTATTATTGATTACATAAAAGAAAATAAATTGAAATTGGGGAAAGATATTTTCTTCCTTATTTCAACAGATGCCGACCACTACGGTAAAGATTTTGATAATGCTCCTTTTGGTGAGGACAAAAAGGCACACAAACAAGCAACCGACCTGGATAAAAAAATTGCCGCCAAAACATTTAACGGACTTTTAACAAATGAAAGATTAAAATATTTAACTGGTGAACTTTGGCAAAGTAAAAATAAAAAACCTAAAACTCTATGGTGCGGAAGATACCCCGTACCTTTTGGGTTATTAACAACTTCTAAGATTACAAAGAGTTTGTTAAACAAAAATTTAAATGGACAAGTATTAAAATATTCAGATACTTACACTGAAGGCGTTATTCCAATAAAAGGAACTCACTTGGGATTAACTGCTCCATTCTCACTCAAACATTGGGTGGGATTTTTATCCGCAGGATTTTATTTGAAATAAATAATGTCTTTTCTCAATTTAATTTTTCACCAATAAATCCTTTTGTGTTGTCATTCCCGCTTTCGCGGGAATGACAAGTCTATATCTCTTACTTCAACAGTATCATCTTTTTACTCTGTACAAAACTTCCCATCTGTATTCTATAGAAATAAACACCGGAAGTTAGTTTGTTAAAGTCTATTATTGCTTTATAAGTCCCTGAATTCTGGAATTCATCAACTAATATCATCACACTTTGTCCCAAAACATTAAACACTTCTAACTTTACATCTGTTGCTTCTTTTACTGAATACTGTATTGTTGTGCTCGGATTAAAAGGATTTGGGAAATTTTGGAACAACTTAAATTCTTTTGGAATAGAAGCGTTCCTATCAATTCTAATAGATGTAAGCAAAGTATCAATTCCAACAACATAATCTTCTACTTCACCGACAGAAATATCTAAGTTTGAATATGGTGGAAAATCAATTGGTAACAATCCCGGTGTATCGCTAAACCTGAATCTGGCAAAAGTTACTCCCTTTAATGCTGAATCCGGTACTGTGTATGAAAGAGCATAAGAACCTGTTGAGAGTGTTGTGTCCTTAAATATATGTTCCCCTGTTGTATCCACCAATATACCGTCTTGGTTAAAGTCTATCCATCCGTTTAAGAAGCCGCTCTTAGCCGATGGTGTTACTACTGTTACTTGCATAGTTACTGTGCTGCCAGAGACTAATTTATCTGTAAAAACTACTCCGTCCTCGTCATTTACACTTCCTGTTTGGTCATCACCAATGGCCACTACTTGTGGTTGTCCGTCTGCTTCTTTGTCTATATTTGCCCCTAATAAATAACCGCCCAGTTTGTGCTTTGGTCCATTGCCGAGTAATAAAGTTTTATAGGGTGAAGGCAAATCTCCGTAATCTAAACTGTCCGGTAGTTTGTTACCGAATATTAAGCTGTCAACTATTTGTCCGTCTGATAGGGCAACTTGGTAACTGTCCTGTACTGCCGGGAATGATCTCATCCAGCCCGTTGGTACTTTCTCTTTTACTACATAATTGCCGGCATTTAATGGCTGGAATAAGAACAGCCCCGACTCTGTTACCCGATTTATTGTGCTGTCCCCGTTTATTTCTATACTGTGTGTTGTTTGTGTTTGTAATAGGTTATTGTTGTTGTCAAACAGTTGTATCTCAACACTGTCCAAACCAACCTCAGTGGGGTCTTGCACTCCGTTACGGTTTAGGTCTAAGAATTTTTGCCCCGTTATTGTTGCCGGTGGGTTTACGGTAAAGCTTACATTACTTACAGTTGTACCAATTGTGTCTATTGAACCGGTAAACATAGTATCCGATGTTGCATCATACTTCCAGCCCGGGGGTAGAAGGGGTTTTAGTGTATAACTACCCAAAGGCACGTTAAAACTAAATTTACCGAGTGCGTCTGTTGTATCTATAAATGTAAGTGTGTCATAAACAACGCTGTCCTCCCTTGCAAATATCTCCAAACTAACCGGTATTGGTGTGGGGGGAAGACCGTTAGTGCCGGTTATTTTTAATAACTGTTTGGTTTTATTACTTAATTTACCCAAGCCAAAGAATGATTTTATATCACCCAATAATGAACCGGCTATAGGTTTAACAATAAAATCTTGGTCTGGTATAACATTATCAAAATCAACAAAAATATTTTGGTTACCATTTGGTGGATTCACAAATTTCCATCCATTTATAAGTGTTAAAGCTAAACTATATGATTGTCCGGGTTCCACTTCAAAAATAAACAAACCATCCTTATCTGTAATATCTGTTTTTATTAAACCACCTCCATTTAATACAACAGACCAACCACTTAATCCAAAAATAGGATTATCTTCGTCATTTACATTTCCAATAATGCTTCTTTTTGACAATCTAATCCCAAAATCTATGTTTCTTTTATCTTCGCCTGCATTTAAATTTATTATTTGTTCGAATGATGTGGTTGGTTCCCACCCATTTCTTATTTCTGAAAACAATCTATACCCATTTGGTTGAAGATTTGCAAATTTATAAAAACCAAGCGAATTAGTTGTGGTAAAGTATGATGAATCAAATAAAAATACTTTCCATCCATTCAATGGATCTTCATCTGAATCAAACACATTATTACCGTTAACATCTTTAAATAAATATCCGGATATTTCACCTAGTGTGGGCTGATTTCCAAAATCTCTATGAATAGTTTCTACATCTGCTATTTCAACATTATGTGTACCAAAACCTGAAGGAAAAGTCTGGGTCCAATTGGTTTTTGATATCTCAGATATAAAGTAATTGCCAGGTTCTAGTTTGTCAAAGCTATACAAACCATATTCATTAGTTGTATCAGTTTGCCCGTTACTTAATTTAATAATCCAACCTTTTAATCCGTTTTCTATTCCACTTAATGGTGGATCTTGTTCATCACGGATTCCATTTCCGTTATTGTCTTGGAATTTAAATCCATCTATCGTTCCACCAAGGAAATAATTCCCAAAATCTTTTTTTAAAAAAATATTACCAGATGAAACTTCAAAATTATAATTTGCATTGGGAATTGTTTGAATCCAACCAGGCTTTTGTTTTTCTTTAAGATCGACAAAGACACTAATATCTTCTTTAAAATCTATTATTATTTTATAATATCCATTCAAATCGGTTACAGCCTCAACTGTTTTACCATCATATGTAGCTATAATTGTATAGTTTGCTAACCCCGGTTCTCCTTGATCTTTACTATGAGAAAAATTTATATCATTAAATTTATGTCCACTAATTGTTGCAGTAAGTTTATTTGCAAAAATAGATGTTGTATCTGTTTCACCTAAATTTAGAGGCACTTGATATGAGCCGTTATT
>CAZTZZ010000008.1:29834-34142 GCA_964617905.1 uncultured Ignavibacteriaceae bacterium | reverse complement strand
TGATATGAGCCGTTATTAGCAGGCAATGTTTGAATATACCCAAATTGTTGAATTTCACTTACACCGTATTGACCGGCTTGCAGTCCATCAAATGAAAAGAGACCTGCAGAGTCTGTAACTGTAGAATCCCCGGTGCTTAATTTTATTGTAAAGCCTGGCAGTGGTACATCATTCGTATCAATTATACCGTTGCCATTTTTGTCCCAATATTTTCTACCTCTGATAGCTGTTATTTGGTGAAAATTTCCAAAATTCACATCGGTTCTTTGCTCATCTTTACTTAAAATAATGGTATAATTGTTTGCAGCAGCGGGCAGTGTCCTTGTCCACCCAAACTGTCCAACTTCTGAAACCTGATAAGTACCTGCTTCTAAATTTGTAAAAGTGTAATTACCGCTTGAATCGGTTGAAACAGTATCTCCAGGAGTTAAAACAATATTCCAGTTTGCAATTCCAAGCTCACCGTTATCTTGAAAACCATTTGCATTTAAATCTTCAAACTTTTTACCGCTAATGGATCCTAGTGGAAGTTCAGAAAGTACTTCAGCAGAAATCCAGAGATCGGAGTTTATATCAAACCATACATCATTCATATTCCAAAGAGTAAAATCAAATTGTAATACCCAAACTCTGTTGGCATTATCTCCATTGCCGGTCGCATCCATAAATAAACCGAATTCATCATCTGTAAGAATGGGATCCCATTCAATGCCTATAAAAAAATGTTCAGGTACTGCAATGGGAGATATGTTAAATACATTACCGTTAGTAATGTCAATTTGGTTGGTTGCTAAAGTTGTCATATATAATATTGTAGAAGCTGGTCCATTTGCAGGATTATTACCTTGTGCCGGATGAATTACAACTTTTATATTATCAGAGGTACCAATAACATTTACTGCACCAAAAAACAAAGTAAAAGAATTTAAAAAGGCTGGTGCCGGGATATCGAATCGTTCCCAAACTGCTCTATCACTAAATTCATTTGTCCCGCCCTTATATAAATTAGACGGTGTAAGCTGTAATGACGGTGGTTGGTCGCCATAAAAATATGTGGTGGTTGTAGTAGTACTTTTAGGAAAAGTAAAAGTCTTGTTTTGTTTATAATTATTATAATTTACAAGAAGAGTATCTGCTGATTTTAATTCATTTCTGACTCTTCTAATTTGAGATGTGTTTTGTGCGTATAAATTAGAAATTGCAAATAAAATCACAATCAAACAAATTGATTGTAAATATTTTTTTCCCATTTCAGCCCCATTAATAAAAGATTATTAATATTTAGCCAATTAGATCATAAATGATTCTATTCGGATCTATTATAAACTTTACTAAATAAGGCCAATACTGTTGTGAGCTTCTTTACAATAAAAACCTTACATTCCCCTAATTATAGGCTACTCTTTTTAGAAGCAATGTGCTTTCACTATGTTAAAAAAATTCTTCAGGAAATAGTGGGAGGATACTTGAATTACTATTAAAGTATATTGAATTTAAATTAAAATATTAAATTGTTAGTAATTATGCAATAAATAAATTTTCATTTTTTATATTTTGTGGAATTTTTATCTGTGGGGTCTCATTTTATACAATAAAAAAATAATTGTTAATTGTACATTGTTAATTATTAATTGATTCCCCCCATTTTAACTATTTCATCAAATTCTTTTTTATCCACAGGCATAACAGATAGCCTGTTTCCACGCTGTACAAGTCTCATATCTTTTAATTTTCCGTTTTCTTTTATTGACGAAAGTGTAACGGGTACTTTAAATTTTTTAAGCAACTTAATATCAACCATTACCCAGGGAGGGTTTTCCGGATTTGCTTTCGGAAAATAGTGTTTGTTATCCGGATCAAACTGCGTGTGGTCTGTGTATGCTTCTTTTACAATTTCACAATAACCCACAACTTCATTTGGGTCTGCGTTGCTGTGATAGAATAAAACTTCGTCTCCAATTTTCAATTCGTCTCTCATAAAATTACGCGCCTGGTAATTGCGCACGCCGTCCCAGCAAGTAGTTTTGTTCTTACTTTTAGCCAAATCGTCTATAGAGAATTCTGTTGGTTCCGATTTTACAAGCCAATATTTTTTTGTCATAAAAAACCTCTTATAATTTTTACTAACTCACCTTACGCACAAACCATTCTTTGTCATATTGAGTCCGTTAACTAACGGACGAAATATCTCAATTTTATAGCACAATCAAATAGCGAGATTCTTCATCCGGCGGTTGCCGGATTCAGAATGACAACTTTTGCATAACGTGAGTTACTAATTATTAAAATTATTTATTCTATTGTATATCAATATAATTAGGATAAACATTATATTCACAATATGAAAAAAATCTTACTCTTCATAATATTAATCTCTATATGGGGTTTATCTCAACAAAAAGACGCCTTTGAAATTACGCGCTTAAAATACAACGGCGGAAGCGATTGGTACAACGGGCAATCCGAAGAGGTTAATTTACTGAATTTTATTTCCGCAAATACAAACATAAAAGTAAACCCGAAGTATTCTTTCGTAGATATTTCATCCGATGATATTTTTGCTCATCCTTTTTTATTTATGACCGGACACGGAAATATAAATTTCTCGGATGATGAGACACAAAGACTCAGAAAATATTTGGAAAACGGCGGCTTCCTTTATGTTGATGACGATTACGGTTTGGACAAAGCTTTCCGCAGAGAAATTAAGAAAGTATTCCCGGATAAAAACTTGAAGGAACTTCCCTTCAGCTACGGTTTGTACAATGTTTATTATCAATTTCCAAACGGTGTTCCTAAAATACACAAACACGACGGTAAACCGGCACATGGATTTGGAATATTTATAGATAAAAGACTTGTTGTTTTTTACACTTACGAATCGAATCCAAGCGACGGTTGGGACGACCAGCCTGTACACAACGACCCGCAAACAAAAAGACTGGAGGCATTAAAGTTTGGAACAAATATAGTGCTTTGGGCATTAACACAGTAAAGATAATTTTATATAATGGAAAAAATTAAAAGTAAATACCTTAATGATGTCTTAAGCAAGATTCAATCATTTTCAAAGAAGAAAAACCTGCTTAAAATTATAAGTGGATTTTTGAAAACAGTAATTGTTTCCGTTTTGCTTTTTACTTTTATTATAATTCTCGAAGGTGTTTTCAGATTTAACTCAGACGTGAGAACATTTTTATTCTTCTTTTTTATTATTTCATTTCTTGCCTTTTTTTCATTTTTAATTCTGCCGTTTTTGTTAAAATATTTTAAATCTTTATCCCTCATAAATTATTATTCCCTGGCAAAAGAAATAGGAGAACACTTTAAGCGGATTAAAGATGAATTGATAAATTCTCTTCAGCTTTTAAATACGGATAACAGCAAATCGCTTTATTCCGGTGAGTTTATAGATTCTGCATTTTATCAGACTTACAGTAAAATTAAGAATATAAATTTTGAAGATGCCTTGAGTTCCGTTTCGCAAAAGAAATTGACGCGTTTTTCTGCAGGAGTAATAATTGTGTGTTTTAGTTTTATAAATTTGTTTCCGGGCGTAAGCGATGCTTCTTACCGCTTTATTAATTTCGGAAAGGACTTTACCGCTCCGCCGCTGTTTACTTTTGAGATACTGCCCGGCGACAAACAAATAACAAAAGGTGAAGATGTTGAAATAAAGATAATTGTAAAAGGAGAAAAACTTAACGAGGTGTCCCTTGCAACCAAAACTCCCGAACAAACAGGTTTCCAATCTATACAGTTAAAAACAGATTCTACACAAACTTTCAACTATAAAATAAAAACGGCAAAAACATCATTCGATTATTATGCCTACGCAAAAAATATTAATAGTCCGATTTATTCAATAAAGGTTTTAAACAGACCGATAGTTAAAAATTTAAATGTGAAAATAATGCCTCCGTATTATTCAAAGCAGCCTTTTTCATTTCAAAAAGATAACGGAAATATAACGGCATTAAAAGGTTCAAAAATAAAAATAGATGTCACTTCGACTAAAAATATTAAATCCGCTATCTTAAAATTTACCCGTGGAAATGGAATAAAGATGGATGTTAAAGCCGGTAAAGCTGCCGCCGGTTTTAGAATAAAAAAGGATGACAAATATAAAATTATTTTAGTTGACGAAGAAAATATTAAAAACAAATCGCCGATTGAATATACAATAAAAGCAAAGGCAGATGAGTTTCCTGAAATTAATTTAATTTCTCCTTTAAAAGATGTTTCGCTTTCAATTGATAACAGGCTTCCGTTAAGTTTACAGATAAATGACGACTTCGGTTTTTCCGC
>CAZTZZ010000008.1:0-29734 GCA_964617905.1 uncultured Ignavibacteriaceae bacterium | reverse complement strand
TTGATAACAGGCTTCCGTTAAGTTTACAGATAAATGACGACTTCGGTTTTTCCGCTTTAAAAATCAGTTATAAAATAAATTCACTTTCATCAACTGAAAATAAAAATATCATCCACAGTATAAACATTCCGTTCAATAAAAAGACAAATAATGAAGATGTAAATTATATGTGGAATATGACGGACATCAATTTAACATCAAACGATACGCTTAGTTTTTATGTCCAAGTTTTTGATAACGATATTGTCAGCGGTCCTAAGTCAGCCAAAACGAAAACAATAAATGTACGCATCCCATCGCTGGATGAGCTTCTGGCACAAACAAATAACACATATAACAAATCGGTCGATGAACTGAAGAAAACATTGAAAAAAGCCGAAGATTTGCAAAAAAATCTTCAAAAGATATCACAGAGTTTGAAAAAGAATAAGAAAAAAATTGATTGGAAAGAGCAGAGCAAAATAAAACAAACATCAGATAAATTTAAAAAGCTTCAGAAAAAAGCGGGTGAGGTTGCCGAAGAACTAAAGAAAATGAGAGAAAAACTTCAGAAGAATAATTTGCTTTCGGGGGAAACACTCGAAAAATATTTGGAATTGCAGAAACTAATGGAGTCCCTGTCAAACGAGGAGATGAAAAAAGCGCTTGAACAAATGCAGAATCTTCTTACCTCCATGGACAGAAAAAAAATACAGGATGCACTGAAGAATTTTAAATTCAACGAAGAGCAATTTAAAAAAAGTATTGAAAGAACTCTGAACCTGCTTAAAAGAATAAAGATATCACAAAAAATTGACGAACTGCTGACACGTGCAAAAAACATAGAAAAAAATGAAAACGATATAAATAAGAATACTAAAAACAGTAACCCGGCCAAAAACAAACAGCTAGCAAAAAAACAAAAGCAGGTAGGAAAATCAATTGAAAGTTTTAAAAAGGAATTAGAGAATCTGAAACAACTGATGAAAGAACTTTCCGATATGCCTAAAGAATCTCTCGACTCGTTAAGAAAAGAATTCAACAAACAGAAGAATAAAGAATTGTCCCGGAAGATTTCACAAAAACTTCAGAGTAATAAGAACCGGGAGGCGTTGCAGTTTCAGAGACAGCTTTCAAAAAATATGAAGAAGATGCAAAGCAGGGTTTCCAGGCTGCAGCAGGAGATGAGACAGAAAAATCAAATGGAAACATTTGTTGAAATGATGAAAAGTCTGGAAAATTTAATCTCTCTTTCAAAACAAGAGGAAGATTTGCAAAATGAAACAAAAAATAATCCGGGTAATTTATCTTCATTTAAGAAAAATGCAGAAAAACAAAATGAACTGATCAGGAGTCTTAACAGGGTTATGCGGCAATTAAGCAAACTTTCTCAAAAGACTTTTGCAATAACACCCGAAATGGGTAAGGCTTTGGGAGATGCAAGGCGTAGTATGTCGGAATCCATTACGGGACTGCAAAACAGAAACGGTTATCTTTCATCCAATAAACAACAGCAGGCGATGGGCTCTTTAAATGACGCTGCTTCGTTATTAAAGTCTTCAATTGAATCAATGATGAAAGGCGGCGGAAAAGGGGGAATGATGTCGCTTATGCAGCAATTGGGACAAATGGCACAGCAGCAGATGAACTTGAATAATTTAACAAAGGGACTTCAGCACAACGGTAAATTTTCTCAACAGCAACTCGCACAATTAAAAAGACTTCAGCAGCAGCAGGGATTGATTCGCAAATCACTGCAAGAGCTGAACAAAGAAGCAAAAACCACGGGCAAGTCAAAAGCTCTTGCGGCGGATTTGGAGGATATACTAAACCGTATGCAGGAAGTAATTACTAATATGCAGAACAAGCAAGTAGATGATAATCTGATTCAAACACAGGAAAGAATACTTTCAAAATTGTTGGACGCACAGCGTTCGGTGAATGAGAGAGACTACGAAAAAAGAAGGGAATCGTTGACGGGGAAAGATATATTAAGGAAATCACCGGGTAATTTTTCACTGGACGAAGAAAAGAGAAATGCTTTAAGAGAGGAATTGATAAAAGCAATAAGCGAAGGCTACAGCAAAGACTACGAAGAGTTGATTAAAAAATATTTTGAGCAGTTGGAGGAGGTGAAAGGACAAAAATAAAATTTCAAGCAATTAATTCTAAACCGGGTCTATGTGAACAAACACTTTTTGTATTTCTTCCAAATTCAATATTGCATTTCTTACATCCACCCCGACATCGTGAGACATTTCAGTCGACATACTTTTATCAACTTCAATATGAATTTCAACGTGAAATTTATTGCCCACATAATGAGAGCGGAGATCGTTAAAGCCTTTCACCCCTTCAATTTTCATAGCGGAATTTGCAATATCCAAAATCAATTTTCTGTCTGCGGATTTTCCCATTAAATAATCTATGTTTTCTTTTGTAAGCATATAACCCGTTCTAAAAATGATAAGCGCAATAATAATTCCGGCAATGCCGTCAAAATATTTCAATCCCAGCTGCACACAAATTATTCCTATCAGCGAAACGCTTGTTGCCAAAACATCATTCAGGCTATCTATGTAACTTGCTTTAATCGCGGGACTGTTAAACTTTTTACCGATTGATAATTGATATCTGCTTAAAATTATTTTTATTAGAATGGTAAGAATTAGAATTGAAAAAACAATTAAGCTGATATGGGTATCCTGCGGAGTAGATATCCTCTCAATTGATTCTTTAATTAAATTAAAACCGACCAATGCCGTAAACATTGCAATTAAAAAAACGGCAAGCGGCTGTGCGGCATTGTGACCGAATTGATGGTCTTCGTCGGGCTGTTTTTGCGATACTTTTACGCTGTAAATTATTGCAGAGGAAGAAATAATATCGGTAAGCGAATTTACCGCATCGGAGATAACAGCAATTGAATTAGATATAAAGCCGGCAAAAGCTTTTATCAAAAATAGAAATATATTGATGAATAAAGATATTTTGGCGGCTTTATTTACTGACATATAAATTAAATTTTATAAATTATTGTTAAGCGTTTTCTTCCCAAACTTTGGCAATTTCAATTATAAATTTAACTGCTGTTTCCATATCTTGAACGGCAACCCATTCAAGTTGTGAATGAAAACTGTGTTCACCTGCAAAAATATTGGGGGTCGGCAATCCCATAAAAGAAAGCCTTGAACCGTCCGTTCCCCCTCGAATAGGATTCATTATCGGTTCAATATCCAAATTTTTCAGGGCTTGAACTGCATATTCTTCTACTTGGGGATGTTTGTCCAAAACTTCTTTCATATTTCTGTATTGCTCAATCACTTCAATATCTAGCTTGGCATCAGGATATTGAGCTACTGCTTTTTCTGCAAGTTCTCTTACAATTGCTTCGTATTCTGCCAGTTTTTCTGTTATAAAATCACGGATAATAAATTTTACGGTTGTCAATTCTTCGTTTCCGTTTAAAACCCAAGGGTGCACAAAACCTTCCCTCTTTTCAGTTGTTTCTGGTGAAAGTTCGTCTTTCGGCAATGATTCTAAAAATGTTGCCGCAACCTTTATGGCATTAACCATTTTGTTTTTTGCAAAACCGGGATGAATGTTTTTGCCTATAAACTTTACAACCATTGCATCTGCGCTGAATGTTTCAGTTTCAAGTTCGCCTCTTGTTGATCCGTCGACCGTGTAGGCATATTTGGCATCTAATTTTTTAAGATCAATTTTTTCTGTCCCCCTTCCTACTTCTTCATCGGGTGTAAAACATATTTTTATTGTGCCGTGTTTTACTTCCGGATGAGACAGCCAATAATTTACCGCATCCATAATTTCCGCAACACCCGCTTTGTTATCAGCACCCAAAAGTGTTGTGCCGTCTGTGGTAATAATATCAAATCCAATCATATCATTTAATTGAAGATTTTCGTCCACTTTTATAACACGAGAAGTATCGTTTTTCAACACTATATCTCCACCCTGATAATTTTTGTTTATCACGGGATTTACATTTTCTCCAGTCACGGCAGGCGAAGTATCAACGTGGGCAATGAATGCAATTGTATCAACATCTTTGTCCGTATTTGAAGGCAGGGTTGCCATAACATATCCCCACTCGTCCATGTGTGCATCTTCCAGTCCCATAGCTTTTAATTCATCCGCCAAATCGGATGACAACACTTTTTGTTTTTCGGTGCTGGGAAACGTTTCCGATTCCTCGTCGGATTGGGTATCGTATTTTACATATTTAAGAAATTTTTCTACGCACGTAAATTGATAATTTTCATCAAACATAATTTTTCTCCTTTATTAACAAGTTTTAATTTTTAATGAGTACGAACTATAACCACTCTTCTGTTTTTAGCTCTTCCCCTTTTTGTTTTATTTGAAGCAATAGGAAAGCTTTCTCCCAAACCTACAACTTTAAATCTTTGTTTTACTATTCCTTTTTTTATAAAATAATTTAAGACAGATTTTGCCCTTTCAAGTGACAATTTTTTATTGGTTTTACTTGAACCCACATTATCGGTGTATCCTTCTATTCTCCAGCGGGAGAACAAATTTTTCTTCATATATTCTATTAATGGGTCTAAATAAGGATATGCACCGGGCAGTAATTCCGATTTACCCGTTTTAAATATATTAGCACCACTGAGCGAGAAATTGTCAAAATTTATTTTAACTTTTTTACTCTTCTTAGGAATTACTTTTTTTATTTTCGGTTTAACTTTCGGTTCAATCTTTTGTTTCTTTGCCTTATTGATTGCTTTTTTCTTTTCAACGGGTTTTTTAATTTCAATTCTCTTTATTTGGTTTTTAACGGGTTTTTTAGCCGCTGTTTTCGCTTTTTGTTTTTTAACAGTTTTTAAGGTTTTCCTTTTTTTTCTTGGTTTGTGTTTTTTGATTTGAACACAACCGTTTGAATCTACAATCATTCCGTGCTGTGTATCGGGACATTTATCCTTGTAATCGGGTACTCCGTCCAAATCAGAATCCACTGAACAGCCGTTATCATCAACCGTATTTCCGGTAGGAGTATTTGGGCATTTGTCTTTATAATCGGGTATACCGTCAGCATCAAGGTCAAATGGGCATCCGAAATCATCTACCGAAATTCCCTGCGGAGTATCCGGACACAGATCGGAATAATCCGGCACACCGTCTTTATCTGAATCTGCGGGACGTCCCTTTTGGTCAACCCTAACATTTTTAGGTGTGTTGGGTGCTTTATCCAAATAATCAGCAATACCGTCACCGTCGGAATCAACAGGGCAGCCTAATTTATTTACCTTCACACCTTCGGGGGTATCGGGACATATATCTTCCGAATCTTCAATTCCGTCATTATCATCATCTTTATTAGTTGATAACGCAAACGAAAAACCGGCAATTGTTGTTATAAAAAAATCGTTTTTCAATCCGAGGGTTATATCATCAAAATTATCCGATGTGCTGAAATTTATTCCCGCACTTAAAACAAATTTTAAATTATCTGTTATTCCAAATCTAAAACCAAATTCTCCGTTGTAGTCTATTTCATTATTGCTGTATTTTCCTGCAGCATTATTGGGCAGTTCTACCCCGTTTTCGCCTTTGGGATTAAATGACATCAACGATATGCCCGCCATCAAATAAGTAGATGTGTTTTTAGAGAAATTCAAATTATAGAGCATACCAACCCCGAAAGTTTTGTAGCCCGTTCTGAAATTCTTTATCAATTTTGAATTGTCGCTTCCGGTTAAATATCCGCCGCCGCCCCAAAACTTAAACCCGAATGAGCTTCGTGTAGAAGACGGGAATTTATATTCAATTGATAATCTTCCTAAAATATCAGTACCCGTACCGCTGTAATCCGTTCTTGCAAAAGTTGCGCCGCTTTCAACCAACAATGACCAAGAGCTTATTGTTTTAAAACTTGTTTTAAGGGCTTTTTCCTGAGCAAAAACAAAGGTTTGAAAAACCACACTCAGTATAAAAATAGGAAGAATATTTTTCATTCACCTTACAACTTTATTATTACAGATATATAATTTAATGTTAATTATGGTTTTCTAAAAGGAGTATAAGAGAAAGTTTTTTGAAAATAAAATTTTGAAGTGATTTGCGGCATAATATTTTATAAACTTAACTGATAAATTAATATTCAGATTTATTTAGTATATTTTGTCACTTAGTTATTTAATTGCACACTATATCACATAATAATAAAGCAGGAATAAAAAAATATTATGTATGAATTAGTAATTATAGGCGCCGGACCAGCTGGAATAAGCATGGCTGTTGAAGCCGTTAAATCAGGAATAAGCAAGGATAAAATATTAATAATAGAAAAAGCCGAAGAACATTCCTTTACGATTAAAAAATTCTATCCCGATAAAAAAATAGTTACGGCAAACTTTAAAGGCTTTACGCCTGTGTGTACGGGAGTTATGTGCTTAACAGATTCTTCTAAAAACGAAACTATTTCATACTTGGATAAAGCAATAAGCGACAATATACTTAATGTAACTTATCACGAAACAGTTTATAAAATTGTGCGTGAGAAAAAAGACGGATACTTTGAAATAGTTACTGATAAGAATAAATATAACACACGTGTAATTGCTATTGCAGTTGGAATTTTAGGAAAACCAAACAAACCCGATTATAAAATTCCGGTTAGTTTAAAACAAAAAGTGTTTTTTGACATAACAACAACGGAAATAAGAAACTCAAATGTTCTTGTTGTGGGCGGGGGTGATTCGGCTTCTGAATACAGTCAATATTTAAGACAGGATAACAACAAGGTTACTTTGAGCTACAGGAGAGATGAATTTTCAAGAATGAACTCAATTAATAAAGATAGTATAGAAGCTTTAATTGAACAAAATAAAATTAATGTAATATTTAATTCAGTAATAACTAATCTTGAGGACGAAGACGGCAAACCAAAAGTAACAATAAATAACAGGGAGATGATTTTCGACTACATCGTTTACGCACTCGGCGGAACTACCCCAGAAAATTTCTTAAAAACCATCGGAATAGAATTTAACGGTCCCGAGCCCGTTTTAAAAGATGGATATGAAACAAACATTCCGGGATTATTTCTTCTTGGAGATTTAACTGCGGGTAAAAAAGGCGGTTCCATAATTTGGGCTTTTAACTCAGCCAACACGGCAATGAATAAAATATGTGAAAATTATCTTGAATGCCAAACCAAGTAAAAAATTATTTCAGCAGCATTAATTTTCTAACTGCATCAAAACCGCCGGAGGAAAGTCTGTAAAAATAAACTCCGCTTGCCAGCCTGCCGGCATTAAATTTAATTTCATATGTACCTGCTTGTTTAAACTCGTTAACCAAAGTAGCAACTTTTCTACCGAGCAAATCATAAATAATTAAAGTGGTTTTTGCCCCGTTAGCCGAAGTGTTGGGAGGAATTGTGTAACGAATTGTTGTTGAAGGGTTGAAAGGGTTTGGATAATTCTGAAATAATTTAAAGTCTTTCGGAATTATTTTACTGTCATTTACAGAGGTTAAATTAAAACTGATATTAACTCCTGTAGCGGCTGAGTCAACTGCACTAATTGTTACTAGCTGGCTCTCGGCATCGTCAGTCCCGATATCTTGTGCAATAATTTTATATATGCCTTTCGGAAGATTAACTATTTTATAATTACCCAAACTATCCACATAGCTGTAATTGAAAATGGAATTGTCAGTATTTGATTTAGCATAGACAATAATATCGGAAAAAGATGTACCGGAATTCTGTGGTAAAGTAATAGTGCCACCGATTGAACCAATACCAAATGCAGAGTCACGCGACAGGCTGAGATTAATATTATCTACAGCCCCGTTTATTAAAACAGAATCTGACTGCTGCCAGAATAAAGTTGATGTTTGAGTTTCGCTGTAATATGACGGTAAATAATAATTTGAAAATGACTGAACAAAATAATAATCCTGTAATAGTATGTTATCAACCAAATAAGTTCCGTCAGGTCTGATTAAAGTGCTGTAAACTCCGATGGGTATTGAATCGGCCAATATTGAAGAAACTTTACTCGGCGTATGTTTGCCTTTTCTTACAATTACAATCCCTGTTTTAAGAGTTGAGTTTGTTTTAGAATCTACAACAAGTCCTCCCACAGATTTACCGGTTGAGTCCATCCTTGTTAATTTAAAATCAATTGTAATTGTGGAGTCGCTTTCCAAAATTATTTCTTGTGCATCAAGCGGATCAAATTTTTGATCATAAAATCTCACGTAAAAGGAATCTTTTGCTGCCGCAACAATATATTTCCCCCGCGGAAGAAATACGGAATATTCTCCATTATTATTTGTCTTAATACTTTGAATGTTATAGATGCCGTCATAAAAGAAAAATATTTCTGCATCTTCTAACGGAATTTCGTTCTCTTTTACAACACCTTTTATTGTGCCGTTTGGATGGTCGTCGTCAAAAAAATCAATTTTAACTTTAATAACGGAGGTGTCTTTAACCGACTGGCTAAAAAGATTACCCTGAATTAATAATGTATCAACTGTATCGGCTGTAGTTACAATATAATATCCAACCAATAATAAATCCATTTTTACACTGTCATTCGGATTAATGATTAACGGAAAATCATCACTTTTATCAAATCTAACAGTGTAAAACTCAGTGTTGTAAGCTATAGTATCAATTACAACCTGCTGATTGCCCGTATTGATTATGGATATATGTAATAATCTGTCAAACCCGTCTTCAAATTCAACTTCGTCTTCTGATAAAACCAAATTAGGCTGAGCAAAAAGTTTTAAGCTTGCACAAAACAGAAAAAGGCAAATTAATAATAATTTTTTTATCATGTAAGTAATATATTTATATTATCTATAAATAATAATAGTGTAACAATTTCAAAAAAAGTGACACCATATTTGAATAATTCAAGCACAAATTACAATAATTTTTCAAAAAATAAATTAGAAAAACTTCTACACTCCTCTTGCAACGGTGATAATAAATCGTTTGATGAATTATCGGCTTTTATCAGACACATTAGCTATACTTATTTTAAATCAAAACACAGATTAGGAAAAATAAGAAACGAAGAAGACGTTGATGATTTGGCAAACAATGTATTTCTTGCTTTTGCACAGCAATTTCAAAATATCGAAAACATAGAAAACTGGCTGAGGAGAGTGCTCTTTTTAACATTCGTAAGCTGGTATAAAAACGAAAAGAAAAGAAAAACTTTCGAATTAAACGAAGCTTATTATTTGGAGGATAACCAAAATAATCCTTCTGATAATGTTGACGCGGAAAAAATTGTTGGTGAGTTAAATAATTTAAGTGAAGATAAACAGCAGATTGTTAAATTGAGATTTTGGGGAGGACTAAAATTTGCCGAAATTGCAGAACAAATGGATAAATCGGAAGTGGCTGTTAAAAAAATGTTTTACAGGACTATCGAAGAACTGAAAAAAAAGTTTTAAAACTTGTCACTTTATTTATTCTAAAACTACTATTGTTTTAGAGAGAAGAAATAAAAATGAATGAAAATAAAATGAATAATTTATTAGATCTTTTTTCAAAAGAAAATTTATCTGACGAAGAAAAGGCTAAATTAAATGAAACTCTTTCCACCGACAGCGAAGCTAAAGAACTATTTGACATTTATAAAAAGATTGAAACTTCAGTAAAATCTACGGTACATTTAAGTCCTGACGATATTGCAAATTATATAATCTTTATGAAAGGACTTAAATCATTTAACCCTGCTGAAAATTCTTTTCTTAAAAAAATTGATGTTCATTTAAATAGCTGTAACTCCTGCAACGAAGAATATAAACTGTTGTTGGAAGAGTATAATTATTTGGACAACCATTTAACAGAATCAATAGCTGACGAAACCCGTGAGGTTAGTGTTAAAAAAGGACTTCTTTCTTCAATATTTACAAAACAGAACAGTTTTGCTAAATATTCTTTTGCATTTACTGTCCTTTTAGTTTTCGTTTATTTCTCTGCATTTATAATCTCTGATTTTACAACACCTGATTACATTGGCTCAGCATCAATTAAATCAGAAAGAGAATTTTACACAACAAGAAGCAGGGGAACAGACGATTTTCAAAAAGGGCTTTCTGCTTTTGACAGCGATAATTTTGAGAAAGGCATAAATATTTTAGAAAAAGATATACGAGACAACTACAAAGACGAAACTATTTTCTACTCTTATTACATTCTCGGAATAGCATATCTGCAGTCAGCCGAAAAAGATTATCTGGGATTATTCAAATCGTACGACAACAAAAAAGCGGAAAACGGAATTAGAAATTTAAAATTATCCTTAGCCAAAAATACATCGGGTAATTTTGATAATGTAAAATTCAATTCATACTATTATCTCGGTAAAGGATATTTAATGCTTGATGATATTACGAATGCAAAAAAATATCTTCAAAAGGTTGTCGATAATAAAGGAAGTAAAATGAATGACGCAACAAAACTTTTAAATGAATTGAGGTAAAAAGCCTTGAATGACAAAAACAGTAAAAGACATATTATTTGTTTTTATTTTTACACCAATCATTATCCTACAAAATGATTTTGCACGTCCAAGTTTAATAACTAATCTTGGTTCAATTCAATCAAACATTGATTCTTTATTCAACTCAGTTAAAAATCTTAACGAAAATAAATCCGCGATTAATAATTACGCACGTTTTATTTTGAATAACAAAATCTCACCTGAAAAAGAATTAAAAAAAATAAACTCTTTAAATAATTCTGTTTATAAGAATTATCTTGCTTCTTTAGTATTAAAGAAACAAGAAAATTTTAATGAAATGTATTCTGTTTTAATTCCCCTGTTGAATAAAAAAAACAACTATTTACCGATTTATGATGAATTAGTATTTTCAGCCAGAGCAAGTGATAAACTGGATTCCTTACTTATAATAATTAAAAACGGCAGTAATAAACACAAGGATTATATTTTATCACTTATCTATTTCGCACAGGGTGATTATAAAAAAGCCCTTACATACATAGAGTCATTTCAAAAAAAAGAAAAGCTTCAACCTGAAATGTTTTACAAACTTTCTTATATATTCAGAAATTTAGGCAATTATAAAAAAGCGTTTGATGCACTTAGGAAATATAGGGGAGATGATTGGATTACAGATAAAAAACTTTTAGCCGAAGGGTCTCTGCATTTTTTATCCGGTAATTACGATGAAGCATTCCGTTTGTATAATAAGGGATATGAAATAGCGGAGAAAATCAATGACAATCAAACCAAAGCGACGGCGCTTGTAAATATTTCAATTATAAACGATATGTCGGGCAACCTTAAAAAAGCAAGGAACGGATTTATAAGGGCAGCAAAATTAGCCGATAAAATAAACGATATAGAAATTAAAGCTTTTGCTCTGTCAGAACTTGGTGTTTCCTTTTCATTTACAAATCAATTAATAGAAGCGAGAGAAAATTATTTGGGAAGCTTTAACTTATATAATCTTACAAACAACAAATTAAGACTCGCATTGCTCTCTAATAATATCGCAAAAATTTATCTTCAGCTATTCGAATATAATTCTGCATTGAAATATTTTAACAACGGAATAAAATATTCGGGCTCTAATAAAAGAGCGCTTGCTATGAATTATCTGGGACTTGCGGACACTTACACAAATTTGTCAAATTATTCAAAAGCAATGGAGTATTACAAAAAATCGAAAAATATTTCTTCAAAGATAAAAGAATTATCGCTCAGAGCTGAGATCAATTCCGGTTTGGGAGCCTTATATTTCAATATCAACAAATTGAATGACGCTTTAAATTTTTATAAAAAGTCAATCCGTTTTTACGATAAAAACAACGATACATATTCATCTTCGGGCGTCTATCAAAAGTTGGGCAGAATATATTTTAAACAAAAAAGTTTTAACAAAGCAATTGAATCACTGCGTAAATCATTAACTCTGTCAAGACAAAATCAAGATATATATAACGAAGCTGTATCTACACTTGACTTGGCTCAGTTATATTATGAGAAAGGAGATACTCCAAAATCCGAGACACTTCTTTCGGATTTCAATAAAATCATTGCAAAAAATAATTTCAAATATTTAAAAGCACGATCTTTATTAATTAGAGGAAAGATTTATCGGAGAAGTAATAAAAACAAATTAGCCGAAAGTTTTTTCAAAAGGTCATTTCTTTTAGCTAAATCGCTAAAAGAATATAACTTAGAGATTGAATCGCTTTATCATTTAGCAGAAACTAATATGAAATTAAGAAATAATGCAAATGCTGAAGAATTTTATATGAAGGCTAATAATTTAATTATAAAAATTTCAAATCCGTTAATTGTGAATAATAATATTCAGGTTTCATATTTCTCAAGCAAAGAGGAGGTTTACACATCATACGCAAAATTTTTATTGAGCCAAAATAAGATAAAGAAAGCCTTTGAAGTAATAGATAATTCGCGTGCTAGAAACACACAACAGCTTCTTAACAATCTAAAGCTGCGTGAAGTAATTAAAAACAAAAAGACATTAAATAAATTGTTGGACTATAGCTGGATACTTAATTCCGGTTTGTATAAAGAAAGCAAAAAGGATTCTATAAAAAAGATAATATATTCATTAGCTGGTAATGAAAGTAATGGAATATCCCGACTTTTAGGTGAGGGCAAGTTTTTATCTCTTACCGAAATTCAAGAAAAGTTAAACGGCGATGAAAATATAATTTCTCAATTTTCAACAAAAGAAAAAACTTACTTATTTAGAATAACAAAAGATACTTTTGACTACAGTGTCGTTGATTTATCCGCAAATGAACTAAATAATCTTCTTGAAAAAGTATCGCCTTTTTATAAGAGCAAAATCGGTAATATAAAAACGTTTAATCAGGACTTGTTTTCTTTTAACGTGAAAGCAGCATACGAACTTTATAAAAAATTATTTGCACCTGTAATAAAAGAAATACCGAAGGGTCAAAAGATTATATATTCACCTTCGTTTAATGTGCAGTCATTCCCCGTAGAATTTCTTATTACAAAATACGATTCTGCTTTAAGTGATTATAATTACTCGGACAAAAATTTTCTGATTTTTGATTACAGCATTCTTTACACATCTTCGGCTCATACATATATTAAACAAAAAGAAAAGAGGGCAAATAACAAAGGTGAAGTTTTGGTTGTAGGTGATCCGTTTATAAATTATAAAAGCGACGAATTTGCAACAAGAAGAAGTCTTTTCTCAAAAACTATGGGATTTCTTCCGTTAAAATATTCATTGCAGGAAATTGATGAAATAAACAGTATTATTAATGTAGATAAACTTTTAGAGGGAGAAAACGCAACAGAAACTAAATTCAAACAAAGTGTAAAAAACAGCAAGTTAATTCATCTTTCCACACATTCGTTTCTTTACAACAAACAACCGGTAATATTTTTTTCAAATGAAAAAGATAAAAAGAACGACGGTTACCTGGAACTTAATGAGATTATCGGATTGAATTTAAATGCAGATCTTGTTGTTTTGAGTTCCTGTAATTCCGGTCTTGGGGTTGTTGACAGATCCGAAGGTGTAATGGGTATGACAAAGGCTTTTTTTGAAGCAGGCTCTAAAAGTGTTATGGTTTCTTTGTGGGAAGTAAACGATAAATATACCTCCAGTTTGATGAAATATTTTTATGAATTTTTAAGCCGGGGCAAAAATAAATCCGATGCTTTAAGACTGGCAAAAATAAAATTTATAAAAAACGATTCACCCAACCCTTATTTCTGGAGTACTTTTATTATCTCCGGCAATAACGAAGCTATGAGTTTTGGAAAAGGTTCTTTGAGCAAATACTATTTACTTGTGTGGGCGGGACTAATAATTTTTTCCTTATTTGCAATTTACATTCAAATAAAAAAGAGAAGGACTATAACAGTATAGACTTTTTAATCAAATAAAGTCTGATAATTCTTAACTATATCCCATACAAGACAAGAACTTAATTTATATTTTTTCTTTTTACTTAATTTATCGAACAAATATTTCCCGAAGAATTGTCCTCCGAAAAAAGCCCCTACTAACACCGGATAAGTTATAAATTCAAACCCCAATCCCGATAAAAGCCGTAAAGCAATTACAACAGGAACAGGTAAATGAATGGCAAGTATCCATTGAAGAGAAAACTTTTTAGTATTGGCTCTCCAATATCCAAAAGGAATATTAAAAACAAAAACTATTACTGCAACAATCCATAAATTCATAATATTAACACTGAAATAATTTTTTCTTAAAATCCCCTTTTTAATATTTTTATCAAATCCGCTTTTACCATTACAGACACAAGATCTTCAAATTTTGTTTCCGCTTTCCAGCCCAACACTTTTTCTGCTTTTGCCGGATTACCTATAAGAGAATCGACCTCTGTTGGTCTGTAATAATTTGGATCGATTCCTATTATCTCGTCACCGGGTTTCAAACTGTTTTTTAATTCGTAATTAAATTTATCCTTTTCTGCATCGACTAAATTTTCAGCAATTGATAAATCAATGTTTTTAACAAATCCTTTTTCATTTTCACCTTCTCCATGCCACTGAATATCAATTCCTAAGTTTGAAAAGGTCTTTTCCGTAAACTCCCTGACAGTATGTGTTTCTCCGGTTGCAAGTACAAAGTCTTCTGCTTTGCTATAGTTTAAAATTCGCCACATACCTTCGCAATATTCGGGCGCAAAACCCCAATCTCTTTTTGCATCAAGATTACCAAGTGTTAGTCTTTGCTGCAATCCGGTTAAAATTCTTCCTGCAGCACGAGTGATTTTTCTTGTTACAAAAGTTTCACCGCGGCGCGGTGACTCGTGATTAAAAAGTATCCCGTTACATGCAAAAATATCATAAGCCTCGCGGTAGTTAACAATAATCCAGTATCCGTATAGCTTTGCAACACCGTACGGCGAACGCGGATAAAATGGTGTGTTTTCGTCCTGCGGTACTTCACGTACTTTACCGAACAATTCGCTTGTTGACGCCTGGTAAAATTTTACCTGCTTCAGCCCTACTTCTCTGATAGCATCTAAAAATCTTAATGTTCCTAAAGCATCCACTTGTGCAGTGTAATCGGGAATTTCAAAAGATACTTTAACGTGACTTTGAGCGGCAAGGTTGTAAATTTCATCCGGAGCAATTTTTTCAAGCAACCTGTTCAGGTTACTAGTATCAACTAAGTCACCGTAATGAAGAAATAATTTTTTGTTTAATATTTCTTTGTCGTTATATAAATGATCTATTCTTGCTGTGTTAAACGAACTGCTTCTCCTGATTATTCCGTGAACTTGATAACCTTTCTCAAGTAAAATCTCCGCCAAATAACTTCCGTCTTGTCCTGTAATTCCGGTTATAATTGCTTTCTTCATTGATTGTCCTTAAAATTATTTTTAAAGAATTCATATGATAGTTTAAGTCCTTCATCCAAACGGGTTTTATGTTTCCAGCCAAGTTCGTGTATTCTGGTAACATCCAATAATTTTTTTTGTGTACCGTCGGGTTTTGAGTTATCATAGACTATGCTACCGTTATATCCTGTTATTTCTTTTATAGTTTCAGCCAGTTCGTTTATAGTTAAGTCTTCCCCTGTACCTATGTTAATCTGTGAAATTCCTTTCCCGTAAATATCAGCGGCATTAATATTTTCCATTAAAAATACCACTGCTTCGGCAAGATCATCAACATAAAGAAATTCTCTCTTCGGTTTTCCGCTTCCCCAAAGAACTACCTCGGATTTTTGTTCTGTTTTTGCTTCGTGAAATTTTCTTATCAACGCCGGTATTACGTGTGATGTTTCCAAATTAAAGTTGTCGTTTCGTCCGTATAGGTTAGTTGGCATTGCCGAGTAAAAATTACTCCCGTATTGTTTATAATAATTTTCACACAATTTTATACCGGCAATTTTTGCAATCGCATAAGGTTCGTTAGTTTCTTCCAAGTAATCGGAAAGAAGAGATTCCTCCTTCAATGGTTGAGGAGCTAATTTTGGATAAATACAGGAACTTCCGAGAAATATTAATTTTTCCGATTCGTTTTTATATGCTGAATTAATAATGTTGGATTCAATCATCAGGTTATCATAAATGAACTCTGCACGATAGGTACTGTTGGCAAGTATCCCGCCGACCTTGGCAGCGGCAACAATTACAATATCGGGTCTTTCTGATTCGAAAAATTTTTCGACTTGTTCTTGTCTGATTAAATCTAATTCCGAAGAAGATTTAAATACAAAATTCTCATAACCGCAGCCTTTTAATTGTCTTACAATTGCGGAACCCACCATTCCGTTGTGTCCTGCAATATATATTTTTTTGTCTTTTAATTCATTCATTTTCAGCCATTAAAAAAATCAGCTATAGATTTTACAACGTATTCAATTTGTTCATTAGTTAATTCCGGAAATATCGGAAGAGCGATGGAAGTATTGCATGCACTTTCTGCGATTGGAAAGTCACCATCTTTATAATTTAAATCAGTAAAACATTCCTGTTTGTGAAACGGAACCGGATAATAAATTTCATTTCCTATTTCTTTTTCTGATAAATACTTCCTAAGTTCGTCTCTTTTTTGAACTCTAATTACATATTGATTATAAATATGAAAATTTTGGAAGGAATCGGAAAAATCTTTATAAACAGCTTTGGGTAAAAGAACTGTATTATTTTCATCAAATTCCCTTGCACCGACGACATTTGCAAGTCCGTTTTCAATAAATAATTTGTTATATAATTCTGCATTGTCTCTTCTTTTTGCAGACCAATCGTTCAAATAAGATAATTTTACATTAATTACAGAAGCTTGAATTGCATCCAGTCTAAAATTACCGCCTATTACTTTATGATAATATTTGGGTTTCCCTCCGTGTACCCGCATAATTCTCAGTCGCTCACCTAATTCAGGATCATTAGTAACCGTTAATCCGCCGTCCCCGTAACAGCCAAGATTTTTAGAAGGGAAAAAAGAAAAGCATCCAATATCACCGATTGTTCCTACATATCTTCCGTCTTTGTATTGCGTGCCTATTGCTTGAGCGGCATCTTCAATAATTTTTAACTTATGTTTTTTTGCAATAGAAACTATTTCATCCATCTCACAGCTTTGTCCGTATAGATGAACTGGAATAATGGCTTTTGTCTTGTCTGTTATTTTTCTTTTTATATCTTCCGGATCGATATTAAAAGTAGTTTTGTCTATCTCTGCAAAAACCGGAGTAGCATTTAATCTGCTGACCACACCTGCTGTGGCAAAAAAAGAGTAAGTGGGAACAATAACTTCATCGCCCGGTTTTATACCGATTGCCATTAACGCCAATAATAAAGCATCCGTTCCGGAAGACACTCCTGTGGCAAAATCGCATTTCAGGTATTGGCAAAAAGTTTTTTCCAGTTTTGAAACTTCCTCACCAAGAATAAAGTACTGTGATTCAGCAACATTTAGGATTGCTTTATCCAATTCGTTTTTATGAGTTTGATATTGTAGTTTCAGGTCGAGTAATGGAACTTTCATTAAAATATTCTTCTTTTTTTTCTAAAAATAACATAACAATATAATAATGTTAAAAGAATATTTAATAAATATTTTGAAATGAGTTAAGAGTTTTTAAAATACTCTGTTAAGGTTGGTGCAAGTTTATCTTTTTCGGAAACTATTGGATTTTCTACTTTCCAGTTTATACCCAAATCAGCATCGCTGTAATTGATGGCTTTTTCAAAATCTCTGTTATAAAAATTAGTGCATTTATACATAAATATTGCTTCTTCGGAAAGAACCGAAAAACCATGTGCAAACCCGGGGGGAATCCATAATTGATAATGATTATCTGCGGAAAGTTCCGTTGAGTAGTGCTTTCCAAAAGTTTTTGAACGGGGACGTATATCAACTGCAACATCCAAAACTTTACCTGTAATTACCTGGCAGAGTTTCCCCTGTTCGAATTCACCTACTTGAAAATGCAGCCCGCGCACTGCTCCCTTTTGGGATTTGGAAATATTATCCTGCACAAAATTAAAATTCATTCCGGCATTTTTATACTTTTTTGAATTGAATAGTTCGTAAAAATATCCCCTGTTATCCTCAAACACATCCGGTTTAATTAAAAACAAACCGTCAAATCCGGTTTTTTCAATTTCAATGTTCATTGGTTTATATTAAATCTCTTTCAAAATATTTTGTAAATAACTACGATAGGTGCATTCAGGTATGTTTTCAATTACAGACTGAAATTGATTCCTATTTATAAACCCTTTTCTGTAAGAAATTTCTTCTATACAGCCGACTTTTAATCCTTGTCTTTCGTCAATGACTCCGAAAAAATTTGAAGCCTTTAATAAAGCTTGAGGTGTACCAGTGTCAAGCCAAGCAATGCCGCGTCCGATTTTTTCTACAAATAATTTCCCCTTCGACATATATTTTTTGTTAACATCCGTTATTTCAAGTTCACCTCTTTGAGAGGGTGTTAAATTTTTAGAAATATTAACAACTTCATTATTGTAGATGTAAATTCCTGGCACAGCATAATTTGATTTTGGGGTTTTAGGTTTCTCCTCAATTGAAATTGCTTTCCCTTCGGTGTCAAACTCTATCACTCCGTATCTTTCCGGGTCATTAACCTGGTATGCAAAAACGGTTGCAAATTTGTGGTTGTCAAAAGCCTTGTAAAGAAAATCCAAATATCCGTAGAAAATATTATCACCCAAAATCAAAGTAACATTATCATTTCCAATAAATTTTTCACCTATTATAAATGCTTCGGCAATACCCTTGGGTTCTTGTTGTACCGAATATTCAATACTTAGTCCTATTTGACTTCCGTTGTTAAATAACTTTTCATACAATGGAATTGTATCAGCATCTGAAATAATTAATATTTCTTTAATTCCTCCAAGCATTAAAACCGAAAGCGGGTAATAAATAAGAGGTTTATCGTAAAGTAAAGCAAGTTGTTTGCTGTAAACCTTTGTAATTGGATAAAGTCGTGAACCCGAACCACCAGCTAAAATAATACCCTTCATAAATTTTCTTATATTCTATAATTATAAAAGTGTGCCGCTAAGAAATAATATTGCTACGCTAAAATAAATAACTAAACCTGTTACATCAACCAATGTAGCAACTAACGGAGCGGAAGCAACGGCAGGGTCGGCACCTAATTTTTTTAATAGTATTGGGAGCATAGAACCGGCTATGGTGCCCCAAATAACTACTCCTAACAAAGAGACACTTACAGTAAGTGCCAAAAGGAGCCAATGTATACCAAAAATATTAGAAGTAAAATTTCCAATTAATATTCTAACAAATCCCAAAACTCCAAGAATGCTTCCTAAAATTATTCCTGAAATAATTTCTCTCTTCATTACAAAGAACCAGTCTTTCAGGCTTATTTCACCAATTGACAATGCTCTAATTACTAATGTTGAAGCTTGTGATCCGGAATTACCACCGCTCGAAATTATAAGTGGAACAAATAATGCTAAAATTATTGCTTTGCTGATTTCATGTTCAAAATATCCCATTGCACTTGCAGTGAACAATTCTCCGATAAATAATAAAGATAACCAACCTGCTCTTTTTTTCATCATTTGTAAAATGGAAATAGTCCCATAAGATTCTTCAAGAGCTTTAACACCACCAATTTTCTGAATATCCTCTGTGGCTTCTTCTTCAGCTACGTCCAAAACATCATCAACGGTAACAATACCTAACAACAATCCGTTTTTATCAATAACGGGTAATGCTATTCGGTCATATTGTTTAAATACATCTACCGCAGTTTCCTGGTCATCCGTAACGTGTAAAGCGACAAAATTTTCATCCATCAAATCGCTTATTTTACTTTCGGGTTCTGCAAAAATTAATTCTCGTATTTTCAAGTCGTCAATTAATTTTCCTTTTGGGTCAATTACAAAAATTATGTTAAGAGTTTCACTGTCCTCTCCGTTTTCTCTTATATATTTCAATGATTCACTTATAGTCCAATCTGATTTCATGGTTAAGTAATCCGGTGTCATCAATCGTCCGACACTATCTTCAGGATAACCCAACAAAGTCAGCGCTACTTTCCTCTCTTCCGCCGAAAGCATGCGGACAAGCTGTTTAACTGCTGAACTGGGCAGCTCTTCGAATAATGCAGTACGGTCATCTGGAGCCATTTCATTCAGTATTGAAGCAACTTCTCCGTTTCCCATTGCTTTTATAAGTTCTATTTGCTGTTCTACTTCAATAAATTCAAATGTATCTGTTGCAAGATCTTGTTTTAAAAGACGAAAAAGTATTACTCTTTCATTTTCTGAAATTTGATTTATAAGAGTTGCTAAATCGGCGGGGTCCCATTCATTTAAAATTTCTTTTAACGTGCTAAGCTTTCGCTCTTTTAATAAATCTATTATTTCGGGTTGAAGCAATTGGCTTAGCATTACTCTTCTCGTTAAATTAGTTTTTTTGATTACATTGGTTAATCAGAAGTAAATTAAATTAGTACTTTTTTTTAATAAAAAAATATATTCTATTATAGATAAACAAACAAGATTTTAATGCTAAATATTTTAATTGATGAAAATATCGCTTTTGCCAAAAATGTATTTTCTACCTTGGGTAAATTAACATTGTTACCGGGAAGAGAGATAACTCCCAATACAACTAAGGAAAAAGATGTTTTAATCGTCCGTTCAATAACGGAAGTTGATGAAAAGTTGCTTGAAAAATCGAATGTTAAATTTGTGGGGACAGCAACAATAGGTGTTGACCATCTTGATACAGATTATTTAAAAAGCAAAGATATTTTTTATTGCAATGCTCCTGGTTCTAACTCATATTCTGCCGCAGAATATGTCCTTGTATCGCTTTTAAATTTGGCAGTTAAACATAATTTTAAATTAAAAGATAAATCTATCGGGATTATCGGCGTTGGAAATATAGGTAGCAAAGTTGAAACTTTTACAAAAGCATTGGGAATGAAAGTATTGTTAAACGATCCACCGTTAAAAGATAAAACCAATGATGATAAATATCTGCCGTTAAAGGAAGCATTAAGTGCCGATATTATAACTATTCATGTTCCTTATACAAAAAAAGGGAAATATAAAACCTATCATCTGTTCGATTATAATATATTAAATAATTTAAAAACAGGAACTGTTTTAATTAATACTTCAAGGGGATCGGTGGTTGATAATTATGTATTGACAAATATATTGGATAACAAAAAACTAATTACGGTTCTTGATGTTTGGGAAAATGAACCGGAAATAAATTTGAATTTATTAGAGAAAGTGGATATTGGAACTCCGCATATTGCGGGATATTCTCTTGACGGAAAAATAAACGGCACAAAAGTTATTTATGAGCAATTATGTAATTTTTTATGTCAAAAACCTATTTGGCAAATTGAAATCCCTGCAATATCATCAAATGAAATACATTTTAATTATAAAGACAGCATTGAAAAGACATTACTGTCAATAATAAATAATGTTTATAACATTAAAGACGATCACAGTTCATTGCTAAAAATGCTAAGCAGTAACAATAATTTTTTTGATGGGTTAAGAAAAAATTACAAGATAAGAAGAGAATTCTTTAATTATTATGTTTTAATAGTTCCGAAATATAAAAAAGAAAAGGAGATTCTAAAAAATCTTAGGTTTAAAGTTAAAACGATTTAGTTTTATTGATTTTTAAATTCTAAAGAGATAACCATTTGTACTTTGACTTTATGTCCTCTTATTAATCCCGGTGAAAATCTTGTATATTTTACAGCTATTGAAGCGGATTCATCGCATCCGTATCCAATGCCTTTAACAATCTCTGTTTTACTTACTTTCCCGTTTTTTTCTATAAATGCTTTAACTTTTACTATTCCTTTTATATCATTGTCTATGGCTGTTCGCGGGTAATATAATTTTTTATAAAAGGTCGCCATACCGCCAAAAGGTTTTGGCATAACTTCAGCGTTCAAATAATATACAGGGTCATCCTTAAAATTTTCTTCTTTAATTTTCGGTGGAAGTGGAACACCTGTTCTTTTTTCTTTTATTTTTTTCAATGATTTTTTTACAAATGTATCTTTACTATTATTTACATAAAACGGAACTTTTTTCACATAAATTTTCCCGCCGGCAAAATCAACTTCTTTCAACACTTCACCTTTTTCATCATACAAAATGAAATTACCTTCTCTTTTTCCGTTAATTATAGAATATATTGATTTTAACTTGCCTGACTTAAAATATAGTTTTACTACTCCCTCAACTTTTCCGTTTATATATGGTCTTTCTTCTTTTAAATTGCCGTTATCAAAATAAAATTTCGACTGACCATGTCTTAAACCATCTAACATCGGAATCACAGATTTCAATTTACTGCCGGCATAATAGGTTTTTAAAGTATCCTTTTGTGGGTAAAGAAAAACAGTTAAAGAAAAAATAAATATTATAAAAAGAAATTTATTTTTCATTATTATATATTCCATTTGTAGTCATATTAATTATCATCCGTAATATCTCGGTCTTTTTCTTGGAGCGTTATTACATTCGTCTGAACAACAATAGTCCATTTCTTTTTTACAATTATGACAGTAAAATATTATTTTATCGCACTCCACATTGTGACAATTTATATAATACGAAGTTGGTTCCCCACAGTGTTCACATTCAGTTGTATATTTCAGCTCTTTTTTGCTGTTAACATCCACGGCATATCTTTCATCAAAAACCCAAACGCTGCCTTCCCAGTAAGTATCGGGATATTTTTTTGTATATGTAACAATACCGCCGTCTAATTGATAAACATCTTTAAAACCTTGTTCCACCATATACGCAGATGCTTTTTCGCATCTGATGCCGCCCGTACAATAAGTAACAACCGTTTTATCTTTATATTCTTCAAGGTCTTTAACTGCTTGTTTCCATTCTCTGAAATTCTTCATAGGCGGAGTTACAGCATTTTTGAATTTACCCAATTTGCTCTCGTACCAATTCCGGGCATCTACTATTACAAAATCTTTGCCCTCATCATAAAATTTATAAAGCTCTTCCGGTAAAAGTCTCTTGCCTCCATTTTCCAGAGAAGTGCTGTCCAATCCCGAATGTATAATCTCTTTTTTAACTCTTACATGCATTTTAGAGAATGCTATTTTATCCTCTTCATCTTCTTTGAAAACAATATCGGAAAACATCGGATAGCTTTTTAAATGCGATTTATATTTTTCAATATTTTCTTTTTTACCTGATACAGTTCCGTTGATCCCTTCGTAAGCTATATACACCCTTCCATTAATATCATTTGAAATACAGAACTCTAAATGATCCTTTTTGAATTTTTCAGGGTCTTCAACCTCTGCATATTTATAAAACAATAAAACTCTGTATTCTTTCATATTTAATTATCTGTAATTGTTAGAAAATGAAGGTAACAAAAATAAGAATTTAATTGAATAATTAAACCCTCAATTTTATACCCACCGGGCAGTGGTCAGAGCCCATAACCTCAGGCATTATAAATGCATCTTTTATCTGATCCTTCAAATTATCACTGATAAAAAAGTAATCGATACGCCAGCCGACATTTCTTTCCCTGGCCCTTGTTATCATATCCCACCAGGTGTATTGTTCAGGTTTATCGTTAAACATTCTTAAAGTGTCCATAAATCCGGAATCCAGTAATTTATCAATCCAAGCTCTTTCTTCGGGCAAAAAGCCGGAGGTTTTTTCATTTGCTTTAGGACGGGCAAGATCTATTTCCTTGTGGGCAGTGTTTACATCACCGCAGATCACTATTTTCTCCCCCTTTTTCTTCAATTTTATTACGTGATCCAGAAAAGCTTCATAAAAATCCATTTTATATTGAAGTCTTTCTTTTCTTGCCTTGCCGTTGGGAAAATAAATGTTAAATAATGTGAATCCTTCATATTTGGCAGCCAATATCCTGCCTTCGCTGTCAAATTTTTCAACTCCTATGGCTCGGTAGACTTTTTTAGGTTCTTCCAATGTATAAATTGCCGTTCCGCTGTAACCTTTTCTTTCACCCTGACAAAAGTATGAACTGTAATCATCAATATTTTTTTGTTCATCAGTAAGCTGTTCTTCCCATGCTTTTGTTTCCTGAATGCAAAGAACATCGGGTTTTACACTTCTGAACCAATCAGTAAAACCTTTTTTAAAGACTGCTCTAATTCCGTTAACATTCCACGATAAAATTGTAATTTCTTTCATAAACTATCCGATTTTATTAACTGAAAATTCTCCATATCTGCGCTACAAAAAATGTTATTATAATTCCCATTACTACCGGCAATAATGCTGAAATCATTGTCCATTTAAGACTACCGGTTTCCTTGTAAATTGTATAAATTGTGGTTGAGCAAGGATTATGTATTAAACTGAACAGCATAAGATTTATTCCGGTAAGCAAAGTCCAGCCTCCTGCTCTGAAGATCTGTGCTGTAGTATTTATAGAATCAAGCTCAAACATTACACCGTTTCCGGCTCCTACTGAATTCATTCCCAGTGTTAATACTGTAAGCATTAATATTGTTGGTATTACAATTTCATTTGCAGGTATTGCAATAATGTAAGCTAAAAGAATCACTCCGTTTAATCCAAACAATAACGCAAAAGGATCTGTCCAATTAATAAAATATTGAGCAAGACTGACTCCTTCAATTGTAATGTTTGCAACAAGCCAAATAACCATACCCGCAGGTACTGCAAATACAATTGCCCTCCAAAGGACAAAGATTGTTCTGTCAATTAATGAAGTATAAAGAGTTTGCAGAAGTCTCGGAGGACGGTATGGCGGCAGTTCTAGGCTAAATGTTGAAGCTTCGCCTTTTAGAATTGATCTTGAAAGTCCCCAGGAAACAACTAAACTTAAAACTACACCCAAAATTGCAATTGTAACTACCGCACCTGCTGAAGCAAGCCCTGCTAAATACCCCGGAACAGCTCCACCTATAAATATTGTTGCTATTAATATTTGTGTGGGCCATCTACCGTTGCAAAGTGCAAAATTATTTGTAATAATTGCTATCAACCTTTCCCTCGGACTATCGATTACCCTTGTTGCAATTACACCTGCAGCATTACAGCCGAATCCCATACTCATTGTAAGAGCCTGCTTCCCGTGCGCTCCGGCTTTTCTAAACAGATTATCCATATTGAAAGCTACACGCGGTAAGTAGCCGAAATCCTCCAAAAGTGTAAACAGCGGAAAGAATATAGCCATTGGAGGAAGCATAACACTAATTACCCATGCCATTGCAAGGTAAGCTCCGTCTATCATAATACCGCTTAACCAGAAAGGTAAAGATATTGATGCCGACAGACCTTTTAACCAAGGGTGAATTATATCTACAAGTATAGATGCTAAAAATCCTGATGGATAATTAGAACCAATTATTGTAAGCCAAAATACTGCAGCTAACATTAAGAACATAATGGGAAAACCAAGGACTCTGCTTGTTACTATCTTATCAAGCTTTTGATCAAATGTAACTTTTTGTTCTTCACTTTTTTTGTATACGGAATGAGAAGCTATCTCGGATGCATTTTGATATATGGATTCCATTAATGAATCGTGAAAATCCTCTCCAATCTCCCACCTTAAAGCGGTTGCTTCTTTTACAATTTCTTCAGTATTAATTGTATTCTGTTTCTTCATTTATTATTTCGTTTCTTCCAATGTAAGTGAATTTATTTCCTCAAGTGTACCCAACTCTCCTGAGTGGACTGCATTTATTATTTCCTGATCTCCCTCCAACAATCTGAGAGCAACCCAATCTGAGTTGGGTAGGTTAGGGTAAACCTCCAAAATTTTTCTTTTTAGTTTTTGAACGGCGGTTTTAACTTCTTTAGAGCCCGTTTTTATCCTGCGGGGTTTGCAAACATACTTACCGGTTGAAACCTCAAAAATCATTTTCAAAAGTTCGTTAATTCCTTTTCCGTTTCTTGCAGAAGTAGGAACCACCGGAATACCGAGTTCTTTAGATAGTTCTCTTTCATCTATTTTCAGGCCGTGTCTTTCGGATTCGTCTATTAAATTCAGACATAGAACGGCGCGGTTTGTAATCTGCAGCAATTGCAGAACAAGATTTAAATTCCTTTCCAATCTGGTAGAATCGACCACAATAACCGTTACATCCGGTTTTCCGAAAAGCACAAAATTTCTTGCAACTTCTTCGTCAGTACTTGTTGAAAGTAGCGAATATGTCCCGGGCAGATCCACAAGTTTGAATTTTTTATCACTGAATGAAAATCCGCCTTCGGCACGTGATACTGTTTTCCCGGGCCAGTTGCCTGTGTGTTGCTTCAATCCTGTAAGTGCGTTGAACACTGTACTTTTACCTGTATTCGGGTTGCCTGCCAATGCCACCACAAAATCGAAATCTTCCATTTCGATACCAAGCTTTTTCAAATTACCGATGTTGTGCGCCGGACATGTCTCGCAGTTATGTGATAAATTATTATTCATCTGTTTGTTCAATTTTTAATATATATATAATCCGATTGATCTTTTCTCAGTGCTATTAAAGTTCCTTTAATTTTATAAGCCACAGGGTCTTTTCCTATGCTTTGCAGTTCGTTAGTTATTTTGGTTCCCGGTACAATCCCAAAGTCCAGCATTCTTCTCCTTTGCTGTTTACGGCAAGCTCTTGAAATTCCTATCACTTCTCCTATCTCACCGAACTTTAGTGAAGACAATGTCCTGAATTTTTCTTTAATTTTATCTTCAATAATTGCGGGAACAACCGTTATATTCTTTGCAATTATGGGTGACAAAATACATTCTTCACCCTCTGCTATAAATTTTATCCTTTCTTTTGAAATTTCCAATATCTTTATCTGCATTCCCGGATACAGTCCCTCAGCAACAATTTGTGAATAGATTGTATGCGGTTCATCTTCAATATGAATAATGTTGTAAATCTTGCTTTCGGCAGCCCCGGTAAGCGCTTTACCTTTTTTTGCAGGCAGTTCTCCTGTTGCAGTGGGAATAGGATCCCCGTGCGGATCGAAGGCGGGATTTCCTATTTGAGCAGCAAGTCTGTCAGCTTCCTCGGCATTCAAATAGTGTTCTTTCTCCTCTGCCCTCAAGTGCCAGTCCTTTTCTTTAACACCTGTTTCATCGGCAAGATAGCTTTCCCACAATCTATGTACCCTAATTATCTTTAGTGCATATGCTCTGCCCTCATTTGTTAGAACAAACTTTTCGTTACGGGTGGTTATCAAATCCATTTCTTTAAGTTTTTCTGCAATTTTTGCAGCTTCGTCTCCATTTACGGAAAGATGTCCGGCAAGACTCCGCAATGTTACGTCAAAATTCTTATCCTCAAAATCATAAAGATGTTTCAGTGCATCTTCAATTTGAATTTTAAGTGACTGCCTTTTAAGTTTTTTCCAATTGGCAATAACGCCCTTCTCTGGCCAGATAAATACACCGAGTATTAAAAGTATTATTGTTCCTATTATCAATGTTTCTAAGGGACTGCTCATATTTATCTTTTAATTAATTGAAATAAAAATATTGGCAGCTAATTTGCCGCTAATATTTATTTGGTTTTCACCTATTTTTATAAGCAATGAATCATCAAAATTTAATCTGTCTTTTACTGTTATTTTTTTGCCAAGTTTCAATCCTATCTTTGTAAGATAACTTAAAAACCCGTTGTCAAAATCATTAACTCTAATCACCTTACCGCCTTTGCCCACCTGAACATTTGATAGGGGGATGCTGTCTTTTAACTTCGGAACCTTTCCGTCTTTTGCCGGAATAGGATCTCCGTGTGGATCGAACTCGGGATAATTCAGCATAGCTTCAAGTCTGTCAACCAGCTCGTCGGAAGCGGAATGCTCCAAACGGTGGGCTTCGTCGTGCACTTTTTCCCACGGCAAACCAACTACCTGGTGAAGAAATATTTCCCATATTCTATGTCTTCTAACCACAGCAGCGGCATAAACTCTGCCTTTTTTTGTAAGTTGAATATTTCTGTAACGTTCGTATAAAATCAATCCGTTTGAAGAAAGTTTTTTTAACATATCCGTAACCGCAGCGTTAGAAATATCCATTTTCTTGGCAATCAAATTGGTTTTAACCTTTGTGCTGCTCTGTTCAAGCTTGTAAATTTCGCTTAAATAATCTTCTGTTGAAATGTTTCTCATTATTCTTTATCCTTAACAATAAATTTAAGGATACTTAAACTATTTAGCAAGTACGTTTAATAAATAACTTAATAGATTTACTTTTAGGTTTAAGATAAATCTAATTTATCAGCCGGGCTTTTTATTTTATTAATTGAATAGGAAGAAACGTGAGTATAAATTTGCGTTGTTTCCAATCTTTTATGGCCGAGCAATTCTTGTATATAACGAATATCCGTACCGTCATCCAACAAATGAGTTGCAAAGCTATGGCGTAAGGAATGAACGGTTGCTTTCTTTTTTATGCCTGCTTTTTGCAAAGATCTTTTGAAAACCGATTGAACGCTTTTGGGACTGTATTTACCGCCGTTTTGTCCTTCAACAAAGAACTCTTTAGGTTTATAAATTTTATAATATTCTCTTAATAATTTTAACACATTTCCAGAAAGCATTATATATCTGTCTTTTTTACCTTTACCCTGTTTAATATGTATTTTCATTGACTTGGAATCTATATCACCAATTTTCAAATTAAGCAATTCGCCTAATCGTAAACCTGCGGAGTAAATTAACAGTAAAATGGTTTTGTGTTTTAGGTTACCGGTAACTTTAATAAGTTTAATAATTTCATCTTTTGATAAAACAACCGGTAAAGTAATAGGTTTTTTCAATTTAACATTTAACGATTGAGGAATTGATAGGTTAAAAACTTTTTTATATAAGTAACCAATTGCCGCAATTATTTGCTTCATTGACGAATAGGCATATTTTTTCTTTGTTGCACAGTAATACAAATAATTTTGAATTTCTTTATCGGTTACTTTTTTTACTTTTAATTCCTCAATAAATTCCAAAAATAATTTTAAAGCCGACATATAATTTTTTAATGTTTGCTCAGAATAATTTTCTATTCTCAGGTTCATTTCAAACTTTTTCAATATTTCTTGTTTCTTCATATATAATAACTTATATTTCGTAATATATATATAACACTAATTTTTAATATACGCAATGCGTGTATTATCATGTTGTGTTTAATTTAAAACTAATATGAAAAAAATAATATTTTTAATATTTATCCTAATTTGTACTGTTTCATACGCTCAGGAGCAAACTGAAAAATCAAATTCTAATATAGAATTTTTTATTGGTGCAGAAGTAATGAATGCTGAAGATCAACCTGAAAAAGAAATCATCGAGTTGTGGGAAAATTATTTGAAAGAGGGAAAATTTCAAGATAATCAGTCGCCATATTGGTCATTTGATAATATGAAAATTCCCGACGAATATCTTTGGGCCGTTGGAGTTCAAAACTTGAGCTCAAGAAATTATAAAACCCAATGTAAAATTATCGGTGTTTTCCCTGCCGAAAAAAACTATTATGCTCTTAAAAGTGCGTTTACCCACATAGATAAAAAGGGAGAGATACACTTAGACACAATAACTTCTGTCTACGCGAAAAAAGTTAGAGGTAAGTATCTATTAATAAGTAGCGCTGAATATTATAAAGATGTTTTAGAACATCATAAAGTTGGAAATATTAATTATTATGTTCACCCCTTCCACAAATTTGATATAGAAAAAGCTAGTAAAATGAATGAA
>CAZTZZ010000007.1:84306-86033 GCA_964617905.1 uncultured Ignavibacteriaceae bacterium | reverse complement strand
GAATATAATTGTCTTTTCCGTGTGATCGGGTTGGGCTGGGTAACCGGGCGCGGGACGGATACCAGTATATTTTTCTTTTATTCTTTCTTCGTTGGTTAATTTTTCTTCCGGTGAATATCCCCAAAATTCTTTTCTTACTTTTTCGTGTAACAGCTCCGTAAAAGCTTCCGCTAATCTGTCCGCAATTGCTTTTGTTAAAATGCTGTTGTAGTCGTCGTGGTCGGCTTCAAAATTTTCAACTATTTCTTCAAGTCCAATTCCTGCCGTAACCGCAAAAGCCCCGATGTAATCTTTAACTCCGGTTTCTTTTGGTGCAATAAAATCAGAAAGTGCGATGTTCGGTTCATTTTTTGATTTTTTGTTTTGTTGTCTTAAAGTGTGTAAAACTGTTTTAATTTTTTGTCTTTCATCATCGATGTAAATTTCTATGTCGTCATTGTTAACAGAGTTTGTGGGAAAAAGCCCGTATACACCGTTTGCTGTTAATGATTTATCGGCAATTATTTTGTCGAGTAATATATCTGCATCATTAAATAATTTTTTAGCTTCGCTGCCGTATTTTTCATTTTCAAATATCTGTGGATATCTTCCTTTCATTTCCCAGGTCAAAAAGAAAGGCGTCCAGTCAATATAATTTCTTATTTTATTTAGTGAATAATTTTTTAGAACTTCGGTTCCCAATTTTTTTGGTTTAATAATTTTTTCTGTTTTCCAATTAATTTTTAATTTATTATTTCTTGCATCATCAAGGGTTATCAGATTTTTTTCAGCTTTCTGATTTAAATATCTTTCTCTTAGTTTTGCGTATTCATTCTTATAATTATTAATAAATTCTTTTTTAGCCTTCTCGTCTTTGTTTAATAAACTGCTCACAACAGGGACACTTTTTGATGCATCCAGTACGTGAATTGTGCATTCATTGTAATTTGGAGCTATCTTTACAGCTGTATGAATGCGTGATGTTGTTGCACCTCCAATCAACAAAGGAGTTTTTATTTTATTCCTTTCCATCTCTTTTGCAACGTGAACCATTTCATCGAGTGACGGAGTTATAAGTCCGCTTAGCCCTATAATATCAACGTCTTTATCTTGCGCTGTTTGTAAAATTTTATCGGCGGAAACCATTACTCCTAAATCTATTACTTCATAATTATTGCAGCCCAAAACAACGCCGACAATGTTTTTGCCTATATCGTGAACATCGCCTTTTACGGTAGCTAAAAGAACAGTCCCTGCCCCGGTTAAATCTCCCGTTTTTTGTTTTTCTTCTTCAATGTACGGTGTTAAATATGCTACAGATTTTTTCATAACCCTTGCACTTTTTACAACCTGGGGTAAAAACATTTTTCCCGAGCCGAACAAATCACCTACCACACTCATTCCGTCCATCAACGGACCTTCAATAACATCTAGGGGTTTGTTATATTTTTGACGTGCTTCTTCGGTGTCCTCATCAATATAATCAACAATGCCCTTTACAAGCGAGTGTTTGAGTCTTTCTTCAACGGATGAATTTCTCCATTCGTATTTTATTGTTTCTTCTTTTTCTTTCCCTTTTACTGTTTCGGCAAATTGAATGAGTTTTTCTGTAGCTTCTTTGTTTCTGTTGAATATTGCATCTTCAACAAGTGTTAATAAATTCTTTTGTATTTCCTCGTAAACTTCCAGTTGCCCTGCGTTTACAATTCCCATATCCATGCCGGCTTTTATTGCGTGATAAAGGAATG
>CAZTZZ010000007.1:50835-84206 GCA_964617905.1 uncultured Ignavibacteriaceae bacterium | reverse complement strand
TTTTTCTTTCGTATGTGTCGGCTTGTCCTCCTTCGTCAAAAGCCATTACAATAACTGCGGCACCAAAACGAAGAATTTCTATTGCGTGATTTATAAATTCTTCTTCGCCTTCTTTGAGACTGATTGAATTGACAATCCCTTTTCCCTGCAGACACTTTAGCCCGGAACTTATTACGCTCCATTTTGATGAGTCAAGCATAATAGGAAGTTTGGCAATGTCAGGTTCAGCAGCTATCAAATTAAGAAACTTAGTCATCGCAATTTCCGATTCAATCATCCCCTCGTCCATATTGATGTCTATAATTTGCGCGCCTCCTTCGACCTGATGGCGGGCAACAGATAAAGCCTCTTCATATTTTTCTTCTTTTATGAGTCTTGCAAATTTTTTAGAACCGGCAACGTTTGTTCTTTCGCCTATATTTATAAAATTAGATTCCGGTCTTACAACAAGCGGCTCCAGCCCACTTAATCTTAAATACGGTTCTGTCTTCGGAATTTTTCTTGGCTTCAGGTTATTAATTTTTTCCGATATTGCCTTAATGTGGTCGGGAGTTGTACCGCAGCATCCACCTACAAGATTAATAAAGCCGCTGCCCGCAAATTCTTCTAAAACCCCGGAGGTAATATTTGGAGTTTCTTCGTATTCCCCCATTTCGTTCGGAAGTCCCGCATTCGGGTAAACAGACAAATACACATCTGCTATCTTTGAAAGTTCTTCAACAAATGGTCTCATTTGTTCTGCGCCCAACGAACAGTTAAGTCCCACGCTTAATAAATTTTTTGTGTGTGAAATTGAAATCCAAAATGCTTCGGTTGTTTGACCCGATAAAGTTCTTCCGCTTTGGTCAATTATTGTACCGCTTATCATTATCGGAATATTTATTCCTTTTTCTGTGCATACTTTATCAACCGCGTAAATTGCAGACTTTGCATTCAGTGTGTCAAAAATTGTTTCAATCATTAAAATGTCAACACCGCCTTCAACCAATGCTTTTGCCGATTCATAATAAGCATTCATCATTTGGTCAAATGTAACGGCACGGTAACCGGGATTATTTACATCGGGAGAAAGAGTGAGTGTTTTGTTCGTTGGTCCCAAGGCGCCGGCTACAAAACGAGGTTTGTCGTTTTTGGTCTTGTTAAACTCGTCTGCAGCTGCTCTGGCTATTTTAGCCGCTTGATAATTTATCTCATAAACATATTCTTCTGTGTGATAATCTGCTTGTGAAATTGCTGTGCCGTTGAATGTGTTTGTCTCAACAATGTCTGCGCCCGCATTAAAATATTCTCTGTGAATGTTTTTTATTATTTCAGGCTGGGTGATGGAAAGAATATCATTGTTTCCTTTTAAATCATACGGGTGATCTTTAAAATTTTCTCCTCTAAAATCTTCTTCGGTTAAATTATGACGCTGTATCATTGTGCCCATTGCACCGTCAAGAATCATAATTCTTTCATCTAATATTTTTCTTAATATGTCGTGTTTTATTCTTTTCATTTGCTCAAAAAGTTTAAAATAAAAAAACCTCTTCTAATGAGAGGAAGAGGCCTGTGTTCATCTTCATCTCATCTTCCCCCCAAATTTTTGAGGGCAGGAATTAGCACCTGTCATCCTTTTATAAAAAGGACCGGTTGCTACGGCGTCCGCGGGCCTGTTCCCTCAGCCGTTCTTGATAAGAATAATTTTTAACTTCTTATATTTTCAAGAATAAATATATTAAATTTGAAGTGTTTGTCAAATGTAAAAAAAAACATATAAAATAATTTATGTTACATACAGTTGTGTTTGATGTGAATTCAATAATAAATAAATTGTGTTTGTATTAAAACCATACAAGAATAAAGGTAAAAAATGATAGTTGTAACAGGTGGGGCAGGATTTATTGGTAGTGCAGTTATTTGGAAACTTAATCAACTTGGAAAAAATAATATTTTAATTGTTGATGAGTTGGGAAACACTGATAAATGGAAAAATCTTGTCGGGCTTGATTTTAAAGATTTTATACACAAAGATGATTTTATTGCAAAGATAAAAGAAGGAAACAAATTTTTAATTGATGCAATAATTCACCTCGGTGCAAATTCATCCACAACCGAAAAAGATGCAGACTATCTTTTCATTAACAATTACAAATACACAAAAACACTAGCAAAATTCTGTTTGAAAAACAATGTCCGTTTTATTTATGCATCTTCCGCTGCAACATACGGAGACGGTTCACTTGGGTTTGCTGATTTAGAAGCCGACTGTCAAAAACTTAGACCGCTAAACATGTACGGATATTCAAAAGCACTTTTTGATATCTGGGCATTAAAAGAAAATGTTTTCAACAGCATTGTCGGAATAAAATATTTTAACGTTTACGGTCCGAACGAATACCACAAAGAAGATATGCGCAGTGTTGTTCACAAGGCTTTTGAACAGATTAGAGACACAGGTAAAGTAAGGCTTTTTAAATCGATGAATCCGAATTACAAAGACGGCGAACAAATGCGCGATTTTATTTACGTAAAAGATGCCGTTGATATGACACTTCATTTTTTAACAAACAAAGATAAAAAAGGTTTATATAATGTGGGTTCGGGAAAAGCAAGGACATGGAAAGATTTGGTGCAAGCAATTTTTAAAGCAATGAATAAACCTGTGAATATTGAATTCATTGACCTGCCCGAACACCTGCTAAAAAAATATCAATATTTTACTGAAGCAAATATTGAGAAAATAAAAAATGCAGGTTACACTAAAGAAATAACTTCATTAGAAGACGGCGTAAGCGACTATATAAAAAATTATCTCCTTCCCGAAAAATATCTTACTGAATAATATATGAAGCTCGCAACTCTGTGTTACATCAAAGATGTAAAAAATAAAAAAACTTTAATGCTTTATCGCAATAAAAAAGAAAACGACTATCACGAAGGTAAGTGGAACGGTTTGGGGGGTAAGTTGGAATTAGGCGAAACTCCGGAAGAATGTGCGATAAGAGAGTTGAAAGAAGAAAGCGGGTTTGTCGTTAAAAATCCAAAATTAAAAGGATTAATTACCTTCCCTATGTTTGACGGAGTTGACGATTGGTATGTTTTCATTTTCACAATTACTGACTATAATGGTGAATTAATTGATTCACCCGAGGGTAAATTAGAGTGGATACCGGATGAAAAAATTACTTCTTTAAATTTATGGGATGGTGATAAAATATTTTTAGAGTGGGTGGATAAAGATAAATTTTTTAGCGCAAAGTTTAATTACAAAGACGGAAAGTATATAGATCACAGCGTTTGTTTTTATTGAGAGTTCATTTAACCGTTTCCGGAAATCCTTACATCTAAATTCCTGATGTTTTAAAAACATGGAGAGTCTTAGCTAATCTCTTTTTATTAAATGCTCACCGTCACATACTTGATAAATAATTTTAATATTATAGTTTGCCTGTAAACTTTTTATTAAATTTATTCCATCATCTTTTTACATAAAACAACAAAAAAATGAACAGCTTAAAAAAACCTTTTAAAATTACCGAAATCGATTCACTAAAAGATAAAACTCCCACACATGCTAAAGCATTAAACACAGACCTTGTAATAATAAAATACGGCGAAAATGTTTCCGTGCTTTACGGAAGATGTCTGCACAGAGGTGCGCTTTTAAGCGACGGTTATGTTGACGGAAATAATTTAATCTGCGGTTTGCACTTCTGGGATTACAGATACGACACTGGAATAAGCGAATACAACCCGGAAGAAACCCTTCACAAATTTAAATCCGTTGTTGAAAACGGTTCTGTTTTTGTTGACGAAGAAGAGATAAAAGAATTTGAATTTGTATTACCATCCCGTTTTAATTCAGGTGAATACCTGGGCGAATACATTGACACTCATCCCGAAGATACCGAACCATACGGTTATTACATAAAGCAACTTGCACAAAACGGGTTAGGTAAAACCGGACACCACGGACCAAGCGACGCAATGGGTGTTGACAGGAACACTTTACCAAAATGGGAAAACATACAAATACTTCCAGCACAATTTGCAAAAAAACCATTATTGGACGAGGAAGAAGTAAACACAAAAGTAATAATCGGAAAGAATGCTAAAAAACCTTTAGTGTTGGATATGCCGATATTTGTTTCAGATATGTCTTTCGGTGCTTTATCGAAAGAGGCTAAAATATCTTTAGCAAAAGGTGCGGAAATGGCAGGAACGGGAATTTGTTCAGGTGAAGGAGGAATGCTTCCCGAAGAAAAGGAAAACAATTCAAGATATTTTTACGAACTTGCTTCTGCAAAATTTGGATTCAGTTTTGACAAATTAAAAAATGTTCAGGCTTTTCACTTTAAAGGTGGACAGGGAGCTAAAGTAGGAACAGGTGGACATCTGCCAGGCAGCAAAGTAAGTGCGGAAATTGCAAAAGTAAGAGAGTTGCCTGAAGGAGAATCTGCAATCAGTCCTGCTACTTTTACAGACTTAAAAACAATTGACGAGTTTATAAATGTAGCCAACAAAGTAAGAGAAATATCCGGTGGAATACCCATAGGTTTTAAATTGGCTGCAAGCCATATTGAAGAGGATATTGATTTTGCCCTTAAGTGCGGTGCTGATTATATTATTCTTGACGGAAGAGGCGGCGGAACAGGCGCGGCTCCTACAGTTTTAAGGGACAATATATGCGTTCCGACAATTCCGGCACTTGCAAGAGCAAGAAAATATTTAAATAAAAAAGGCGCAGAAAATGTTTCTTTAATAATTACGGGCGGGCTTAGAATTGCCGATGATTTTGCAAAAGCATTAGCTCTTGGTGCTGATGCCGTTGCCGTGGCAAACTCTGCAATTCAGGCAATAGGCTGTTTGGGGATGAGAGCATGCAATACAAATAACTGTCCCGTTGGAATTGCCACACAAAAAGAACATCTACGCGCAAGATTGAATATTGAAAAATCTGCCGAACAGCTTTATAATTTCTTCTCTGCTTCAAACGATTTAATTAAAGTACTTGCTCGTGCTTGCGGATACGACGATATTAGCAAATTCAACATTAATGATTTAACAACTTTTAAGTACGAAATCCATAAATTAACCGGAATTCCTTTTGCGGGCGTTTCTTAAAATAAAAAGAAATGAAAGAAGAAAATTTAAAATGGTACAAAGTATTAAATTCAAAAGAAGAACTACCAGAAGGCCGGGTGCAGTCTGTTTATGCAGGACACCACAATTTATGTTTGACGCATTTTAAAGGTCGGTTCTCCGCTTTTGATAATAAATGCCCACACCAAGGCGGACCTTTAGGCGAGGGTTCTATTGAAAACGGTTTGCTAAGATGTCCTTGGCACGGCTGGGACTTCGACCCTTGGACGGGAGGTTCTCCGGGTGACCACGATGACAGCATTCCTGTTTTTCCGATTCAACTAAAAGATGATGGTGTTTACGTGGGCGTTGAAGAAGAAAAACCCCACACAAGAACTGTTTCGGATGTAATGGTAGAAACAATGGTTAACTGGGGGGTTAACACCGTGTTCGGAATGGTTGGGCATTCCAATTTAGGACTTGCAGATGCATTCAGAAGACAGGAAGAAAAAGGTAATTTAAAATACATCGCAATCCGTCACGAAGGAGCCGCATCTTTTGCCGCTTCTGCTTACGGTAAATTAACAGGAAAACCTGCCGCTTGCTTTGCAATAGCCGGTCCAGGCTCTACAAATATGTACACGGGTATGTGGGACGCTAAGGTGGATAGAATTCCAATATTGGCTTTAACTGGGCAAGTGGATTCACAGGTTGTAGGAACAGGCGCTTTTCAAGAAGTTGATTTGGTAAGAGCGTTTCAAACTGTGGCTGAATTTAATCACCGCGTTTTACCCAACAGCAAACACGCAGAACTAATGAGTCTGGCAATAAAACATGCTTTAATTAAAAGAGATGTTTCTCATCTTACTTTTCCGGATGAAGTACAGGTTTATCAATCGGAAGAAGAAGAAAGCGGAACTTCCGAAGGAAGAATGCCTGATTTCCAAATTTCACCGTCTGCCGAGTCAATTAAAAGTGCTGTAAATAAAATTTCGAATTCTAAAAATCCTGTGGTTGTTGTTGGTCACGGTGCAAGATTTAATATGAATAAAATAATTCAATTGGCAGAACAGTTAAACGCACCGGTTTTAACTACTTTCAAAGGTAAAGGATTAATACCGGATAATCATGAATTAAGCTGCGGGGTACTCGGAAGAAGCGGAACACCCGTTGCAAGTTATTTTATGAACGAAGCTGATTTGCTTATTGTGTTCGGCGCTTCGTTTTCAAATCATACGGGAATTACTCCGAAGATTCCAATAATTCAGGTTGACTTTGATCCGCTTGCAATTGCAAAATTTCATAAAATTGATGTTCCAGTATTCGGTGAAATTGGTGTAACTATTAATATTCTGCTCAACGAATTAAAAGGAAAGACAAATGCTAACGACAGAAAACCTGAAATTAAAAAACGGTGGGATATTTGGTGTGCAGAAAAACAAAAAAGATTAAAAGACAATAAAGGAAAGGGTGTAAGTTCGATTGCCGTGTTTGATGCAATGAACCGTTTTGTTCCCGCAAATGCCGTTATATCTGTTGATGTTGGAAACAACGCTTATTCATTTGGCAGGTATTTTGAGTGTACGGCACAATCAATTTTAATGTCCGGTTATTTGGGTTCTATCGGTTTTGGATACCCCGCCGCAATGGGTGCATGGGCGGCACAGCCCGAAAGACCAATTGTTGCCGTTACCGGTGACGGCGGTTTCGGACAGTATCTGGCGGAAATAACCACGGCGGTAAAATATAATATGCCGATAAAACATATTCTATTAAACAATGATGAACTCGGTAAAATTTCAAAGGAACAGAGAGCATCTAATTTTGATGTGTGGAAGACCTCACTTGTAAATCCAAATTTTGCTGAATATGCGGAAAGCTGTGGGGCATTAGGAATAAGGATAACAAAGAAAGAAGAATTAGATGCGGCTTTTGAAAAAGCTTTTAATAATAAAGGACCTGCAACAATTGAAATAATTACGGATGTATCATTGATTTGAGATTTTTAAATGAAAAAACTTTTTGACGGTGTAAAAGAGTTCAGCAAAAAAGAGTTTGAAAATAACAAAGAGTTATTTAAAAAATTAAGTGGTTCTCAGCAGCCCCACACGTTGTTTATAGGTTGTTCCGATTCAAGAGTTGTACCCGGCTTAATAACAAAAAGTCTGCCCGGTGATTTGTTTGTTGTTAGAAACATTGCCAATGTAGTGCCTTATTACCGTTCATCCGAAGAGTATTTGTCAACAACATCGGCAATTGAATACGCTGTGTTGGTTTTAAATGTTAAAAATATTGTGATCTGCGGACATTCAAATTGCGGCGGGTGCAGAGCTCTTTTTCTTGATGATGCCGAATTGGAAAAAACACCTCACACAAAAAAGTGGCTTAAATTATTTAAAAATGTAAAAGATAAAATACTAACCTTTACAAAAAATTTTGATAACTTAAACGATATTGAGTGGCTGGTTGAACAGGAAAATATTATTGAACAAATGAACCATTTGTTTTCATATCCTTTTATTGAAGAAAAGTATAAAAAAAAACAAATAACTATTTACGGCTGGTACTTTCACATTGGAACAGGCATTGTTTATAATTATAATATAGAAAATAAGACCTTTGATAAAATCGAATAACTAATCAAAAATAAAAAAGAAATAACTATGGAAACTAACTGGCAAAAACTTAATAACATTTCTTTAACCGAACTTGCAGAAGCAAGAAAACAATTACACCAGGTTGCACAACTTTCAGCATTAACAGGTAGAGCTTTTCTGCCAAAAGTTGATGATGATCATTTTGCATCATTGATTTGGAATAAAGAAAAAGATATTTTGTCCGGGCAAGCATGGGGAAAAGATAATTATAAAACAGCAATAAACTTTAAAGAGTTTTCTATATTGCTTTTGGACAAAAACAACGAAACAATAAATAGTTTTTCTCTCAAAAGTATTTCTTACAATGATGCTTTTAAAAAGTTAAAAGAAATAGTTGAATTAACCGGTGAAGATGCCGATAAACTCTCTACCTCACTTCCTTATGAAATTCCCGTTTATCCAACGGCGACTAAAGAAAGCTTTAACTTTTTCGATAAGATATATTTTGAGGAGCTCGGTAAATATTTTGCAAATGCTAATCTTGTTTTAGAAGATGTTGTTAAAAACAATCCTGGGGCTTCTGAAATATCCTGCTGGCCACATCATTTTGATATTGCAACTCTGTTGGTTTTAAATGACAGCAAAGACAATTATAAAAGTATAGGTGTGGGGCTTTCCCCGGGAGACGATAATTACGACCAGCCTTATTTTTACATTACTCCATGGCCTTACCCAAAAACAGAAAACATTACTCTGCCGGAATTACCATCGGGCGGGTTTTGGCATACAAATGGTTGGGTCGGTGCAATTTTAACTGCAGAAAGTATTTTTAAATTTATTTCTTCTGAGACACAACAGAAAGCTGTTAGTGATTTTTTAAATGTGGGTATTAATGAAAATAAAATCTTAGTGAAATAAAGAGATATTTAAATACCCGATATCTTAAAGATATCGGGTATTTATTATTTATATTTTATAAATTTTTTAATGTTTCTACAATTTCAGCCGGTTCCATTCTTTTTGTATAATCTGCATTAATAAAGGAGTGTACAATTACACCTTCTTTATTTATAACATAAGTTGCCGGTATAGGTAAAGACCACGAATCCTCACCGTTGTTTTTTGGTATATCAAAATTAAATTGTTTATAAATAGGTCTTAATTCTTCTGCAAGATTAAACACCAACCCAAATTCTTTTGCTGTTTTATTTCCCGTGTCACTCAATACTTCAAACCCTAAATTATGTTTTTCGGATGTGGTTAAAGAGTTGTCGGGCAGTTCGGGAGAAATTGCAATAAGTTTTCCTCCTGCTTTTTCTATTTCTTTAATGTTGTTTTGAAGTGCTTTTAATTCAAGGTTGCAGTAAGGGCACCAGCCTCCCCGGTAGAAACTAATAACAATGGGTCCGTCTGACAAGAGTTCGTTTACGTTTATCGTTTTATTGTGTGCGTTGGGTAATTTAATTTGAGGAATTTTATCGCCGTTATTCAAGGCTTTATCCGCGATTCCGGTTTCCGATAATTCCTTTGTTTTGCTTAAAAGTAAGTTTAACACATCTTCAGGAATCATAGGAAGCGTTTGTTCCTGCATTTTTTTTATTTGCATTTCAAGCGTCATAATAATCTCTCTGAATTTTTTATAAATAATCTATACAAAAATAATTTATTTATTTTATAAATTTGTGCTCTAAATCAATTTCATCAACCGAATCGTCCGGCAATATAATCTTCGGTTTTTCTTTCCTTTGGAGTGGTAAATAATTTTTTTGTTTCATCATATTCAATCAACTTGCCGAGATAGAAAAAAGCCGTATAATCACTTACCCTTGTAGCCTGCTGCATATTGTGTGTAACTATTACAATTGTATAATTTTCCTTCAATTCAAAAATAAGCTCCTCTATTTTTGATGTTGATTTGGGGTCCAGCGCACTTGCTGGTTCGTCCATCAAAATAACCTCCGGCTCTACTGCGATTGTTCTTGCAATACAAAGTCTTTGCTGCTGTCCTCCTGATAGACTTGTTCCGGGCTTGTTCAAAGAATCTTTAACTTCATCCCATAGAGCTACTTTTTTTAAGCAACTTTCTGCAATCTCGTTAAGTTTATTTTTATTTTTAAATCCGTTAAGTTTAAGTCCTGCAACAACATTATCCAATACCGACATTGTTGGAAACGGGTTGGGCTTTTGAAAAACCATACCTATCTTTCTTCTTAAAACCACGGAGTTATATTTTTTAATATCAATATCGTCGAGCAAAATTTCTCCGGTATATTCTCCTCCAACCTCTTCGTGCATTCTGTTTAAGCACCTTATAAACGTTGATTTGCCGCAACCGGACGGACCTATTATTGCCAGAACTTTATTATCGTAAATATTCATTGAAACCGTTTTTAAAACCTGATGTTCTCCGAAATAAGCAGACAGATATTTTATCAAAACTCGTTTTTCTAGATCCTGTTTTGCTTTTATGTCCTGCATAGTTGAGATTAAATCATTCATACTGTTACACTATTTCCTTTTTCTGGATACAAATCTGAAAATTATATTTAATGTGGTTACAAGAACAATCAAAACAAGTGAGGCTGCCCAAGCCTGTCTGTTCCAATCGTCAAACGGTGCTTTTGCATAGTCATAAATAAAAACAGTAATTGAAGAAATTGGTTCGTCAAGATTGGTTGACCAAAACCTGTTTCCCAAAGCGGTAAATAACAATGGTGCTGTTTCACCCGCGGCTCTCGCTATTGATAAAATTATCCCTGTAAGCAACCCCTTTAAGGCTGCTGGTAGAATTACAAACACAGTTGTTTTCCATTTTGGAATTCCAAGTCCAAGCGATGCCTCTCTAATGGTTGAGGGTACCAGTCTTATCATTTCTTCTGTGGTCCTTGTTATAAGCGGTATCATTATTATTCCCAAAGCAAAACCTCCAGACAGGGCAGAAAATGATCTCATCGGAATTACAAATGTAATGTATGCTATTATTCCAATTACAATGGATGGTACTCCGTTTAATACTTCAACTAAAAAACGTATTGTTTTCGGCATTATTCCTTTGTTTTGTTCAGACAAATAAATTCCTGACATCACCCCGACAGGAATTCCTAAGGCGCTTCCCAACAATATTAAAATGCCGGAACCAACTAAAGCATTAGCCATACCGCCACCAGTTTCACCAACGGGTTTGGGCGTTTGGGTAAAGAAATCTAAATTGATTGATGAAATACCTTTTTGAATAGTGTAAAATAAAATTAAAAACAGAGGGATTAAAACAATTATGGCGCTTAAAACAGTAAAAAAAACCGCTATACTGCTTTTCCTTTTTCTCCATTTGTGTTTGTTTTTATAACCCATCAATTTATTTTGCCGTATTTTTTTGAAACTCTATTCACTATAAGTTTTGCTATAGAATTAATAATAATTGTAATAACAAATAAAAGAAGCCCTATTTCTATTAACGAGCTTATATAAAGATCTGACGCTGCTTCGGTAAATTCATTTGCCAGTACGCTTGCCATTGTGTGTCCGGCATCAAACAGTGAAAAAGATATTTTTGGTTTGTTGCCTATTACCATTGTTACGGCCATTGTTTCTCCAATTGCTCTTCCAAGTCCTAAAAGCGTTGCTCCGAGAATTCCCGACCTTGCGCTTATAAGAACAATTTTTATTGTCTCCCATTTTGTAGCTCCCAAAGCATAAGCTCCTTCTCTTAAAGAACCCGGTATCGACTTCATAACATCTCTTGATATTGAAGTAATAATGGGGAGTATCATAATGGACAAAATCAATGCTGCGGAAAGCATTCCGAATCCAAATGTTTCTCCTTTAAAAAAAGGAAGAAAACCAAAATGAATTTTAAGAAACGGCTCTACAACAGTTCTTAAAAACGGAGCCAAAACAAATATGCCAAATAACCCGTAAACAATACTCGGGATAGCCGCAAGAAGTTCTACCAATAAAGAAACGGGCTGTTCCAGCCAGGTCGGTGAGACTTCCGTTAGAAAAACAGCTACGCCCAGGCTTAACGGCAAAGCAATTAATAGTGCTAATAAAGAAGAATAAAGTGTTCCAAAAATAAATGGCAATGCTCCGTATTGATCTTTAACAGGATCCCAATTAGCAGAGGTAATAAAACCAAGTCCAAATTTGTTTATTGACGGCAAGGATTCAATAAACATTTCCAAAAAAATTAATAGAATAATACCTAGGACAAAAAAAGCAAAAAGGCGAGTTGTATTTTGAAAAATATAATCGCCTAAATGCCTATCACTAACTACTAATATTTTTGAATTAAGAGGTTTTTCTTTCTTAAAAAAAAATAATTTAATCACTTTTACTCTATTAATTAATGAGCTTTACTTTCCTTTTACACAAATCTATAACTTTATCGGGTAATGGTGCATAATATAAACTCTCTGCATATTTTTCACCATCTGTTAGTGCCCAATTTAAAAAGTTTACAATTGCTTCCCTCTTCTTTGTGTTGTCAATTTTAGTGTATACCAGCAACCACGTAAAACCTGAAATTGGATAAGAATCTTTTCCATCGGCGTTTGTTATTGAAACCCTTAAATCTTCGGGTAAATTAGCTATACTTCCTTCAGCTGCTGCAGAAACTGAATTAAAAGACGCATCAACAAAATATCCCGCTTTGTTTTGTAATATAGCATAATTCAATTTGTTTTGTACTGCGTATGCTAATTCCACATATCCAATCGAACCGTCTGTTTGTTTAACCAAGCCGGAAACCCCTTCGTTACCTTTTCCTCCCAAACCTACCGGCCAGCTTACTGCCTTGCCTGTGCCTACTTTTTCTTTCCATTCTTTGTTTACCTTGCTTAAATAATCCGTGAAAATATTTGTCGTTCCACTACCATCAGAACGGTGTGCTACAATAATCTTTTCGTTGGGAAGATTTTTATCTTTGTTAATAGATTTAATCCTCTTGTCGTCCCATTTATTAATTTTACCCAAGAAAATATCCGATAAAACCGAAGGGGTAAGTTTTAATCCTTTGCCTACAGATTTTATATTATATGCCAAAACAACAGCGCCCATAACCGTAGGAATATGAAGTATCTCCTTTCCCAATTTATCTTTTACTTGTTTGATTTCACTGTCTTTCATTGGTGCGTCAGATGCGCCAAAATCAACTGTGCCGGCTATTATCTGCCTTACTCCGCCGCCGCTTCCTATTGATTGATAATTAAATTCAACACCTGTCTTTTGATGGTATACGTCGAACCACTTTGAATAAATTACGTATGGAAATGTCGCTCCAGCTCCGTTTATTTTAAGAATTTCCCGCTTGTTTGTTTTGTCGGAACAAGCAGATAAAAAAAGCATCGTTCCGATTAAAAAAAATAAAGAAATAATTGTTGTCTTTTTCATTTTTGTTCCTTTTTTAATTTATAAAAATTTATAATAAATCGTTAACCTTCCTGTAACAGAAGCATCTATGCTCTTTCCTGAAACCTGAGTTTCATAAGTTTCAATTTGAATATTTGGCATAATTGAAACCTGTTTGTGAACTTGAAAATCCAACCCTGTTAAAATATAGTTTCTTGAATCTCCTTTTGACAACATATTTGTGTTGGGGTCGAAGTAATCATATCTTCCAACTAAACGCAAATTGTTTTTTAGTTTTACATTACCAAAAACAGATATGCCAAAGGAGCTTTTGTTTTGTATTGAAGTACCGTTATTAAATCCGTTGTTTGTAGATTGGATAAATGTTTCAACGCCTAAAGTATATTTTTTATCCGCTTTATATCCAATAAAAAACGACGAAGTAAAGGTTCCGTTAGAAACATTATTGTTTGGTGTTGTTGTGTAAGGATTTTTTATCTCTCCCTTAGGACTAAAATCACCATTTAAAGTTATTGCTAAATTTTTAGTGGGTGAAATTTTCAGGTGTAAATAATACCTCTTATATTTGTTTGTTTCCGGTTTATTGCTGCTACCGTTGCCAATTAAAATACTATAACCAAAAACACCTTTTTTGTCTAACTCCCCTTTTAAGCCTATTCCAAGGTCTCTTGAGCTTTCTATTTTCCTTAAATCCATTATTGTTTTTTCTAAAGGCCTGTATCCCCAATATTTTTCTGATACGGAAAATGACGGAGTACCTTGAAGTCCAACAACAAGAATTTGCTTTCCGAAAGCTTTCCACTGTATATAGGCGTCTTTTATGTTTGCTGAAAATTTTCCGTTAGTGGCTAAGACACTATTTCCCATTTCAAACCTAACTCTTGCTTTGAAATCTTTTGATATCTTGTTGTCATAAGTAAGATAAATTCTTCTTATTTGAAAAGCCTGAAAATCTTGCTCTCCACTTGTGGCAACATTTTTTAAGGAGCTTATAGCGCCATCTCTTGATGCATTATAATAATAATCCCCAAACATTAAGCCATGTAATTTTCCCTGTGCAAACAAAGGGTTTACAAAAATACTAAGGACTATAACTATAAATACCAAAACAATATTTTTCATTTTTTTCTCTTTTTTTTATTTAAAATAAGTCTAATGTTTTTGGTTTGTTTTAACACAAATATAATATTCCAATATTACCAAATTGTTAAGCCATTGTTAAGGATTTGTTAAATAATGGTTTTAGTAAAATTGTGTATAAAGGGGTGAAACAATAAAATTTTTCTTGTTTATATAGATTTAATTAACAAGTGTCTTTTATTAAATGTTTTAGAAATAGTAGCCTATTGAAAAATAAAAGAACACATCTCCCCAGCTAATTGGCTTTTGGGGAAGATTTCTTTCAAACTTAAAACTTCTTCCTACAGAAAATTCTGCGGGTCCTATTGGTGTATCAAAAGAAATTGAAGTTCCTACTCCTTGCTTTAAATCCTTAAAGCTAATTTGATTAGGAAAAGCCCAAACTGCGCCAAGATCATATCTAAGTTTTAAGTAAGTTGTAAAAAATATTTTAAATGGCAGCTTATATCTATATCCTAAAGAAAGCAAGAACAGCTGCCTTCCCCTGAACTCATCATCTCTCATTCCAAAAAATTTGTTTTGCCCACCCAAAGTGTATTGCTGGCTAAGTGGTAAGGTGTTGTCTCCGAACCCTATGTTTATTCTAGGATAAATTGTGTGAGATGTTCCGAAAGAAAAAAAGCTTTTATAATTAAACTCTGCTTTAACATAGCTTAATTCTCCCCCTAGAATTGATTGTCCTGTTTCATAATACCCGTTAAAATAAATGCCTTTTGTGGGATAGGGATATTTATCTTGTGTATCAATTATAGATTGAAGTTTCAAACTTACAAGTTTATCTTTTCTTGGTGTAACGGTGTTTCCAGACTTCGGTTTGATTTCATTCATTTCATATTTTCCGGTGAGGGTTACAATACCAAGATTTTTTACTTGTGTCCCAATTGTTAATGAACCACCGTAAAATATTTGTCTATATTCTCCCGTTAACGATCTTGTAAATCTTTTGTCAGAAGTTATTGGGTCATCTTTATAGGAAAAAATGTCGTTGAATTTATAATATAGGTTAATGTTATACGTCAAATAAGTATTAAACATTCTGTTTGCTCTGTGTTCTAATATATATGTTTTTATTCTGTTGCTTAAAGTAACAAGTAATCCCAGCTCTGTTCCGGTGCCCATTAAATTTTCATCACTTATATTAAGGCTAAATTGTGATTTGTTTTCGTTATCAAGCCTAAAACCAAATCTCAGCAAACTGCTTGGTTTGTCGTTCAACTTTATAATTAATTTGTTTTTTTCTTCTTCATAATTGTGCGTTATAACAATATTTTCGAAAATATTGGTGTTTCTTAATTTATTAAGCCCTCTTTCTAATTCTTCATATTTGATTGTTCCTTTCCTGTCTAGCTCAAACTCTCTTAACACAATGTTTTTATTTGTGCTCGTTTTTCCAATGATTTTAAATTCAGATATTTTCCCATCCTTTATTTTTATGTTAAGGATTCCTTTTTTTTCGTTGAAGATTGCTTTTTGAATCTCTGTAAAAACAATTCCTTTTTTTCTATAATAATGTAAAACTTCAATAAGTTTAGAAAGCAATCTTTTGGCGTTATATGGTTCTCCTTTTAGCCCTGAGAGCATTTGTTCTATTTGTTTAAGGTCTGTGGTCTTTTCTCCGCGTATAAAAATATTATTAACGGTTGTGTTTTTTTTGGTTATTATCTTAAGCCTTGTTTGTCCTTTTTCATTTATAATTTCAGCGCTCACCTTTTTATAATCACCTGTAGAAAAAAGTGAGTTTATAAAAATTATTAACTCTAAATTTGAAAATTGTTTTTTTGAGTTTAATTTATTAAAAAATGTTTTTTCTGTTTTTGAAGAGTTTTCGTCAGCAATAAAATTATTAAAAAAGACAAGTGAGTCGATTTCTTTTTTTGCATATAAAGTATCTAAACGCTTTTTTAATCCCGCTAATTTTTCCTTAGCTTTTATATACCCTTTTGTAATAATGGAATCTATGTTGTTAAAATCTGTAGCAATGTGGTTGTTGAGTTCGGGCGAAATTACAATTTTAGCTTTTTTTATTTGTTGATCATTTAGAATTTTCATTGGTATGCTAACCACCTGGTCAGCAACAACCCATGGAAGGTCTAATTCGTCTTTTTTGTGGAGTTTGCTTGTTGTGTTTACTGCAATAATATAATTTGCACCAATTTTATTAGCAGCACTTGCAGGAATGTTGGCTACAAGTCCCCCATCAACCAGCAACAAAGTGTCTTGTTTAATGGGGGATAATAAAAAAGAAACACCTGCGCTGGCTCGCATAGCCTGGCTTATGGAACCGGAATTAAGGACAATGGGTTTTCCAGAAATTAAATCGGTACACACAGCCCTATATTTTGTATACAATTCGTCAAATGATTTTTCTACATGGAGGGGTGCTCTTAAGGAAAGCAAGTTTAAGAAGTTTGAAATCTTCTCCCCGCTGTTAAGTGATGTCGGTATAACTGGTTTAAACCCATCAAGCCTTAGGCTAAACACTGCTTTGTCTTCGTTAATTTTCTGATTAATGTATAGGTCTCTTCTGTTTGATTTTCTGTTTAATTTTAAAAGTTCATCCCAGTTTGTTTTTCTTACTATAGAATCTATTTCATCCACACTATAGCCTATAGAATATAATCCGCCGATAATGCTTCCCATACTTGTTGCTGTAATTACATCTATATTAATTTCTTCTTCTTGTAATGCTTTTAAAACCCCTATCTGTGCAAAACTTCTTGCCCCTCCGCCTGACAAAGCAAGACCTATTGTTGGACAATTTAAAGGCGTTTTGACCTCCAATCCAAAAGGCAGCTTTTGGGTTTTTGTTTTTACTTCAAAAGTTATTTTTGTTTGAGTTGGTGTTTGTGCATGTATTATTAATACACAAAGCAAAAGAAATGAAAATATTTTTTTTGGTTTGATCATAAAAGAGATAAAATATTAAGCACAGATAAAAGATAATTTATTATATGTGCTTAACAAACATAAAAATTTCTTCTTATTTTTTTCTCTTTGAATGTGCTTTTTGTTGTCTTTGTTTTTCTTCTGCCGCTTCCATCATTTTGGCCATAAACCCACCTTTTTTTTGTTTGTTCTTTTTTACGGGAACCAACTCGGCACCATCGTGTTGGTGATTAATAATGTATTGCTGTCCTATTGATAAAACATTAAACAAGAAGTAATAAAGATTAAGTCCGGATGGAAAACTCATGAACATTAATGTTAAAAACACAGGCATTATGTAAACAATCGCTTTTTGATTCGGGTCTTTAACGCTCATTTTTTGTTGAAAGAAAGTTGTTACCCCCATCAATATTGCCAAACCGCTTATTTCGCTTATTCCAATTAAAGGTAATTTAAATGAAAGTTTATAAATTATGTCCGGGCTTGAAAGGTCTGTTATCCACCCGAAGAACGGCTGCTGTCTTAATTCAATTGCAGATTTAAATAATCCCCAAAGAGCAATAAAAATAGGCATTTGTAGAAGTAAGGGTAAGCAACCCCCGGCGGGATTAACTCCGTATGTTGAGTAAAGCTTCATAGTTTCTTTGCTTATTTTTTGTTTATCATCTCCGAACTTTTCTTTAAGCTCTGTTATTTTTGGTTGAAGAAGCTGCATTTTTTTCATTGACTGAAAACTTTGTTTTGTTAATGGGTATAAAACAAGTTTAATAATTATTGAAAAAAGAACTATTACAAAACCATAATTGGGTATAAAATTATGGAGAAAATTAAATAACGGTAAAAGAATGTATTCTGCTATTGGGCGGACAATAATTTTTAATCCGAAAAAACTACCAAAATCAACGATGGATTGTAATTCTTTATTATATGTTTTTAATATATCATAATCTACTGGACCGATATATAGGTTTAGATAAGTTTCCTCATAATCTAAATTCTTAAAAGGTATGGTAAGCTGTGCGCTGTATATTTCTTTTGCTCCGTTGTGCGGCAATGCTTTTTTTATTCCTTTTAAATAAGCTCCGTCAACAGAAGATGGGTTTTCAGGAATAATTATAGCTGCAAAATATTTGTTCCTTATGTCAATCCAATTTATGCTTCCGCTAAATTCTTTGTCTTCAACTTCTCCCACGGTAGAAGCATCAATCGTTGTTTTTTCCCCTCCTGAATATACGCTTGCATCAGAATAGTTTGCTTCGTCAACAGAATTATATTCTGCAAATTTTAAACCGTTGTTCCAAACTAGGTTATATGCATTGTTGCTTATATAACCATTCATACCTACAAGCTTAAAAGCCGTTCTAATATTGTACTTGTCCCCATAAAAAGTATATTCCTTCTTAATATAATGGGCTTCATCTTCACCATAAACAAACGAAATTAACAAAGAATCTTTTCCGGTAATTTTATAATTGGGTTTATCGCTATTAATTTTAAAAAGTAAATTGCTTGTATTAATTGCTTTTCCGTCCTCAGAAATAAAAGACAAATTCAATGAACCGCCTTTTTTATAATTTATTAATTGAACCTTTGTTTGTTCAATGTTTTTATTTTCTTCTGTTCCAACCGAATACCAGTTATTAAACTTCTTTAGATAATACCTTATAATATTACCCCCTTTTGTTGAAAAGATCATTTTTACAAGATCGTTTTCAATAGTTATGGTTTTACCTTTTTTATTTGAAAAGGCAAAATACTTTCCATAAGAGGTCGGTTTTTTTGATTTAATAATTTCGGTTTTTTTTGGCTTTTTCTTTTCTACTTTTTTTTCAACCAATGTATCTTTTTTAACCAGTGATTTTTTGGCTTTCGTTGTTTTTGGGGTTATGGGTTGTTCGGGGGAGTTTAAATAAAGCCAGAAAACTAAAATTGTTCCTATTAGTATAAATGCTATCGTTGTGTTTTTGTCCATGTTGTTCCCGCTAATCTATTGGATCGTAACCGCCCTTTGAAAACGGGTTACATCTTAGAATTCTTCCTGTTGTTTTTAATAAACCTTTTAAAACACCATGCTTGTTTATCGCTTGCACCGAATATTCTGAGCAGGTTGGATAATATCTACAAGATGGTGGGAAAAGTGGAGAGATAATTTTTTGATAAATTTTTATTAAGGACACAAAGATCTTTTTCATTTATATCCTTTTTTCAATTTTTTTTATTACATCAAACATGCCCGACATAATTTCATTAAACTTAACATGTTTGTTTGTTTGCTCGTTAATGTTTTGGGGAGAAAAAATTATTTTTACCTGTTTCTTTTTTTGTGTGCTTATTTCAACAAGGTTTTTTTTGCTTAATCTATAGGACTCTCTAATAAGTCTTTTTAGTCTGTTTCGCCAAACAGCACATCCAAGTTTTTTAAATACAGCCGCTGTAATTTGTACTGTAGTTTTTTTTTCTGTTTCTTCTATCAAATAAATTGCTTTTATTTTTTTATCTGCAGAAAAAATTGTTGTTCCAGAAGAAATAACCTTTTTTATTTCTCTTCTGCTTTTGAGTTTTTCAAATGCAGAAAGTCCAAATTGTTTCAACGAAACTAATTCTCATCGCTTACTGTTAATTTTTTTCTTCCTTTATTTCTTCGGCTGGCAAGCACTTTTCTCCCACCCACGCTTTTCATTCTTTCGCGAAAGCCGTGTTTGTTTTTTCTTTTACGATTGCTTGGTTGATACGTTCTTTTCATTTTAAATCCTTTCTTCTCAAAAGAGTGTAAAATTATATAAAAACAGATAAAAAAACAAGAGCTTTTCTTTTCTTTTAATTCTTTTTTCCACAAAGAAATAAAATTTATTTTTGAAATTAATTTGCAATGTAAGGCTTTTTGTTTATATTTTTTAGGTTCAACTAAAACAAAACTCTTTGGTTGATATTATGTGGAAAACTTTTTTGTGTGAAAATGTTTCACGTTTTTAATTTTTAATTTTTTTATTTAAAGAAGGAAAGCAAACTTGATTTTTTTATAAAACTCGGCGTAAGTGTTTGTTATAAAACAAAATGCGTGTTATCGTTTTATGTTGATAACTTGTGTGTCTGTGTATTAAAATGTGGTTTTACTCTTTGTTTTTTATAAAAGATCTTGTTTTTATGCTTTTTTTAATTGTGGATAAATATAATGGCTGATATTCAAACAACCAGCAACCCAATTCAGAGTTCAAACAAAATATGGGGAGATTGTTTAGCTAATATCAAGCGAAATGTTTCTCAAATGACTTTTAACACATGGTTTTTACCAATTAAGCCTTTAAATATTAATAAATCTACTTTAAAGGTTTTGTTACCAAGTCAGTTTTTTTGGGAATGGATTGATGAACACTATAACACTCTAATACATTCAACAATTAAATCCGTTATCGGAGAAGATGCTAATCTTGCTTATGTAATTGCTGATGATTCAGATAAACAAGAAAAGCCCGTCTTTGTTCAGCGCCAAAAAGTAGAAGAAAAGAAAGAGGAGATAACCAAACCAGATTTTGAAACGTTTATTAATCCCAGATATTCTTTTGATAATTTTATTAAAGGAGAGGGAAATCAACTGGCAAGAGCTGCAGCCGGTGCAATAGGCGATAATCCGGGTGGGACTTCTTTCAACCCTTTGTTTGTTTATGGTGGTGTTGGTTTAGGAAAAACACATCTGGTGCAGGCTGTGGGAAACAAAATTATTCAAAACTTTCCTCTAAAAAGAGCCATTTATTTGTCTTCGGATATTTTTACAATTGAGTTTGTTGAAGCAATACAGGCAAACAAGGTCAATGATTTTTCAAATTTTTATAGAAGCATGGATATTTTAATATTAGATGATATCCAGTTCTTAATAGGTAAAGAAAAAACACAGGATTTATTTTTTCATATTTTTAACACTCTTCACCAATCGGGTAAACAAATTATCTTAACAAGCGACAAACCACCCAAAGATCTTAAGGGGTTGGATGAGAGATTAATTTCCCGTTTTCAGTGGGGTTTGTCTGCTGATATTCAGCCTCCTGATTTTGAAACAAGAATAGCAATATTACAAAGAAAAGCGGATGATTTTGGTCTAACTTTACAGACAGAAATTTATGAATATATTGCTTCTCATATAACTTCTAATATTCGTGAACTAGAGGGTTGTTTGATTAAGCTTTTAGCAAACGCTTCTTTAAGTTCAAGAGAAATTGATTTTAACCTAGTAAAATCAACAGTTAAAGAAATTGCCACAACAAGACAGGTTAACGTAACTATAGAATATATTACTTCTACGGTTTGCAAGTTTTTAAATGTTGGTGAGGATAAAATTAGGGACAAAACGAGAAAAAAAGAAGTTGTAGCAGCAAGACAAATAGCGATGTTTCTCTCTAAAGAACTAACACGCTCTTCTTTAAAAACTATCGGGCTTCACTTTGGTGGTAGAGATCACTCAACGGTTATACATGCTTGTTCTTCTATTGAGAAAAACATAAAAAAAGACATCTCTTTAAAAGAGCTTGTTAATAACATAAAAGAAAAAATAGAGATAGACAGCTATTAATTGTGTTAATAATTCGTTAATAAGAAAATTTGTTGTGTTAATAAGAACGTGAAGAAAAGAAAAGAAAGAAATATCAACCTTTTATTAACAATAAAATAGAACCTTTTTTGTTTTATAAAAAAGACTTATAGTCTTATCAACATATTAACATACTTATTATAATAGTTATATTATTAATCTATATATTATATATTAATTAATGTAGTTAATAAGTATTTATTTAAACATTGTATTGATTGTTTTTATATTTTTTAGTTAGTTACATACAACAAACATTTTAATTAAAAAAGAGTAATGAAAAAAGTTTTTTCTTTCTTGTTTTTGTTTTCCATATTAGCTTTTTCCTTTTATGGTTGCACAACAACTATTGACAACAGAGTTTCTTTTAAAAATTCTTCGGAAACTAATTTAATTATAAATTTTAGAGGACAGGAAATAAAAGTTGATATTGGTCAAAAAGCAGATGTAAACGAAATACCAAAAGGGACATATTCATACGATACAAATTTTTCCATTCCTCCAAATGCAACGACAAAGTCTACGTTCGGTGATGTTTCCGGCACAGTTATAATTAATGCAGAAACAAAAATTCTAGTAATTTATACGAGCACAACAATAAATGGTGTTTTTACACTTAGCGCAACGCTATCATCAAGCGATGATCAAGGTAATCCCACAAGCCCTTAGAAAAAAGCAAAAAAACTTGCAAATTGACAAAAAAAGCTAATATTTTTATTAATCTTAGATTGAGATTATAGCTAAAAATTAGTAATTTTAAATGTATAAAAGGAGAGTTTTTAATGGAGTTTAATATAAACAGCAAAGAGTTAGAAAAACTCTTGTCTAAAGTAATACCCGCCGTACCAACAAGAACACCGATGGCTATTTTAGAAAACTTTTTATTTGAAATAGACAAAGGAAAACTGACGGTATATTCTACTGATTTAGAGATTTCATTACGCTCTTCAATACAAATAACTGCCGAAGATAATATAAAAATAGTTGTTCCCGCACATCTTTTATATGATGTTGTAAGAACACTTAGTGACACGGAAATTAAGTTTAATACAGAAACAAACTCCAAATTAAAACTAACAACAGAAAATGGTACCTACAGCATTGGGTTTTCTTCACCGGATGAATTTCCGCCTATTCCGGAAATAACTGCCGAAGATAAAATAAAAATAAGCGGCAAAGAACTTAAAAAAGCAATTGATTTAATATCCTTTGCAATGAGCAAAGAGGATATGCGTCCAGCAATGACAGGCTCTCTTTTTGAATTTACAGAAGAAGGTATAAATTTTGTTGCAACCGATGGGCACAGGCTGGTTAAATATACTAACAAAAAAATAAAAAAAACAAACGAAGAACAATTTATTATTCCTGAAAGAGCAATAAATGTTTTATCAAAACTATTAACAGAAAATGACATTAATGCAACCTTTAGCAAAACAAATGTTTCTTTTACAATTGGAGAGGTTGTTTTTATTTCTAGGCTTATTGCTGAAAAATATCCGGCCTACAATAGCGTAATTCCTTTGGAAAACGAAACTGAATTAAAAATAAACAAAAGCGAAATTCTTTCTTCAGTAAGGAGAATGAGTCTGTTTTCAACAACAAACACAAAACAGGTAAAGTTTTCAATAAAAGAAAATATTTTAGAAGTATCTGCAGAAGATATAGATAGTGGGTCGAGCGCAAAGGAAAAGATAACTTGTGAGTATAATGGAACGCCAATGGAAATAGGCTTTAACACAGCATATGTTCTTGATGTCCTCAGCCACATAAGTGATAATGATATAATATTTAAACTTCACTCACCCACTAAAGCATGTATAATTGAGCCGATGAAACAAAGAGAAGAAGAAGAACTAATGCTTTTATTAATGCCAGTGCGCTTAAATGGGTAGGATGAGTTTATTATCTATTCATTTAAAAAACTTTAGAAGACACAGAGAAACAAACCTAACATTTTCTAAAAAACTAAACTTTATAGTAGGTGCTAACGGAGCGGGAAAAACAACAATTTTGGAATCTATTTATTATTTATGCACAAATAAAAACTTTAACACAAGAACGGATAGCGAAACGGTTCTTTTCGGAAAAGACAATTTTGAAGTTGTGGGTACAATTAATGAATTAACCGAAAATACAATTCGGGTTTTTTATTCATTGCAGGAAAACAAAAAAGTATATTTTAGAAACAACAAAAAAATTAATCGATCGATTGATGTTATAGGAAATTTTCCTGTAGTTATTTTAACACCATCTGATCTGTCAATAACCAAGGGGTTTCCGGGAGACAGGAGAAGGTTTGTAGATTCTATTTTATCTCAGGCAAGCGAGACTTATTTAAAAAATCTTTTAGATTATAATAAAACACTAAAACAAAGATCTTCTCTTTTGTTTTTGTTAAAAGAAAACAAATCAAAACAACTAATAGAAGAACTAGAGGCGTGGGACGAAAGACTAATTCAGTCCGGGACATATTTAATTGAAAAAAGGAAAGAATTTATTAAACAATTCAGGGTGTTTGTTAAAGACTCGTATAAAGAGATAATGGAATCAAAAGAAACACCAGAAATTCAATATTGCTTTTTGGAATCCGACGAAACAGAAGTACTTAATACAGAAAAAAAATTTAGAGATCTATTGATGTCTAAAAAAGTTGAAGAAAAAAAACGAGCTGCGAATCTAGTAGGGCCACACAGAGACGACTTTGTTTTTATTCTTGATGAAGTAGAATTAAAGAAATATGGATCGCAAGGACAACACAAAACATTTCAAATTTCATTAAGGTTTGCGGAATTTTTCTTCCTAAAACATCTAACCGGAAAGACGCCTATGTTTTTATTAGATGATGTTTTTGGAAAACTTGATTCAAAAAGAGCACATAAAATAAGCAACTATTTAAGAAAAGTAGGGCAAGCGTTTATTACTGTTACTGATCTTTCGGATTTTTCTTTTCTTGATATAAATGATGAGGATAAAATAATTAAAGTCAGAGAAGGCAGGGAAGTATATGCCTGATAGATTTAAAACCCTAAAAGAAGTTTTTGAAAAAGATCCCAGTTTAAAAAAATTAAGAAATGTTGTAAACGAATCCAGGGTTGTTTCAGATTTTAATAAGATTTTTCCAAATTTTGAAAAGATGGTTGTTCCAGTAAAGGTTGAAAAAAAAAGGCTCTTTTTAAGAATTGAAAATCCTGCCTGGAGACACGAAATAAAATTTAAAGAAAAAGAAATTATTGAAAAAATTAACAAAGAGTTTAACAAAGAAATTATCAAATGGATAAAATTTATATAACAAAGAAGAAAAGAAAAAATATCGGATAAAAAATGGCGAAACAAAACAACAACAATAATAATTATAACGCAGAAAACATAAATGTGCTTAAGGGTCTTGAGGCGGTTAGAAAAAGACCAGCAATGTATATTGGTGATGTAAGCTCCCGCGGTTTTCATCACCTAATAAACGAAGTTGTTGACAACAGCATAGATGAAGCGTTGGCTGGTTATGCCGACAAAGTAGTTATTACAATTAACAAAGATGAAAGCGTTACTATCGAAGATAACGGGAGAGGTATTCCCGTTGATATTCATCCAGAAGAAAATCGATCTGCATTAGAAGTAGTTATGACGGTTCTTCACGCTGGGGGGAAATTTGACAAAGACTCTTATAAGGTTTCTGGCGGTTTACACGGAGTTGGTGTTTCGGTTGTAAATGCACTGTCAAGCTGGCTTAAAGTAGAGGTTAAGAGAGACGGGAAAAAATATTTTCAAGAATATAAACAAGGCGTTCCGCTTGGAAAAGTAAAAGAAGTAGAAAAAGTAAATAAAAACAAAACAGGAACAAAAGTAACTTTTTTACCCGACAACGAAATATTTAAAGTTTCTCAATTTAAATTTGATACGATAACCGGAAGAATGAGAGAGCTAGCTTATCTGAATAAAAACATAACAATTAAAATTGTTGATACAAGAAACGGGGGAGAAGAAGAAACATTTCACTTTAAGGGCGGAATTATAGAATTTGTAAAATATATTAACGACACTAGAACAGTGCTGCACAAACCCGTTTATATTGAAGGTGAAAAAGAAAATACACCCGTTGAAATATCGTTTCAGTATACTGACGTTTATTCTGAAAATATATTTTCTTATGTAAACAACATCAACACACACGAAGGCGGCACTCATTTAGTAGGATTTAAAACAGCATTAACAAGAACATTAAACAGCTATGCTTATAAAAACGGATTGATAAAAGAAGGGAAAATAACATTAACTGGGGATGACTTTAGAGAGGGGTTAACTGCCGTAATTTCTGTTAAGGTTCCAGAACCTCAATTTGAAGGACAAACAAAAACCAAACTTGGAAATAGTGAAACAAAATCTGTTGTTGAAACCATGGTTGGAGAAAAACTATCTGAGTTTTTGGAAGAAAATCCTTCCGTAGGTAAAAAAATAATTGAAAAATGTATGAGGGCAGCAGAAGCACGAAATGCCGCCAGAAAAGCACGTGAGCTTGCAAGAAGGAAAAACGCACTGGATAATATGAATTTACCCGGAAAACTTGCTGACTGCTCTATAACGGACCCAGAACATTGTGAAATTTATATCGTAGAGGGAGACTCCGCAGGCGGTTCTGCAAAACAAGGAAGAGACAGAAGGTTTCAAGCAATACTTCCTTTGAAAGGAAAAATCCTAAATGTAGAAAAAGCAAAATTAAATAAGATTTTAGAAAACAACGAAATAAAAGCGATTATATCGGCTGTTGGTGCCGGCTTTGGTGCTGATTTTGATGAATCTAAATCAAGATATGGAAAAATTATTTTAATGACAGATGCAGATGTTGACGGAAGCCATATTAGAACATTGCTGCTAACGTTTTTTTATAGACATATGAAAGAGCTTGTATCTTCGGGTAAAATCTATATTGCACAACCCCCTCTTTATAAAATTAAAAAAGGAAAACAAGAACAATATGCCTTTGACGACAAAGAAAGAGATGAAATATTAAAGAGATTAAAAGTAAACGGAAAAGAGAAAAACAAAGAAATAAATTTAGAAGAAGGCGAAGAAGTTAAAACAAAAGGCGTAACAATATCAAGATATAAAGGGCTTGGAGAAATGAATCCTTTACAGCTTTGGGAAACAACAATGAATCCCGAAACAAGAACGGTTCTTCAAGTTAATTTGGACAGCGCCGCTTCAGCTGATAAAATATTTGAAACCCTTATGGGCGACGCAGTTGAACCAAGAAGAGAATTTATAGAAAAAAACGCCAAATACGTAAGAAATTTGGATATATAAAAACATTTAAAACTTAACACAGAAAAAACATGGCAACAATTTTTGAAAAAATAATACCAGTTTCATTAGAAGATGAAATGAAATCTTCTTACATCGATTACTCAATGTCGGTAATTGTTTCAAGGGCTTTACCCGATGTAAGGGACGGATTAAAACCAGTTCACAGAAGAGTTCTTTTCGGAATGAAAGAACTTGGTTTAACACACAACAAAACATATAAAAAATCGGCGAGAATTGTTGGTGAGGTTCTTGGAAAGTATCACCCACATGGCGATACCGCCGTCTATGATTCTATGGTGAGAATGGTGCAAGAGTTTTCGCTACGATACCCGCTTGTAGAAGGTCAGGGGAACTTTGGTTCTGTGGATGGCGATTCTCCAGCAGCAATGCGTTATACAGAAGCAAGGATGGCAAACATTACTAACGAGATGCTTAAAGATCTGGATAAAAACACGGTAAATTTTATTCCTAACTTTGATGATTCTTTACAAGAACCGACAGTTCTTCCATCTTACATTCCAAATCTTTTAGTAAACGGTTCAAGCGGAATTGCAGTCGGCATGTCAACAAACATACCCCCTCATAATTTAACCGAAATTATTAACGGTCTAATTGCGTTAGTTAAAAAACCTGAAACAACATCCGAACAACTTATGAAACATGTATTAGCACCGGACTTTCCAACAGGCGGTATAATATATGGTTATGAGGGTGTAAAATCCGCCTATACAACAGGAAGGGGTATTTTAAAAATACGCGCAAGAGCAAACATAGAAACATTAAAAAACGGAAGGGAAAACATTGTCGTTACTGAACTTCCATATCAGGTAAACAAAGCAAATCTAATAGAAAAAATTGCAATTCTTGTACGCTCGGGAAAATTAACAGATATTTCTAATTTAAGAGATGAGTCAGATAGAGACGGAATGAGAATAGTGATTGAGCTTAAAAGAGATGCTCAGCCGCCGGTAGTTTTGAATCAACTTTTTAAGCATACGCAGATGCAGAATACTTTCGGTATTATTATGCTTGCTTTGGTTAAGGGAAGACCCCGGACACTAACCTTAAAGGAAATGATGCAGCACTTTATTGACCACAGAATGGAAGTGTTGATCAGAAGGACAAAATATGAATTAGATTCAGCAGAAAAAAGAGCCCATATTTTAGAGGGTTATATAATTGCCCTTGATAATATTGATGAAGTGATAGCAACGATTAAAAAGTCAAAAGATACGGAAACAGCTAAAAACAACTTGATGAAAAAATTCAAGTTAAGCGAGATACAATCAAAAGCTATTTTGGAAATGAGGCTTCAAAGATTAACGGGACTCGAAAGGGAAAAAATAGAAACAGAATACAAAGAAGTGATTCAACTAATTGAAAGATTAAAAGGGATTCTTTCAAATGAAGAGAGAAGATATTTAATTATAACCGAAGAGCTTGAAGCAGTAAAGGAAAAATATGGCGACGAGAGAAGAACAGAGATTGTAAAAAACTATGAAGAATTTTCTTTGGAAGATATGATTGCGGAAGAAGATGTTGTTGTAACAATTTCTCACAACGGATTTATAAAAAGATTTCCTGCAAGCGGTTACAGAAAACAAGGCAGGGGAGGCAAGGGAGTTACAGGCGCCGGAACAAAGAATGAAGATTTTATAGAACATATGTTTGTCGCATCTACACACCATTACATACTTATTTTTACCGATAGGGGTAAATGTTATTGGCTTAAAGTTTACGAGGTGCCAGAAGCCGGAAGGACTGCCCGAGGCAGAGCTATTCAAAACTTAATTCAAAAAAATAAGGATGAAAACATAACAGCATTTGTTGCAGTTAAAGAATTTACCGATGATCAAAATATAATAATGGCTACGTTAAAAGGAACAATAAAGAAAACAGTGCTTTCTGCATATGGAAATGTACGCAGAGGAGGAATTAATGCTATAAATATTGTTGAGGGAGATAAGCTGATATCGGTTAAAGTTACTGACGGCACAAACGATATTGTCTTGGGCACAAGAAATGGGTTTGCAATTAGATTTAATGAAAAAGATGTTCGCACAATGGGAAGAACTGCAACCGGTGTAAGAGGTGTTAGATTGACTAAAGACGACATTGTTGTTGGTTTGGTTGTAATGAAAAGACAGGCAACAATATTAGTGGTTACAGAAAAGGGATACGGAAAAAGATCCGATATAAATGATTACAGGACAACACACAGGGGCGGCAAAGGTGTAATTACTGTTAAAACCAGCGAAAAAGTGGGCAAATTAATTTCAATGATGGAGGTTGTTGACGGGGATGAATTGGTGATTATCACCACCCATGGTATGGTTATAAAACAAGGAATAAAAAATATAAGGGTAATGGGCAGAAACACACAAGGCGTAAGAGTTATCAGGCTTAATGAAGACGATTCTATTGCGGATATAGCAAAAGTAGTAAGAGAGGAAGAAGAAAATAATTCTAATAATGGAACTGAATAAAGAAAGCCATTTATTTATATATTGCCGATAATGCTTCATCCTGTGCTATTATAGTTTTATCAAGGTCTTGTTTTGAATGAGCAGCAGAAACAAAAATTGCTTCAAATTGTGACGGAGCAAAATAGATGCCCTGGTTTAACATTTCGTGGAAATATCTTCCGTAAACCAAGGAATCAGATTTAACTGCGGTTTTAAAATTTGTAACCTTTTCTTCGGTAAAAAACATACACATCATAGAACCGATGCGATTAAATGCAAAATTCTTTTTAACTTTTTTAATATTCTCTTTAAATCCGTTAGCCAAATAAGAAGAAAGTTCTTCCAAAGAGGAATAAAGATCTGGATTGTTCTTAATGTAATTTAAAGCAGTGTAACCCGCAGTCATAGCCAGCGGATTTCCGCTTAAAGTTCCAGCTTGATAAACAGGACCACTTGGTGCAACCAGTTCCATAAGTACCTGTTTTCCCCCAAAAGCACCAACTGGTAATCCCCCGCCGATAATCTTTCCAAAAGTGGTAAGATCCGGTTTAATTCCAAACAATTCTTGTGCACCACCCTGTGCAACCCTGAAACCGCTCATAACTTCGTCAAAAATTAAAACAACTCCTTCTTCCCTACATAATGTTTTTAATTTTTTAAGAAAAGATTTTTCTGCAGGAACAACACCCATATTGCCCGCAATCGGTTCAATAATAACTGCGGCTATTTTATCTTTATTTTTTAAAATTAAATTTTTTACAGAGTCTAAATTGTTATACTCGGCAATTAAAGTGTCTTTTGCAATATTCTTTGTAACACCAGGACTCGTAGGTACACCAAGTGTTAAAGCACCCGAACCGGCTTTTATTAGGAAAGAATCGGCGTGCCCATGATAGCAGCCTTCAAACTTTATTATTTTGTCTTTTTTTGTATATGCTCTTGCTACTCTTATAGCGCTCATAGTTGCTTCTGTTCCGCTGTTTACCATTCTAATCATGTCTATTGAAGGAACCATGCTTATAATAAGCTTTGCTATTTTCACTTCAATTTCCGTAGGTGCACCGAAACTTACCCCGTTTTCTACCGCTTCAAAAAGAGCCTCTTTTATAAATTGAGGATTGTGTCCAAAAAGATGGGGACCCCAACTGCCGATGTAATCTATATATTCGTTTTTATCAACATCATAAATTTTAGAGCCTTTTCCTCTTTCTATAAAAAGAGGATTACCTGCTACTGACTTAAAAGCTCTAACGGGAGAGTTTACACCACCAGGAATGTATCTGTTTGCTTCGTTAAAAAAGTAAGTGCTAAGCGTTGTGTTCATTTTTTATTCTTATCAAATAGATTAATTTTTTCAACAGACTAATTTAAGCATATTTAGATATAACATTTAAAGTATTATTTACCGAAAAGTAATTCGAAGTCTTTTTGTTTTCCTTTTTTTACCCAATCCGCCGGGATAATTTTCCAATTACCTCTTTCTTCTGGGTTAATTGTTTTTTTATTTTCTATCCATTTCATAAGATAATAGCGAAGGTCTTTTTCGGTTGATGTTAAAATTCTTTTTGATAACACATCTTTATTAATTTTTGCACCGTGAACCAAATGACCGCCACCCCCATTGCCTCTGTATGAATTTATAGCAACAGTATAATTTTTATTATATTTAATTTTTTTGCCGTTTAATAATGAAGTTATTTTTATTCTATGTCCTAAAGGTTTGCTTACATCCACAGTATAGTTAATTCCCGCTGCAGAGGAAAAATTATAATATGGATTTGCCAAAGCCGGATGCCCGTATGAATTAATTATTTTCCCATTTTTATCGACCTTAAATTTTAACAAATGATCATTTTTATCTTTCATTTGATTTAGCCATTTACTATAGGAGAATTCAAGATAATCTTTAATCTCTTTTCCGGTCAGAGACATTGTATAAAGCAGGTTTTCATATTTATAAAGCTTGAACATGTCCCTTACAAAGACAGGACCTTTTTTAATTTCTGCAAAAAAAGAAAGAGGGGAGGCAAAAGAAACATCAGCGCCGGAGATCTCCAGTTGTATTTTATGAACGAGATCAACAAAAGGCGAATCACCAAAGAAGGATTCCTTTGTCGTTATTGTTTTTGTAAACACACCTATTTTTTTTGAAGTGTATTTTTTTACTTTTTCAAAATCTTTTTTAAAATGAGTTATAAAATCATTGTTTGGCTGATAATTTTTTATATCAACAATTTGTCCTTCAATTTTTTTCTTCTTGTTTTTTAGTGAATAAGAAATATTTGCAACAGCAGCCGTTCTTGCTGCATTTATACCACCAATCATTAACACCTCTTTACCGGCACTGTTTTTAATTTTGTAATTCCAGCCGTGGTGGTCGTGTCCGACAAACACAACATCAAAACCGAGCACTTGTTTTGCTACAAGCTCAGATGCGTTTTCATTTCTTGGTGTGTTTTTGTTTTGATTGCCGTAATTATATTCAACTCCGGAATGAAACAGACCGATTAAAATGTCGGGGTTTTCTTTTTCTTTGATTATCTTAACCCACTTATTGGCTGTTTTTATCATGTCTTTAAAATCAATGTTACTCCAAATTGTTTTTGGCAGCCACATTGGAATGCCGGGTGTTATCATTCCCAACACTGCAATTCTAACACCATTTTTAATAATCATTTTGTATGGCGGGAAATATGTCTTTCCGGTGGTCTCATTTACCGCATTTGCTGCAAGCCAAGGGAAATTAAATTCTTTATTTATCTTATCGTAAACCTTATGCCCGGCTTCTATATCGTGGTTGCCTATTGTTGCAACATCGTATTTCATGTAATTCATAACTCTTGCAACAATGTGTTTCTCGCCGGTCTTTTCAAAATTGTAATAATAAACTACGGGTTGGCCTTGCAAAATATCCCCGTTATCGACCAAAATTACATGTTGATTCTTTTTTGCCCTTTCTTGATTCAAATATGTTTGTACTTGTGAAAGCGATGTTGATGCTTTTCTGTCATTTTTAAAATCATAAGGGAAAATGCTGCCGTGTACATCTGTGGTTTCAATTATTTTTATATTTACCGTTTGTGCAAAGACAGAGACTGTAAATAGAAGAAAAAATACAAATAAAGTTGTAATTTTTTTAAAACACATATTTTTTTAATTTTTTCTTTCTAATATAATAATTTCATTACCAACAGAGATGTTTCCGAGATTATGCTGTATTAAATTTTGTCCAAAATATATTTTATTATTTTCTTTCCTATACTTGTTTAATGTTAATAGTGGTTCTTCATTTCTTTTTGCAGTCTCCTGATCTGTGGTTGGAATGATGCATCTTTCGCAATGTTTAACAACATCAAAAATAACATCACCGATTTTTATTTTTTTTAGGCGATCTTCTTCAAAAGGTTTGCCCCCGGTAAAAACAAAATTTGGACGAAATCTATTAATTGGCAATTTGACTTCCAAACGATCATTTAAATCATCCAAAGAAGACTGTCCGATAATTAAAAAGGCATAACCGTCAGCAAAACTTACAATCTCATTATTTTTAGCATAAGTTTTGTCAATATATCTATTCGAAGAATCAGGCATATAAACGAGTTTACATTTAGTTTTTAATACTTCGCTAAACCATTGGTCAACATCAGAATTATAATGAATCGCCGAACAGAAATCGTTCCAAATTTTTACACTTAATTCTTTTCCATCAGATAAAAAAGCAGGAATTGAAACTTTATCAATATTTTTTGTTTTATGTTTTAACTGAAAAGTATCATTGATTATTGATGGCTGAATAAGCGCCATTTCCGGATAAAGACGCTGAGTGATAAAAACGTTATTTTCATCAACAAGTAGCCACCTTCTATCATATTTAAGACCTCGAGTTGTTACATCGGAAGAATCAAGAGATATTCCGGCAATTGATTTAATGGGATAAACAAATATTTCCGATAAAATTAATTTTTTCATATT